>JAUYSM010000029.1 GCA_030696315.1 Pseudohongiella sp. | reverse complement strand
AACCACATGCGGGAAACCTGACATCCCCGGCATGTAAAAACACCGGGCTGAGGCTGTCGGTGGCAACTATAGTACCAAAACCATGCTGATCAACTTGTCCATACAAAATTACGCCATCGCCTCTGCCCTTGATATTAGTTTCAGAGCGGGAATGACGGCCATTACGGGCGAAACCGGCGCTGGCAAATCCATTATTCTGGGGGCACTGGGTCTGGTGCTGGGGGACAGAGCAGACCGCGATGTTGTCAGGGATGGCTGTGAACGCGCCGACATTACAGCAGAGTTTGATATTGGCGCACTGCCTGCGGCGCTGGCATGGCTGAATGAAAACACCTTGAGCGCGGCACCTGAACCGGCTCAATGCCTGATCCGACGGACCGTAGGTGCCGACGGCAGGTCGCGTTCGTGGATTAACAACACGCCTGTCACGCTGCAAGCGCTGGCCGCGCTGGGCGAACTGCTGATGGATATCCACAGCCAGCACGAACACCATTCGCTACTCAAAAAAGCCACCCACCAGCAGTTGCTTGATGATTTTGCCGGACATTCCGCACAGGTCAGGCAGCTTCGCGAGCTTGCCATTCAGTGGCGAGACAGTCATCAGCGTTTGCAGCATCTGCGTGACCTGGTCGCAGAGCAAGCAGCGTTGAATGAGCTGGCTCGCTATCAACTCAACGAACTCGAAGAGTTGCAGCTTGGTTCAGACGAACTTGAGTCACTGGAGAAGGAACTGGATGAGCTGGCTCAGGCAGACTCCAGACTAGCCGGCATCCAATCATTGCTGCTGATCTGTCGGGAACAGGACGATGGCAATATCCGACAACAACTGCAGCAAGCGCTGCACTTGTTAGGCCAGCTGACACACCATAAAAAGGGTGAAATTAAAACAGGTGTTGCATCACAACTGGAATCCGTTGAAGACATGCTCAACACCGCCTTGATCCAAGTCGAGGAAGCCGCCGATGAGATGAGCCGTCTGGCCGATCGCATCGATATCAATCCGGCCCGCCTTGAACAGCTCAACCGACGGCTTAATGATATTCACCAGCTCGCACGCAAACATAAGGTGCGGCCGGATGAACTTGCCGGGCTGCAGCATCGTTTGCAAGATCAACTAGCCAGCGTGTCGCACAATGCAGATCAAATGCAGCATCTGGAACTTGAGCTCAAGCGCTTGCATACGGCATGGAGCGGTCTGGCCAGCACCCTTAGCCAGCAGCGCCAACGCGCAGCGGATAAACTTGGCACTGCAGTCAATCAACAGTTGCAGGCACTGGCTATGGGCGAAGCCAGCCTAACGGTGCATCTGCAGCCAAATGAGTCGAACAACCCGCAAGCCCATGGCTTGGAACAGACAGAGTTTTTGATCAGCACCAACCGTGGTCAGGCTGCGCGTGCCTTGAGCAAAATTGCGTCAGGTGGTGAGCTGTCCCGCATCAGCCTGGCAATTCAGGTAATTACCGCAATGACCTCACAGATACCTTGTCTGGTGTTTGATGAAGTGGATGTGGGCATCGGCGGTGCGGTAGCACGTACTGTGGGTAAACTGCTCAGGCAACTGGGAGAGCGTGGTCAGGTTTTGTGTGTCACACATCAGGCGCTGGTTGCAGGACAGGCACACCAGCACTATCGCGTCAGCAAAGCTGCTGACGGTGACAGCGCTCACTCGCAGCTGATTGAGTTGAGCAGCGAGCAGCGCACACAAGAAATCGCGCGCATGCTGGGCGGTGAGACTGAGCAGGGCAGCATCAGCGATGAATCCCTGGCACACGCCAGAGAGTTATTGTCTGCCTGATACCGCCTGTTCAGGAAATCCTGCAGTCTGCGCAAATCCCGTAGAGATACAGGCTGTGATCGGTAATTTCGAAACCAAAATCGGCTGCAATTTTGTCTTGTCTTGCCTCGATGGTCTCATCAAGAAACTCTTCAACCCGGCCACATTTATTGCAGACCAGATGGTCATGGTGCTCAACGGTATGCAATTCAAACACCGAGTGGCCACCTTCAAAACGGTGACGCATGACCAGACCGGCTGATTCAAACTGCGTCAGTACCCGATAAACCGTAGCCAGCCCAACTTCCTCGCCCGCTTCAATCAATGCTTTGTAGACATCTTCGGCACTCAGATGGCGAGTTTCCGAACTTTCCAACAATTGCAGGATTTTTACTCGTGGCAAGGTAACTTTCAGACCAGCTTTGCGTAATTCCTGATTTTCTGAGGACATATCAACTCTCGTACAGTTGGAGTGAGTTTTTGGATGGGCTGGGGTATTATGCACACTAAGTTAGACAGATGAAAGTTTAAGCCCGTTGTCGACAAGAGTATCCGGTAAACCTATGCAAAGCATAAGCATCAAAAAAAGCCTTTTAAAATCATACGCTCCACTTGCAGCAGTCATGATACTGGCGCTCGCCACCAGTGCATGTTCCGGCATGCGTGTACCGCAGTTTCCAGGCGTTTATAAAATTGCGATTGCTCAGGGCAATATCATTACTCAGGAAATGATAGACCAACTTGAGCCCGGCATGACGCGTCGGCAGGTCATTTTTGTGATGGGGACCCCGCTGGTACGTGATCCTTATGAGCAAGATCGCTGGGATTATGTGTTTAATTACCAACCCGGCGGCGGGGTGCGCGGGCAAGAACGTGTGACACTGATGTTCGAAAATGAATTACTGACCAGTTTGAGTGGTGACTTTGCACCCGGTCCCGAGTCGGCTTGGTTCGATTCAGCCAATTCGGCCAGCGATGATGCGGATAGCAACTCCTGAATCTGATAACACGAGTAGATCCTTGGCCATGAGCAGCACCGATTTCCATAGCTTCCGCCCGGCGGTCAGCACCAAACAAAGCACCGGGCTGCGTCCCGAAGGGGCTGACAAAGCTGACGTTCAGCAGGTGCTCGATCGTGCACAGGCCATTTGCGCCGAGCAAGGCGCCAAACTCACGGACAAACGCCGTCGCATCCTGCAAGTTGTATTGGAATCGGCAGAACCACTGTCTGCTTATCAGATTGCTGATCAGTATCGCGACCTTTACGGCAAAACCCTGTCCGTGATGTCGGTTTATCGCATGCTTAACTTCCTGAAAGACAATGAGTTAGTGCATCGCCTGGAAACCACCAACCAATACCTGCCGTGCTCACATATCAGTTGCAACCACGCACATGAGGTTCCGCAGTTTCTGATTTGTGACGGCTGCAAGTCTGTCGATGAAGTTGGCATTCGCAAAGCGATTCTGCAGGAGCTCAGTGCCAATATTGAAGACACTGGCTTTGCACTGGCGCGCCAGCAATTGGAATTTCACGGTCTGTGCCGCGCCTGCCAGACAGCAGACGCGACGCCAGAATAACTTTTGGTGTTTAGCTCGATTGTTATGGAATTGACACTGGTGGTCGGGCAGGCAGTTCACCAAACATGTCCATGGTTGGCAAATCAGGCTTGAAAGCACGGTGACACGCTTCACAAGTATCCACTAACTGCCCGCCCGCGCGCTCCATCAAATCCATGTTACGACTGCGCACTGCATTAACAGCGCGTTTACCATCCTGACTCAACTGTTCTGCCAATTGTTGCCAATCAGGGTTTGATGTCCAGGCTTGATCCAAGGGCCCGGTTCCCGGGTACTTGAGCAGCGCACCACCCAGCTCTACCTGATAGGCAAGATGTTCAAGTTCACGCCAATCGTGATCGGACTGCGGGCCAGCCCAGACAGCTGCCCAGATTGGATCTGCTGCTTTATTGATCAGCGCCACCATCACTTCATTCAAGCTGACAGGCAACACCACCTCAGTGGCCGCTGGTGCTGAACTTTCGTCTGCACCACTGCAGGCGACCAACATCGAACTTAAAACCAGCGCGCACACAGCCGGGACTTTTTGAGTCACGCTGAACTTTCGGGCAAACGTAGCGACGGATCTTTGCATCTTTTGATACCCCTGTTTTATTGTTTATAAAGGTCAACCGATAAATCGTTACTACTAAGCGAGAAGAAACACTTAACTCATCGTAGTCCTGATACAGGTGTTATCACAATGCCCCAGAACCTTTGATGACGTTTTACTGATACACCTCAAAAATCTTTGGCAAATTGCCGCAATCCGTCGACGCCAAGGACATCATGCGCAGCGAGAATCAGGTCGTGCCGCGGTAATTTGCCCAAATGCCGGGTGAGTGTTGCAAGATGGATCTCTTCCTGGGTCTTTCGCTCAGCCAAAAATCCCTGTAAACCGTCAGGCAAACGTTTGTTTACAATCAATGCAGCCACGTTGACACCTGCCCTCGCCAGCTGCTCGGATAATTCAATGGTCTCCAGCACAGGCAAACGCTCAGCAGCCAGCACAATCACAAACGCGGTTTTCTGGTGATCCGCAATTACATCTCGCAAGCCGGCAAAACGTTGTTTGCGCCGGTTCAGCATGCGGCGGATGCGACTTTCACGATCTTCCTCAATCTCATGCGGTGCACCGCCAAAGGTTTTGTTGCCCATGTCCTTATCACTGGCAAGACTCTTGAGCACTGCCGTGAATCGGTCGGCTTTTTCACGGCGTTTGATCAGACCATCTGTCCAAACTGACATCATTTCCGGCAAGGCCATCAAGCGTGCAGTATGCCCGGACGGCGCAGTATCAAAAATGATCAGATCATAAGCAGAACTTTGCTCAACCACCTCGGCAATACGCTCCAGAATGGCAGCTTCCTGCATACCGGGCGCATCACGCGACAGTGCCATGTGTTTGTCGATCTCAGAAGCCAGATGGATAGGCATGATTCTGCGCAGCGCAGCGGTCACCTCTTCCAGATGCTTCTCAACAGTCAATTCAGGATCAAGTTCCAGTCCATCCAATCCTGGCGCAAGACGTACCGGAGACGGGCCTATTTTGCGATCAAACAAATGCCCAAGATTGTGTGCAGGATCGGTTGATACCAGCAACACCCGCTTGCCAGCATCGGCCATCGCTAATGCTGTGGACGCGGACACTGTGGTTTTGCCGACACCGCCTTTGCCTCCAAAAAATAATACGCGCCGCTGCGCGGCCAACTCTAACAACATTTGACGTGATCCAATGGTGAGTGCTCCATGCCCATGCGACGGTGCCAATCATGAAAACGATCATATACAACAGGCAACAATTCAAGAGTGTAGTAGGCTGCGGGATTAGGCACACCCAAGGTTTCTGCAAACACCATCAGCATAAACAGGTCATCCTCGTCACGCTGGGCACGCGCAAAGGTCTGCCGGTAAGGCGCCACATAAAATTCACGCAGGCCGTGTTCGATGCGTTGAAACAGACTGTCCTGCGGTTTTTTGTTGTCGCCTGGGGAGTTGTGGTCACTCATCAAACTATCCTGTTGTTCCATCTAAGGTTTATTTGCGTTTCTTTTTGCGGGCAGCACGCAGCAGGCGCGCCTTGTTAGGATCGAGCTGCAAGGGTCGATACAATTCAAGCCTGTCGCCATCCCTCATGACATAGTCCGCCGGCGCCGGACTGCTGCGACCATCCAGCAAGCGAGAATATATACCCATCTCCAACTGCTGCAAGTCGGTATCCGGCAGCAATAACTGCAGCTCACTCAAGCGCAGTGCATCCAGGGCTGTACCACCTGCCGACATTGCCACTTTCACTTTGTACTGTTTGTGCGGCAACGCATACACCACTTCCACTTGGATCATTTGGGACCGTAGACCTTGTGCGCGCGATTAACAACCTCGTCGACCAGCGAGTTGGCAGAATGCTGAAACAACTTTTCCATAGCCATGCCCAGCAAACCACCGGCCCAATCGAACTTCATATCCAGGCTGACCTTACAAGCATCTTCAGTCAGTGCTTTGAAGTGCCAGGTTGCACTGAAGCTTTTGAACGGCCCCTCAACCAAGGTCAGATCCATGCCTTGGCCAGGTATCAATCTATTGCGGGTCGTAAACGAATAACGCAGCCCTGCTTTCCCCAGCGTCAACTTGCCAATCAGCTCTTCGGGTGTCCTGCTGATTTCTTCTGCCGCAATACAACCATGCATGAACTGGGGATACTGACTGACATCATCCACCAGCGCATACATTTGTTGTGCTGAAAAAGGCACCAGGGCACTGCGTTCAATCGTAATCATTCAAGCGGTCATCCGGCAAACACCATCAGCAGATCCACCGCAAAGTACTTCTGGGCAACCGAGTTGATAAATACAAACATCAACACCACAGGCACAAAAGTGCGCAGCGAAAAACTGAGGTAACGTTGCAGGAAGCTCCCTTTCAGGGACTCATCGCCCTGACTGAGCTCTTCCACAAAACCATCGCGCCAACGGTAAGCGCAGTACAAACACACCATAAAACCAACCAGCGGCAGAATCACTTCCGAGAAGGTATCTGCTATCAGATCGAAGAACGACCGAGTGCCGCCACCGTAAGGAATAAAATCAGTCAAGAACGGTGACATCCCGAATGACAAAGCGGCCAGCGCAGCAAAGGTTGTCACCAATACTGCCTGGATGAGCACCGCCTTGCGACGTGAAAAATTGTGTTCGTCAATCATATACGCAATCGGGATTTCCAGAATTGAAACCAGCGAGGTCAGCGCAGCAAAAAACACCAACACAAAGAAGCTGCCGGCAACCATACTGGCGCCGACATAACCCACAGCATCCTGCATGGACAGGAATATCTGCGGCAGGTAGGTAAAGATCAGACCGATGCTGCTGGACGATAAATCATCCGGATTGGTTGATGGATTGAAAGCAAAAATGGCTGGCAGAATGAGCAGACCTGCCAAAAATGCGACTGCAGTATCCGCTGTTGCCACCAGCCTGGACGAGCTCACGATACGATCCTGGCGGCTGAAATAGGAGCCGTAAGTAATCATGATGCCCATACCCAGTGAAAGCGAGAAAAATGCCTGATTGAGCGCAGCGTTTAACACCCCGCCATTAAACCGGCTGAAGTCAGGGATCAGGTAATAGCGCACACCCAGCATGGCATCATCAAGCGTCAATACAAACAGAATCAGCAGCACCAACATGACGGCTAATACCGGCATTGCCACTCTGGCCAATCGCTCGATACCGCCTTTAACGCCGCCGAGCAGAATGCCAAATACAATAAATTGCAGC
>JAUYSM010000046.1 GCA_030696315.1 Pseudohongiella sp. | reverse complement strand
TATTGGCACCTTTAGTGAGGGGTGGGACGAGTTCTCAACGAGTCTGTGCAGTACGAATCGCCAGAAGTTGCGCTAGTCCCTCCACCCCGACAAGCCCTTTATGACCTGTCAGGGAAGAACATACAAGTTGCGCACCGCCGGGCGCCCCCTCAAATGATGCGGCCGGTCAGGTGCGGCGCCCCACTTCCCGTGCGTTATTCAAGACTGTGCCGTACCCCACTTCCCATGCGCTCTGTTTTCTGAGATGTCAGTAACGGCATCACCCCATCGGATACAAAATATCCTTGTGAACAGCATCACAAGCTCTGAGCACCTCCGGCGACAACGTCACATCCAACGCCGCAAACGACTCATCCAGCTGATCCGCCGTCCGCGCCCCAATGATGGTCGACGCCACAAAATCAAAATTCATACTCCACGCCACCGCCAACGTTGTCGGCGACATACCTGCATCCCGCGCAATCTCGATATAACGCGCCGTAGACGCCAAGGTACCCTTGTTCAGAAAACGATCCGCCATCGCCCGCTGCCGCGGATTCTCAAGCTGCAGATACTCACCAAACCGACTGTTCCCCGGGATTTTGTCCGCATTATATTTGCCGCTTAACATCCCCCCGCCAATTGGCGAATACGGCAGCAACGACACGTTCTCCTTACGGCACACCAACGCCAGTTCATCCAGAAAACGCCGATTCAACAAAGAAAAGTTATTCTGAATCGACTGAAAGCGCGCATACCCCTCATAGTCCGCCACCGTGTTCGCCTTGGTCAGACCATAGGCATTTTCGTTGGACGTGCCCAGATAACGCACTTTTCCCGCTTCAACCAGACGATCCAGCGCCGCCATGGACTCCTGAATCGGCACCACGGTATCCGGCCAATGCACCTGATACAGATCGATATAATCCAGGCCCATACGCTGCAAGCTGCCCTCTACGGCACGCTCAATATGATGACGATCAATTGCGGTCATGCCCGCGCGTATCGGCGGTACAAACCACCCGGAAGCGGCTCCTGCCACTTTGGTGGCGATAATCAACGAGTCACGGTTTTTGGTTTTGATCCATTTGCCGAAGATGGTTTCGGTCAGCCCCGCAGTCTCTGCTCTCGGCGGCACCGGGTACACTTCAGCGGTGTCATAAAAGTTGATGCCGCGCTCGTACGCTTTATCCAGAATTCTGAAAGACTCTTTTTCGTCGCTCCAGCTGCCAAAACTCATGGTGCCCATACAGATAGGGCTGACACGCAGGCCACTTTTGCCGATGTAACGATAGTTCACGTAATCCCCTCACCTTCTACAATTGACTGACCCAAAGCTCCACATTGCCGAGCTTCAGACGGTCGCCTACTTTGACCGCAGCCTTGCGGAAAGGCAACAGCTGCTTGCCATTGAGGTAGGTCCCACCACTTGAGTTCAGGTCTTCCACTTCAATGGATGAATTGTTAAGACTGAAACGCAAGTGGCGACGCGAAACGGTCGGATCCTCCAAACAAAAATCCACCAGATCGCGCTGTCGCCCCAAGCTGATGCCGTGTGCTTCATTCGCCAGCGTTTTAATCTCAAGTGGCAGACTTATGTTTCTGCCCGAGATGCTTCCTGACAGGGTCAGCCCTGATTTTGCAGGTGCCGCCGGGCGGCCAACAGCGCGATCGGTATAACGCTCGGGCTGAAAACCAGTGATTTTGCGGCTGACACTGCCAAGCGCATGCACAATTTGTTGGCGCGGACGGCGCAGAGCCAGTGCAAGTGTTAAAGCCAGCAGCACTGCCCCAGCACTGCCATAGGTGTAGATCTGTCGGGTAACTTGTTCCAGTGCCTTGCTTTGCTCTGAAAGGGCAACTTCTTGTTGAGAGAGCGCTGCCTCTTGCTGGGACAAAGCCTGGCTTTGCGTTGATAACTGCGAGTCCAGCGCGGTGGTATCAAAGTTGACGGTCCCAGCCGCGGCATCAACACACGCGGATGGGTCGTTCTGATAGCTGATGCCCAGACTGTCCATCTGTCGCGCAAGCTCACTGACATGAACGGATGCCCAGATAAAATCCGCTTGATACTGTTGGTTCTCTACGCCCCATGTCGTTAAACCCAGCACCCGACCGCAGTTATCCAGCAAGGGGCCGCCCGAATTACCCGCATTCACAATATTGGTGTGCTGAATGATTTTGACCCCGGCACTGTTTTCAACCACCAGTGCGATAGTGCCGCCATACACACTGACATTGGTGTTGGCACGGCCTGTCAGGTCATCGCCCAGCCCGGGGAAACCAACCGTGTACGACTGGCTGGCGCGACGCGGGTCGCCGGTATGAATGGTGAACGGTTCAAGCGGTAAGCCTGGTACGTCAATCAAGGCGATGTCACGCTCGCTGTTACCTATCCAGCGTAAGGTGCCACGATAGGTCTCTGATGTTCCCGCTGGAATAATATCGTAGGTGGTTTGACCTTCGGCGACATGCCAGTTGGTTGCAACCACGCCAGGGCTGACCACCCAACCCGTTCCATGCCCACCAATCACGACCCGCACAATGGAGCGCTCCACCGCGTCCACATCTGGCGCTGCATGAACCTTTGCGGCGACAGTCAGAGACAGAGCTGCGATTGCCAGGTAACTGGCTAAGATTCCGGACAGGATTTTCATGGTGCAGCGTCCTCTTTATCGTTTACTGCCATACTGGATGGTTGCGGTGGTCGGAAGGGTTATCTGGCTGACGTCGGGCACCGTATCTATAACGGGTGCAGGCGCAATGTCAGTTTGCGCAGCTTGTACAGAAGCCGCGCTCTGTGCGGGGGCTGTTTCGGGTACAAGGTCAGCTACAGGTGTTCGCGCGGGCTCTGGTTCGGGCTGCGGTGCTGGCTCAGGCCGATTGAGTGCAAGCGTAAAACGACCAGTGCTATTGGCATCAAATGATGACGCGGTCAGCACATAAAGTCCGGTTGTTGGAAGTGTGGTAGTGAGGCGACTGTCATTGTTGCCGGATTCAAAGTCATCATTGGACTGAATCAGGTTGTTTGGCCCATACAGATACAGGTAGCTGTCAAATTCAGATGAACTCAAGATGGCATCCAGCGATTGTCCTTGTTGTGCTGTAAATTCGATGGCATGCACATATGTACCAGCATCCTGTTGCCGGGAACCCGCACTCAGTCTTTCCTCCAGCAATGAGTTGTTCAAGCTGCTCAAGGTTTGCTGGACACTGGTCAGTCTACTGTGCTCCAGGGAATAGGTCCCACTGATATCAGCTTCATAACTTGTCGCGATAATCTGGTATACGCCAGTTTCATTGACGGTAATTTCCGCCAATGAATTGCGGGTGTCCAGATGGTCGTCATTTTCGACGACTATGCCGGATGGTGAACGAATGATCAGAAACGAATCAAAATCATCGGCGCGCATACGGGCAACAATACGCTGGCCGATATGTGAGCTGTCGGCTGTGATTTCAAAGGTGTCCTGATAGCTGTTGCGCCCGGTGTGCTTCGCATCACTGCTGCTGAGTGATTCGTTAAATACAGAATAACTTTGCGGATTAAGCTGAATGCTGCCTTGATCAAACAGTTGTCGGCAATCGGTGGCATCGCGAAAACGGTTAAACGCCAACATCAATGACCCTGCGCCTGAACCGCTGAAATAGGCGTCATCACACACACCATCTTCGGGCCATATGCCGCTGTCGTCTCCAAACCAGCGCGCGGCCGGGGGTGTTGGCGAGGCCTGTTCTTCTGTGTCCAGATCCAGTGTGGACCAACTACTGGTTGCCAGCTCTGTAATAACAATTCGTGCATCCTTGAGGGAATTTTCACTGCTGAACACCCCTACCCAGATGTCATAACGGCCAGAGGCCGGTGATGAAAAGCTGACCCCGGGATTAAGGCCGCTCAGGTGTTCAGAGTCATCATTACAATGCCATTGGCCGTCAGGCGCGCGCACAATCAAGGTTGTGTCGATGTCTGAGGCTGCAAAAATCCCCAGACCATAGTCACCTCGTGTGTAATTCAGTCTGAAATCGGGCGCACCGGTGATGAATCCGCTGCAACCGGCATTCTGAGAATTCACTGCCGTAGTGCCACCGGCGATTAATGATCTGATCAAAGGGTCAGGCTGAAAACCAGCACTCAGATTCAGTTCGCCGTAGTATGGCTCGGCATTAAAATCTTGTGCGTTCAGGGCCATCGGGAATAACAAGGCCAGAACTGCCAGTGCGTGAAAACGGTCAGTGGAGAAAAGTTTCATCGTGTGACCTCTTTGACAAGACGGAACCCTATGTCATCACGCCGTGTATCAGCGGGTTTCCAATCACGAAAGGCGCTACGGGTCAGCGGGGGGCCGTCCCGCCAGCTGCCGCCACGCAGAATTCTGCTGCACGTATTGGCGTCAGTGGCCGTCCAGACGCTGCCATCGGCAGGCGCGCCGACATAACTGTCCCGAGCGCAGTCCTCAACCCACTCCCAGACATTGCCATGCATGTTGAACAAATCGCCTGCTGCCCAGTTCAGACGGCTGCCTGCATCGGCGCTGACCGGTCCAGTCGGATTTGTCCCGTCGCAACCCGCACAAACCACCTGCGCGCCGTCGGCGCTCTCACCCCACGGCCACGCAGACGGGCTGCCCCGTCGCGCGGCATATTCCCACTCAGCTTCGCTTGGTAATCTATACGATGTTCCACTTTGTTGACTGAGCCAGTTGGCATAGTCTTTGGCATCCTGCCAGCTGACGCCGGTGACGGGCAATGTTGCGTTGCCCTGGGGTTGTGGTTGTCCGGTGGCTTCGGCAAATGCGCGATATTCCTCGACGGTGACTTCTTGTTGTCCGATGGACAGAGGCCTTGCCAGCGTGACCTGGCGTGAAGGCCACTCGTCGGGGTCGCCTGTCCCGGGTTCGCTGCCCATCACATAGCTGCCTGCGGGCAATTCAACAGTGAGTGGCAACAGGAAATCCGTGGATGTAGGCCGTGGTCCGGTAGCATAAAAAATCCCGGCGGCAGCCACAACAGTGACAGCCGCCACGCCTGCCCATAGACGCGTATTGCGTTGTGCGGGAGCGCTGGTGCTCGTGGCAACTGATGCTGCCGGTCTGGGCGTTGACGTCGTTTGCGCAGAGGCTACTTTTATTGTCGGGTCACTGTCTGTGAGTGGTGTCGCTGGTCGATTGAATGGCTTGCCCTCGAAGGCGGCACGCCACTCCGCAATCGATTGCGGCCTTTCTTCTTCATAAGGGCGCAGTGCCCAGTCGATAGCTTCCAGAACAGCAGGGCTGGCTTTACCTGCGCAACGTTTGGCCAAAGGGATCATGGGATCGTTGCGCATGCGCAGCGGGGCCTCAGGTGGTTTTTCGCCGCAAAGCGCCAGGTATGCCATCGCCCCCAGCGCGTAGATATCTGTCCACGGCCCTTGATTGCCATAGCTTGAATACTGCTCAAAAGGTGCAAATCCTGCCGTGATGATGGCGGTGATACTGCGGCTTTTAGACTCAATAGCCTGACGTGCAGCACCAAAGTCGATGAGCACCGGGCTGTTGTCACTGTCCCGGATGATGACGTTGCCAGGCTTGATATCCCGGTGCAGGGTTTTTTGTGCATGAACCCGATCAAGTCCATCCATGATAGGGAGCAGAATACTGAGCAAGGTTTGTTCGTCGAGCGTGCCGTGTTCCTTGAGAATGGAATCCAGGGTATCGCCTTCGGCATATTCCATAACGATATAGGCAGTACCGTTATCACTGAAACAGCGGTGCACTTTGACAATGTTGCGGTGTTCAAAGCGTGCCAGCATTTTGGCTTCGATCAGGAAGCTGTTTAAGCCCGCGTCAAAATCGTCTTGTGCGGAGGAAGAATTGGAACGCACACTCTGCCCGCTCACCCGGGTGGCAAGGTCGGCAGGCAAATACTCTTTGATCGCCCGTGCCTGATCCAGATTGTGATCGAAGCACAGGTAGGTAATCCCAAAGCCGCCGGCGCCCAATACGCGGACGAGTTCATATTCATGAAGCCGATATCCTTCCGGCAAGGCATGTATATGTTCAGCCATCATGGTTCCTTAATTGAATGAAACGTTGCCTTCATTGTCGACAGTAAACGCTGTTATCAAGCGTCTATCGCCATCCCCGCTCAGCGTCAAATTGGGTAATGGCATGCGCCCGTTTTGAAACAGCAGTGAGCCGCGCACGGATACCGATCCACCTGAACTGTTTGAATACAGATTGGCATCAATTTCGTAACGCCCGGGCATGGCGCTGGGAGACAGCCAGATTTCATTGCCCGGGCCATTGACAGTGTCTTCTTCCAGGGCTGCATCAGAGCCAGGGAATGTGCGTGCCTGGAAGTAATACTCCGAACCTGCCGGGTCAGTCACATGCAAGTCTACGTCGTCGTCAGAACTCCAGCTGATCACCACCAGTACAAAGGTTTGCTGCAATGCTGCGCGGCAACTTTGCAGGTTTTCACTGGTCGCGTTCAATTGTTGTGTCGCCTGATCCAGCGACACCTGACATTGAGACAGCGACTCCTGCAGGCTGCTTGAAGCGCTTTGGGCAGACTGCGCCTGTGCTTCAGCCTCTGCCAGTTGCGCCTGCATGGCGGCCATGGCCTGTGCCTGAGCCTCGGCCATTTGCTGCATCTGCTGCTCTAAGTCTGCACGGACATCACGGATGCGTTCGGGTGAATCACCGGTGTTCGGGAAAAACGGAAACAGCACAAGAGTGATCAAAATAAATGCACCCATCGCCGACGCGAACAGGTCCAACGCCGACATGCTGAAAATGTTCAGTTCTTTACTTCGTTTTCTCATTCGCCATCCCCGCTTGAGAAAATCCCAAAATTGTCAGGCTGTTCATGACAGGCTCAACAGATAAACCAGCGCTGCAATCGCTGACAGCACCAGTGCAATCGCACCAAGATGTTTTAGCCCGAATCCGGGAGAACTCTTTACCACTGGCAGTTGCGGTCTCTCGGTGGCGGTCGTGGGGGCCTTAATATCACTCTGCAACGCGCTGTCTGATGGACGGAAGTTGCTTACCGCCGGTCGATAAACCATCACCGTCACATTGTCCTGTCCCGGTTTCTGTTTCGCTTCGACGGCCTGCATCAGGGAGTCACTGATCTGCGTCGCTGATTCATGGCAGTGTCTGGCCACGATTGCCTGAATCTCTGCATCCGTCAGTGTCTGCAGTCCATCACTGCCCAGCACCAACAGATCGCCCGGCAGGCAAGCCATGGGCTCTGCTGGCAGATCAATCAGTTCTATTTCATTACCCATCAACGCTGACAGCAGCGAGTTGCGCTTCGGGTCAGTGGCAGCTTCCTCGGCGCTGATCCGTCCCGTGTCCACCATCTGCTGTAGCAGTGGGGCCATAGAATGATCAGCGTTGAGCTGCGCAAGACGTCCGTTTCGAAACAGCCAAAGTGGCGAGTCGCCCACACTGACCCAGTTCATACGTTCCTGTTGAATCACCACCCCCACCAGCGTGGTGCCCATGCCGGCCAACGCAGGCTCTTTGTCGATCGCATCAGTCAGGCACTGATTGGCGTGATGCAGTGCCTGCGCAAGTCGTTGTTCTGTTGACTGCTCCGAATGCTGATAGGCATCAATAAATGCCTCGGCCGCAATTGCGCTGGCGCGGGCGCCGTTCGCGTGCCCGCCCATACCATCGGCGACCGTCAGCAAAGTATGCTCTGGTCCACTGGCATCCTGGCGCGCATCCAGAAAGCCATAGTCATCTTCCTGATAGTCCCGGGCGCCCTGGGATTGTCTTGCGCAGAACCTGTATTCTGCAGACTGTCCGGCAAGCATCGCCGTTACACTCCTGTGTCTTTTGGTGAATCGATTTCGTTCAAAATCGTTTGCCAGTCAAAATCAGGTCCGCACAATGGTGTGAAATGCAGTGTTGTTTCGCCGATCAGAATACGATCACCGGCGGTCAGTACGGTCGGAATCAGGACCAACTGTTCATTCAGATAAGTCAGGTTGGGTCCTCCGCCGGATTGCAAATAAAACGTCTTGCCGCGCGGGTCATAAGTGACAACCGCATGTCCTTGGCGCGAGATCTGCTTATCGCCAAAATTGAGTGACACTCTCTCGGATACCGCTCTGCCGAGGGAGTTGGCACCGTAACCTAATGCCAGACTGCTCCCGGCGCCGGGGCCTTTAATGATGCTGAGCCAGCCTGTGGTGCGCGTCGACACATGATTGCTGGTATTGATCTCTGGAATAATGCCGCCCGCCATCACCGTCCTGTCATCGGGCAAGCTATCTGTTGCCGGGGAGTGTCTGGCGTTTGCTGGCGCGGCTGGTGCGACATCACTGCCGCGGACGTTGCGGGTGTCGTCGTCATCCTGCAGCGTTCGCGCAGGGTTTAATCGCGCGCCTGCCATACGGGTTGCGTCGTCGGCTTCGGTGTCCGTTTTAACGGGCTTGGCAGCAGCGTCAGTACTCCTGACTTTTTGCGTGCGCTCTTCGATGATCTTGCCGTCAGGGCCTCGATATATCGGCACGGTTTTGCCTCTTATTTTTCGTACAAGCGGTTGATCAAGTTGTCCAGACAGTACTGTCCGGTCAGGTTGAGTGACATTTCCTCGCGCCCCTGAGCGATATGCAGGGCAAACATCTGGAAAGCCGACTGTATCAATGCCAGCAACGTTGTATAAAACGCCACTCCAAGTCGTCCGGAGATCTCGGCCAACAATGTCGGGTCCTGCGGGTCTTCTACCCCGGCTGCGTAGTCAAGCGCAAATGCGATACCCACAACGGTGCCGATAAAGCCGAGCGTCGGGATCAGCCATACCAGGTACCGCAACATGTTGTACTTTAAATCGACCTCATGCTGGTAGAGCTCCAGCGAGGAATTAAAAAGCGAGTTGGCCTGGTCTACCGAGCGAGACGCCTGAAATTGCAAAATGCAGCGGCGAATCAGGCGTTGCAGAAAGAATTGCTGCTTCTCATCGCTTTCACAGACTTTGACGTAAATTGGACCTAGATCCTGTGCCCGCAGCATCAAAGATTCGTCTTCAGGCAACAGCTTGCGCTTGATTTGCGCGATCTCGCGAGAGGCGTCTGCAAAACGGATCCACAGCTCGCCGCAGCCAACAAAAAACATGACCCACATCAGATTCTGAATAGTGAACGGGTACATAAAGCTATCGGTGTGCCTGTCCAGCAGGAACGCTCCTAGCATGGAGTCCGGGTCACTCAGCAGGAAACTCATGCTTGCAATAAATATGACAGAGATAACGACGCTAATACCCGCCGCGATGACGCGTGCAGACGAAGATGAATCCAGATTGCCAGCAGCCATGTGCGTCAGTCTCCTATTATTTCGCCAGTGATCCGGTCTCGTTTGACAGGGCCTTCGGGCAGTTCATCTTTAGCGTTCCATTCGGCGCCGCTGCCTGGTTTTCTTCCCGCCGCAGATCCGGAACTGCTGTTGTAATTATTAATTTGCATGGCGAGTTCCTGGACAGTCATCAACAACTCTCCCAGTCTGATCTGATCAGTCTTTTCAACGTAAGCCTGACGTACGGCGATCCACTCGTTGTTGCGCAGCACAGCGGTGCCGCCTGAGCTGTTCATGTCGGTCAGGTAATAGCGGCCATCGGCGGTCACAACCACTTCAAGGTGCTGGCGGGAAACCGTCTGATCTTCCAACACAATTTCACAGTCTTTATTGCGTCCGACAACATACAAAGTGTGTTTACCCATACCAGGCACCATTTGAACGCGTGTTGTTTAAGTCAAATTTAGTCTTTGAATCTGAAATGAAAGGCAGGTAATAACATGAAATAGCTGAACGGCACGGAATGCAGATGGGGGACGGCATGAACAGGATCGCTGCCAAAATGATTCCGCTTCGTAGTTTATTGTGACTTGCTGAACAAACGATAACGGATGCTTATCTCAGGCGTCAATAGGCGTAATCAATTGTTTTTTATAGGTAAAGTTCGCTTTGATGCGTGGATTTTGTCAATCCCCCAAACGAGGGGTGATTTCATTAAGATTCATCATCTATTGGCCGCGCAGCACTGGGCACACGCGCATCGGTAGTGCTAAGCTCGGGGCAGTCAGTTCACCCTGAAAAGTAGTCATTATTAACAATAATCCCTGAGGATTTCGCCATGAATACCACGTTCAAATCGCTGTTTGCCGCTGGTCTGTTTACCCTGTCCTCCAGCATGACCTTTGCTGCGGGCCCCGCCGCAACCATTGATCAGTTGCAGTGGATGACCGGCAACTATGCGGGTGCGCTGGGCCCGAATACCCTGGAAGAAAACTGGATCGCTGCCGAGGCGGGTTCGATCGCAGCCATGGTGCGCATGACCGGCCCAACCGGGACCAGCATGTTTGAAATGATTACCATCGAGGAAGTTGACGGTTCGTTGGTTTTGCACCTGCAACAGTTTGATCCTGGTTTTAAACCCAGAACACCAGAACCCTTGAAAATGGAATTGGCGATGATCATGGGTAACCATGTGCATTTTAATAATGTTGGTGACTCCGGCATGAAGTCCCTGGGTTACACTCTGAGCGGCGATACCTTCACCATCCACATCGAGCAGCCTACTGGTCAGAAAATGGATCTGGTGCTGACCAAGCGCAGTCTGTGGAATTAAAGCAATGAGCCAGTTCACCGGCAAAACTGTGGTGGTCAGCGGCGGCGCTGAGGGCATCGGGCTCAGCATCGCTCGTGCGCTTGGCAAACAGGGTATGAATGTGGTGCTGGGGGACATTGATCCCGTTCAGCTCGACATCGCGCTGACGCAACTTAAAGCCGACGGTGTGCGCGCGATTGGTGTGGCCATGGATGTCACCAATATCAGTCTGTGGAAGCATCTGGCCGAGCAGACGGTCAAGCAGTTTGGCAAAATTCATATGCTGGTGAACAACGCTGGTGTGGGTGGTGGCACCGGCAGCATTGAGCAAACGGATAATCTGGACTGGCGCTGGGTGCTCGATGTGAATTTGATGGGTGTATTGTACGGCACACAGACCATGGTTCCGCTGATCAAAAAGCACGGCGAGGGCGGCTGGTTGATTAACGTGGCATCCATGGCAGGCATGGTGGGTGTGCCTTATGCGGGCGCTTATACGGCGACCAAAACAGCTGTGGTGGGCATGTCAGAAAGTTGGTACGCAGAGTTAAAACCGCACAACATCAAGGTGTCGGTGTTATGTCCGGCGTTTGTGAAAACCCGCATCAATCTGTCAGAGCGTAATCGGCAGCCGGATTATGTGCATGAGGATCAAGAGCACGAAATTGACAGCTTCAGAAGCGAAGCGCTGGCCGCGCACATGCAAAATGTCATCAACAACGGACTGGCTGTAGACATTGTTGGCGAGCGTGTTGTGGAAGCGCTGAATGTTGGCGAACTGTATATTTTTACTCACCCCAACTACCGTCCCGTTGTGCAGCAGCGCTACAAAGCTATTGATGAAGCTTTTGAGCGCGCGGCCGCCAGCCCGCTGCTGGCGCATGTTTTAAATGAAGACATTGTTGGTTTTACTTGATAAGACAGGGGACGGAGGGATCAAAAAATGATCCCTCCGTCCCCTCCCGCAGCGCCTTCAGGAGCACTAAAAGATGATGTCCCCAAATCAGAAGTTCGATCTTGTTGTGTATGGTGCAACCGGCTATACCGGCCGCTTGGTGTGCGAGTATTTGAACACGCGTTATGGTGTGAATGGCGAAGTCAGCTGGGCAATGGCTGGGCGTAGTCGCCAGAAGCTGGAGCAGGTGCGCGATGAGATTGGTCTGCCTATGGAGGTGCCCTTTGTGATCGCCGACGCGCAGGACCTGGCGTCGATAAACGACATGGTGACCGGCACCAAAGTAGTGATCACCACCGTGGGGCCTTATCAGTTATATGGCTCGGATCTGGTAGCAGCCTGCGTCGCGGCGGGTACTGACTATGTGGATCTGTGTGGTGAGCCAGCGTGGATGCATGACATGATCGCCGCTCATGGGAGCGCTGCGAAATCCAGCGGTGCGCGTATTGTGTTTTCGTGCGGTTTTGATTCGATTCCGTTTGATCTTGGCGTGGTCTTTTTGCAACAAAAAGCCCAGGAAAAATTTGGTGGTCCATTGTCCCGCGTTAAAGGACGGGTTAAGGCGATGAAAGGCGGCTTCTCCGGAGGCACACTGGCGAGTTTAAAAGCCACCATGGCGGCGGCGGCACAAAAACCAGAAGTGGTTCAGGTGATGATGACGCCTTTTGCACTGACGGAGGGCGTTTTGGGTGCCGATCAGCCATCAGGCGCCGCGCCTGTGTTTGATGACGATTTGAATAGTTGGTCTGCACCATTTGTGATGGCGACCATCAATACCAAAAACATCCACCGCAGCAATTATTTGTTAGGCCATCCCTGGGGCAAATGTTTTGTTTACGATGAGATGTTGCTGACCGGTCCCGGCGAGCCGGGCGAAGCCACAGCAAAAGCAGTTGCGGCTGACAAATCCATGGCCGCAAGTACCTTAAAACCCGGCGAAGGTCCCAGCAAAGAAGAGCGCGAAAACGGCTTCTATGAAGTATTGTTTTCAGGCGCTGATGAGCAGGGCAACCGACTGCTAGTCAGTGTCAAAGGCGACAAAGATCCAGGTTACGGTTCAACCTCAAAAATGATTGCAGAAAGCGCTGTCTGCCTTCTTAAAAATCCGCAAGCGGCCGGTGGCGGCATCTGGACCTCAGGTGCGGCTCTGGGTGAACTGCTGATTGAGCGGCTGCAGAAAAACGCCGGTTTGAGTTTTAACGTTTTATAGGAGGGGACGGAGGGATCAAAAAATGATCACTCCGTCCCCTCCTTAAACCCCGTCCCCAATTAAAAAAAGGGTGAAACATGAGAGCAATTCACAGTAAACACGCAGCCTTGCGCGCGATGATTGCATTGAGTATCAGCACAGCTGTGCTGGTTTCGTGTGCTGGTACAGGCAGTGGTAGCGCTGGTTCAAGAGAGCATGATACCCGTCGGTTTACACCAGCGGCGGAGTTGGCCTTTGAGGCGCGTCCGGGGGCGCGTGCTTTTTATGGAACTTACGCCGCGCTGCAGGGCGATGCTGTGTATACCGCAGAGATTCCTGAAGGCTGGAACGGCAAAGGTTTAGTGATGTACACCCATGGTTATCGTGGTGTGGGTGCCGAGTTGGCACCATCGTTACCGCCGGCAGCGTTTCGTGAAGCGGTCTTGGCTGCCGGATATGCGTGGGCAGCATCGTCGTATTCTGCCAACTTCTATGATGTGCGCGCCGGTGTGGAAGACACCAATAAACTGGCCTTGGAGCTGGTTGACTATCTGAAGCGCGACTGGAATGCCAGTCTGAGTGCGCCTTCACAGTATCTGATCGCAGGCACCTCGCTCGGTGGTCACACAGCGGCAGCTGCGGTTGAGCGCGAGAACATGCAGCGCACATTGTTTCCAGTGCCATACGCTGGAGCAGCGCCGTTTTGTCAGGCTGAGCAGAACCAGTTCCAGTGGCTGGGAGACTACAGTCGCCTCGCACAAATGCTGGCGGGATATGCGTACATGCCGTATTCAGAGTTCCCGGCCCTGTATGGACAAATGAACAATGAAACCCGGCTGCTGAATCCGGGACCCGTGGTGAGAGCGCTGTTCCAACTGGATGCTCAGACCGGCGCACCGACTTGGGAGCCTGCCAGTCCGAATGGTGAGCGTCTGATGTTGATGGCGCAGATGTTAACCGGCGGCAAGCGCCCGATTTTTGAATTTGGCTTCCGCTCAAACTTCCAGAACACTGTAATGGGAAGCGGCGGTGATGACGGCACCGTGCGTGGTGTGCTGGATCGCAATCTTTACGACAATACTGACCGTGTTTATCGGTGGACCTCAGGTGATACGCCGACCGCCGAGGAACTGGCGTTTAATGACATGATGCCGCGTGTCAGTGCCGATCGTGGCGTTAACGCGCTGCGCAATGACGGTGTGCGCTGGTTGCCGGAAATCCATGGCGACTTTGACGTTCCCGTGTTGACCATGCATACCTTGGGCGATTTCTACGTACCCTTCCGGCATCAACAGTTGTACCGCGAAGGTGCCATCCAAAACGGCAACGATCATCTGCTGGTGCAGCGCGCCATCCGCGCACCCGGCCACTGTGACTTCTCACCGGATGAAACCCGACGCGCGCTGACCGACTGGCTGGCGTGGGTTAACGGCGGCCCCAAACCTGCCGGCGACGATGTGCTGGATGCCAGCACCGTTGCTGACGAACGTTACGGCTGCAGCTTCACCACCCCCGACCGCCCCGGCCTGCCCGCCTGCCAAAGGTAAAAGGTAGGGGACGGAGGGATCAAAATTTGTACAGATAGGGGACGGAGGGATCATTTTTTGATCCCTCCGTCCCCTCCCCAGGAAAACTTATGAGTAGTAATAGCTATAGTCCACCCACCGTCTGGAAGTGGGAACATCAAAGCGGCGGTCGATTTACCAATATCAACAGGCCGATCGCGGGTGCAACCCACGACAAAGTGCTGCCACGGGGGCGTCACCCGCTGCAGTTGTACTCGCTGGGCACGCCCAATGGCGTCAAAGTCACGGTGATGCTGGAAGAGTTGCTGGCGCTGGGACACAGCGGTGCTGAGTACGACGCGCACCTGATCAATATCTCCGACGGTGATCAGTTCGGCAGCGAGTTTGTGGCAATTAATCCCAATTCAAAAATTCCGGCCTTGCTGGATGTGAGTGTGAATCCGCCACAACGTGTTTTTGAGTCGGCGTCGATTCTGTTTTATCTGGCGGAGAAGTTTGATGCCTTTTTGCCCAAGGACTTGCCGGCTCGAACAGAGGTAATGAACTGGGTGTTCTGGCAGATGGGCAGCGCACCTTATCTGGGCGGAGGCTTTGGTCACTTTTATTGCTACGCGCCCGAAAAATGGCAGTACCCAATTGACCGCTTCACCATGGAAGTCAAACGTCAGCTCGACGTGCTTGACCGCCAATTACAAAACAATCGCTTTATTGCCGGTGATGAATACAGCATTGCCGATATTGCGATCTGGCCTTGGTATGGTGCGCTGGTTCTGAATAAAGTTTACAACGCTGCTGAGTTCCTGGAGGCGCACACTTATACACACGTGATGCGCTGGGCCAAAGAGATCGGCGCCCGGCCAGCGGTCAGGCGTGGGCGCATCGTGAATTGCACCTGGGGCAATCCGGACAAGCAGTTGCGTGAGCGTCACGACGCCGCCGACATCGACAGGGTTTTATAAGCCTGGCGCTAACAAGGGCGCCCGCCGCTGCGGAGACAGCTGTTCTATGGCATATCCGGTGGCCAGCAACTCACTATCACTGAGGAAGCGCCCAAGCAACTCAACGCCTACCGGCAAACCTTCCGCAGTAAAACCGACCGGAATGGATAGCGCTGGGAACCCGGAGTTACCGCTCAGCGAACAGTTGTTGCCAGGTTGTGGGTCGCCGATCAGCGCCGGCAAACTGGCAATCGGTGGGTAGGCAATCACATCAAGCGAATGCTGCGCCATCGCCGCAGCAATCGCCTGTTGAAGCTCGGAACGCGCCGCGAGCGCCGCCTCATATGCCACTGCATTTTGCTCACTTGCGGCGCTGCGGCTGAGCAGCCCGGACACCGCCTCGTGATAGTCACCGCCGGCAACAATGGCTTCCAGACTCTGGTATTGAGGGCTGCCAAACTGCTGCAGATACGCATCCAGATCGGTTTCGAACTCATGGCCGATCAGCCCTGATTGCGATAACAAACGCGCCATGTCCGGTATCTCGATGTCCACCATCTGCGCGCCTTTTTGCACCAGTTGCTGCAGGGCTGCATCAATCAATAAACGTACTTGCGGATCAGCAGCGTCCATCCAGCTGCCCAGGCGGCCTAAACGCAGGCCGGCAAGCTGCGCCCGGCCAAGTCCGGCCATAAACCCCGGGTGCGGTTGATCCATCATCACGGCAGTGTCGGCATCGGCCGGGTCATACCCCACAGTCAAATCCAGCACAATCGCCAGATCCAGGATGGAGCGCGCCAGCGGGCCGGCCACGTCCTGTGTATGTGACAAAGGCATGATCCCGTAGATGCTGCTCAGACCTTTGCTGGGCCTGAGACCGGTCAGATTGTTAAACGCCGCCGGAATGCGAATGGAACCGCAAGTGTCTGAGCCCATGCCAAACGCAGCAAAACCTGCGGCAACCGCGGCAGCGCTGCCACCGCTAGAACCGCCTGGAAAGCGCAGCGGATCGTAAGGGTTACGCGTTTGTCCGCCCAGAGAACTGATGCTGGTAATGCCGTAAGCAAACTCATGCAGGTTGGTCTTGCCCACAATGATAGCGCCGGCTTCACGCAGCTTTTTGACCTGCGTGGCTTCGTCATTGGGAACAAAGCTTGCCAGCGACTGTGATGCCCCGGTAGTTGGCATGTCGCGGGTGTTGTAATTATCTTTAATCACCACCGGAATCCCGTGCAGCAGACTGCGCGGGCCTGTGCGGCGACGCTCCTCATCCAGTTGTTGTGCCTGTTCACGCGCCTGCGTGTTGAGCGTGATCAGGGTATTCAGCGCTGGCCCTTGTTTATCATAGGCTTCAATACGCGCAAGGTAGTGATCCAGCAATGCCGCCGAACTTAGGGTGCCATTTGCCAGTTGCTGCTGCAAAACCAGAATGTTTTGTTCCTCTAAGGGCGTGTCGCCTGCAATTGGCGGTGTATGTACCACGGGCAAAGGCATGCCCTGTGCTTGCATCACGTCACGTAAGCGATCCGGGTAATCGCTGATCATGCCGTCCACCCCAATTTCGATGAGCTGCGCCATGGTGGCCTGATCGTTGATGGTCCACGGAATCACCTTTAATCCCAGCGCATGCGCCTGCTCCACCATCTCCCGGGTAGTAAATGCGCTGTATCCCGCATCATGGACGCCGGCATCTTGTGGCGCGCCATGCACCGGGGATATTGCCCATGCCCCAAACGATGCAGCGGCGGCCGGCAGATTGCAGTCAAAATCATCCATGTCGATGCCACCTGTCCAGGGTGACGCACCGGGCTGCCCGCATTGCAAAAACGACTGCGCGTTGGACAGGGCAATCAAGGGCAGTTCAGGGGCCAGTTGTTTTGCCAACATCAGCGCGCCCCAGTCAAAACTCTGGATACTGACCTGATCCTGCATGTTGTGCAGCGCAATCTGCGCCAAAACTGCCTGCACAAATTGCTCGCGCGGCGCGGTTTCATGGGGAGCACCCGCTTCCACTTTGGTTTCAATATTCAGCATCACATCATGCGCGCGGTAACGTTTGACCAGATCAAAGACTTCGCTGAGCAAAACGATGTTGGCGCCCGGCACGGTACGTTGCTGTGGATGTGCCTCTGCCTGCTGTGAACCGCAGTCCAGCGTGCGCACCTGTGCCAGCGTCAGGTCTTTGATGTACTTGCCCACATAGGGAAAATCTTCATCGTTGGCAAACGCCGGGGCTGTGTCCAGACAGCGGTGCGCCAGCACCTGCCGGTCGTGCGTGACCACGACATAAGCGTCCTTGGTGACCTGTGTGTCCAGCTCCAGCGTGCTGACACCCAGTTCAAGTGCATGGGCAAACGCCTGCAGCGTGCTTTCGGTGACCAGGCCTATTCCGCCGCGATGAGCCTGCAGATCAAACGCTGCTGAATGGCTTGTATCAAGGGACTGGGCCAAAGATACCGGTTGGAAACCCACGCCTGCACAAATGACCGCAACGGGAAAAATTGCGCGTAAACGTATAATGTCTTGCAACAACAGTGGGATGCGGAACATGGACGGGTCCCCAGCGGTCTGCGATGTAATGATTGGTGATGGGCAGACTATAGATTGAATCGCATCCGCGCGCCAAGAGTGTTGCTAATCCGGTAAAATCACTTCTATTATTCATTTTCAAGAAAGATTGCGAGACCGAGTGCATGAAACAACTGTTGACCCTGATCGTGCTTGCCAGCCTGAGTCTGCGTGCTCACGCTGATATTTTTGCAGTATTCCGCGAGCAAGATGGCAGTACCAATTGGCAATACATCGCCAACACCAGCGCCAGTTTATTGATATTAACGCTCCTGTTTGTGTTGATTTTTCTGGTGCGCGCGCACCGACGCGCCATGCGTTCGAATCGCGCACTGACTGAAATCAAAGCCACCCTGGAAGATCGCGTTGCAGAGCGCACCGCAGACCTGCGCGAAACGGCAGATCAACTGCGCAAACGCGAGGCGTATATCGGCAGTATCGTCAACTCCATGCCTGTGATGTTGATTGGTCTGAATCAAGCCTTACAGGTGACACAGTGGAATAAGGTGGCAGAAGACACCACCGGGCGCCCGTTTGCGGATGTGGCCGGCATGAACCTGTGGGCAGCACATCCGGCAATCACACTCACCGAAGAACAGGTGCGCAGTGTGCTGGACAGCGGCCAGACTTTGAAGGTGAAGCACACCCAACGCGGTCAATACAGTTTTGACATCACTTTGTATCGGCTGGAACACGATGACGATACTGGTATTGTGATTCTGATTTCCGACATCACCAAACAGGTCAACGCTGAGAGTAAAGTGGCCGAGCGTGACAAACTGTCTGCGCTGGGCGAACTGGCCTCTGCCATGGCCTACGACATCAGTTTGCCGATCAACACCATCTTTAAACGTGTCTCTGCTGCGCGCCAACAGATAGAAGCGGCTGAGCTCGGGCCGGTCACTGAATTTCTGCTGAAAGAAGTTGAGACGGTGCGGCAAAGTGCCCAGCAGTCCAAAGCCATCGCACAGAATCTGCTGGAGCTGGCGGGCAGTCACCACAACACCCGCCAGACCGCCGATGTCTCGGCTGTCATGGATCGCAGTATTGAATTGGCGAAAGACCTGTTTACCAATTCCGATGGGCTCGCGTTCCGTGATATCGAGATCCGTCGCAGTTATGCGGCAACTTTGCCGCAGATTTCCTGTTTCCCATCAGAACTGGAACAGGTCTTCACCCGACTGCTGCGCAGTGCCTTTTATGCGCTGCAGGACGGCGCCGAATTGTCGGACAACAAACCAAGGATCAGTGTTGAGGTGGGTGAGTTCATGGACTCGCTGTGGATCAAGGTGGGGCACCGAGGCAAGTGTCTGAATGCTGACGAGCAGCTGGATATTTTTGAACCATTTTTTGCGATCTCTACAAACCAGACGTCGTTCCCGGTCGAGCATCGGTTGTCGTATCCGTATTTTATTATTACCGAACATCACCGTGGCCACATGTCAGTGACGTCGGATGAACAGCTCGGTACCAGTTTTAACATTCAGCTGCCGCTGGATTAAACGCTGCATTCACTGATGTGAGGGCGAGCCATGAGCGCGTTTGCGCTGCCACCTGAACAGCCCCGACTGCCGAGCCCTTACCGCCCGGAGTTGGCAGTGGTGCGGGCGTTGGCTGCGAATGTGCCAGATGAAGCACTGGATTGGTCATTGGTGATGTCACTGGCCAGACCCTGGGTGGAGCAGGTGCGCGCCAACCCGGCACCGTTCTGGGCCATGGAATCTCTGCTGCGCGAATTCCCCATTACCAGCAATGAAGGGCTGGCGCTGATGCGTCTGGCGGAAGCCCTGCTGCGTGTGCCTGACATCCCCAGCGCCATTGCGCTCACCGCTGATCAGCTCGGTCGGGCCAGGTTCGATGGCAATTCCCATGAACATGCCGGCGACACACAACAGCAGCACACCTTGTTTGCGAGTTTGTCTGCCTCGGCCATCGCTTTGTCCAAAAAATTCCTGCCAGATACTGAAGGTTCCGGCGGCGTGTTGACGCGTCTGGGCGCAGAAACCGTGGTCGCGGCAACGGTGCGGGCAATTCAGTTACTGGGTAGGCAATTTGTTCTGGGTCGCACTATTCAGGAGGCAATGGAAGAGGCCAGCCGCGCGCGTCGCCGCCAGGCTCGTTTGCGATTTTCGTATGACATGCTGGGTGAAGGCGCTCGTACCGACGCAGACGCCCGCCGTTATCACGCGGCATATCTGCACGCGATCGCAGCGATCGCGGGCTCGCCGACAGCAGTACCTGCCGCATCACCTGCTGCCTGTGATGGCATCTCCATCAAACTCAGCGCCTTGTTTTCCCGCTATGAGATTTTGCAGCGTGAGCGTGTGTTTACGGTGTTGTTGCCACGCGTTTGGCAATTGATTGAACAGGCGGCGGACGCCAACATCAACCTCACCATGGATGCGGAAGAAGTGGACCGCCTCGAATTGACGTTGGAGGTGTTTGAGGCGCTGGCTCAGCGTATAGCTTTGCAGTTTCCGCACTGGCAAGGTTTTGGGCTGGCGGTACAGGCTTATCAGACGCGCGCCCTGGAGCTGATCCATGTCGTGGCTGACATTGCCCGACGGCACCAATTGCGATTTATGGTACGACTGGTCAAAGGCGCGTACTGGGATGGCGAAATCAAACGGGCGCAGGAAATGGGTTTGCCTGCTTACCCGGTGTTCACACACAAACCACATACTGATGTGTCTTACCTCGCGTGTGCGAAGGCGCTGCTCGATTATGCTGATGTCATTTATCCACAATTTGCCACTCACAATGCCGGCACAATCGCGGCGATTGTGACCCTGGCAAAAAATGCAGGCGCAGCCTTCGAGCTGCAGCGTTTACATGGCATGGGCGAGGGCGTATACCGCGAGGTGCTCAAGGATCCCTCAATTGCCTGTCGTGTGTATGCGCCGGTAGGTGAGCATAAGGACCTGCTTGCGTATCTGGTGCGCAGGTTGCTGGAGAACGGTGCCAATTCATCATTTGTGCATCAGTTGGCAGATCCTTCCGTAGCTCCGCCTGAGTTGCTGGCATCGCCGTTGACACAGCTGTCAGAGGAGGTAGCACTGCCCTTGCCGCGCGATCTGTATCGCGATGTGCCTGGGGGCTCCCTGTCAACTGGACGTCTGAATTCAATCGGCCTTGATCTGGCGGACTACCCGCAGCGCGCAACTATCCTGCAGGCGCTGAACGCTGCTCACATACTCGGAGTAGCCGAGTCCACCGCTGACGATATCCATGCGGCCATGACTCAGCTATCAGAGAATTTTCCGGTCTGGAACAGCAAGTCGCCGCATGAACGTGCGACCATTCTGCGCCGCGCGGCGGATGTGTTGGAATCGCGTCTGCCAGAATTCTGCGCGCTGCTGATCAAAGAAGCTTTTAAAACCGCCGGCGATGCGGTCGCTGAAGTACGCGAAGCAGTCGATTTTTTGCGTTATTACGCCGATGAATTCGAGACATTGCAGGCGGGTTACCAACAACAGGATTGCCTGCGAGAAGGGCACGGTGTCTTTGTTTGTATCAGTCCCTGGAATTTTCCGCTGGCCATTTTTACCGGGCAGATTGCCGCTGCCCTGGTAACCGGCAACACTGTAGCCGCGAAACCCGCAGAACAAACCCCGTTTATTGCTGCGTGTATGGTGGAATTACTGCATCAGGCTGGTGTGCCAGCGCAGGCGCTCATCATGTTGCATGGTGCCGGAGAACGCGTTGGCGCAGCACTGGTCGCGCACGGGCACTGCGCTGGTGTGTGTTTTACAGGTTCGACACAAGTGGCGCAGATCATTCACCGAGTGTTGGCGTCAAAGCCCGGACCGTTGGTTCCATTGATCGCAGAAACTGGTGGTATTAATGCCATGCTGGTGGACTCCACGGCATTGCCAGAACAGGTGGTGGATGCGGTGGTGCACAGTGCATTCCGCTCTGCGGGGCAACGCTGTTCTGCGCTGCGTTTGTTGTGTGTGCATGACAGTATCGCCGACAGCGTGATTGAGATGCTGACCGGTGCTATGCAATCCTTGCAATTGGGTGATCCCACCGATCTGGCCACCGATGTTGGCCCGTTGATAGATGACGAAGCATTCAACAATATCAGTGCGCACATCAGTCGGTTAAAGCGCGAAGCACGCTTGATTTATGAGGTGCCGCGTACGGAGTTGTCTTCCGGGAAGTTCGCGACTGACGCGGTAGATCGCATCTTTGCACCGGTGGTGTTTGAGATACGACAGATCAGTGATCTTGGCGCCGAAATTTTTGGTCCCGTATTACATGTGTTGCGCTGGCAAGGCGAGCCAGGCTCAGTGGTGGCGCAGATCAATGCCTTGGGATATGGACTGACCATGGGCATCCAGACCCGCATAGACAGTCGTGCGCTGCAGCTAGCGGCAGCCGCTCACGTGGGCAATGTGTATGTCAATCGCAACATGATTGGTGCTGTGGTAGGTGTGCAGCCATTCGGAGGCGAGGGCTTGTCTGGCACCGGTCCCAAAGCCGGCGGTCCGTTTTATTTGCGCCGGTTTGTGACTGTGTCACGATCTGCAAGTGAGCCATCTCTCGCGGAAGATGTCGCTGTAATGATGGAAAATGTCACTGTAAACAGTGTACTGACAGTCCCTTCAAATGTTGTTGTAGACACGGATTTGCAGGTACGTCTGGCTCGCTTGCAGCAGGGTTTTACGCAGTGGAGTGCGGTAGCGTTGGAACAGCGAGCCAGCTTGATTTCGGTTGTGGCAAAGGCATTGCCGTCAGAGTGTTCTCAAATCCTTGAACGGATGGTGGCGCAGGCACTGATTGACTTTGCCCTACACGCCTTGCCCGGGCCAACGGGTGAGAGCAATGAGTTGCGCAGCCGTGGCCGTGGGGTATTTGTGGTGTTAGGTGCTGGCGCGACAGCGCCTGTACTGACCGCGGTAGTGAGCGCAGCATTGTTGGCGGGCAATGCAGTGGCAGTGGTGCCTGATCCCAACAGTCTACCTGTTGCGCAGACATTGTTAGCAGCCATGTTGCAAGCTGGCGTGCCGGCAGCAACACTGCAGTTACTGGAGGGTGTTGACCACAGCATTGTCAGTTTGCCGCCAGTAGCTGGCGTTGTACTTACACGCGCTGATAGTGCGCTGGCGCGTGTTGTGCAACAGCAAGTGGCAGACCGCCCCGGCGCTATCCTGCCGGTACTTGCTGCGGTTGAGGCGTGTGATGCACTTCAGATATATCGTTTTGCCACTGAACAGACACTGTCGATCAACACCGCGGCAGCGGGTGGGAATGCGGCTTTGTTGTCCGGTCGCAGCTGAGATCGTAATAAATATTGACTCTGATCAAAAAAACAGATGTTCAATAAGCATACCCTCCAGAAACACAATGCTTACTCTGGAGATAATCCCATGACAATGCGTAAAAAGACGGGCAACTTACTGATCGGTTCAATATTGTCTGCGTTGGTACTTATGGCGGGCAGCGCGCTCAGTCACGCCTCTGGAAAAGCCGCTGGCGATTTTTCTTTGCTGGACCACCAAGGCTACTTTCATCATATGGCGTGGTACAACAATAACAAAGCGGTAGTGTTTCTGGTGCATGCTAATGGTGCTAACGAAATCAGGGCAGCTCTACCAACATTTTTAAGCGCACAGCAGCGCTACCAGGATCAAGGCCTCGTGTTTTTTATGCTCAATCCGCTGGGCGAGTCGCGAGACAGTGTCGCGCAGGATCTGGCTGGTATTGCGTCGGATATCCCCGTGTTGATTGATGATGTGCAAGCGGCCTCCGAGGCATTAGGAGTTGAAACCCTCGGTGAAGCGCTGATCTATGATCCGTCGAGTTTCACGGTGCTGTATCGCGGTGATGCGGGCGCTGCGTTTGAGCAGGCTCTGGCGGAGGTGGCGGCCGGAAAACCAGTCAGCCAAGCCGTGGTTGCAGCGCAGGGCACGTCGGTAAACTATGATAAACGTTTGTCTACGGTGCCGTCCTACAGCCAGGATATTGCGCCGATCATTGCAGAGAATTGTGCCAGCTGCCATCGCGAAGGCGGGATTGCGCCCTTTGCGTTAAATAGTTTTGCAATGGCACAAGGCTGGTCACCCATGATTCGTGAAGTGCTGGTGACCAAACGAATGCCTCCGGGACAGCTCGACCCCCATGTTGGAAAGTTTGTGAACCCCTACACCGTGCCGTTTGAGGATCAGCGCAAGCTGTTGGATTGGATTGCTGCTGGTTCTCCGCGCGGTGACGGCAATGATCCACTGGCAGAACTGGTATGGCCGGAAACTGAGTGGGCTTTTGGTGAACCCGATCTGATTATCGATGTGCCACCGCAAACCATTCCGGCGACCGGGGTACTGGACTATGTCAATGTGGTAGTACCGATCACTGGTATGGATCGCGACCGGTGGGTGCGCGCCAGTCAGTATATCGCCGGCGATCGTCAGGTACTGCACCACACGCTCAATTCCATTATCGGACCTGGTGACAGAATGAGCGGTGGTTTCGCAGCGGCTGGCGACCCGAACGTGGCCCATATCGCCGCGTACATTCCTGGTGCGGAGCCGCACATGGAAGCGCCCGATACCGGTGGTTTGCTTAAAGCGGGCTCATCAATCGCGCTGCAATTGCACTACACCACAATGGGCAGAGAGGCTGTTGATGCGGGTCGCATTGGCGTCTGGTTCTATCCGGATGATGAAATTCCGTCTGAGCGTCGAGCGGGCGACTGCGCCTGTATCTTCACGCCAACCTGGACAGATATTCCGCCCTTTCACCCCAATTTCGAGCAGCAAGCTGAAATCACGCTGGACGCGGATGCTGAGATCATGAGCTTCATTTCACACATGCATTTTCGTGGCAAGTATATGCGCTTTCATGCGCACTTCCCGGATGGCACTGTGGAAGAGTTAATGAACATTGCAAACTACAACTATAACTGGCAAATGGAATACAAGCTGGAGCAGCCTCGGCTGGTGCCTGCCGGCACACGGATTGTGGTGACAGGCGCCTTTGATAATTCTGAACAGAACCTTGCGAACCCGGATCCCACCAAGGCGGTAGCCTGGGGTGACCAGAGCTGGGACGAAATGTTTTTTGGTCAGGTGTATTACAAGTATGTGGATCAGAGCAGGTACTTGATCACTGCAAATTGAATGATGTGTGAGCGTGTATGGAAGCGGCCGGATTACCCAGGCCGCTTCCACTGTTTTTACAACTCCTTCACCGCCTGAATCAGCTCATTGGCAACCTTCTGGCCGTCACCAAACAACATCCGAGTGTTGTCAGCCACAAACAGCGAGTTCTCCACCCCGGAGAATCCTGTGCCGCGTCCGCGTTTGATCACAATGACGTTTTGTGATGCTTCTGCATTCAGGGTCGGCATGCCGTATAGCGGGCTGGCCGGGTCTTTTTTGGCGGCCGGGTTGACCACGTCGTTAGCGCCTATTACCAGCGTTACCGTGGTGTTCGGGAAGTCAGCGTTGATATCTTCCATGTCATAAATCATGTCATAAGGCACCCCGGCTTCCGCCAGCAACACGTTCATGTGGCCCGGCATACGACCGGCAACCGGGTGAATAGCAAACTTCACTTTGACACCTTTTTCAGTGAGCAACTGTGTCAGTTCCCAGATTTTGTGCTGTGCCTGTGCCACCGCCATGCCGTAACCCGGGATGATAATGACCTGGCTGGCGTAGGCCATCATGATGCCAGCGTCCTGGGGTTGCACTTCTTTCTGTGTGCCATCGACATCCGCAGCAGCGGCGGCCGCCGGGCCGGTACCAAAACCACTGAAGAATACATTGGATACTGAGCGGTTCATGGCTTTGGCCATCAGATGCGTCAGCAAAGTACCGGCTGATCCGACCACGGTGCCTGCGATGATCATGGCAGCATTGCCCAGCACATAACCCTCAAAACCTACGGCCAGTCCGGTCAGTGCGTTAAACAGGGAAATGATCACCGGCATGTCAGCGCCGCCAACCGGCACCGTGATAAACACGCCAAGCACCAGCGCCAGCACAAAAAATGCAATGATCAGATTGAGCGAGCCGCTCAGGTACACATTAATGGCCAGAATGACCAGCACCACTGCCAGTACCAGATTGATCAGCTGTTGCTGTGGCAGCAGTTTGCTGCTGTTCAGTCGTCCGTCCAGTTTGGCCCAGGCAATGATGCTGCCGCTGAACGCGATTGTGCCGATAATGGCGCCGAGGATAGCGAGCACGGCCACATCGGCACCCAGATAGTCATGGACGCTGCTGGCATAACCGGATTGAACCGCAGCCTGCGCCTTCAGCAATTCAACCGCGGCAATGGCGGCCGCTGCACCGCCTCCCATGCCGTTATACATGGCAATCATTTGTGGCATGTCGGTCATTGCCACGCGTTTGCCGGTGTACCAGGCGTAACCACCACCCAGGGCAATGGCGATGATGATCAGCATCACATTGGTCGCGGCTTGTTCGTTGCCGGTAATTTCTTCCGCTGCAAAGGTCACCAAAGTAGCGACCACCATACCCGCGCCAGCCCAGTGGATACCGCGCCGGGCAGTGACCGGTGAACTCATCTGCTTGAGGCCAAGAATAAACAGCACCGCGGCCAGCAGGTAACTGATTTGAATAATAAGTTCCATTTACTTATGAGCTCCTTTTTTGTCTTGCTTGCCCGTGGTTTTAAACATCTCCAGCATGCGCTCAGTGACCACATAGCCACCCACCGCGTTACCCGCCGCGAGCAGCACCGCAATAAATCCAATCACCTGCTGCGAGGTGGTTTCTGCGATGCCCAGTGCAATCATGGCCCCCACCAGCACAATGCCGTGAACAAAGTTGGAGCCCGACATCAGCGGAGTGTGGAGAATCACAGGTACCCGGCTGATGATTTCAAAACCGGTAAACCCGGCCAGCAAAAAAATATAAAGAGCCGCTAATCCTTCAATCATGTTGTTATCCTCTGTCTCGAATGGTGCTTACACGCCAGCGTTCTGCAGGCGATCGCGTACCGCTGGGTTAACTATTTCCCCTGCATGGGTGATCAGACTGTCTTTCAGAATCTGATCCTCCAGATCAATATGAATGGCGCGGTCTTTGATGATCAGCCCCAACATGTTCAGCAGATTTTTTGAGTACAGCTCACTGGCGTGGTTGGGCACAGTGCCAGGTACATTCAGCGGGCCGGCAATGGTCACGCGCTGGTGCACAATGTTTTGGCCGGCCTGGGTGAGTTCACAGTTGCCACCCCCTTCTGCGGCCAGATCCACAATCACCGAACCGCCTTTCATGGCTTCCACCATGGCAGTTGTAATGATGCGGGGTGATGGGCGTCCGGGAATTGCAGCTGTACAAATCACAACATCAGCGGCTGCAATATGCCGGGCCAGGATATCCTGCTGCAGTTGTTTTTCTTCGGCGGTCAACTCGCGGGCATATCCACCGCTGCCTTCCGCTTTGATGTCGATATCCACAAACTTGGCGCCCAGGGATTCCACCTGTTCTTTAACGGCGGCGCGCACGTCGTAACCTTCAACAATAGCGCCCAGGCGGCGCGCCGTTGCAATCGCCTGCAAACCTGCGACGCCTGCGCCGATAATCAGCACTTTGGAGGGACGTACGGTACCGGCGGCGGTGGTCAGCATCGGAAAGAATTTTCCGGATAGTGACGCCGCCATCAATACTGCCTTGTAACCCGCAATCGATGCCTGTGAAGACAGCGCATCCATGGCTTGTGCACGCGAAATACGCGGCACCATTTCCATGGAAAATGCTGAGATGTGTTTTTCCTGAAGCGTGTGGAAGCGGTAAGTTTCTGACCAGGGGTTCAGGTACCCGATCAGAATCGAGTTATTGTCCAGGTGCGCAATTTGGCCGCTGTCCGGAGGATTGACCGTCAGCACGATGGTGGCGCCGTGATACAGGGCGCTGGCCTCCGCAACGATAGTGGCTGATGCGGCCTCGTAATCGGCATCGGCATAACCGGCGAGTTCGCCCGCCCCGGATTCAACGCGTATTGAAGCGCCCATGGCGCTTAATTTTTTGACAATATCGGGAACCAAAGCCACCCGCTGTTCTCCTGCGCGGGTTTCTTTGGGCACACTGATGGTGATCGACATCCTGATGACTCCTTGTTGTTTTCAGGTGATGAAGCGATTATCACCTGAAAAACAACAAGTATCACCTGTGGAATCACAATTCCAGACAATCTGACTGACAAAGTCGATGCCCCGAGTCGATTTTGGCCCGGTCAACGCAGATGGGTATTAAAAAACGCGATGGTGCGTGCCCATGCCTGATCCGCTGCTTCTTTGTTGAATCGGGGCGTTGAGTCATTGTGGAAGCCGTGCAATGTGCCCGGATAAGTGTGCATTTCATGGGTCACACCGGCCGCCCTTAATGCCTCACGGTAGGGCTCGCGTGTGGCGTTCACGCCTTCATCATCTTCGGCATATTGCACCATCATGGCGGCTTTGATGTTGGGAACCAAGGCGAGATCAGGCGCCCGGCCGTAAAAAGGAACACCCGCCTGCAACTCATCACCCATGGTCACTGCCAGGAAGTTTGTGGTGGCGCCGCCCCAGCAAAAACCGGTAGCGCCAAGTTTGCCTGTCGACAATTCATGGGTTTTGACAAAGCGCGCACTGTTGAGCATGTCCTGGCGCAACTGATCCTGATTCAGCGAAGCCTGCATGGTGCGGCCTTCATCATCATTGCCCGGATAACCGCCGATCGGCGCCAGTCCGTCCGGCGCCAGCGCCAGAAAACCAGCCAGCGCTGCGCGCCGCGCCACATCTTCAACGTAGGGGTTGAGTCCACGATTCTCATGCATGACCAGAACAGCCGGGAAGGGACCGTCACCAGCAGGTGCTACCAGATATCCACGCATGCTGCCTGAGCTGCCCCCCGGCGAGGGGTAGTCGACATACCGTGCCTTGATGCCTGGGTCGGTGAACATCACTTGCTGGGCTTTGGCATAGTCCGGAATCAGTGATTCTGCAATGCTCAGAGCCGACAGGCCGCCAATAGTGAGCGCTGCCGCTCGCTTGAAAAACTGTCGCCGGTCTATTTCACCGTGGCAGTATTTGTCATAGAGTTCATACACACGTCGTTCAACCGGGTCTAATTTTTTCATTATCGGCTCCGCGCAGAGTTTTGGCCTGTGTTGTGTCACGTAAAAGTGGAAGACTTGCTGCCCCACAGTATGGTTCACTTAATGTCATAACAAAACAGACCAGAACAAAAACAATGCTGGAATTGATCAACGTTAGCAAACGCATAGGCAACGACGTCCATATTCGCGATGTCAGCCTTGAGCTGTTACCCGGCTCGCTGAATGTATTGCTGGGCGCAACGCTGTCCGGTAAAACATCGCTCATGCGCTTGATGGCCGGGCTTGAATCACCAAGTACGGGTGAGATCCGCTTTAATGGTGTCAACGTGCGCGGGATTCCTGTGCAAAAGCGCGATGTTGCCATGGTCTATCAGCAGTTCATCAATTACCCCAGTCTCACCGTCTATGAGAATATCGCCTCGCCGCTGCGGGTGGCCGGGCTGGATAAAGCCACCATCAAGCGGCGCGTCCACGAGGCGGCCGATTTGCTGCGGCTGGGCGACTACCTGCAGCGCCTGCCGGCGGATCTGTCCGGCGGTCAACAGCAACGCACCGCGCTAGCCCGCGCCTTGGTCAAACAGGCCAAACTGGTATTGTTGGACGAGCCGCTGGCCAATCTCGATTACAAACTGCGCGAAGAACTGCGACGGGAACTGCCCGCTATCTTTGCAAAAACCGGTGCCATTCTGGTTTACGCCAGCACAGAACCGACTGAAGCATTGCTGTTGGGCGGCAATACCGCCACCTTGCATGAGGGTGGCATCACCCAGTTTGGCCCCGCGATCAAGGTGTTCCAGCGTCCGGTGGATTTACAAACCGCGCGCATTTTTTCAGATCCGCCGCTGAACACCCTGCCGGTCAGCAAACAAGGCGCGGAACTGCGGTGTGATGACTTGGTGATGATGCTCCCTCCTCAGGCCGCCCACGCGGCGCATTTGCCAGACGGACACTACACACTGGCCATCCGGCCCTGGCACTTGCTGCTGGATGTGCCTCAACAGATGACCCAAAAACAGACGACGTATGCGCGCATGAATGCCCATGTTGAGGTCACTGAAATCACGGGTTCAGAAACTTACGTGCATGTGCGATTGCAGGGCGCACAGACTCAGCGCTGGGTTGCGCTGGTTCATGGGGTCAAGGACTTGCCGGCCGAATCCCCGCTGCGACTTGCCATTGATCCTGCGCAGATCTACCTGTTTGACAGCCAAGGTAAACGCTGTTTGGCGCCAACACAGCGGGAAGATGTCTGATGGCCAGAATTGTGCTCAACAATATTGCGCATCGTTACGGCGGCGTAAAAGCGAGCTCTGCAACGCAGTCCACAGAAGATGCTGCTGCGTACGCGTTAAAGCCCTTGTCTCATGTGTGGGAAGACGGCGGCGCGTATGCCTTGCTGGGACCGTCAGGCTGCGGCAAAACTACCTTGCTCAATATTATTTCGGGCTTGGTGACGCCGAGCCAGGGGCAGCTGCTGTTTGACGACACCGATGTCAGCCAGTTGCCGACGGAACAGCGCAACATCGCCCAGGTGTTCCAGTTTCCGGTGATCTACGACACCATGACGGTGCACGATAACCTGGCCTTCCCACTGCGCAATCGCGGCATGGCCGAAGCCGAAGTCTCCCGGCGCGTCACTGAAACGCTGGAGATCATCGGGCTGGCCGAGCGGGCCCACAAGCGGGCCCGCGGCCTTACCGCCGACCAGAAGCAGAAGATTTCGCTCG
>JAUYSM010000018.1 GCA_030696315.1 Pseudohongiella sp. | reverse complement strand
CGTATTACGGATACCAATATTGTTGCCAATCTTGAGCGCAATGTTTCTTTTTTTGCGTCAACCACGCTGCTGGTGCTAGCGGGTCTGGTAACCATGCTGGGTTCCTCCGAAATGATGCTGGGCATGCTGAATGACTTGCCTTTTTCTGACCAAAGCACACTGGCGCAATGGGAAGTAAAAGTTGTTTTGTTGATCTGTTTGTTTGTGTACGGCTTTTTTAAATTCACCTGGAGCTTGCGGCAATTTGGTTTGGTCTCGGTGATGATTGGCAGTGCGCCAGAGAAGTCATTACAGCCTGGCGCAGAGGAAATGAGTCGACATGTCGACTCGATTTCCAAAATGGCATCCAAAGCCTCAGGCAATTTTAACAATGGCTTGCGTAGTTATTATTTTGCGATGGCGGGATTAGGCTGGTTTCTTAATGCCTGGGTCTTGATCGGGCTATCGGTTTTTGTCGTATTTATACTCTATCGCAGGGAATTCAAGTCGGATACCTTGGGCATCATGATGGATGACTTGCCAGACGCTTAAGCGAGGAAAATGATTGATGAGTACTACCGGGAAAACCTTCGAGGTTCGTCTTAAACTGCTCGAAAAATATCTGTTTGAAGTCGATTTTGGTGAGTTTGGTAATGTGATGACCGACGAACCGCCACCTTTGGGGGATGGTGAGGGCCCCAACCCATCCGCTATGTTGGCCGCAGCCGTCGCCAACTGTATGGCTGCCAGTCTGTTGTTTGCCCTGAGGAAACATAAGGATGATCCGGGTGAGTTAACCGCGCTGGTCTCAGGCACGATTGATCGGGTTGACAACTTTCTGCGTGTGACACACCTGGATGTCAAATTGCATCTTGGCAAAAACAGCGCAGATTTGCCCTCTATTGCTAAAGCAGTATCACAGTTCGAAAATTTCTGTGTTGTCACACAAAGTGTGCGACATGGTATAGAGGTATCGGCCGAGGTGTTTGATGCAAGTGGAGCGCAGATTCTCTGACAGCTTAAAAAGCAGTCAGGGTCGTAGCTGGTCATTGATTATATCTTTGGTGATATTGGCAAGTATCTTGCTGTTATTCCAGCGCTTTCTGGAAATTCGTTATCTGGATCGTCAGCTTTCTGAACAACGTGAGGAAGTGTCTGAGCGCTTGAGCGGCATCCGCTATCAACTTGAAAGCACGCTGGCTAACAATCTCTCCCTGATAAATGGTCTGGCCGCCTTTATTACTGCCTATCCTGATTTCACCCAAACGCAATTCGAACAATATGCGGCTACCGTAATCGCGCGTGAGCCAGCATTGGTCAACCTGGCGGCTGCCCCGGGCCTGATTGTCAGGTATGTTTATCCCGCTGTGGGAAATGAAGCTGCGATTGGTCTGAATTACATGACCAATTCTGTGCAGAGGGAAGCTGTGCAGCGAGCCGTTGAGACCGGCACCATGGTGATTGCAGGTCCATTTGAGTTGGTGCAGGGGGGCAGGGCCTTTGTGGGTCGCGCCCCTGTTTATCTGAAGTCAGAGTCGGGTGAGGATGTATTGTGGGGCGTTGTTTCCTCACCGATGCTGGTAAGCAGTATCTACGAAAAGGCAGGACTAAACCAGATTCCGTCAGACATCGAAGTGGCTATCCGTGGCCATGATGGTGTTACCGCCGTGCAAGTGTTTTTTGGCAGAGAAGCCGTCTTTGACCACCCAGGTGCTGTGGTGATGCCGGTGATTGCGGGCGGCAGTACCTGGGAAATCGCTGCGGTACCAACGGGATCATCAGCGTCTGCTCAGACCGACATTCTGGCCTTGCGCATCGCGAGTCTGGCTGCATTTTTATTGCTGACGGTTTTGTTGGTGCTTCGATATCGGCAACTGTCCAATAACCAATTGTTACGTGCAATTATTTTCCGCAATGAACGCTTTCTGCGTGCCGTCGAAACGGTATCGCGAGTCGGCGGTTGGCGCTGGACGGGCGGGAAATTTACAGAAGTGTCTGAACAGGCGCGCGAGATCATGCAGTTGCACCAGAACGAGATCGTCACTGATATGGCTGAGTTCTGTCACTCACTTGATCACTCGAGTCGCCAGATCGTTGAAAACTGCATTCGTAACGCTGCCCGGCACTTGCAACGCATCGATCAGGAAATTGAGTTGCGGCGCGCAAGTGGTGAGATTGTCTGGCTGCATTTAAAAGCTGAAGTGCTCACCTTTGACACGGATCAGGTTGAACTCGTGGGTGCAATTCAGGATGTTTCGCAGCAAAAAAAGGCTGATCAATTGATTGAATATCAGGCCAACTATGACCTGATGACGGGATTGCCGAATCGCGCACTATTTCATGATCGATTGTTATCGGCTTTATTGAATGCCGCCCGACGCAGTACACGGCTCGCTGTTTTGTTTATCGATCTCGATAACTTCAAATCGGTTAACGACAATCTTGGCCATGATGCCGGCGACGAGTTGCTGGTGGAATCTGCAAAACGCATCAAAGCCTGTATTCGTTCGGTTGATACCGTCGGGCGATACAGTGGTGACGAGTTTGTTGCATTGTTGGTGGACGTCTTCTCCGTCAGTGTTGCCGCCAGAATTGCGGATAACATGGTCACCGCCATGCGCGAGCCGTTTGAATTGAACGGCCGGCAGGTTTACTGCAGTGTCAGCATTGGTGTTTCTTTTTACCCGGACGATGGCGACAACCCTGACATGCTGCTGATTAAAGCAGACCAGGCCATGTACGAAGTAAAAAAATCCGGACGCAATGCCTGTCAGTTTTATACGGCAGCGATGCAAATGGAATCAGAGCATAAACATGTGCTGTACAACGAATTGGTCAGCGCAATTAACAATAACCAGCTGATGGTGTACTTTCAGCCGGTTGTGAATGCAGCCAGCGGATTGATTGTCAGTTGCGAAGCGCTGGTGCGCTGGTCGCGTTCCGATGGGAGCTGGGTGGCGCCCGACATCTTTATTCCGGTGGCTGAAGAGCGCGGACTTATCAATCGAGTGGATCTGTTTGTCTTGCAACAAGCCTTGCAAAGTATTCGGCAGTTGAACAAGCGCCTGGATAAGCCGATTGGTTTGTCTGTCAATGTGTCGCCCAAGTTGTTGCACCTGCGCGATGACGATGCGCAAGAATGGCTACGTGTTCTGGAAAGCGAAAACGAGGTATCGGTGACGATCGAGATCACGGAGCGTGTGTTGATTGACGAAGTCGGCAATACCAGCAAAGTGCTAGAGCAGATTCACGCGGCCGGTGTGCACATTGCGATCGATGATTTTGGGACGGGCTATTCCGGCCTGAGTTATTTCTCACGTTTCCCTGTGTCAGCGGTAAAAATCGATCGATCATTTGTGCGGGATCTGGGGCAACGTGCTACGCAAACCACCTTGGTGGAAACCATATTGCTGCTGGCCAGAAAGCTGGGGATTCAGGTGGTTGCAGAAGGTGTGGAAACTGAAGAGCAAGCCAGAATACTGCGGGAAAACAATTGTGATTTTTTGCAGGGTTACTATATTTCTAAACCAATTCCCGAGCCGGATTTTATCCGCTTGGTACTAGCACAACAGGGTAAAGAGCAGGCTTGAACAAGCGGCGTTGTTCAAGCCTGCGCTTTTAATATTTGTTCTGACAAATCTCAGACAAAATAGGACTTCAACGGCGGGAAACCGTTGAATTCAATGGCGCTGTAGCTGGTTGTGTAAGCACCCGTGGAGAACCAGTACAGGCGATCACCAGAGGCCAGATTGAGCGGTAAGTGCGGCTTGTATTGTTCATACATGATATCCGCGCTGTCGCAGGTCGGGCCCGCAATAATCACTTCTTCAGGTTCACCCTGTTTTTCAACATAAATCGGGTACTTGATGCTCTCGTCCATGGTTTCGATCAAACCAGAGAACTTGCCCACATCAGTAAATATCCAGCGGTGCAGGGATGTGTGCGATTTTCGGGAAATCAACACAACCTCTGACACCAGGATGCCGGCGTTTGAAATCAATGAACGACCGGGCTCAAGAATGATTTCGGGGAAGTCATCACCAAAGTCTTCCTGGATAAAACGCGTAATTTCTTCCGCATAGGTAGGTAGCGTATTGGCGCGCGTAATGTAATTGGCCGGGAAGCCACCACCGAGGTTGATCATCTTGAGCGTAATGCCGTCCTCTTCCTTCAGGCGCTCAAAAATTACTTTTACTTTGGCAATTGCAGCATCCCACACGCCGATATCGCGCTGCTGTGAGCCCACGTGGAACGAGATGCCATAGGGGTCAAGGCCAAGTTCGCGTGACAGAATCATCAAGTCGATTGCCATATCGGTATGGCAGCCAAATTTGCGTGATAACGGCCAGTCGGCGGTATGGCTGCCTTCTGTCAGAATACGCGCATACACGCGTGATCCTGGCGCTGCGCGTGCAATGTTACGCAGATCCGCTTCCGAGTCGGTGGCAAACATGCGCACACCTTTTTCGTAGAAGTAACGGATATCTTTGCTCTTTTTGATGGTGTTGCCATAGCTGCAACGTTCTGCAGGGACACCAAGACTTAACAGCTTATCCAACTCGTAGATAGAGGCGACGTCAAAGTTGGAGCCCTTTTCCTTCAACAGAGTGATGATTTCCGGTGCAGGATTGGCTTTAACGGCATAATAAATTTTTGAGTATGGGAAATACTCGATCAAGGTATCGTAGTGCTCACTGATGGTGTTCAAGTCGATCACCACAAAAGGTGTCTCCTTGGTGTCCGCCAGTGCTTTCATGCGGTTAAAGGTATCCAGCGGGTAGAAATCTTCAATCTTGATGGGTTCAGTGCTCATTCTTGGTTGTGACTCCTTGAGCAAGGGCTATGATGCACTTGCTGGGCATGAGTAAAATCGCGGGTTGCAGGGAATCTGGCAGAGGTGCCAGCGCTGATGGCGCGCATTGTAACAAACGCATCCCTCACGTTAAACGAAGATTTTGTATTTGAGAGAAATCAGGCTGGATTTTTTCCGTTCACTGACAATAATAGCGGCCTTGGCGCGCACAATTACCTGATAGTTTGCCATGTCTGGCGTTTGGACTGTTCATGGACATTTTTTTAAAACTGGGATGGTACTTCAGGGAGCAATGGCGCCGGTACGTGCTGGCCGGTCTATTGTTGATCGCGGTTGACATACTGGAGTTGTCTATCCCCTGGCTGGTTGGCCGCCTGATTGATGATGTCATGGCGCAGTCGCTCGATCAGCGAAGTCTGATGATGTACGTGATTGCGGTGCTGGTGCTGGGCATTCTGATCTACATCATGCGGTTTTTATGGCGCCTGTTTTTGTTCAGCGCGTCCTTTCAGCTTGCGGAACGTTTGCGACAACAGGTGTACAGGCATCTGACCCTGATGGCCCCCGGGTTTTACAACACACATCGCACAGGTGACCTGATGGCGCGCGCGACCAATGATGTCAGCGCGGTTGAAATGACAGCAGGTGAGGGCGTGTTATCTGGTCTCGACGGTGTAGTGACCGGTGTGCTGGTGCTTGCTGTGATGATGACGTTTGTCAGCTGGGAACTGACGCTGGCGGCATTGATACCCTTTCCAGTGATGGCCTGGTTTTTTTACATCATTGGCACGCGTTTGCACGATGGCTTTCGCGATGCACAAGAGCGCTTCTCGGACCTCAATGACAAAGTTCAGGAGTCGGTATCCGGTATTCGTATGACCAAGGCGTTTGGGCGCGAGATTCGTGAAGACGCTGACTTCATGCTCGTGGCTGATCGCGCCGCAGAGGCCAACATGCGCGTGGCTGCCACCGACTCGCTTTATGATCCCGCCATCTTCATCACGGTGGGTGTGTCGTTTTTGGTGTCGATTGCAATGGGTGCATGGTTGATCGAACAAGGCAGTATTACCTTGGGTCAACTGACCAGTTTCACCATGTATCTTGGTTTTCTGATCTGGCCGATGTTTGCGTATGGCTGGCTGTTGAATCTGGTTGAGCGTGGCAGCGCAGCGTATGACCGGATCAGCGCATTGCTGGACGCACGTTCACCGGTCAGCGACGAAGGCACCTTGAGCTTTGCAAATAATGTGGATCTCGAATGGGACATCGCAGCGTTTGAATACCCCGGTGCTGGCAGTCCTGCACTGAAAAATATCAAGTTACAGCTTGCGCAAGGTCAGATGCTGGGGATAGTGGGTGCCACTGGAGCGGGCAAATCCACCTTGATCAGCTTGTTGCTGCGCTACTATGACCATGCGTCAGCATCGGTAAGTATTGGCGGTCAGTCCGTTCGTCATTACACCCTGGAATCCCTGCGCAGCATGATTGCCGTGGTGCCTCAGGATGCATTCCTGTTTACCGCCAGTATTGCCGAAAACATCGCCTTGGGGCGGCCGGATGCAAGTATTGAAGAGATCCGGGCGGTCGCGCGACTTGCGTCAGTAGAGCAGGATATTCTGCGTTTCCCGGCCGGTTATGACACGCTGGTGGGCGAGCGTGGTGTGACACTGTCAGGTGGACAAAAACAACGCATTGCGATTGCGCGCGCATTGTTGCTGGATGCGCCCATTCTGGTACTTGACGACGCCTTGTCGGCCGTTGATGTCAGCACCGAGCGCAATATCCTCGAGCATCTCAAACAGGCTCGCGAAGGGCGCTCAACCATCATTCTTTGTCATCGGCTCTCCGCTGTCGAAGATGCCGATCAAATTATTGTGTTGGGTCATGGCGAGATAAAGGAGCGCGGAACACACCGTCAACTGGTACAGGGAAAAGCCTGGTATTCGCGTATGTTTGATTATCAGAAGCTGGAGCAAGCCGTTGCATCAGGACGATGACATTCCACAAAAACTGGATAGGCGCTCACTGCGTCGATTGTTGACTTATGCGCTTGCCTATCCCGGCTTGTTGAAGCAGGCTGCCGCGCTGTTGGTGCTGGGCACCTTGGGTCAAGTGATAGGCCCGGTGCTGGTCAAGATTTTTCTGGATGACTACGTCACTCAATCGCATTTTCCGC
>JAUYSM010000009.1 GCA_030696315.1 Pseudohongiella sp. | reverse complement strand
TTCGTCGCCTTTATCTGCGCTGATGAGCAATGAAGTGTGGGCAGAGCTGTATGAGCGCCTGGTGGAATTGATCAAGCAGCACCACACAACGCTGGTGTTTGTGAATACCCGCCGCTTGTCTGAGCGTCTGGCCATGGCCTTGTCCGAGCGGCTGGGCGCAGACAGCCTGTTTGGTGATGCGGGCGCCAGCCTGGTGAGTTCGCATCACGGCAGTATGAGCAAGGAGCGCCGGCACAAAGCTGAGCAGCAATTGAAGGCCGGCAAGTTAAAGGTGCTGGTCGCTACCGCATCCATGGAGCTGGGTATTGATATTGGCGCAGTGGATCTGGTGGTGCAATTTGCGTCGCCCAACAGCATTGCCACTTTCTTGCAGCGCGTAGGTCGTAGTGGTCACTCTGTGGGTGGCACACCCAAAGGTATTCTGTTTCCACTCACGCGTGACGATCTGGTGGAATGCACCGCATTGGTAGAAAGTATTCACCGGGGTGAGCTGGATAAAATTCTGATGCCAGAACAGCCGCTGGACATTTTGTCTCAGCAGATTGTGGCGGAGCTGGCGGCACGACAGGACGAAGATCCCTCGCCACAGTCCATGGATGAGCTGTTTGCTCTGATGACACGCGCCTGGCCGTATCGCAATCTTGAGCGTTCAGTGTTTGACGAATTGGTGCTGATGTTGGCGGACGGTTATTCCACGCGATTGGGGCGCCGTGGCGCCTGGTTACACCTTGACCGGATTCATCAGCGAGTGAGTGCGCGTCGCGGTGCACGGCTGACAGCCTTGACCAACGGCGGCGCCATTCCGGATATGTTTGATTATCAGGTGGTGCTGGATCCCGATGATATTGTGGTGGGCAATCTCAATGAAGATTTTGCGTTGGAGACTCTGCCCGGCGATATTTTTACGCTGGGCACTCACAGCTGGCAAATGATGAAAGTGGATGGGCTCAAGGTGCGGGTGCGTGATGCGCACGGCCAGAAGCCCTCCGTACCTTTCTGGATTGGTGAAGGACCGGGCAGGACAGCAGAGCTGTCATTGTCGGTGTCGCGGCTGCGCTCAAATGTGGACGATTATCTGTTAAGTGAAGGTCCGGACAGTGCGGTGTTGTGGCTGACAGGTGAGCTGGGTCTGCCACGTTCTGCGGCGCAGCAACTGGTGGATTATCTGCATGCCGGGCGCAAGGCGCTGCAGGTGATGCCGACACAAAACACCATTGTGATGGAACGCTTTTTTGACGAAGTCGGCGACATGCATGTGGTGATTCATGCGCCGTTTGGCAGCCGCCTGAACAAAGCCTGGGGCTTGGCGCTGCGCAAACGTTTTTGCCGCACATTCAATTTTGAATTGCAGGCGGCTGCCAACGAAGACAGCATTGTGATTTCGTTGGGGTCAGTGCACAGTTTTCCTTTGGAAGAAGTGTTTAATTATTTACACAGCAACTCCGTGACCGATGTGCTGACGCAGGCCCTGCTGGATGCGCCGATGTTTGAAGTGCGCTGGCGCTGGAATGCCACTCGCTCGCTGGCGATTCAGCGTAATCGTGCCGGCAAGCGTGTGCCACCACAGTTTCAGCGTATGGACGCTGAAGACCTGGTCGCCCAGGTGTTCCCTGATCAACTGGCCTGTCAGGAAAATATCACCGGCAAACGCGACATCCCATTCCATCCGCTGGTACAACAGACTATTCATGATTGTCTGACCGAAGCCATGGACATTGAAGGTCTGCTGGATTTGCTGCGCAGTTTTGAAGCCAAAGAGTTGACTTTGATTGCGCTGGACTTGCGTGAGCCTTCACCGTTTGCGCAGGAAATTATCAATGCGCGCCCGTATGCATTTCTGGATGATGCGCCGTTTGAAGAGCGTCGCACCAATGCCATCAAAAATCGCAGCTGGGTTGATCCGGCGGAAACCGATGCCTACAGCCGGCTGGATGAGCGCGCAATTGCCCGAGTACGTGATGAAGCCTGGCCGCTCATGCGCGACCCGGAAGAATTACATGATGGCCTGTATTGCGCCGGATTTATGACCGACGCTGAGTTGTCCTCTGCCACACTGCAACGCCTGTTTGATGCCTTACATCAACAGGGCCGGGTATGCCGGGTACTTGCCACCGATGTGACACCGGCATTGTTAATGACCACGGAGATGTTGCCAGCCTGGCGCGCCGTTTTTCCATTGGCTACTTGCCAGCAGGAGCCATTGATACCAGACAAAATGCTGCAGGCTATTGAGGTCGATGCGGCGGTACAGACCTTTGTACGTCGACGTCTGGATGTGTCAGGTCCGATTACAGCCATGCAATTGGCCGCCCAAAGTGGAATCAGTGTTAAAAAAATCGACATGGCGCTGCTGGGCTTGGAGCGTGAAGGTTTTGTGTTCCGGGGTCGGTTTACGCAAGCCAATGTCGCCCGTACCGATGACGCTTCGCTGGAGTGGTGTGAGCGGCGATTATTGCAGCGCATACACCGTTACACGCTGGATGCCCACAGGGAATCGATCAAACCGGTGTCTCTGCAGGCTTACACACTGTATTTGTTTGAGTTGCATGAACTGCGCACTCAGACCATCAAACCGAAACCTGTGCCTTTGCCATCGGGTCCTGAAGCTCAGGCTCTATTGCAACGCACCATGGACAAACTGGATGGCATGTCAGCACCCGCCGCGTCCTGGGAAGGCGATATTTTGCCGGCACGTTTGAGTTTTTATGATCCATCCTGGCTGGATCTGCTCTGTGTCAGCGGTCGTCTGGGGTGGGGGCGTTTTATCAGCCCGACGCAGTTGACAGCGGTACGCGCAAGTAACAAACGCAGCGGCGGACCCATCAAGTCCACACCCATCAGCATTGCCTCGCGGGTGAATATGGATGTCTGGCAACAGTTGGCAGCACCTGCGCAAACCAACAGGCCGGACTTATCTGCCAATGCCGAGTGCGTTTTTGATGATCTCAAAAAGCGTGGTGCCAGCTTTTTTAATGAGATCCGGCAGCGTACCGGCTTATTGCCGGCGCAGTTGGAACAGGCGCTGTCGGAACTGGTTGCCAGTGGTTTGCTCACCAGTGATGGCTTTACTGGCTTGCGTGCGCTGCTGACCCCGGATGCTCGCAAACCTTCCTTACGATCCGGGGCATTAAGCGCCAATGCCGGCTCCGCTCGCCAGCGGACTCGACGAACGGGTTATAGCGTGGAGGACGCCGGACGCTGGTCATTGTTGTACAAACCTGAACCGGCCGATCTTGATGAACAGGCTTTGGAAACCCTGGTTTCTGTATACCTGCAGCGTTGGGGAGTCATCAGTCGTCAGATTGTTGCACGTGAAAGTGTCGCGCCGGCCTGGCGGGATCTGTTGCCGGTGCTGCGGCGTCAGGAACTGCGTGGAAATTTGCGTGGTGGCCGTTTTATTGAGGGCCTCGGTGGCGAACAGTTCACCTTGCCAGAGAATGTTGCACCCTTGCGAGAGGCTGCAAAAAAGCTGAGCGAGCGCAAAGCATTTCTGGCACGCGCAGGCAGCAGCGAGATTGAAAAAACCGTCAGTGATTTTAATGAGGCGAGCTACTGCAGCTTGTCAGCAGTCGATCCGGTCAACAATCTGCCGCTGTTTCTGCCAGATGTAAAACTTGCCAAAACCGCTCGCAATCGTCTGTTGTACAAAGATGGTGTGCCGATTGCGGTGTTGGATAACGAGCAGGTCAAATTCCTGCGCGAGGTGCCTGATGAGTGTCAGTGGGCATTGGAGCAGTTGCTTAGACGTCATGAGGTAAATCCGCGCCTGCGCAGCTACCTTGCCTGAGTGCATCAGGGTCAATTAACGCAGTTCTGCCGGCACCAACAGCTGTGTTACGCTCCGGATAACAGACAGATATTCCAATCCCGGGAGCCCGCACATGAAGTTCTTATCGTTTAATCTCCGACGTTTTTCGCATCTGATGTTTGTGCTGCTGGTGTTTGTGGCGGGAAGTCAGCTGCCAGCAAAGGCGTTTGCGCAGGCCGCCAGCTGGGAGGATGTGATCAGCGGTGCGGAGCTTCAGACTGGCTATTTTGACTTCTATTACAAACCCGCCACCGGACAATTGCTGCTGAAAGTGGCGCGTTGGAATGAGGACTTTTTGTACGCCAATGCGCTGTCTACCGGAGTTGGTTCCAACGATATTGGACTGGATCGCGGCCAGGTCGGTGACAGCCGTGTCGTGCGTTTTGAACGCCATGGCAATAAAGTTTTTCTAAAACATATCAATCTGGCGTATCGCGCAGACTCGGACAGCGCAGCTGAACGTCTCTCTGTTCAGGAGGCATTTGCCGAGTCCATTCTTGCCGGTTTTACCGTGCTGGCCAGCGACGGCGATGCGGTTCTGATTGATATGACGGATTTCCTGCTTACCGATGCACACGGTGTGTCAGCAACGCTGGCCAGCAGCCAGCAGGGCAATTACAGCGTTGATAAGCAGCGCTCAGCGATTTACATGGATCGCACTCGCAACTTCCCCTTGAACACAGAATTTGAAACCCAGCTGACTTTTGCCGGTAATCAGCCTGGTAGCCTTGTGCGTTCAGTTACGCCTACGCCTGAAAGTATCACCGTGCGACAACACCATTCCTTTGTGCAACTGCCCGGCCCTGGTTACCAGTCGCGCGCGTATCATCCTGAGTCCGGTTACTGGTCGCGTGGGTTTATGGATTTTGCGGCGCCTATCAATGAGGATATGACGCGTCGGTATATTTCCCGTCACCGCTTGGAAAAACGTAATCCCGATGCAGCTGTCAGCGAAGCGGTGGAACCCATCATTTATTATCTGGATGCCGGCGTGCCCGAACCGGTACGCAGCGCCTTGCTGGACGGTGCACGTTGGTGGAATGCTGCGTTTGAAGCCATTGGTTTTGAAAACGCTTTTCAGGTTGAAATCCTGCCGGAAGACGCTGATCCCATGGACATCCGTTACAACGTGATCCAGTGGGTACATCGCTCGACACGCGGCTGGTCATATGGCTCGAGTATTGTTGACCCGCGCACGGGAGAAATTATCAAAGGCAAAGTCACTCTCGGGTCATTACGCGTGCGGCAGGATTATCGCATTGCGCAATCCTTGATTGGATTGGCAACTGAAGGTTCAGATCAAGCGATTCAGGCCTTGGCGCTGTCGCGTATCCGGCAGTTATCTGCGCATGAAATCGGGCATACCTTGGGCATCGCCCACAATTTTGCCGCCAGCGTCAACAATCGGGCGTCGGTGATGGATTATCCGCATCCGTCGTTGGAGATCAGCGATCAAGGGGTTCTGGATGCGCTCAATGCCTACGATATCGGTCTGGGGCAGTGGGATTTCCAGACCATCAAATACGGCTACAGCCAGTTTGCTGACCCGGCTGAAGAGGCCACAGGTCTGGCTGCCATTCTGCAAGAGAACAAAGACGCAGGTCTGTACTACATTACTGATCTGGATACCAACGCCGACGGTGGCGCGCATCCGCTTTCGCATCTGTGGGACAACGGTGCCGATCCGGTCGAGGAACTTCAGCGTCTGCTGAATGTGCGTGCAGATGCCTTGCAGCGATTTGGTTCGGATAACCTGCGCGTGGGGCAGCCCTACGCCGAGCTGGAAGAAATTCTGGTGCCCTTGTATTTGTTGCATCGCTATCAGGTATCAGCGGTGCATCGTCTGGTTGGCGGCACGTATTATGAGTATTCAGTTTACGACGGCAGTGCGCCGCAGTCGCCGCTGATTGTGCCGGTCGATGCAGCCCGTCAAATGCGTGCGCTGGATGCGCTGTTGATGACTCTGAGGCCGGAGTTGCTTGCACTGTCGCCAGACATTCTGTCCATTATTCCTCCCAAACCACCGGGGTATGGACGCAACCGCGAGAGTTTCCCCTTGCGTACATCGCTTGGTGTAGACTTTGCCACCATCGCAGAAACCGCGGCAGATCATACCATCGCCGGGATCTTGCAGGCTGAACGGTTAGCGCGCATCAACAATCTGAATATGCTGGACAGTTCGCTGCCGTCGGTTGAGCAGGTCTTGTCGCGCTTGCTGGACAATACGTTTTATGCATCTCGTCAAAGTGCGCAGCTGGGCAGTGTGCAACGCAGCGTCAACAATGTTGTTTTGTATCGCTTGCTGGCGGTTCTGCAATCCGAACGCGTCGACAATCAGGTCAAAGCCATGATCAATCAGACGCTGATCAATCTTGATGAGTGGCTGGATGATGCCGACTCGGTGACGGATAGTGCATGGAAGGCGCACTATCAGATGGCGCGTGACGAAATTGAAAATCGCCTGGAACGCGGTGCTGAAAACAGTTTATTGAGTGCGCCGCTGCCTATGCCGCCAGGCGCGCCTATTTAAAAACCCAAACATTATTGTGCAGGAAAGTGAGAGCGTGAAAACCATATTTGAATTGAAACAAGTTACCTTGCCGGTGCAGGGTGAAGACGCGCAGTTCCCGGTAAACAGGGTGTATTGTGTGGGTCGGAATTACGCAGAGCATGCCAAAGAAATGGGTGCTGATCCTTCGCGGGAAGCGCCGTTCTTTTTTGGCAAACCTGCCGATGCGGTGTTTATGCCCGATGGCAAAGTACCTTATCCGACGCGAACCAAGGATTTACACCATGAGGTCGAATTGGTAGTGGCGTTAAAAGCCGGCGGTTCTTCTTTGACTTTAGAGCAGGCGCGTGACGCGGTATATGCCTATGCTGTAGGGATAGATTTTACCCGCCGTGATCTGCAGGCTGACGCCAAAAAACAGGGCCGTCCCTGGGATACTGCCAAAGGTTTTGATTTTTCAGGTCCGGTGTCTGCATTGGTTCCACTCAGTCAAACAGGTTGGCTGGATAAAGGTGCCATCACACTTTCTTTAAACGGGCAGCCAAAACAACGTGGCGATCTGTCAGATCTGATCTGGAAAGTCGATGAAATTATTGCGGAGCTTTCTACCTATTACACGCTAAAAGCCGGTGACGTAATTTTTACCGGGACTCCCGCTGGTGTTGGTGCTGCCAATCAAGGCGATGAGGTGGATGCAGCGATCGAAGGGGTGGGCAGGCTAGTTTTTAAGATGGTGTGACGGTTTGCACTAAATTCAGGATTTTACTGAGTCCAGGTATAAGGTATCTGGACAGATATCCTGATCATTTGGCCATACAACGGTCCCGTGTTCAGCTCGGGCTTTTCTAAAGTAGTTCTCATCCTGCAGTTCACAGAAAACACCAAATTTCAGCAAAGGATTGCAGTTATAAGTGCCAGTCTCTCCGTTGCTGAATTTTATAAGCAGTTGGTGACCTGGCATAGTCTGAACAGAAATGACTCTTGGGTTCATAACTTATCTTAATGGTTCAATTTTATAAAGTTGCTCACCGGCGATGGCCAATTGCCAGTCCGCCATCAGCTCGTCCTGATGCAATTCTACCCATGCAAACAATAATTTCAACTTGGAAGCAGGGATGCCTCCCTCAAGTACAACACCTTCTGGTATGGCAACAATTACTTCCTTGTCCTGATATCTGACATGTATGTGTGGCAACTTGTGTTGTTTATTGTCCTGATAGTACATATAGATGACCAAACCGTAAAACATGGAGATCGCAGGCATGTCCAACATCCTTGTTGTGATGACAGCTCAGTGTTCTTGCTTATGTATAGCCGATGAAGTCTGTACGTGCAGATTTGTTTGAACCTGGTTTTTAAGATGGTGTAAGCGCCGGCAAACCAGCAAACCACGCTTCAAGCATCAGACGTGCGGCCAGGCTATCGACTGCACCGCTGGATTCTCCGCGCAGCAACTCACCGCGCGCGACAAATGAGGTGAGTCGTTCATCGATGCCATAACAAGGTTTGTGCAATCGACCTTCAAGTCGATTGCCAAACTTGCGGGCCCGAACCAGCAATTCACTTTCGCTGTCATCCATGTTCCAGGGCAAGCCCACCACAAACGCATCAGGTTTCCATTCGGACACCAGCTTTTCCAGCTGACTCCAGTCTGGGATACCGTCCTTTGCCGGCACAACGGGCAGCGCTTGTGCTGTGTTGGTCAGGCTCTGGCCATAAGCCACACCGATGCGTTTGGTGCCAAAATCAAAAGCCAGGATCTTGAGTGGTCGGGTATATTTTTGTGGGTAGGCTTCCATGTTCAGATGCTAAGAATGTCCTGACAGTGTGGATAACTGGCTCAGGTTGACGCCCAGAATGGCGGCAGCTGCTTCAGCCATAGTTTTATGATTTTCGGAAAACAACAGATCCGGATTGGCAGGCACAGTCAGCCAGACATTGTCGCTGATTTCCTGTTCAAGCTGGCCGGCATCCCAGCCCGCGCAGCCGAGCGCGGCAATATATCGCGCTGGACCGCCACCGCTGGCGATATCCTGCAGAATGTCGCGCGACATCGACAGGCTGATCATGTCATTGATGGGCAGCGTGTATTCCCACTCGGTCCCGGCATCATGCAGGATAAATCCTTTATTTTTTTCAACCGGGCCACCGGCCATCACCTTTTTGTCGCTGAGCTTTTGTACGATGTTGTCGCTGACTGCAATTTTCATTTCTTCCATCAGGCCGGTAATGGGCAGTTTTGACGGACGATTGATTACAACGCCGAGTGCGCCATTTTTATCGTGTTTCCATAAATAGGTAACAGAACCCTGAAAATGCGGATCCTGTAACTGGGGCATGGCAATCAAAAAATGGTGTTCAAGGCAGCTGCCATCTTCTGCTTTGATGTCAGAAAACGCACTTGATTCATTATGCTTATGCATGAGCTACGCACACTCCCATCGTGGTTACAGGTTCATCTGCATGGTAACGCATGCAGCGAAGCAACAGTCAGATTGAAGGTGATGATATGGGGTCAAAATATCTATTTTAAAGCCCGGCTTGACTTCACTGAGACTAGGACTAAACTCAGGCGCCAGAGGGGAGTAGCTTTTCCGTCACGGTGTCGTCAACACGGCAGGTCAGTCAACAGACGCCTCCCGGTGCCGTGGGTGCTGCAGTCATCGGCCCGTAACAATACGCGCTCAGGTGGTGACAGTAGTGCAAGCGAGACCTTGCCCTGGGGCAAGGTCTGTCTGCGAGAAACCCTCTCGTGCAATAACAAAAGGCCAATGTCCCTCCGACCTTGGCTTTTTTTATTGCAGGTGGCATCGTGGAAACTGTAGGAAATACCGGATTATGGCTGGTGTTTGCAGCTATTGTTGTCGGCATGCTGGCGCTGGATCTGTTTGTACTCAAAGGCGGACATCAACATCGGGTTTCGTTGAAAGAAGCCGCGGCATGGTCCCTCGGTTGGGTGACAGTCGCGCTGCTTTTTAATCTCGGGCTGTGGTGGTATCTCAACATCAATGCCGGCCCCGTGATCGCCAATGACAAAGCGCTGGAGTTTCTGACCGGGTACCTGGTCGAAAAATCGCTCGCTGTTGATAACGTTTTTGTCTGGATGATGATCTTCAGTTATTTTGCGATTCCACTGGAGCTTCAACGTCGGGTGCTGTTGTACGGCATTATTGGCGCTATTGTTCTGCGAACCGTCATGATTATGGCCGGCGCGTGGTTGATCACCGAATTCCATTGGATTCTCTATGTGTTTGGTGTTTTCCTGATCCTGACCGGATTAAAAATGGCGTTTTTTGCCGAGCATGATGGGGACCTGTCCAAGAACCCGATTATCAAATGGATACGCAATCACTACCCGGTTACAGAGCAATTGGATGGTGAACGTTTTTTTGTCCGACATAACGGGGTGCTGATGATCACTCCCCTGTTTCTGGCATTGGTCCTGGTAGAAATTTCAGATGTCATTTTTGCCGTTGACAGCATCCCTGCGGTGTTTGCAATTACCAATGACCCGTTTATTGTGCTGACTTCAAATCTGTTTGCCATTCTGGGTCTGCGCGCCATGTACTTCCTGTTGGCCGATATTGGTGATCGCTTTGCGATGCTCAAATATGGGCTGGCCGTCATTCTGGTGTTCATCGGAATCAAAATGCTGATTGTAGACTGGTACAAAATACCGGTGGTGGTGTCATTGACCACCGTGGGGACTATTTTGTTGGTATCGGTGATTGTGAGCCTCTGGCATAGCAAACGCTATCCGCCACCTCAACATTAAGGGCTGGTAGTTTACTGGCTGCTGAAGGCATTGCCTGGCCGGAAGCGCCAGGTGCGGATGATCTCCAGCAAATCGACACTGCCACGCAGTTCGTCGGGAAAGGCGTCAAACGGTGCCGCCAGCCGGACAATGTCCACTGCGGCCAGATCCAGCACCTGATGTCCTGAACCTTGCAGCACCCGGATTTCGGCAACGCTGCCATCGGGTCTGATGGTCACCATCATACGCAGGCTACCAAAAATTTCATTCTGGCGAGCTTCATCTGGATAATGCTGATTGCCAACCAGCTCAATACGTTTTCGCCAGTTGTCCAGATACAGGGCGTCGTGGCGCTTCTGTGTCGACGCCGATGAAATGGTGTATCGGCGTGGGCGATTGGCATAGGTCTGTTGCTGAATATCCAGCTGAGCCTGCAGGCTGGCAATTGCCAGCGCAATATCCTGAGGACTAGAGTGTTCAGACAATACTGAGCTGTCGTCAGGCAATTGTGATTCCATTTGCTGACGTAGTAGTTCATCGGCCTCTGTGGAGCTCAGTATGCGGATATCCTGGATCTGTTGCGCCGATGCAGCCGGCGTTGGGATGGGTTGCACTTCCTGTATCTGCTCATCATAGAGTACCGATTCAAACGGTGTTGCTGGTGCAATGCGTTCATCAACCGATCCGCTGCCAATCTGATTTTCTTGCGCTATAAAATCAGCCTGCTCCGGTGCAGTGTCGCTGCGATACTGGGCGAGTGTTATTTCAATAGCTGGCATGCTGGCGCTTTCAGTCATAAAGCTGAAACCCACGCCTGCAATGATAATGACATGCAGGCATGCAGACATAAACACAGTAAAACCAAAGCGCTCGTTGCCGAGATTATTCTGGCTGGCCAGTGTAGTTGCCTGGTTGTGTTTGCCAGTATTACTGCTTGCCGGCATTGCTCAGTTTTTCCGCAATAATGGCCATCAGATCACCTGCGATATCGAGATTATAGGCAGCGTTGATTTCGCGTACACAGGTTGGGCTGGTGACATTGATTTCAGTCAGGTAGTCACCGATGACATCAAGGCCAACAAACAGCAGGCCTTTGGATTTGATGGTGTCTTTGACTTGAGCGGCAATCCAGCGATCACGTTCAGACAAGGGTTGGGCTATGCCGCTGCCGCCAGCCGCCAGATTGCCACGCGTCTCACCAATAGCCGGCACGCGCGCCAAGGCATAAGGCACGGGCTCTCCATCGACCAGCAGAATGCGTTTGTCACCTTTGACAATTTCCGGAATATAGCGCTGTGCCATGATCGGGCTGCGGCCATGCTCAGTGAGTGTTTCAATGATCACACTGACGTTGGCATCATCGGGTCTGAGACGGAAAATCGAGCTGCCACCCATGCCATCCAGGGGTTTGAAGATCACATCGCCATGCTCTTTATGGAACGCGCGTAACTTATCTGCCCTGCTGCTGACCAGGAAGGGTGGGCAACACTGAGGGAATTGTGTCGCGAATATTTTTTCATTGCAGTCGCGCAGTGACTGCGGTTTGTTGACAACCAGAGAACCCGCCTGCTCTGCACGTTCCAGCAAATACGTTGAGTAAATGTAATTGTTATCAAAAGGCGGATCTTTGCGCATCAGGATCACGTGCAGATCTGCCAACGGGCGTTGTTCGACCTCATCCAGGGTAAACCACTGATGCGGATCATAGGCAACAGACAGCTTTCGCATATGCCCCATGGCAGTTTCACCGGCAAGGTAAAGATCACTCTGCTCCATGTAGTACAGTTCCCAGCCACGTTCCTGTGCAGCCACCAGCATGGCGAGACTGGTGTCTTTTTTGTAGTTGATACGATCGATAGGGTCCATCACGATGCCGAGTCTGATCTGCATGGCTGTATCTCTCTGAAAGCAGTAAGAAGTTCATCAAGTCCTGAATGGCGGGCATCATAACATGCTGTGCAAGGGTTTCGGGCACCGACCATGCTGCTGTGCTACAACCTTCACAGGTGACTGTCCAACAGGCTGATCAGGGAGGAAAAGCCATGCAGTGCAATACCCATGCAGTAAAAGACGGTGCTTTTGAGCCAGGCAATCCAATCCCCGTTTGCAGGACTCAGCAGCCGGTTCGGGTGCTGTTGGCGGATACCGGAGAACTGTTGCGTCAACAGTTGACCGCGATGTTATCCGATGCCAATTGCGAGGTGATGACCGCTGCGGATGGCTTTGAAGTGTTGTGCCGCTTGCCGGAGCTACGCCCGGATGTGTTGCTGATCGCCAGTGACTTGCCTCGCCTCAGCGGTATTCAAGTGTGTTCGTTATTGCGGCAAAGCCCTGATTTTGCGGCGCTGCCGGTGTTGATCCTGACGGGAGCCAATGCACTGGTTGACAGAGTCAGAGCAGAATTGGCAGGTGCAAACGCCTGCCTGGAAAAGCCATTTCGTCGCAGCGAGCTGCAGGCCGCCTTCAGCGCGGTGTTTGATGGGCAATTGAACCCGGGCAGAGCGAGTTCCACAGAGTCAGTTGATCATGTCTTGCCTTCTGATTGTTGATGACGACATTACGGGCGCGACGCAGTTTGCAGAATCTTTAAGGCTTGCGTTAGGTGGTCACGACAACATTGTGTGTCTGGCGGGTGTCAGCGCTTATCGCGTGTGGCGGCGCACAGGGCATGCCGATCTGATTCTGGTAGAACTGATGCGGCATCAGTCAAACGGGTTTTCAATAGCGGCTGCAATTGCCAGGCAATCAAAAACACCGGTAGTTCTGTTGAGTGATCGCAGGCAAATGTCAGACTTGCACTGGGCGTCTGCAAGAGGAATTCCGCGTGTGCTGAGCCGTCATCGGGGCCTTGCTGTTTTGGCGCACGACATCAAGGTGTTGCTTGGTCGTGAGGTGAGTCCGCCCGTTGAGGACAAAGCGGTGTTGGCTGCTCCGGTCGGGATTGATGAGCTGTGTGCCAGCCCCTCTGCGGCCTTGTTGACGTGCCTGTATGAAGATCTGCGGCAATGGAACCCTGATCATGGCAGTGAACGCTGGGTGGTGTCCACGCGGCAATTGAATTCGCTGAACTGGCTTAAAAACCTGTTGTGTTTTGTCCGGCAAGCCGCGCTGCGCGATGCAATAAAAGGGCTGGTCAACCTGGAACATGCCTCCGCAGAGGCAAGCGTTTTTGCGCACCAACGCGTGTTGTTTTTGCTGATGCCCGAGCCCGCATGGGTGTTGCAAAAATTGGCCAGCGAGGTCGCTGAAGACATTTTGAATGACTTGCCGTCCGTCCAGGGTGTTAATGAATCAAGTTTGCTGACGGCTTCGCCACAGTTTTTGCCATGCAGGGATCTGCTCAATGCTATGTCGTTTTTGCCCAAAACGGGAGCGGCAGTGGGTGCAGCCGGTCCCGGTTTAAACATTCGCGACTTCATTACACAAACACAATGGTTGCTCGCCTGGCAGCCACACTCAAACGCAGGTGAGCTGCCAGCAGGTTTGGCGGGCATGATGCACGTTTTGCGCAGGCTGCCAGTTCGACCCACTCTGGCAGAGGCGTGTTTGATGTTGAGTGCCCTGGGCGCACCTCAACCATGTCGATTGTTACTGAATGCAAGCCTGGCTGAGCGCTACTTTTGCACAGGAACCGATGTGCCAGACAAGCACGATGGTGCGCAGCCCTCAAGCCCTTGGCTTGTTGAGAGCCTCGCGGCTATTGGCTACAAACTGGACAGTCAGGAGCCGTTCCATCAGCGCTTGTCACATGTGATGGTCAGTGTTTACAAACTACGTGCACGCCTGGATATGCAGGTTGAGCAGTGTGCCTTTGCCCGATCAGCCTGGCGTCAATGGCAGATGATTGCACGGTGTCTCTACGAATACTGCAGTCTGGGGGTTTTGCGATCCGACGCATGGTCTGAATTTGACCTTAAAAACCTGCGTGTGCATGTCCATGATCTGCAGCAGTGCGCCGAGCAAGGCAAGCTGCCACCAGATCGCATATTTCTAAGTTTGGCGGCAGCGGAGATTTGCACTGCAAGACGTTTTCAAGGCGGTGATCGATATGAACATCAAACCTTGGCTGCCGGATTGCATCGTTTGCCAACGCCGGACACCATTGTGTCTGGATTGGTGGATGACGTCTGGCAATCTGGTAGTTTGATGAGTGAAATTCGCCATGAGTTGCACTTGTTGTCAGAGATCGCGCAGCAGTTGGGAGTGGAGCGTGTCGAGAGTCTGTCGCGGCTGATGCAGGACGTTTACCAACTGCTCAGCAAACAACCTGATTTACTGCGCCGCAGGGACTTGAAGTTGACCTTCAATCGGGCTCATCGGGTGTTATGCCGCGTGCTGGATCAGGCGGCCGCGTGGCAGCCCTTGACTGAGCGCGGCTTGGAGTTGTCTGTCAGGAAAACCATCAATGCATTGTTTGAGATGTTTCCTGAGCAGCAATCCTGGCGCCAAGGGCAAGAACCTGAGCGCGCGGAGCGGGCTTCAGCGCTTTCTGTTACCCAAAACGCAAGCCTGGCGCAGTGTGTTTCGATTAATCGCCGCCTGCGTCTGTTATTGCGTCACCGGCGGAATCTGGAGGAATACCGCAGTCTCATGCTTGAACTTTTGCGCGAGCAACACACCTTGATTGGCCCATATCTTCCCTATCAGCCGTCTGACTAAACTGGCTATAATGCTGGCTTCTTGAACCAAGTAGTCAGCGGGTTACAGTGTTGTGAGATCTATCGGATTTATCTGGGGTGTGGGTGGTATTTTGCTGCTGCTGTCTTTTGCCATTGTCAGGCTGGGCGGTGTGGCTCTGGAACTGAATACTTATGATCTTTCACTTATGCAGTGGCTGTTGATGCTGGGCTGGTTCGCCTACATGGTGTGGGCTGAGGGATATAAAGGATTTCATCTGGCATTTGCGCCGCGTGTTGTGGCGCGCGCCAGTTATCTTGCTGCCAATCCCAAGCTGGTTCACGTGTTGTTGGCACCGCTGTTTTGTATGGGATATGTACATGCCACACCGCGACGGCGCATCATGTCGATTGCACTCAGCTGCATGATTGTGTGTTTTGTACTGCTGGCTCGCATGCTCCCGCAACCTTGGCGTGGCATTGTGGATGTGGGTGTTGTGGCCGGACTGGTCGTAGGTGTTGCTTCGATTGTGTATTACCTCCTGCAACTGAAGCAGGCTGGTGCGGCCAGTCTGCCGGTACCTACAGATGTCCCGGTCTGAGCAGCCGGCTGATATTTCTGCAATCGGCGCCACTCGTATCGGCGCTAAAACAGTCTGCGCCATCATCGTCACCTGGCAGCCAGAGCTGTCGTCCCTGCAAAACCTGCTGAGTGCATTATCAGAACAACTCTGTCCCATAGTTCTGGTCGATAACGGCTCATCCAATTGTGCAGAACTGCGTCAACTGCTTGAGCAATTGGCAATACGGTATCCTGGGCAAACAACCCCCCAGCTGGTGAGCTGGTCTGAGAATAAGGGGCTGGCAACAGCACTCAATGAAGGTTTGCGTATTGCACAAGCCGATGACTTTGCCATGGCCTTGTTGTTTGATCAGGATAGTGCCATCAGTGCCGGGTTTGTGCCGGCCATGCTTGCTCAGTGGTCTGACTTGCAGGCACTGCAAGAAAGTGGTCAGTATCACTTGCCGGCTGCCGCCATTGGCCCACGCCTGCAGGACCCTGACAGCGGTCGTCGCACCGCGTTCCGTTGTTTTCGCTGGCGCAATCGCTCCGACAGCCCTGTCCCCGGGTTCCCCGGTCTCTATAAAACAGACTTTCTGATCAGCTCTGGCACATTGATCTGCATGAAGGCCTTGTCTGTTATTGGCCAGATGAAAGATGAATACTTCATCGATAACATTGATCTCGAATGGTGTTTTCGGGCGCGTGCGCGCGGCTATGCCTTGTATGGCACTGACCGCGCGATTTTGTATCATCGTATTGGTGAACCCAGCGCGAATCCCCTGGTTCAAAGCGGGCTCATGGTGCAACACAGTCCGTTGCGCAGTTACTACTCCACACGCAATCGTCTGCACTTGCGTCGACAAAGTTATGTTCCCTTTGACTGGAAGCTGCGCGACAGCGTGCGCTTTGCACTCAAATCGTTCTGGCTGACACACTTCACCGCAAAACGTGCGGAATATCGCCAGCAGATTCAACGAGGCATTGAAGATGCGGAGACGCTGCTGTGAGCGGTGCTGAGCAGTACACAGTGTACTCGACGGCGGTTGATGCGCCGTCCGCTCAAATCCCCAGCCCTGGGCCGTTGATTCTGGTGTTGCTGCCAGTTTTTAACGGTGCTGATTATCTGGGTGAACAGCTGGATTCCATTCTGAATCAGACGCATCAGCATCTTATGCTGGTGTGCAGAGATGACGGTTCCAGTGATACCTCACCCGCCGTGCTTGAACACTACCAAAGCCTTCATCACGACAGATTTCTTGTTATAAAAGACAATAACGGCAATCTGGGCGCCAGCGGCAGCTTCTCTGCACTCATGCAGTGGGCATTGGTTTTTATGCAGTCCACCGAGCAGCAGGTGTATGTCGCGCTGTCGGATCAGGACGATATCTGGCATGTCGACAAACTGGAAACCACGCTAAACGCCATGAGCAACATCGAGGGCGGCGAGCTTCCAGTATTGATTCACAGTGATCTTAATGTGGTTGATAAAGAGGGACGGCGTTTGTCACCGTCACTGATGCGCTTTCAGGGCCTTGATCCCACCCGCACAGCCTTTGCTGCGCAGCTGATCAGCAATACCGTGACGGGTTGCACCGTGTTGATGAATAAAGCCTTGTTACAAAAAGCATTGCCAGTGCCTGCTGACGCGGTCATGCATGACTGGTGGTTATCACTGGTTGCCAGCAGTTTTGGCAAGTTGGTGTTTATTGAGCGATCTCTGGTCGAGTATCGTCAGCATGGCCGCAATACACTAGGGGCACGCGCCTACCATCCCCCCAGCTTGAGTTTCAAAACCTTAGGCAAAGTCTTCCAGGCAAAACAGCAGCCAGAGGCGCAGACGTTGTTTGAAGCAGTGGCCGCTCAAGCGCGTGTTTTCCACCAGCGATTTGCACCGGAGTTGACTGCGGGCAAGCTCAATTCCTTGCGCGATGTCATGCGCCTGCCCACCTTAGGACTTTGGGGGCAACGCCTGCTGTTTCGACAACTCCGGCGCAAGCGCTAAGACAGATTACGTTGCAACCAACGTTTGAGGCGCAGTGTGTGACGTGCCAGATACGGCATCTGTGCCAGCATCTCCGGTGTGATCGGGAACTGCTGTACCCATTTATCTGGTTTGATCCACACGGGTTGCCGGTAGTGTATTTTCTCTGGCGTGCTGTGCAGTGGCGTGTAATAACGACACGCATCAAAAAAGTAATGTGTTACTTGAGAATGCCGGGTGCGTTGATGGTCTTTTTGCTCTGCCCCGCCATGCAGCAGGTTAGCGTGCCAGATCAGCGCATGGCCTTTGGGCATGATGCCAAATGACTGCTTGATACCAAGTGTGCTGACATAGTTTTCCATAAAACTTTCGTAAGCTGGGTAGTGTTCGTAGCCGGGCGCCAGGCCGGCATCCTGCATACTGAGTTGTGGTAATTTGTGTGTGCCCGGGTAATAGCGCAATGGGCCGTTGTGTTCATCAATATCCTCAAGCGCGACCCACACCCCCGCCATAAAACCATTCGGCATGCTGCTGAAATGAATGGTGTCGGAATGTATTTTCTGTTGCGTACCAAGCGGGAAATTCAAGGTCTGGAATGGACGCGGCTGGCGACCAAACAGTTGTTCAAGGGCAGCCAGCACCGACGGGTGTGTTGCCAGCGTGTGTGCGGGTTTCACAAACTGCCAGGCATCCTGAATCCGTGCACCAAATGCCGGTGCACGTAAATGTTCAGGGTTATAAAGCGGTTGCAGGGTGCTGACCAACTCGTCGATACAGGCTGGGTCAAAACCAAAATCCACGATCACGTAACCGTTTTCTTCAAAATAATCTATTTGTTCGTCACTCAAAAAATCAGGGCTTGCACCTGATCTACTGCTTCGCTTGAACATGTTGCCTCTACTGTTGTTTGCGACGCGCATCAAGAATGCGCTCAATACTTTGCAGGCGTTGGCGCATTCGCTCACCCACAGCCGCTGCAGAAAACTCCTGTTGGATGGTCTTGCGTGCCTGCTCGCCAATTGCTTTGACGCGCGCAGGATTATGCGCGAGATCTCGCATTTCAGTTGCGGCATGATCAACGTCGGGCACTGCCCAATGTTGATGCGCCTCATACGGGCCATAATCTTTGCCCAGTTTCTTGAGTGTGTACTGAATGGCGACACAGTTATTGCTGCGCATGTACTCAGTGTTACCAGACCAACCGGTCAGTAATGCAACTTTGCCCAGTGACATTGCTTCTGCAGGTCCCAATCCAAAACCTTCTGCATGATGCAAAGACACATAACAATCACAACAATTGATCAATGAATCAATTTGCGTCCGGTCAAAGTGAGTATCGAGCAATACAATGTTTTGATAATCACCGACCAGGCTGCGCAATACCTTCAGGCTGCCTTCGTCGGCATTATTGATTTTTATCAGCAACTGCACCGAGGAATCGTCGGCTGCAAAGGCTTTCTGGAATGCCATGATTGAGCCGAAGGGATTCTTGCGCTGCGCAATACTGTGTGTATCAAACATGCTGATAAAAACAAAGGCCTTGTCGGGAATTCCAAAGTACGCACGTGAATACTGGTGCGCGCTATCAACATCAACGTTGATGATATGTGGAATTGTGACCACAGGGATGGGTGATTTGGCAGAGACAGCCTGATTGACATAAGCCGACGGTACCCACACTTCATCCAGCAGGTCAAAACTTTCCAGCCATCGGTCAGGGAACTCTGGCATTTCCCACGCCCAGAACCCGATGTTGTAGTGCTGCCCAAACCAATTTTTGCCCAGATCTTTCATGACGCCGGGCGTATGATCTGCATTGATGTGGATGAGATTGATGCCATAGCGCGGCTTGGAAATTTCCCGGTGCTGCCAGCGCAGGTTATCCATGCGTGATGGATTACCCTTTTCGTAGTTCAAAATACCAAACGGCACCCCGGAGGCTTCCAATGCGGCGGCGTTGCCGCGCGCTGCTTCGCCAACGCCCATGCTGGCGCGGATATAGGCGATCAGGTGCACGCCGCTTTCATTTGCTGTTGCTGCGCCTTCGGCCAGCGTGTCGGTTGCTGCTACTACCACGGGATTGGCGCTTGGCACAGGTGCCAGCACATAGTCTTCGCGGGTCAGATCCAGATTAGGATTAAAGTAAGGATCCCCGCCCAGAAAGCGATGCTGCCAGCGATCCCACATGGCCTTTTCATCTTGCCCGATGGGTTTGCTTTGGCGGCTGACACTTTCGTGATGAATCAGTCGGCTGTGAGGTGTCCACACATTACGAAGTCCGGCTTCCAGGGCGCGCATACACAGATCTATGTCGTTGCCAACAATCGACAGTTTTTCATCAAAGCGCCCGAGTTGTTCAAAGCGGTCGCGCCTGATCATCTGGCAGGCACCGGTATTGCCGGATACCTCACGAACACATTTGTCCAGTTCACCGTAAATGCCTTTGCCGGGCAGTTGCTTGTGGAACAAGTGCCGGGCACCGCCACCATGATCCACCAGAAACACGCCGCCATGCTGTATCGCGCCATTGGGATACAACAGCAGCGCGCCTACGGTGCCCACATCGTCTCTTAATGCTTGCGCAACCAGTTCTTCCAGCCAGTCTGGCTGAATAATCTCGATATCATCATTCAGAAACAGCAGCAGTTCGCCGTGGCTTTTGTCTGCCCCGATATTGTTCAGGCGTGACCAGTTGAATGCTTCGTTGCAATCGATGACCACGGCGCCTTGCTCGTGCGCATACTGTATGCCATCCGGGTATTTGCCGCGGCTGTTATCAAGAATCACCACCTCGATGGCCGGATAGGTGCTGGTTTTTAAGGTGTCCAGACATGGCTTCAGGAAGCGCATATTTCCTGTGGTCGGGATAATGATGGATACCAGTGGTGTCGGCGCTAGGCTCCACTGCACGCGTCGGCACTCACTGCCTTCGATAGGTTGAACTTTGGCGTGCAGCGCATGTTTTTCCAGATAACGTGTCAATGCCTGAGTTTCTGCGGCCAGCTCATGCTCGCGCGCGCTGGGAGGGCGTTCAGCAGCGCTCCACAACACATCGGCGATGCGCGTCACGTCAGTGAATTTGCACGGCAGTCCCAGTTCCAGCAAGACGCTGAAGCGCCAGCTTGAGGTTTGTGTGTCAACGGGGTCTGTATTGGCAACGTGCCGGGTGTCAGCAAAATACACGTTGCCAACGTAGTTCTGACTGAGCAGACGATCCGGAGACCACTCCGTGGTAAACATGGGCGACACGGCATTGCCATTGCTGTCAATTTGATCATGGTCAGAGTACAGCAGCACGGTGTTTTCCTGCCATGCAAACGCCACCCGCCACAGGCAATCGGGTCGCAGCACGTCACCCGCAGCCAGCAAACACACCGCGGTACTGTTGCAGGCCTGCAGCGCCGGCCAGATGTTGTCCGGACGGATGAGTCTGGCGGCCGGCAACACGGATTGCACCAGGTCATGCAGCGCTGTCTGATCAGTTGTCGGTGCTGAAATCAGGCATTCAAACTCCCTGCAGGTTTGTGCGGCCAGGCTGATCAGCGTAGCGCGAAGTGCCGGCAGTTGCCGCGCGTCTGCATGGATAGAATCATCAAATTGCACCAGCACGGTGAAGGTCCGATCAGAGGGAATCAATGTTTCGGACTGGGCCTGTAATGCATCGGCATCTGGCGAGGTGTCACGAAGCCAACGCTGATATACCGTTACTGTCGGCTGAAAAATAAAGTTGCGTGACACACGGGTCTGTTGTCCCTTTTCGTCACACGCCACCAGGCTTATTTGATGCTGCCCCGGCGTCAGATCTATGGTGCTGATCAGGCGCGCAAAACCGATACGTTGAGCGTCTTCAAGCCGGTCATGAACTGGCAGGGGGTGGACATCGTGAAACAGATCCAGATCAACAAATATCTGTACGCTGACCACCGTGTTGCTTGACCAGGCCCAGCCCTGCACAGTGAAGTGATCGGGTAGCACGGTATGCTCAGCCGACGGCCACACAATGCCCGCCTGAATGCTTGAGACAGGCTGTTGCGCCGGGTGTTGCACAGCACCGGACAAGCTACCGGCTGTGCGTCGCGGCAAGACAGCGGCCACCAACTTGTTAAGACGGTGGCGCATCCAGCGATACGGTGCTGTCACCCGCCATGAAAACGAATTGAGGATCTCTTTGACGCCGCGATCCAGTTCTTCATGAGCCAGGTTCAAAGAGATATAGTCGCTTTGCAGCAGCTGCATCTTGTGCTCTGTGCTTTGTAATTGTTGCTGCGTTTGGGCAATGACCGCGTTGGCATCGCCAAGTTCGCTGACTTTCAGGTTCAACTGCTCGCTTGTGTGGTCAAGCTGCCCCTGCGTGTCCGCCAGTGCTTGTTCAGTCGCTGCGAGCTGTGCGTGTGATGTCGACAGTCGTTGTGTGGTTTGCTCAAGTGCACGCTGTGATTCGTTCAGCTCAAACTGTAGCTGCTCGATCACACTGGAAAGTTGCTGCTTGTCATCGTGCAGTGCAGAAATATCCAGCCGCAGCAGCTCACTGCCACGTTGCAGCGATTCAATCTCGCGATGTAAAGTCAGGTTGTTTTCTTGCAAGGTATTTGCTGCGGCGCTGAGTAAGTCAGCCTCACCGCGCAGCGCTGCAAGGGCGCGTTGCAAGGTCAGAAACTCCGCTTTTTTAGCCTTGAGTTTTGCCTCGACCTGCTCGAGTTGATTGCGTGTTTTGTTGAGTTCTGCCGTGCGTGTATCCAGCAGTCCATGGCTCTGACTCAGTTCGTCGTGCAGCTGAGTCAGTGCAGGTGTTTGATCAACCAGACCCAGTAATGCATTCCATTCGGCGCCACTCCAGCGCAAACGCCATTTTTCGAGCAGCCTGGATCGTGCGTCCGCACTGGGATGACCAGACTGATAACGTTGCTGGTGCTGTTCAAGCATGGTGCGAGAATCGCCGCCCATGCGGTAATAGGCACCGACCTTGTTCAGCAAGGTAAATCGGGTGTGTTCGGCGCATTGCAGCCAGAAATCCCAATCTTCATAAATCGGCAGAGACTCATCAAAACAGCAGCCCAGATCCAACAGCTCGCGCGAAAAAAGCGCCGAGTGGATAGGGATAAAGTTGTCGCGCCGCAGCATTGTGATATCAAAAGGGACAGCGATGATGTCCTCGGTGTTGATGCCTTGTTCGCTGACCATTTGTGTTGCGCTGTAGACAACTTTGACTGCCGGCTCTGCCTGCATCACGCGCATCAGTGACTGCAGGTGTTTGGCATCTATCCAGTCGTCGTCGTCAAGAAACAACAGATACTCGCCTTGTGCAGCCTTTAAGCCGGCGTTTGCTGCTTTGGGTCGATCCAGCTGTTTGCCAGTGCAGACCAGACGTAAGGTGATATGCGCTGGTAGCGTTGGCAGTGTGATTGCGCCAGTGCCAAGCGCATCAACCACGACCAGCTCAATATTTTTCCAGCTCTGCTGACACACAGAGTCCAGGGTTTGAGCGAGAGTCGGGCGGTTGACGCTGCGGCAAATAATCGAAATGAGCACAGGGCTTTTTTCAGAGCGCAAAGGTGTTTCCATTCTTAGGTTCAGCTCAACATCTGCAGGCGATTAACCAGCGAACCCAGCACTTCTGCAATGAAGTCCAGAAACAGTGTGTCCAGCTCATCATTAAAATAGTCCTGAGATTGATTGCCGATCGCAAGAATGGCCAACAGGTTGTTGCCGTGTGTGACCGGACACAATGCTGCAGAGCGCAGGGCTGGCAACATTTCAGGGAACAGCAGCTGCGACGTTTCCTTGTCGAGTTGTTGGCACAGGACGCGTTTGCTTCTGAACAACGAGGGGAAGCGCTTTTGAAATTCACTGGCGGTGGCCGGTGTATCTACCAGAATCAGTTTGCAGGCATCAATGCCTGGCTGGGTTGCCAGATTGCATTCGGTGACACTGGCCAATTGCACCAGATTGTCCTCTTCCAGCAACATGAGTATGAGGTTGCGCGTGACACTGAACAGCTGATCGTTATAGCGGGCGTTTTCCAGCAAAGCATTAAGCGTATGTCGTGACTCAATGCTGCGGTCCCGCAAAATTTTTACCTGGCGTTCCAGCAGCGATACTGCCTTACCACTTTCATGGGGTACGGTCATGTCAGCCAGCAGTACATCGCGGTCACTGAAAAAGTCAGGATTGGCTTTCAGGTACGCAGCAACATCTTCGGCATCCAGCATCGGGGTTTTGTCATCACTGCCGGAGCCTCCCGACTTACGTGCGGGCGAGAACTCATTGCTCATATCTGCTTCCTGTTAGGTTTGTTGTTATCCATTATGTTGTGATCAAGGCTGCGCGTTTACAGCAGCAGAACCCCTTCATAAACCATGGTGGCGGGCCCTGTCATCAATACCGATGACTGCGCTCCATGCCACTCGATTTCAAGCTCGCCACCGGTCAGTATTGCGCGCACTTTGTTATCCAGCAGACCAGCGTTGATGCCACACACAACGGCCGCGCAGGTACCGGTTCCACACGCTTCAGTTTCACCCGCGCCCCGTTCAAACACGCGCAGCCGGATTGTACTGCGATCAATTATCTGCATAAAGCCGACATTGACCCCCTGCGGGAAGGCCGGCCATTGACACAAAACCGCGCCCAGTGTGGTGACGGGGGCGGTGTTGCAATCCGCTACGGTGATGACAATGTGCGGGTTACCCATCGACACTGCCTGAAACTGCACATCCGTCAACGCGTCCGAACCCGGCTGTTGCGGCACGCTAAGCGTGTAAAACGCTTGTTGTGATTCGATGTCAAACGGTAAGGACGCGGGTGAAAAATCCGGCGCGCCCATATCGACGGTGACCAGACCGTTATGATGACTGTGCAGCTCGAGTAAGCGGTTCATGGTTTGCACTCTGATCGGGCTGCGTGCAATCAGCCCCCGATGCAACACATACCGCGCAAAGCAGCGTGCGCCATTGCCGCAATGTTCGACTTCGCTGCCGTCGGGATTAAAAATGCGGTAGCTGAAGTCAGCGTCCGGACGCAGCGGCGGGCCAATGATCAGTAGCTGGTCAAACCCGATGCCTCGTTTGCGATCGCCGAGCTGCCGCACTTGCTCCGGGGTGAGCTCTACCGGGTGCGAAATGGTGTCCAGCACAACAAAATCATTGCCGAGGCCATGCATTTTGGTAAATGGAATGCGTTGATATGCCTTGGATTGGGTCATGGTGTCAGTCTGCCAGGACTTGTTCGAGACTGAGCTGATAGTCAATTGTTTCCCTCTGGCGAACCACGGTGGCACGATTGTTATCGACCATCACTTCGGCCGCCCGGTTGCGCGTGTTGTAATTGGAACTCATGACAAAGCCATAAGCACCCGCCGAGCGTACTGCCAGAAGATCACCGGCGGCAATACTCAATGTGCGTTCCTTGCCAAGAAAATCGCCAGACTCACAAACCGGTCCCACAACATCGTAGGTATGTGCAGGCCGCACGGCCTGTTCTGAGGCAGAAAACTGTTGTCTGACCGGCACAATTTCTTGCCAGGCTCCATACAAGGAAGGTCTCAGCAAATCGTTCATGGCCGCGTCTATGATGGCAAAATGCTTGTGAGCGGTGTGCTTGAGAAACTCAACACGCGTTAGCAGAATACCGGCATTGGCACAAATTGATCGGCCAGGCTCCATGATCAGCGTCAGATTGCGGCCCTGAATTTTTTCCTTTACCGCGCGGATCAGTTCACCCGGTTCGGGTGGTGTTTCCTGATTGTAGACCACGCCAAGGCCGCCACCGATATCAAGATGCTGCAGGTTTATACCCGCCTGTGCCAGTCGATCGATCAAGGACAGAATCTTGTCGATGGCGTCCAGATACGGCGCAATTGTGGTCAGTTGCGAGCCGATATGGCAGTCAATGCCCGTGATATCTATGTGGCTCATGGTGGCGGCGCGCTGGTAAACCGCAAACGCTGCCGCGATATCGATACCAAATTTATTTTCTTTCAGTCCCGTCGAGATATAAGGGTGTGTGCCGGCATCAACGTCCGGGTTGACGCGCAAGGAGATGGCAGCGCGCTTGCCTGTTCGCTGAGCAACCGCATTGATACGATCCAGTTCGGCATCTGATTCCACGTTAAAACACAGGATGCCCGCGTTCAGTGCCTGCTCAATTTCGATTTCAGTTTTACCCAGTCCTGAAAAAATGACTTTGGCTGGGTCTCCGCCAGCCCGCAGGACACGCGTTAATTCACCACCAGACACAATATCAAAACCTGCTCCGATACGGGCCAGCACGTTGAGCACGGCCAGATTGGAATTAGCCTTTACTGCAAAACAGGTCAGATGTTCGATGCCTTCAAAAGCCCGCTCGTATGACAGCAGGTTATGTTCCAGCGCTGCTCTGGAATAGACGTAACATGGGGTGCCGAATTGTTCCGCAAGCGCGCTTAACGGCAGATTTTCAGCTGACAGCTCGCCGTTCTGGTATTGAAATGGGTTCATGGTGTCCTGAATCAGTGATCGGCAATATCAGAGATTGGGCGGGGGGTAAGGGTGCAGGTCGTTGCAGCGGCCCTTTTTGGCCGCAAGCACTCAATCCGCCTGCCGTCAGGCTGATGATAATGATGAGCGCTGCTCTGTACACCTGTTGAGTCCCCGTAGTCTGTGGTTTTGCCTGTTAAGTTGCGCGCGATTATAGCCGGTTATCCTCGGTGCGGCTAATCCAGCCTTAAAACATCAGGCTTTTTTGACGTCAATTAGCCATCTGGCTAGTCGCTGGATGCGCGCACTTGTGCCACAGTTCGGCCTTACCAAACAAACAACAACATAGGTATGCTTGCCCGACTACAATCATTGGCGAGACGGCAAGGAGAATACGGATGCGGATTCTATTAATTGATGATCACGATCTGTTCCGTGAAGGGCTAAAGTATTTGTTGCCGGTACTGGACAACAAAGTTCAGTACTCCGAGGCTCGAGATCTGGACAGTGCGCTGGCGTTGGACCCGGGTATCGGGTTTGATCTGGTGCTGCTGGATCTCTACATGCCGGGTGTGGATGGCATGCAAGCGCTGAATCGATGTCGTGAACATTTTGAGAGTGCCAGTCTGGTGGTGGTTTCTGGTGAAGAGGATGCGCGCATCATCAGAGAGGCCATCGAACATGGCGCAGCGGGTTTTATCCCAAAGTCGTCGTCACGCGATGTGCTGGTCAGCGCGTTGCAGGTGGTGCTGGGTGGGGGAACCTACTTGCCAAGCCATGCCCTCAAACCCCTCGGCGCAGTCCGTCTGCCGCAAATTTCAGCCAGCTCGATGCCTGACATTGCGATGCCTGATAGTTCAATGGCTGATAGTTCAATGGCTGATAGTTCGATGCCTGATAGTGCGATGCAGGACAACGGGCACACCTTGTCACGCCGCCAGTTTGCGGTGCTGATGAGGGCAATCCAGGGTAAGTCAAACAAAACCATCGCAAAAGAGTTGGATATTTCAGACCACACCGTCAAAGCGCACCTGTCAATGGCGTATCGCAGTCTGGGTGTTCAAAACCGCACCGAGGCCGTGTATGCAGCTGCCAAACTAGGTTTTCAACCGGATCAGGCGGATCGGTATAGTCAAAATCCCTCCATTGAAGAGAGTCAGTTGCAGTGAGTCACTGGTTGTCAGAACCGATAGAATCCTTGCTCGCCAGGCAGGGGTTCCCTTTTTCTGACAACCAGGCTCAACAGCAGTTTGAAATCAAAACCGATGTGTTGATTGTGGGGTCCGGTTACGGCGCGGCTATGGCTGCGCTGGGCTTGCTGGAATCGCGACAGACCCCGACGCAACCCGCCGTGTGGGTGTTTGAAGCGGGCCGTGAGTATCTGCCAGATGATTTCCCTAAAACCATGTCGGAAATGCCGGGATATGTGGGTGTTAACACGCTCAATAATTCGGCACTGTGGGATGTACGCGTCGGAGAGGGGGCTGTCACCATCAGTGCGCGTGGTCTGGGCGGCACCTCACTGGTCAACGCCAATGTGGCGGCGCGGGTAGAGGCGGAGGTGTTAGCGCACTGGCCCGGCAATGCTGAGATTGACTGGCACACTCGCCTGTCGCTGGTGTACCGCAAAATCGAAAAGCTGTTGGGTGTGAACACTAACCCATTGATCGCAAGTAATGGCAGCTTCAGTGCCATGGCTGCCAGCGCGGCAGCACTCGGTAGCAAGGCGGACGCAGCACCTGTGTCGATCAATTTTAATGGGCCGTCAGAGCACAGCGCAGATCATCAGAAGTGCAACCACTGTGGCAATTGTGTGATTGGCTGTCACTCCGGTGCCAAAGGCTCCCTGAATATGAATGCCTGGCCATTGGCGCGGCAGTTGGGAGCGTCCTTGTTTACCGGCATCCGAGTCCGCAGTCTCTATCCCTTGGCGGATGGCAGCTGGCTGATTGAATGCGCGCCAACCGCCAACAGCAATGAGTTGGTGCGTGTTCACGCAGGGACTGTTGTGCTCGCGGCTGGCACCTTGGGCAGCACCGAGATTCTGAAGCGTTCCGCTGAACAAAAAGGTTTGCGTCTGTCAGAAAAACTGGGTCAACAGTTCTCGCTAAACGGTGATGCATTGCTTGCTGCGACCGGGCAGCGTCAGAAAGTGAATGACCTGGCATCGATACCTGGCGAATTGCCCGCCAGTACTCAGCCTGGCCCCACCATCAGTGGTATCGCAGCCATTGCACTTGAACCTGCCGGTTCGCAAGATGCTTCCGGGCCGGCATTCAAGCAGCGCTTCCGCTTGGAAGATGCCTTGGTGCCGTTTCCATTGCACCAGATCTGGCAAGAAATGATTGTGTCACAGACCTTGCTGGGGCGTTTTGCCGATGGCGTACTATCGGCCTGGCATACACAGAACCCGACACACGATCCATTGGCAATTTCCAATAAACTGGCTGAACATTCCCAGACCCTGCTGGTGATGGGCCACGACAACGCCAGTGGGCAACTGCGCTGGCACAAGGATGAATTAAAACCAGACTGGCGACGCACACCAGGGGATTATTTTGAGCGTTTGCATGCCACGTTGTTCAACAAACAAACAGATGTTTTTGATGGCGGACTGTTTTCGCCCAATTTGATTTCACAGCCATTGCCGGCCGGTTTCGCCGGGATAGTTGAGGGTGCCGACGCGCTGCAGGGCACGCTGATATCTGTCCATCCACTGGGCGGCTGTTGTATGGCCGAGTCTGTAAACAACGGCGTTGTGAACACACGCGGTCAAGTGTTTATCAATGACAACACCGACTCCGATACCCTTGCGGTGTATAAAAATCTGTATGTGCTGGATGGCTCAATCATCCCGGGGGCAATTGGCACTAACCCGATGTTGACGATTGCCAGTGTCAGTTATGCGCTGGCAACAGAGATCTGTCTGCCGATGCTGTGCAAGCAGGCTGAATCAATGGCCAGCCCTCAGCCCGGTGCCATGGATACCAACAGCTTTCCGGCGCTGACCATGTTCAGAAAGATACCGGCAGGCGTTCCTTGGCCCATTCCCAAGCCGGATGCTCGAAAAGTTGAGGCGCGTTTTAACGAGCGCCTTGTGTGTCACGTGGATACCCGCAAACGCTCGGTTTTCCCCTGGAGTTCCGCTGTAGTGCCGAGGCAAGCGGATATACAGCGCCTGTTGCCGGATGTCCGCCTGCCGCCCGATATTAAAGCGCTGGTGCTTGACGTCAGTGTTGCGTTTTCAGGAGAACAATCGCTTGATCAGTGGATCATGCATCCGCATCACGGGCTGACTGCCCGAGCAGTGTTTAGCGCAGATACTAAAGGTGGTGTGTTTACGACACCGGATGTCGATCTGGTGAAGCTTGCTGAATTGAATGGTCAGGTTTTTCTGGGTGTGGCAGATCAAAGTGCGCCGGGTGCCATCCGGCAAAACATTCGCCTGTGTGCTGCGGTACTCAGGTTTCTTCGCTACCGCAGTATGGACGTGCTGGTCAAACTGCCTGCCCGGTTGCAGGCGCTATTGCTGTCTGAACAAAGTTGGCGAAACCGCAAGGATGTGCTGACAAAACCTTCGGATAAAACGCTGCTGCAACAGCTCAAAGACTTTCTGAGAATAGCGCGTCTGCAATCTCAGCCGCGCTATTTGCGTTATGGGTTCAGTTCGGACCAAGGCCTGACGCTGACTGGTAAAAAAACGCTGGCCTACAGCATTGTGTTACCAGACCTGCTGGCGGCGCTCATGGTATTGCCGGTGCAGGCACAGAACAGCCGTGGCTTTTCCCGAAAACTAAACTTTGAAATTGATGCTGTGCGCATCAGCAATGGCCCTTCGGCCTTACAGATTACCTCATCACCCGACACGCCCAGTTCGGTCATGGCAGCCAGCGGCGTTGCCATGTACTTTTTGCGTATGATCATGAATACACATTTCTGGTCATTTGCTGCCCCGGCTTACAAACAATTTGCACAGCGCAGTGACATTGAAAGAGCGCCCAAACAAGGGCGATTTGCTGCACCACCTGCTTTTGTTCACTATGGGCCGGGCGGTAAAAAACAAAGTCTGCCGCGCGAAAAGTATGAACAAAGCAACGGGCATGCGGGTAAACCACAGCCGCTCAGCCGCCTTGTTCGTTACCAGCCATGCGATGGCAATTCAGGCAATCGTCAAACATTGTTGTTGGTGCATGGTCTGGCGCATAGCAGTCGTGTGTTCTGGACTGACACCATCGCCTGCAATTTTGTGCAGTACTTTCTGGCGAGAAACTATGATGTCTGGGTGCTGGATCATCGCGCCAGTGCCAACTATGTCACCGAAATAAATCCTGAAGATCGCTGGGATGACATTGCCTTGGTGGACGTGCCTTGGGCGGTCAAGACCATTTTTAATCAGGTCAACCAGTTATCCCCACCCGGCGACGAGCGTCACATTCACGTGTTCTCGCATTGTATTGGTGCGGGCGCTGTTGCCATGGCGGTGCTGGCGGGCAAACTGGACTATGAACAGCGCCTGCCAGACGGATCATTTGTGCGTCGCAGTATGCTGGCATCTTTAGTACCGCATGCGGTCACACCGTGGTTGCACGCGTCTGCGGAGAATCGTGCACGTGCGAATGTCTGGGCCTGGTTTAAAGAGTTTGAGCCCATTCAAACAATCGAACCCTTGCCACATAAGGAACCGGAATTTCTTGAGACGGTTTATGATCGGCTCGCAGCCTTGGCGATGACCGCTGATGAGCGTAAACAATGGAGCAGCTTGCGCGGATTTGGTGATTGGCGAGGTCCCGGATTTGCGCAAAGCATCTACACGCGCTACACCATTTTCTGGGGGAGACAATGGTTCAACAAAAACCTTGCTCGAGCAACCCGTGAAGAATTTGCTGGCATGATTGGGCCGGTACCCATTGGTGTCATGCAGCAGGTGTATTTCTCAATGACGCGCGGTTTGCTGTCAAATCACGAAGGCGCAAACGCCTACGTGCGCGAAAGTGCGTTTAATCAGTACTGGCAATTCCCGACACTGTTTTTACATGGCAACCGGAACACAGTGTTTGATAAGGAATCTTCGCGTCAGTCTGCGGATCAGTTGACCCGCCTCAGACGATTCCGCGACACCGGCAACACCTGCACAGATGAGCTGGCGCCGGAAGATTATGCGGCGCACAAGGTCTGGATTGAAGTGTTGAATGACTACGGCCATATGGACATGATTTTCAGCAAGCGCGCCAACCTGGAGGTGTATCCGCGCTTACATGAATTTTTTACGGCTGCAACACAAGACGATCTTACCGGGTTTGCAAAAAAGCGGCTGTCGTCGGCGGCGGCGCGTGCGTGGTTCATGAACAATTGCCGTGCCAGTTCACACAATCCTGTTCAGCATTGTGTAACATCCGCGCCGAGGACGGGGCCGATCATATCGTCACCGCAACGCCAGTCAGATGGCCGGGTGTCCGTCCGACTCTGGGTAGAAGCCGAAGACTTTCAGGTGCACGCCGCAAGCGGCGTGCGAGTGGAGTCTGCTTCCTGCGAGGTGATGGTCAGCCATTTGCCGTATAAAGACGACACTGGCGGTGACCTTGCTTTAAATCCTGTCACTTTCCAATTTGACGAGTCAGCGTTGTGGCGCCACGAATTCTGGTTGCACGATGTTGAATTTCCGGGTTCTGCTGACGGCAAATTCAATTTTTCACTGGATTACGGCAAGCTCACGCCGGCGGGCAGTCTTATGCCCAGGCAAAGTGCGGTCGTTGACTGGTCAGACATGGCCTGGTTTCAGCGCGTGTGCACAGGCGAATATCCGGTTGCGGGTGACAATCAGGCTGGCAAACATCGCCCCTTGAGTATCTTGGCAGGTTCCTGCCTGTATCCGGGTTTGCCGTTTGACAGGCATGGCGCGTTCTCTGCGTTTGCAGGCATGCGCTCACATCTGACCGAACCTGCCGGTTCTGCCTTACGCGGGGTGGATGGATTGATACTGCTCGGTGATCAAATCTATGCAGATGCCAGTGCTGATCTGTTTGATCCCAAGTCACATTACGAGCGCTATCGCAACGCCTACCGATTGGCATTCTCTCATCCCGATGTGGCATATGTGTTTTCCCATCTACCGACCTGGCTGGTACTTGATGACCACGAGTTCAGGGATAACTGGCGCGGTCCCTATGATGACACCCTGACATATGCGCGCAGAATGGCAGGGTTGTATCAAATGCATCAGCATCCGCATTGGGATACAGAGCGTGCTGACCTTTGGTACAACTTCCAGTGTGCCGGGTATCCAGCCTTTGTGTTTGATACGCGCAGCGATAGTGACGCATCGGACAGCCTCACGTCTGGGTTGTTGAGCAACAAACAACTTGAAGCCCTTGAAAAATGGCTGATCAAACAAAGCGGTAGCCCGGTGATCCTGCTGTGCAGTGGGTCGCCAATCGGCCCTGTTTCCAGATCCAAGGTCGCGTACCCGGATCTGTTGTGCCGTGAAGATGGTTTGTTGGCATATCCAGGTTTCCTGGCGAAAGTGGTTGCATTGATTCTGCAGCACGCCGCAGATTCCCACGTGATATGGTTGACCGGCGACCCTCATCTGTCCTGTGTGGTTGAGCTGAGCGCGAACAGTGATCAAGGGTCGGTATCTATCACGCAGATCTGTTGCTCTGGATTAAATGCGCCGCTCCCGTTTATCAACTCGCAAGCTGCAGCTTATGATTGGGGTACCTCGTTTGGGTTGTTGCTGGAAGATGGGCAAAGTGCTATTCAGTGGACGGGTCGGCAATATCTGTTGACGGATCACCCCAGACACTTTGTCCGGCTCGATATTGATCCAGATGATGGCATGCAATTGACGGTGCAAGCCTATGCTGCCGATGGTTCGATGTCAGGCCGTGCCTACCAAAGCGCGTTAGTCAAAGCAGGTCACTAAGTTGTAGCAAGGAGTTTTTATTGTGAAGCTCTTGGAAAAAATCACCGGATTCTCGCGCTATGATCAAGTGCTGGAACCGCTGCTGTTCAGTCAAATTGTTGAGTCTCAGCGCATGCGGGTGCTTCAGTCGGAGCGTGCGCTGATTCTGGTTGTTGTCAGCAGTCTGTTTTATCTCGGCGGGCTTTGGAACGAGGTGGACACTGACCGACTGTCAGCCTGGCTTGGCATCATTGTGGTGCTGGCTATCATCAGAGCGTTGATCTGCCGAAAGATTGAAAAGCGCATTGCCCACAGTACAGTTCCCGTGTTGTATCGCAATGAGCTGATGCTGTACTTCAGTTCGCTGCTCAGCACACTTGCTGTTGGGTCGGGATACTGGTGGATTTGTTTGGGAGGTGACGAGCGCGTTGTTTTTGCAGTGGCGTTGCTTACGCTAATTTATGCGATTGGGACAACCATCAACTCATCTATTCAGAACCGCGGGTTTACCTGGTTGCTAGTCAGCAACCTGGGGCAGGGGGTGGTTTTTCTGCTGTTGGTTTCTGAGCCGGCCGATATGGAGGCCGGCGTTGCCATGCTGGCCATTACCATTCTGTTAACGGAGTTTGGCAAGCGAAGCGCAGAGGTGTTTAACGAATCTATTCGTATTCGAGAGGAAAATCGTGAACAAAACATCCGATTGGAAAAAGACAAACTGCTGGTTGAAAAGTCGTTAAACGTAGCGCGTCAGGCCAATGAGGAAAAAAATCGGTTTATGGCGGCTGCCAGTCATGATCTGCGCCAGCCTTTGCATGCAATGACTTTGTTTTTGGGTAGTTTGCGACACACGGTCACCGATGGTCGTACCCAGGAACTGCTCGATAAAATTGACGAAACCAGCACAATTTTGCATGAACAATTTAACAGTCTGTTGGACTTGTCCAAGTTTGATGCCGGTGTTGTGACCGCAGACGAATCAAGGTTCCGCTTGGATCTGATGCTAAAAAACATCGCGGATGGTGCTGCGCAGGATGCACAGCAAAAGAACGTAGCCTTGCATTTGTACAGCATACCGGTTGTGGTGAAATCCGATATGTTGCTGATGGAACGATTGCTGCGCAATCTTGTTAATAATGCCGTGCGGTACACCGACAAAGGTTCGGTCAGTATTCAAATGCGACGCCAGCGCAATGGTCTGGTAATTTCAGTTATTGATACCGGTGTTGGTATCTCCCTTGAGGATCAGGACAAGATTTTCCGTGATTACTTTCAGGTCAGTAATAAAGCGCGTAGCAAAAGCAAAGGTTCCGGCCTGGGCCTGGCAATTGTTAAACGCATTGCGGCGCTTCTGGCATTAAAAATAACGCTCAAATCTCAGGTAGGATCAGGTAGCACGTTTAATGTGCATGTGCCGCTGTCCGCACTCGTTGATCTGCCGGATATGGAAGAGATCAGTGATGACGAAATGGATACCGTTCAAATGGATTTTGCCGGTTTGAGGATTCTGATTGTCGATGATGATGCGTCAATTCTGGATGCGATGACGGGCCTTTTAAGGACCTGGGGTTGCTCGGCCATCAGCGCATCGTCGCCAGAACAGGTGGATCGCTTGTTATCTTATGAAAGTGACTTTGATCTGGTCTTGATGGATGACATGTTGCATGACGATGTAATGGGGCTGGATATTGCAATACAGCTGTCCGCAAAAATCCCGAAACAACACATCATCATGGCAACAGCCAATGCGGCGAGTGCGCGGCTTGCAGAGATCAAGGCGGCGGGGTTTGAGGTGTTGGTGAAGCCGGTGGATTATGAGGTGCTGAGAAGGGCAATTGTGAAGGCGATGGTCAGTTAGTTTTTTTTTGTTCGACAGTGGCGGTGGCGGTGGCGGCGGCAAGGCGGCAGTTCCTCAGGGCGGCGCTTCGCGCCT
>JAUYSM010000004.1 GCA_030696315.1 Pseudohongiella sp. | reverse complement strand
ATAACTCTCATTTATGTTTGCAATCTGTATTTGATTTGTCGTATTGCGTCAGATCAACTTATTGGCTCGCCGCATCTGCTTCTGCCCGCCGCTCGCCCGCCAGAATGCCTGGCAATCCATAGTTACCCTCATGGCAGGCATATTCATAAATGCGCGAATCACTGGCATTCAGACTCATTTCGCCGCGCCAGGTCTGGGTGTAATACACCGGATCATTCACTTCAAACGCGTAGAAAATCTGACCATCAGACCATCGGGTAAACCGCTCAATAATTTTTCCCTGATCCGACAAAGGTATCTGGCCACCTCCGGCCTGCTGCGGATGCAGGCTGACAGTTTCTACAACCAGTGTGTCGCCTTCCCACCATCCAATAGAATCACCCAACCATTGCTGTAACTCGCGCGGGCGGTGTTTGCCTCCGATGGGGATAATTCGGGCGTCCTGATTCATCTCGACCATAATCATCAGGTAATCATCGGTCTGCACAATCTGGTAGTGGTTGTTGTACAAGACATTCAGCATGGGGGGGCCACCCGTTCCTCCAAAACCGATCAGGCAGCGTTCTCCCAAAGCGCGGCCTTCCGGACCGTCATTGCTGCTGAATTTTTCACGATATTCACGACGCAGCACCTGTCCTTGCTCGGAGTATGGAATGCGGCCATTGTCGGGCTCGATTACCCAGGACGTACGATACTCGCCCTTTACCAGTCCGAAACTGGTACCCGGATCAATCCAGAATGCGTTGTATCCACGCCCCATGCCCAGATCAGAACCATCCAGCAGCTCGCCTTGTTGCAAGTTGTCATCGGTGGCCTGGCGGACATTTTGTGGGTGCTGTGCAGTCAGTTGCTCCAGATTTTCTGGCGGAATCACCAGTGCTGTGTATTGAGGGTTGCGCTGCAAATCGGTGATCGAGGCGTTGGTCCAGATACCCTGAAAATCAGGTTTGCCCGCGGGTGTTCGGGGCGGCTCATAACCCGGCGCCTGCGCCAGTGCCTGCCATGGCAGACTCATGACTGCACATGCAATCAGCAGCGGTTGCAGCAAGGACTTCGCCGGCTTTGGGTCTATCTCGATCGGGTTGCCTGATACTGATGATTTTTTTGTTGTGCAGGCGACAAAAGTCATGGCCCGTATTCCTCTCTCTCATAATTATTGTTGTGGAGCACGTTGAAAGCTAAACCAGTGCAGCAACAGAATCAAGTCGCACTCGAGCTGTCAGATAAAAAACAAACGCGACAATACGACACATAGCACACCACGAACGACGGTTGATGCTGATCAACGCATGCGCGTATCATGCAGGTAACAGCTTTATCGCCTGGCAAGCGTTTTCAAAACCTGCCAATCCAGGAATCAAGATCATGTTTTTAAGTCGAGTTGTAAAACGCGCAGTACTTTTGACAACATTGGCATCATTGGGTCTGGTCGCATGCAGCCAGGATTCCGGCGCCCCCACGGACACTAACACGGTCAGTAGTGACACCACAGACTACAACCTGACATTAGACACTGCGGAATTTATGGCGCATGTGCTGGAGCCGATTGCGGATGTGTTATGGAAGTCCGCAGGCTGGATTCTTGATGAAAATGAAGGTTATTACGAACTCTACCCGACCGATGACGAGGGTTGGGCCAATGTCGACAACCATGGTGCCATGATTGTCGAGGCAGGCAATCTGATGTTACTGCCCGGTCGTGTCTTGGAAGGGCCTTGGTCAACCTACGCGCAGGCCACCAGCACAGTGGGCATATCCATCATGAAAGCGGCTGTCGAACAAAATAAAGAAGATCTGTTTCAGGCCGGTGCACAGCTATACAGCGTGTGCACAGCATGCCATCAGGCCTATAACCCGGACATTCTGTCGCGTTTTCAACCCCGTAGCCTGACTGAGTAAGGTGCAACGCGCATATCACATGTGGACGCAATTCATGTCCTTTGTAAAGACGGTGCCAGTTGTTATTGCCATCATCGCAGGATGCTTTTTCCCAGCAATTGCATTTGCACACAATATTGCAGGTGGTGATGCCGACTTTGTAACATCCAATGCCGGCGCCGCCATCGGCCCCTTTATTTATCTCGGCGCCAAACATATGGTGACAGGGTATGACCACCTGTTATTCCTGGCCGGGGTGGTGTTTTTCCTGAATCGACCTTTGCAGGTTGTTCAGTACGTCTCGCTGTTTGCTCTGGGCCACAGTTTGACCTTATTGACTGGAGTATTGGCGAACATCAGCGTCAATGCGTATTTGATCGATGCCATCATTGCCTTGTCAGTGGTTTATAAAGCGCTGGAAAACATGGGTGCTTTACAGTCACTGGGCCGCTGGCGACCTGATACGCGCTGGGCGGTGTTTGTATTTGGCCTGTTTCATGGGCTTGGTCTGTCAGCCAGCCTGCAGGAACTCAATCTGAATCCCGACGGTCTGCTGATCAATCTGATCAGCTTTAATGTGGGTGTCGAACTTGGCCAGCTGACTGCGCTCAGCATGATTGTGCTGGGTTTTGCCTTGTGGCGACGTCACCCAGGATTTAATCGCATGGCATTTACCAGCAATACGATGTTGATGTGTGCTGGTTTTACTCTGATGATTTATCAACTGACCGCCTGGTGGTTAAACGCCTGAATTGGAGGCTCCTGATGAGCGAAGAACAGAACCCGCAGCAAAATCAACGCAACCTTGCAGTTGCCATCAGCGCCGCCTTTGTGGCGGGACTAGCGATATTTGTTGCTATCATTTTGCCAGCTGAATTTGGCAGAGATCCATTGGGCACTGGCAGATTGTTGGGTTTGAGCAGCATGACAGATACGACGGCCGACGCTTTGCATTCACAACTTGAGTTCCACAAAACCGACGAGGTCGAATTTTTGCTAGAACCCTTCCAGTCTCTGGAATATAAATACCTGATGGATCTGGGCAACGCCCTGGTGTTCAGCTGGTCGGCCGATGGTGACCTGTACTTCGATTTACATGCTGAAAACATTACGGTTGAAGATGCTGAAGAGAGCTACGCCCAAGGTGTTGCATCACAACAAATGGGCGCTTACGAAGCAGCCTTTAATGGCATGCATGGCTGGTTCTGGGAGAACCGCGGTTTTGAGACCGTCACAGTACGCCTTAAAACCTCTGGTTTTTTTGTGAACGCCACCGAATTCAGAGGCGGCGGCACCAGCGATCGCTCACCAGCGCCAGTACTCTGAGTCACTGAAAAAGCACCGTCATCTCAACGGGTGGCGGTGTGACAATTCTCGCAGGATTCATACAAGGCATTGTTCAGTTCTTCCAATGCCGGCAAATCTTTGGCCTTGGCAGCATTAAATGCAGCAACAGCTGCATCACGCATTAACAGGCTGTCTCGCAACCATTGTTCCTGCGCCTGAGCGTATCCCGGTATCAGCAACAGATTGGCAGACTCCGCCAGCATCAGAGTTTTATTCTCCAGTTGACGCCAGTCCTCATCGGTTTGTGGTGGTGTTCGTGACACGTAAAACACCGCATCCGAGCTTGGTTGCACAATCCGGGTCATCAGCTCTGACATCGTGGCACTCGCCTGAGGCGCCGTATTGTCGGCCGCGCTAGCGGTCACCGCCAGCAATACACCTGTAATACCCAAGCCCGCGATCAGCCCCGCTGGAGCTCGCATTACCGCGTAGGTCAATCTGCTCAGATTGCTCATAAATTCCTCTGACTCAACAATGTTTTTGAGATGCCTTAAAACTAACACATAAAAAAAGCGCCTGATTGATCATCATCAACCAAGCGCCTTTTTGTAGTCGGACGTTTTAATACTGACAGATCACCGGACTAATCCGCGACCTGCTATGTATTAATTGTCTTCTGGATCAGCACCGTCTTGCGGAGCACCGATACCAGATGAACCCATGAACAATTTGCGTCCATCAGGGAATGTAATATCACGGCCGTTTGCACGGCAGGCTGGCGTGCACAGACGGTCTTTACTCTGGTAACCGGTTACCACAATTTCAGTACCAATTTCGAGTGAACCGCGGTTGATACCACGACGCAGCAGGGTGTTTGGCGTACCGCCCTCTGCCATCCAGGCCTGTTCAGTGCCATCTTCACTGGTGTGACGCAGGTGGATCCATGAATGCGGGTTGATCCACTCAACGCGCGTGATAGGTCCACGCAGTGCTACTGGCAGATTGGCGTCGAATTCAGCGGAAAACGCATGGTGTGCGGTTGCCGGTGATTGCATGCCGATGGCAGCGATGCCACCTACCACTGCGACTGCAGCTACAAGCAATTTCATTTTCATACAAATTTCCCCTATTCAATGAGCTAAGCTGAAAACAATGTTACACCAGGTGGCAATTCTCATCCATCGCAATGACGGTCTGCCTGACGACAACTACCGGTATCTGGTCTCATTATCCGGTACGCGCCTTAACCTTGACTTAACGCTGTGAGCCTACCTGCTAACAGGTCTGCCACACATAAACTTCTCTTCTTTTGTCCATTTGTACTACCGGTGATGCTGACCTGCAAGTGAGCGGATCAAGGAGGAACCGGTTTTAGAGGATTTGTTGATCAAACTTAAAGAATAATCAACAAATCCAATCGCCGTGAAAGTTTTTAGAACGGCATTGTCATGCCTTCAATCGGACGGCCTTTACGGAAGCGACCAAACAAAAGTTCTTCCACAAACTCTACACACTTGAATTGGGGCAACTCGAAGTCTTTTTCAAGTCTGCGGTACAAAGGCATGCTGATTGTCCACGGTTCGGTATACAACTGAGGATCAACAATTGTCGCGGTGTACTCAATGGTATTTTTGTCAATCATAGTGTAGCGCTCAGTGACCTTGGATTCCCATGAGCGGTAGTTACCCGCACGGTCATACCAAGTTGAGTCAATCAGGCCACTGACTTCCACCACAAAAGTGTCACCATCCCAAGTACCGTGTGACTGACCCATCCAAGAGTCGATAGGCGCTTCACCCGGATCTTCGAGGTAAATGTTCCGCACGGCGCCTGCAAAGGAGTAAGCAATAAAAAACGCACTATTGCTCTGGAAAATCTGGAATGGGTGCGGCATGTAGGTTGCGCGCGGCACACCCGGCATAAAACACTTGATTTCCGGATCTCGCTCCAGCCAGTTTTCGCGGTTTTCATCGCGACGGGCCAGTGCTTCCGGCTTGTAAGGAATATAACCATTATTGCTCGTGATGACGCCCTGACTGGCAGGCACTGCACCTATTGCGCCCATCGCAACAACTTCCGGGGCAGGTACTGGCACAAAGTCTCCGGGGACCATGGCAAACGCTGACTTGGGCGGTGCTGGCTCCAGATTATTGTTAGCGGTTGTCAGCACTTGCCAGATACCGTTAAGGTCTGGCTTGCCATCCGGCGTCCTCGGGATAGCAGACATCGCAGCGCTTTGAGCCTCTGCAACTGACGCTGTCGGGTTACTGGTGGTTGTTTGTGTCTCGCTGGGTGAACAGGCCATGACGCCAAGTGACATCAAAGCAGTTATTAGTGTTAGTTTTCTGAACCCGTTTGGCATGTTGTTATGCACCTCCCCTTGTTGTCTGGCGATATAACCACTTCAGTTTTTCAGTGTCAAGCCTATTAAAGCTAGCCGCTCACCGACCAGACAACATGCAGCGAGCGGCCAACAAAATTACTTTTTGGTCGCAGTAAAATTACCCTGGCCCATGTCACCCAGATTGAGGGTACCTTTCAGGGTACCGTCAGCCTGTAATTCACCTGCGTATTTAATTGCGCCCATCTGGCTGGCCAGCGTGAATTCAAAGGCATTGCCATCCGCTTTGCCGGTGAAATCAGAGTTGCCCAGCTGCCCGGAATACTTGCCAGTGATGCTGCCGTCGGCGGCTTGCTGCATCACAACACCCGCGTTGCCTGACCCTGCACCCGGAATCTCAACCGCAAAATTCCAGTCACCACTGACGTCCGCAAACGCCATTTGAGAGAACAACAATGCAGAACCCGCGATCATTAATACTTTCTTAAACATCTTATACCCCTGTCACATCGGTGACCCTGACTAAACGTGTGGCGAAAAGTAACAGAAAATTGAGAATTATGATTGTCGCTGCACAAGACTTCGACGCAGCGGAACAACAAATCGTCGCACGCCGTCAAAAAACAGCCAGCGAAGATTAGTTTGGTGGGTCTACCCGGTCCGCTTTTGAACCATTGACACGAAACCAGCCAGCGATACTGTAACGATCTCTCATGGCGGGTGCCACTTCATGCGGCACCTCATCACTCAGAAACAACGCCACCGAGCCGTACATGGGCTGTATTTTTGCAATCGGCGCAGGTGAGCTTTCGTCATAAATGACTAACTCACCACCATCTGCGCTTTGCCAGGCTGGATTCAGATACGCAACCAGCGACAAAACTCTGCGGGCACCCCGCTCGGTCTGATCAGGTTTAAACGCATCAACATGTTTTTTATAGAAAGCGCCCGGCGCGTAATGAGCAAAGTGTGATTCGAATGAAAACAGGCCAAGGAACAGCCGTCGATTCAGATACTGTTGTAAGCGCGAGCACCAGGCCAGCCAGGCTTGTTCCGTGTCGTCCACCCCTTCTATCCAGCGGATTTGATCCCGCCGCACAAATTGATTGAGCATATGGTCTGTACTGCGACCGATGCCGGCGGCGGTAAAATCGGCTGGCTTCATGGCTCTCACACGGGCGAACAAGACTTCTGCCAAGGCCGGTGGCAAAGCATTCTGCACAACCACCCATGGCTGCTGCTGAAGCGCCGTCACAAAGCGTTCAAAACAGTCTTCTTCTTCACCACCATCAAACTGCTGACAGATCACCGGGGCCTTACTCCATACTCTGCTTCATGATCTGGTCAAGGTAAGTGCTGGTGCGGGTCATTTCATAACGTCGGAATTTGATGCGAGGGTGCAGTTCTCGCATCCTGGAGCTCAGCAATCCGTGCGCGGAGTGCAGCTGGGCATCCGTAATAATGCCGTTGATGTCACAATCACGTGCCAGTTTCAGCAGCCGGTCAAAATTCACAATAAAGTTTTCGGTGTGGGTAATCCGGATCTGGGTACCGTAAAACAGTGGCATCAACTCTTCGCCACGCCCGGCCAGGGTCAGGAATCGGCGCGAGAATATCTCAAAATCCCCAGTCGCAAATTGGTGCCACATTTCAGCAAAATCGGCTTCAGTAATGGAAGCATCGCCTTGCGCACCTTTGCTGGATAACAAAAGCAGTCCGGTAATACCGCCAAGTTGCCGACGGGTATTGTCAGCAATTTTAAAAAAGGTTTCCTGTCTGGCATTGCGCTCATTGGCGGACAGCGCCTCAGCCTGACGGGCCGACACAATATTGCTGTGATACAGCTCTCGATTGTTTTGCGCCAGAATGGTTTGCTGGATAAAAAGTCCTATCACCAGCCAGAGAAACGCCAGCGGTGCAAACGCACCTTCAAGAAAATTACCCATCTCGGCGATAGGCAAGCGCACAAACTCGTGCCAGCCAACCGCTCTTGAAATATACAGAGATCCAGCCAACAACCAGAGCAGTGTTACGATCAGCCCGAACTGAATCCGCCAGTCCTGACGATAGAAATCTTTGACCTCAAGCTTGGGTGGTAAAAATGCACCCGGATCATTCAGACGCTGATCTTGTCTGGTAGCATCGTGTTCCTGCTGACTGATTGTAACTTTGTTATTCATTTGCCCCCCCGAACGGAGGCGCCAGCATACTGCGCGCATCGTTCAAGGGTCAACGCCAGCACTGATTGAATTGCCTTGCCAGGCCGAACAGCCGATAATTCCCTTCTCACCAAAGAGGTCACCACACAATGTCAGACAATAACCAGGCACCTGCGTTTGAAGAAACCCTGGCACAACTCGAAACACTGGTGTCGCGCATGGAAGATGGTCAGATGAGCCTGGAAGATGCACTCAGCGCTTTTGAGACCGGCATTAAACTCACACGCGATTGCCAACAAGCCTTACAACAGGCAGAGCTCAAAGTCCAAATGCTGACGCGTGCTGACGGCAATCCAGAAGCCTTTGATCTGACGAGCGCAGGGTTGGGAGCCAATTCTGCCAGCGCCACCAGCGCATCAGGAGACTGATGGTGCACGCCGAACAACATGATGTGACATTGTTTCTGGCACGTTGCCGTCAGCGCTGCGAAACGCACATGCAGACCAGCCTCACTGGCTTGACTGCCATGCCTGATCGACTGGTGGAGGCTATGCGTTACAGCAGTCTGCTAGGCGGCAAACGTATCCGCCCCTGTCTGGTCTATGCCAGCGCCCAGGCACTGGGTGGCCAGCCAGATGCTGCAGATGCCGCTGCGACGGCCGTTGAGTTTATCCATTGTTACTCGCTGATCCATGACGACCTGCCTGCCATGGACAATGATGATTTGCGCCGCGGCAAACCCACTCTCCACCGCGCCTTTGATGAAGCCACCGCGATTCTGGCTGGTGATGCCCTGCAAAGCCTGGCATTTCAGCTGCTGGCAGAAAATCAACAGATTGATACCGACATCAGGCTTCAGATGCTGGCACTGTTGGCACGTGCAGCTGGCAGCGAAGGCATGATCGCGGGGCAAAGCATTGATCTGGCCGCCGTTGGTCAACAATTATCACTGGCGGAACTCGAAAATATGCACATGTTAAAAACCGGCGCACTGATACAGGCCAGTGTGGAACTCGGTGCGTTCAGTGCACATTGCCGTGATATGTCTGTGCTCAATGCCCTGCGTGACTATTCGCGGTGCATCGGGCTTGCGTTTCAGGTGCACGACGACGTTCTGGACGTGATCAGCAACACCGAAGTTCTGGGCAAACCACAGGGCTCCGATATTGCGCGCAATAAACCGACTTATGTCAGCTTGCTGGGGCTCGACGGTGCACAGTCAAAGGCTGAATCGCTGATTCATCAAGCGCATTCAGCACTGAGTTCCATTGACGCCGACACCCGTTTATTACGCGATATCGCCACTTATATCACTGCCCGACAACACTAGCGTTTGACGAATACCATACGATTGATTAACGTAGCCGCTCCGTAAAAATCACCGGAAACTGACCGTCACAGGCGGCCAGCGACTGATCGGGCACACACGCCATGCTAAATGAAATTCCTCTGACGAGACCGGACACTCCGCTGCTCGATCAGGTCAACAGCCCCGCGGATCTGCGCGCCATGGATCCTGCGCAATTCGCGGACCTGGCGAGAGAACTGCGCAACTTCCTCCTGTACTCAGTGGGCCAGACTGGCGGGCATTTTGGTGCAGGGCTGGGCGTGGTAGAACTGACCATTGCACTGCATTATGTATTCAACACCCCTGACGACCGACTGGTGTGGGATGTTGGCCATCAGACTTACCCGCACAAGATACTGACTGGTCGGCGCGAACAAATGTTGACCATGCGTCAACCCGGTGGGCTGGCAGCATTCCCAAGCCGTGACGAAAGCGAATTTGATTGTTTTGGTGTTGGCCATTCAAGCACCTCAATCAGTGCCGCGCTCGGCATGATGGTTGCGGCACGCCAGCAGCAAAAGGATCGCCACGTCATCGCCGTCATCGGCGACGGTGCCATGACGGCGGGCATGGCGTTTGAAGCGCTCAATCACGCTGGAGAGCTGGACGATAATGTGCTGGTTATCCTCAACGATAACAATATGTCGATCTCGCGCAATGTCGGCGGATTATCCAGCTACTTTGCACGCATGTGGGCCAGCAAGCCTTACAACTTTATCCGGGCCGGCAGCAAAAAAATGCTGTCAAAAATTCCACCGGCATTAAAGGCGGCGCACCGCGCTGAAGAATATATGAAAGGCATGGTGTCGCCCGGCACCCTGTTTGAAGAAATCGGCTTCAACTACATCGGGCTGGTGGATGGCCACGACATCGGCCGTCTGATCGAAGTGCTCAGCAATATTCGTGAGTTACGCGGCCCACAACTGTTGCACGTGGTGACTCAAAAAGGCAAAGGTTACACGGCATCCGAGAACGATCCGTTTGGTATGCATGCCTTGACCAAAATTGAGGTCAAACCGCGTAAACCGCTGGATATCAAACCGGCTTCACCCAGTTATTCCAAGGTATTTGGTGACTGGCTGATCGACATGGCGCAGCAGGATGAACGTCTGGTTGCAGTCACGCCGGCGATGAGCGCAGGTTCGGGCATGGATGATTTTGCCGAACAATTTCCAGCGCGTTTTTATGATGTTGCCATTGCAGAACAACATGCGGTGACATTTGCGGCGGGTATGGCCTGCGATGGTGCCAAACCCGTGGTGGCTATTTACTCCACCTTTCTGCAGCGAGCTTATGACCAGCTGATTCACGATGTTGCTTTGCAAAATCTGGATGTGTTGTTTGCAATTGACCGGGCTGGACTGGTGGGTGAAGACGGCCCCACGCATGCCGGCAGTTTTGATTTGAGTTTCCTGCGCTGCATTCCCAACATGCTGATCATGGCCCCCAGTGACGAAAACGAATGCCGGCAGATGTTATACACCGGCCATCAATACATCGGGCCTGCCGCAGTGCGCTACCCGCGCGGCAAAGGACCGGGTGCTGTGATCAACCAGCAGATGACGGCATTACCGATTGGACAGGGTGTGATCAAACGCCAAGGCCATACCGTTGCCTTGCTGGGTTTTGGCAGTATGGTCCACACGGCGCTGGCGGCCGGCGATGTGCTGGATGCCACCGTGGCAGACATGCGCTTTATCAAACCACTGGACACGGCCTTGATCGAAGAACTCACCAAACAGCACGCCTTGCTGGTGACCATCGAAGAAAATGCCCTGGCCGGTGGTGCGGGCTCTGCCGTCAATGAATGGCTATTGCAAAACGACTATCAGATACCTGTGTTGAATCTGGGTTTACCTGATCTGTTTATGGCGCATGGCCGTGTGCCCGAAATGCTCGCGGGTGTCGGCCTCGACAGAGACGGCATTGTTGATGCCGTGCGCAATAAACTGGCGCGATGCAAACTGCATACCCGCGCCGGCAGTTTTCCAGCGGGCATTTAATCAGCGTGTTTTTGCTCACACTCAATACTCAAGCAGGTAATCCCGATGGAAACACGCGAAGAACGCAACGAACGCCATAAAAAAGCCATGCAACGCAAAAAGCAGCATGTCGACGAACGCATTGCAGCGGCAGTGATCGATAAAGGCCTGCTGCTGGTGCTCACCGGAAACGGCAAAGGCAAAAGCTCCTCAGCGTTTGGCATGCTGGCGCGCAGTGTTGGCCATGGGCTGCGCTGCGGCGTGGTGCAGTTCATCAAAGGCCAATGGGTTTGTGGCGAACACTTATTGTTTTCCCAACACCCGTTGGTTGAGTTCTACGTGATGAACACCGGTTTTACCTGGGACACTCAGGACCGGGAAGGCGACATCGCGGCCGCGGAAAAAACCTGGGTACACGCGGAACAATTACTCAGCAATCCCGATGTAAAAGTGGTGGTGCTTGACGAATTGACCTATATGCTCACCTATGGCTACCTTGATCACAACAAGGTGTTTGAGGCCTTGAGCAATCGACCGGCCGATCAGCATGTGATCGTTACCGGCCGTAATGCCAATGACAAACTGATTGCCATGGCTGACACCGTCAGCGAGATCAATGATGTTAAACATGCGTTTAATGCCGGCATTCGCGTACAGAAAGGTATCGACTATTAAGGCGTACCTGCTGCTATTGTTGACAAGCGGCCTGGTCTGGTCTGGCACTGCCTTTGCTCAAAACCTGTCTGTGCAAGATGACACCGGATACGTGGTAACGCTCGACAAACCTGCGCAACGTATCATCAGCCTCGCCCCATCCATGACTGAATTATTGTTCAGTCTGGGTGCAGGTGATCGCATCTTTGGTGTCATGGACTACAGCAACTTTCCGCCGGCTGCGCTGGACATCCCGATTGTTGGCCGGTACGACATGCTCGACATGGAGCAGATTATTGCCCTGCAACCTGACCTGGTGGTGGCCTGGTTGACAGGCAATCCTCGTAATGCCATTCAACGCCTCAAAGAGCTTGGCATTGCGGTATACACCGCGGAACCCGACAGCCTGCTCAGCATCTCGGCGCATCTGCTGCGACTGGGGGAATTGACCGGACAAAACCAGCAGGCTGCCAGCTTGAGTCAACAACTGTTAACCCGACTGAGCGCGGTTGAAAACCAACACGCCAACGCAACACCGGTGCGGGTGTTTTATCAGGTATGGCACTCACCGATTATCAGCGTGGGCGGCGCGGAACTGATCAATGACATGATCAGACGCTGCGGGGGCGTCAATATCTTTGTGGATTTACCGGTGGGACCAAAGGTCAATCTTGAAGATGTGTTGTTACGTGATCCGGAGGTCATTATTGCCAGCGGCTCTGACCACACAAGTCCGGCTTGGTTGAACGACTGGTTGCAATGGCCTGAAATGACGGCGGTGCGCAATCAGCACTTGTATGCGATTGAGCCCGATCTTGTGCAGCGCCACAGCCTGAGAGCGCTGCAAGGAATGGATACCATGTGTGAGCTGATAGCGCGGGCACGCCGCTGATCACTGCTTGAATAAATGCCCCATCTTGCGGCCTTTTACTTCGAGGTAATCTTCATTGTGCAAGTTGAGCCCCGCTTCAATTGGCACGCGATCAACCACCTCGATACCCAGCGCTCTGAGCGCATCCACTTTAAGCGGGTTGTTGGTCATCAAGCGCACCTGAGTGACCCCAAAGTGCTGCAGAATCGGTTTACAGATGTCGTACTCACGACCGTCGGCAGCAAAACCCAATTGTTCATTGGCCTCAACGGTATCAGCGCCTTTGTCCTGCAGGGAATAGGCCTTGATCTTGTTCAGCAGTCCAATCCCGCGGCCTTCCTGACGCAAATACAAAATCATGCCACGGCCGGCTTCTTTGACCTTCTGCATGGCAAATTGCAGTTGAGGTCCACAATCGCAGCGCATACTAAAAAGCGCATCGCCCGTCAGACATTCTGAGTGCAGACGGCACAAGACTGGCTCGGGTGTGCTGATGTCGCCCATACTCAGCACAACATGCTCCTTGCCGGTCAGTGTGTCTTCAAAACCATGAATTAAAAAATCACCCAGCTCGGTCGGGAGCGTGGCGCTGGCAACAAACTTGATAGTCACGTGGTAAACCTCTTACAGAATCCAGACAGCCAACAGCTGCAGACAAATCCAGGCCATCACACCGGCCAGTACATCGTCGATCATGATGCCAAATCCACCATGAACATGACGATCAAACCAGCGGATCGGCCAGGGTTTGACGATGTCAAACAATCGAAACAACATAAAACCACACAGCAGCCACAACAGACCGGGCGGCGCCAGAAACATGGTCAACCAGAAACCAATAAATTCATCCCAGACAATTCCGCCGTGATCATGCACCCCGATGTCTTGAGCAGTTTTGCCACACAACCATACACCCAGCACAAATCCCACCGCCAGAAACAGCAGGTATGCAAAAGGGGTCATGTCAGGTAACAGCAGATAGAGCCCTGCCGCCGCGAGGGTACCAAAGGTGCCGGGGGCGCGCGGTGCTGCGCCACTGCCCAGACCAAAGGCCAGGAAATGTACTGGATTGCGCCAAACAGATGCCGGCGTTGCCGCCATGATTCACAACCTCACAGTTGATCAGAGAAGTGATTGTAACCTTTCAGTGACAAGGGGTGTTGCTGACCTGACAAAGTTTGTAAACGAATACCTACACCTTGATCAATTTGGCCTATGCGTGTGAAGCGTATGCCCAGTGCCTCCATCGCGGCAAGCGCTGCTGATTCATGCGCAGGCGGGACACACACGCACAGCTCGTAGTCATCACCGCCACTTAAGGCCAGCGCCAATTGCTCGGATTTGGGCACACATTTTAAAAAGGTATCAGATAAAGGAATGACGTCCGGGTCAATCACAGCACCAAGGGTTTGTGATACGTCAGCATTTTTGCCAGCACTGGCCTCCAGTACATGAGCAAGATCTGACGCCAGTCCATCAGAAATGTCCAGCGCGGCCGAGGCAAGCCCCCGCAGCGCAATACCAGCACTGATGCGCGCGTCAGGCTGATAAAACGCCTGCTTCAGCATCTGCCTTGCGGGATTATCGAGTGCTGCACTGTTCAATCTGCCATCCGCCAATAACCACCACAACGCAGCGGCACCATCACCCAGTTCACCTGTGACATAAACCGCATCACCAACGGCAGCGCCGGATCGTAACAGGGCTTTACCGGTGGGCACTTTGCCGTGCGCTTGAATAGTGATCGATAACGGGCCGCGTGTGGTATCCCCACCGATCAGTGGACATTTGTATGCCTGCGCAACGGCCGCAAGCCCCTGGCTGAATGCAGCCAGCCAACGCGCATCCGGCGAGGGCAGACTGATCGCCAGCGTAAACGCCACAGGCTCCGCACCCATCGCTGCCAGATCACTGAGATTCACCAGCAGGCAACGTTGCGCCAGCAAAAAAGGCTCAGCTTGCGCCGGAAAGTGAACGGACTCGTTCAGCGTATCGATGGACATCACCAGATTAAAACCGGCAGGCAATGACACAATGGCTGCATCATCACCCGGACCCAGCAGCACATCGTCATGAGCAAAATTCAGCTCAGGCGTACCAAAGTAGCGCCTGATCAGTTCAAACTCGCCCTGAGCCACGCTGCTCCAACACTCGCAAGGTTTTTGACGCACGATCCAGCACGCCGTTAATGTACTTGTGGCTGTCTGTGGCGCCAAAAACTTTGGCCAGTTCTACCGCCTCGTTGATCACCACCTTGTACGGCACATCAATGCGATGTTCCAGCTCGTAAAGACCCAGACGCAACAAAGACAATTCAATCGGATCCAGTGCTGACATTTCCCGGTCCAGCCACGGCGCCATCATGGCGTCAAGACTGGCAACGTTGGCCACCACTTGCGGGAACACTTCCTTAAAAAAGTCGCGATCAATTTTTCCCTGATAATAAACCAGAAATTCCGCCAGAATTTCATTGACCGGTGCGCGCGCCATTTCCCATTGATACAGGGCCTGCAACAGCATACGTCTGGCTTTCTGACGATCACTCAGCTTTTTCTTTTTGCCTTCGTCATCCAGCTCACGGCTGCCTTTTTCAGCAGACTCCGAAATAGACTTTGCGCTTGTTAAATCAATCACGCTGTCAGGCTCCCAGCTTGTTGATGACACTGACCATTTCCAGTGCACCCAGCGCTGCTTCCGCGCCTTTATTGCCGGCTTTGGTGCCCGCGCGTTCAATTGCCTGTTCGATGGAGTCCACGGTCAACACACCAAAGGCAATCGGCGTACCGGTATCAAGGCTGACATGCGCCAGCCCCTTTACACACTCACCCGCTACATAGTCAAAATGCGGTGTGCCACCACGAATCACCGCACCAATGGCAATCATCGCATCGCAAGGATGTTTGGCTAACACGCGTTTGGCCAACACGGGCAGCTCATAGGCGCCAGGTGCCATCACAATGGTAATGTTGTCTTCAGAGACGCCATGGCGACGCAGCGCATCCACAGCACCGTCCACCAGTTTTTCAACAATAAACCAATTGAATCGTGATGCCACAATGATAAAACGACCATTACCCGGGAGAAAATCCCCTTCAATTCTGCGAATTCCGCTCATGCTGTATTCCTCTCATTCAATAACACAAAGCTGTAGAAGCCCAACCGGTCACGCCGCTGTTTTACGCTGAAACGTCAAACTGCACAAACTCAACCACTTCAAGATCAAAACCGGTGACGGCATTAAATTTTGCCGGGTAACTGAGTAGGCGCATTTTGCCCACGCCCAGTTCCCTGAGAATTTGAGACCCGGTGCCAATGGTCACATCACTGCCGGCGTGACGATGGCGACGCGGGATGATTTTGCGATGCCCCACCACACTGGCGATGCTCTCATTGATGTCTTCATCGTAGTCATCACCACTGAGCAGCACGGCCACGCCTTTGCCTTCAGCTGCAATACGCTCCAGCGCCCGGCTGAATGACCAGCTCGTGCCGCCCGGGACAACCACATTGCAGATATCGCGCAGCGTGCTGGCGATGTGCACACGCACCAGCGTTGGATGCTCTTTGCTGATATCACCCATGGTAAATGCCAGGTGGGTTCCGCCGGAAATTGTGTCTTCAAAGGTATGCAGGGTAAAGCTGCCGTATTCGGTGGACAGCACATTACTGCTCTTTTTCACCACGGTATGTTCATTGGCGATCCGGTAGTGAATCAAATCAACAATGGTGCCGATCTTCAATCCGTGTTTTTCAGCAAACACTTCCAGATCAGGACGGCGCGCCATGGTGCCATCTTCATTCATGATTTCGACAATCGCTGCTGCCGGGGTATACCCCGCCAGACGCGCCAGATCACAACCGGCTTCGGTATGACCTGCGCGGCGCAACACACCACCGGGCTGCGCCATGATTGGGAAAATATGACCGGGCTGCACAATATCTTCGGGCTTGGCATCACGCGCCACGGCTACCTGTATGGTGCGTGCACGGTCTGCGGCGGAGATGCCCGTTGTCACACCGGTTGCCGCCTCAATAGACACGGTAAAATTGGTGTTGTACGGGGTATTGTTTTTACTGACCATCAAACCCAGGTCCAACTGCTCACAACGCTGACGGGTCAAGGTCAGACACACCAGCCCACGCGCATGTTTCGCCATAAAATTGATGTCTTCAGCGCTCACCCGCTCGGCCGCAATAATCAGATCGCCTTCGTTCTCGCGATCCTCGTCATCCATGAGGATAACCATTTTGCCCTGACGGATATCATCAATCAGCTCTTCAATTGTGTTCAGTTTCATAGCGTATGCTTATTAACCTGCTGTTTGTTAAATTGAACCGTGTTCTTGATTGGCACCATGCACTTAATTAAAACCATGCTCGGCCAAAAACGCTTGTGTCAGACCACCGCCCGCAGACGGCTGCGCGGCTTTGTCTCCGAGAATCAGCCGTTCCAGATAACGACTGATCAGATCTACTTCAATATTGACCTGATGTCCGACACGATAAGTATGAATAATGGTGGCGTTTTGCGTGTGAGGAATGATGTTAACACCGAACACGGCACCGGACACAGCGTTGACCGTCAGGCTGGTACCATCGATACACACCGAACCCTTCTGGGCGATGTATTTGGCCAGTTCGTCGGGCACGCGCACGTCCAGACGCCAGCTGCCGCCATCTTCGCTGAGACTGATGATCTCGCCAACACCATCCACATGACCGCTGACCAGATGCCCACCCAAGCGTGTGCGAGGAGTCAGGGCTTTTTCCAGATTGACTTTGGAACCTGATTTGAGAAAACGAAAGGTGGTCAGACTGATCGTCTCGTTGGAGACATCTGCGCTGAATCCCTGAAGGTCAAAATCAGTCACTGTCAGACAGCAACCGTTCACCGCGATGCTGTCACCCAGTTTCACATCCGAAAAATCCAGTGCTGGGCAGCTGACACGCAGCCGCCATTCTTTGCTGCGCAGACTGAGTTCACTGACCTGCCCTAAAGCTTCAATAATACCGGTGAACAAACGATTAACTCCTCTGAGTCGATGTCATGTTGTTGGAAGCAAGCGACGGCACCGCAATCAGGCGGCAATCGTCGCCCAGCTGCTCAATGTCGACAATCTTCAGCGCAATCTGATCTGCCATCGTTGTCAGTCCATCCAGCTTGAACAAAGGCATGGCGTCATTACCCAACAGTTTGGCGCCCATATAAATGACCAACTCGTCCACCAGCCCCGCCTGAATCATGGCGCCGGCCAGTGTTGGGCCAGCTTCAATCAACACATCATTACAATCAAAATCCAGCGCCAGCATGCTCAGGGTTGCGCGCAGATCAACTCGCCCGCTTTGCGTCATGGGCATGGAGCGCACCAGCACACCGGCACGCTCATAACGCGCATCATCAGCCAGCGCCGTTGAGGCACACAGCAACAACACATCGCCTGCGGAATCAAACAGTCGCGCATCCATAGGCGTACGCAGTGCAGAATCCAGCACCACGCGCAAAGGCTGCTTACCTGCCAGATGCTGAGCGCGCGGATCGGTCAATTCTTCTACACGGACATTCAACGAGGGATTATCGACCAGCACGGTATTCACACCGGTCAATACCGCACAACTGGTGGCGCGCAGGCGTTGCACGTCGGCGCGTGCGGCAGGTCCGGTGATCCATTTGCTTTCACCGCTGGCCATCGCAGTGCGCCCATCTATGCTCATCGCCATTTTGCAACGCACCCACGGCAAACCGTGTTTCATGCGTTTGATAAAACCGGGATTGATAGCATCAGCCTGTTCAGGTAACACCGGTCCACTGACCTTGATACCCGCTTCGCGCATACGGGTTAAGCCACGACCAGAGACTTTGGGATTGGGATCCGCACCCGCAAAAATCACTTCGGCGACACCCGCGTGAATCAGGGCATCCGAACAGGGCGGCGTCCGCCCGGTATGTGAACACGGTTCCAGCGACACATACACGGTAGCACCATGGGCAAGCTCTCCCGCCAGCCGCAAGGCATTGGCTTCTGCATGTGGATCACCGGCACGCGCGTGAAAACCTTCACCCACAATCTCTCCGTCGCGCACAATCACGCAACCCACCCGAGGGTTAGGGCCGGCAGTCAATACCGACTGGGCGAGGGCAAGCGCCCTTTGCATAGCTTGTTCAGCAATCACCGACACATGACTCCAGCAGGCCCGGGAAACGTAACAGTCAACACTGTCGCTTCACGACGGATTATTAGGGACTCTCTGCAATATCAGCCCTGATCTGAGGTTTTTTGCCCAGGCAGGTGATCATCATTGGACAAACGATCGATTTCAGCCCGGAACTCATTCAGATCCTTAAAGCTGCGGTACACCGAGGCAAAGCGCACAAACGCCACTTCGTCCAGTTGCCGCAGCTCACGCATGACCGCTTCACCCAGCAAACCGGAGGGCACTTCGCGCTCGCCAGTTGCTCGGATGTAATGCTTTATACGGTTAACGGCTGATTCAACAGCTTCCACACTGACCGGACGCTTTTCCAGCGCTTTGTTCAGGCCGGAATACAGTTTGCTCTCGTCAAAAGGCTCACGATTGCCGTTCTGTTTGATGATACGAGGCATCACCAGCTCAGCAGTTTCGTAGGTCGTGAAGCGCTCCTCACAGGTAATACACTCACGACGACGTCGCACCTGGTCGCCTTCAGCGACCAGCCGCGAGTCAATCACCTTGGTATCCAGCGCGCCACAAAAGGGACAATGCATGGTCAGGCGTCTCGGAAGCGCTTACTTACGCGCTTTTGTACACGGGAAAGCGCGCACACAGCGCTTTGACTTTTTCACGTACCGCATCAATGACAGCTTCGTTTTTGATGTCGTCCAGAATGTCACACATCCACTCGGTCAGTTGCGCAACTTCGGCTTCTTTAAAACCACGACGCGTGACTGCTGGTGAACCAATACGCAGGCCACTGGTCACAAACGGCGGACGCGGATCATTAGGCACAGCATTCTTGTTCACGGTAATGTACGCGCGACCCAGCGCTGCATCGGCATCTTTACCGGTTATTTCCTGTTTGACCAGACTCAGCAGAAACAGGTGATCATCCGTACCACCAGACACCACTTCAAATCCACGCTTGATAAAACCTTCAGCCATCACGCGGGCGTTTTTAACCACCTGCTGCTGGTAGGTTTTGAACTCTTCGCTCATGGCTTCTTTAAAACACACGGCTTTCGCGGCAATGATGTGCATCAACGGGCCGCCCTGACTTTCCGGGAATACCGCAAAATTCAGTTTTTTCTCCAGCTCGGGATTGGACTTGGCCAGAATAATACCGCCGCGTGGACCACCCAGGGTTTTGTGCGTGGTTGATGTAGTGACATCAGCAATCTTCACCGGACTTGGGTATTCGCCCGCTGCCACCAGACCCGCAACGTGCGCCATGTCCACCAGCAGATAAGCACCGACTTTGTCAGCGATATCACGGAATTTCTGCCAATCAATGATGCGCGAGTAAGCAGAGAATCCCGCCACGATCATTTTTGGTTTGTGCTCAAGCGCCAGCGCTTCCACTTCGGCGTAGTCAATTTCGCCGGTCTGGTCGTTGATGCCGTACTGAACGGCGTTGTAAATTCGGCCTGAAAAACTGACGCTGGCACCGTGAGTCAGGTGACCACCATGGGCCAGGCTCATGCCTAGCACAGTATCGCCCGGCTTCAGCAACGCAAAATACACCGCAGCATTGGCTTGTGAACCTGAGTGAGGCTGAACGTTGGCGTAGTCGGCACCAAACAGCTGCTTGGCACGCTCGATGGCCAGTGTCTCAACCACATCAACAAACTCGCAACCGCCGTAATAACGTTTGCCGGGGTAACCTTCGGCATATTTGTTAGTCAATACACTGCCTTGCGCTTCCATCACGCGCGGGCTGGTGTAGTTTTCAGAGGCGATCAGCTCGATGTGCTCTTCCTGACGCTGACGCTCGCCTTCAATGGCCTCAAACAGATCCGGATCAAAGTCTTTAATAGTCATGATGGTAGTAAACATGCAATTCCCCGCTAAGTGGTAAGTCAGAAGCTGGTTGGGCTGGAGCGTGAGTGCGCTGGAGCCTGTGGCCCCTTGCGTCAATCAAGGGCTGCCTTTCAATGGAGCGGCATTTTACATGATGTGCGGGTTCAGAGCACCCGGAAATTCCGACCTTTAAGGATTATTGCATTTTGAAATATTCCGATTCAAAAACCAAAGCCCGGTTGATACGCAATCTCTTCACCTGATACTCTCAGTGCTATAAAGACTGCCCATCCTCCTGGAGATAATACTGTATATGAGCCCGGTCAATTTCACGTCACTTACCAGCCTGTTTCAAAGTTCTGACAATAACGGTGCATCAACACAATTGATGCGCGAGTTGTTGATTCTGGTGCTGGCGCGCGCCACAAGCGCAGATACCAATGTTGAACCCGAGGAAGTTGCGACGGTGCAAGCGATACTCGCAGATGTGCTGGGTGAAACGGTCAGTGAAACCGACATCAAGCTGGCCGCAACATCCGAGATGTTTGAGCGACAATCGATTGACCGATACCTCAAAAAAGCCACTCGTAAACTGGGTGATGAAGACAGAATTTTGATCCTGCAAAGCCTGGTGCGCGTGCTGCGTGCGGATGACCACATCCGCGAGTTTGAGTTGGATTACTTTGACCGGATTGCCAACGCTCTGAAAGCGACACCGTCAGAAATCGCTGGTTTGCGCAGCGGCGCATCTGCCTGACCGCACAAATACCGCAGTGCCGGGCATGGGCTGAAGTGCGCCCCATAACAACAAACACGCCGGAAACGGAAACGCTGCCCCATGCCTTTGCAACTTGATATTGCCACTTTGATCGTGATGTTCATCACTTTGGCGCTGACCGCGTTTATTGTGATGTTTCTGATCTGGCGCATTAACCGGGATATGCCGGGAGTCCTGCATTGGATGTTGGCAACACTGCTCAACACGGCTTCCGCGTTAGCATCTCTGTTGCAGGCCTTGGCGGGGGGAGATGACGGGTGGGGGCTATTTCTCAGCAATAGCATCAGTATGGCGGCCAACGTTCTGGTATTGGAAGGCGCGCTGCGCTTTCGCGGTCATGAATCGAAACTGCGTCAGCAACTTTTCATGGTGTTTATTGTTGGGTTCACCCTGCTGACCTGGATTTACCAACAAGATCCGTCCATTCGAGACGCGCTGCACGATGCATTTACCCTGACTTTTCAATTGTTGGCCGGGGCAGTCCTGATTTTCAGGACCTCCGATCGCGGCGAGCTGCAAGCCAACCTGATGGCCGCAGTCTCCAGCATCATGATAGGCGTACTCATCCTTTGGCGATTGGTTTGGGAAAGCAGCGGTAATCAACTCTCAGTTCAAGGGGTCGAAACGCAATCGACACAATGGTTTCTGTTTGCAGCCGCCAATCTGCATATCGCCTGGATATTCGGCTTAAGTGTTGCTTGTTACTACCGTTCGCGACAGCAGGTTATGTCACTGGCACGCGAAGATGCACTTACGGCACTTCCTAACCGGCGCTGGATTGACGAAATGCTGAACCAGGCCTTGATCGAGGCTAAACGCAGCGGCGAAAAATTCGCGGTGATCATGCTGGATATCAACAAGTTCAAACTGGTCAATGACAAATTTGGTCACAGCGCAGGCGATAAGGTATTGGCAGAAGTGGCAGATCGATTGCGTAAAGCCGTGCGCGAGTCTGATTTTGCCGGGCGCTTGGGCGGAGACGAATTTGTGGTGCTGGCGCGACGGATTGACTCTGACCTGCTGCTAACACAAATGATTGACCGCATCCGTCATCAGCTAAACGGAAAGATGGCACTAAGTGACGAAGAAATCGACATCAGAGTCAGCATTGGCACTGCCGTGTTTCCCGTGGAAGGCGACAATGCGGATATGCTGCTGGGGGTCGCCGACGCGGGCATGTATCGCGATAAAAAGGGCGAAAAAAAGGACAGCTGAGAGCAGCTGTCCTTTTTTTGCACGTCTTATCTAAAACAGATCTTCTCTAAAACGGTTTTACCGCCGGCTGATCAAGGTTGTCGTGAACCGTGTATCTCAACCACCACCCGACGATCCGGCGCCAGACACGCAATGGTTGCGGCATTGCTGCCCAAACCACGGCATCCGCTGGCAGGGGTGACTGGCTGGTCGTTGGCAACACCGCTGGCAGTGATTCTGTTGGCTGGAATACCACCCTGCACCAGATGCGCACGCACCGCGTTAGCCCGACGCTCGGACAACCCGAGGTTATACTCACGCGAACCAATCCGGTCCGTGTGGCCGATAACAATAACGGCTTCATAACTTAATCCATTGATCTGACGCACCAGCCCATCAAGCTCCTGTCGGCCCGCAGCTGTCAGAACTGCCTCATCAAAATCGAACAGTGCGCTGGCTGCCAGTGTCACGCTTACCGGCTGTGGTGCGGGTGCGGGTGCCGGCGCTGGCGCAGGGGCAGGAGCCGATGCCTCAACAACAGGTGCGGGCGCAGCTGTGCGGCCGAACCGATAAACCACACCCACCGTCGCCAGATTCACTTTCGAGTCGGTGATCTGGTTATCAGGCAAACGAGCTTGTTCCCACTCTGCGCGGAAGGCCAGTGCATCCGAGTACTCATACTCAAGGCCAATGCCGACTTTGGCTTTGGAATCCCGGCTTGAGCGATTGCCAAAACCAGTGGCGGCGGCGCTGCTGCTCGCAAACGACTGTTTGACAGAGTTACGCGCGATGCCCGCTCTCAACAGACCAGACAGATTCGCGGTGAAGGGCACTGTGGCCACCACATCCAGCCCAAAGCCGGACAAATCAGCTTTGCCGCTCAGATTACCCGCCGGACTGAGTCCCGACCGGAAATCGTAACTGCCCAAGTCGAAGTAGCTCAACTCAGTGGCAAAATAACGGTTGAAATCGTAACCCGCCAGCACTTTCCACGCAGTATCGCGGTCAGATGTATCTAAGGTATTAAATGCAAAACCATTGGGCTGCAGCGTTTTTGACAAATTGCCAGACGATATGTTGCCAAGGCTTTTGCCAATATTCAGGCCACCGTAAAAACCGCTGTCCTGTGCAAACACAGACGAACTTGCAAACAACAGCGTCATCGCCACCGCAAGAGGCGCTACCGGCAATTTTTTGATCTTACAAAAATTCATCATAAGTATTTACTCCTTACTGAACAGACGTTTAACTCAGAATAGTTAGCGACATACTTGAATCGTCTCAGGCACTGATTATGTCAGAGCAAATCGATTCTTGCGAATAGTTTCAGGCGCTTGAGATTATCCGTTGTAATCGGGAAACTCCGAAGGCAAAACAGTAGGTATCGTTCCAGCAACAACCAAGATCAACAAGAGACTCCCTCAAAAACCGATTGACCCTCGGTAACCAAAGACAGGAGAGTCAACCCTCTTATGCAATTTGCGCACGTGTTTTTGCAAGTGCACTTGTAATTGAGCTATGGTATCGATGCACAAGCAATCTCACGTCAGACCAACAATAAAGGGAATCATCAATGATCAAACCACTCCGCCAGCTCCTGTCTGGCTCTGCACTGTTAACCGTCAGCATGACTGCGCCGTTGCTGACTGCGGCTCCAGCTGCTCTCGCACAACAAACGATTGACATCACCGGCTGGGGAACCGGCGCGGTTCAACCCGTTCCGATTCATGAAGGCCGCCCCTGGGGCTGGGCGGTGCGCGACTACATGGAAAAACCCGATCGCCAGCTGTACAACACGGCCAAAGCCAAGCTGCTGCGTGGCGAGCAGATTTTCAGCCACTCAATCTCTACCTTTGATATCGAGCGCTACTGCAGAGAAGCACCGGACTACGACTATACCTGGTTCGAGATGCAGCACAGCACGCTGAGTTATGACGAAGTTGCCAAGATGTTCGCGGCCTGCCCGAATGTCGGCGCCACACCTATCCTGCGTGTACCCGATGCACTGGAAGGCAGCGTACAGAAGGCCATGGACATGGGCATGCTCGGCATTATTGTGCCGACAGTGAACGACGCCATTCAGGCGCGCGAGGCAGCACGCTACGCCCGCTTCCCGCCTATTGCTCGCCGCAGTGCCGGTGGTGGACAGGGAGCAGGCATCTGGACACCCTTTGTGCCAGCAGGGGAAACCTTCCGTAACAGCGCCAATGACAACATGCTGGTGGTGGTGATGATCGAGACCATCGAGGGCGTTAATAACGCGCACGAGATCGCATCCGTCCCCGGTGTGGATGTGGTGCTGTTGGGTAATGCGGACCTGGCTGGTTTCTCCGGTTTCGCGCAGAACTCCCCTGAGTATCGGGATCTGCAGATCAAGACACGCAATGCCACGTATCGCGCAGGCAAAATCTGGGCGAATGCTTCTACTCAGATGGCTGAAGGCACTCCGCTTTCCCACGAGTCACTGATGTATCTGATGGGCCCAAGCATTTCAGAGCGCGCTGCCCGTTAACAGTAAGCTCTGTTGGTTCCGCTGACGCTGTGCAGTCACATGGCGTTGGCGGAATTTTTGATCTCCTACCGCTGACCCAACATGCTAGAATGCCCTCCAGTTAAAAGTCGCCGCCAAGGCAATTCCTGCGCAGCCAGTAATCCCGGAGATCATCAGCGTTATGGCACAGTTCGTTTACACCATGCACCGTGTGGGCAAAGTTGTCCCGCCTAAAAAAGAAATCCTCAAAGACATCTCTCTGTCGTTCTTCCCGGGCGCCAAAATCGGCGTACTCGGCCTGAACGGCTCGGGTAAATCTACCTTGCTGCGCATCATGGCCGGCGTGGACAAAGAATTTAACGGCGAGGCACGCGCACAAACCGGCATCAATGTCGGTTATCTGCCGCAAGAGCCTGCGCTGAATCCAGCCAAAGATGTACGCGGCAATGTTGAAGAAGGCATGGGCGAAATCATCAAGCTGCTGGAAGATTTCAACGCCATCAGCGACCGTTTTGCCGAGCCAATGGGCGACGATGAAATGAATGAACTCCTTGAAAAACAAGGGGAACTTCAGAACGCTATCGACGCCGCCAACGGCTGGGATCTTGAGCGCACGCTGGAACGTGCTGCCGATGCACTGCGTTTGCCGCCCTGGGATGCCGACGTCAGCAAACTCTCTGGAGGTGAAAAACGCCGGGTAGCGCTGTGCCGCCTGCTGCTGTCCAACCCTGACATGCTGTTGCTGGACGAGCCCACCAACCACCTGGACGCCGAAAGCGTGGCCTGGCTGGAGCGCTTTCTGGTGGAATTCCCCGGCACAGTAGTTGCGATCACGCACGACCGTTATTTCCTCGACAACGCCGCCGGCTGGATTCTGGAGCTGGACCGTGGCCACGGTATTCCGTACGAAGGCAACTACACCAACTGGCTGGAAACCAAAGAATCCCGTCTGGAAACCGAAGCCAAGCAGGAAGCTGCGCGCGAAAAAACCATCCGCTCTGAACTCGAGTGGGTGCGCAGCAACCCCAAAGGCCGTCAAGCCAAGAGCAAAGCGCGTATGGCGCGTTTTGAAGAGCTGAACTCGCAGGAATTCCAGAAGCGCAACGAGACCACCGAGCTGTACATTCCGCCGGGGCCACGTCTGGGCGACAAAGTGCTGGAAGTGAAAAACCTGTGCAAGGGTTTTGGTGATCGCATGCTGATCAACGACCTGTCGTTCTCCGTGCCAAAAGGCGCGATCGTTGGCATCATTGGTGGTAACGGTGCGGGTAAAACCACGTTCCTGCGCATGTTGACCGGTGCTGAACAACCCGACAGCGGCACTATTGAGCTGGGCGAAACTGTGGATCTGGCCTATGTTGACCAGAGCCGCGACTCACTCAACGGTGACAAAACCGTGTGGGAAGAACTGTCCGACGGTCAGGATATCCTGCAGATTGGCCGCTACGAGATTCCATCACGCGCCTACGCCGGTCGTTTTAACTTCCGTGGCGGCGACCAGCAGAAGTTCATCAAAGACTTGTCTGGTGGTGAGCGCAACCGACTGCATCTGGCCAAACTGCTCAAGCGCGGCGCCAACGTACTGTTGCTGGACGAACCGACCAACGATCTGGACGTGGAAACCCTGCGCGCACTGGAAGAAGGTCTGCTCAACTTCCCCGGCGCTGCCATTGTGGTGTCGCACGATCGCTGGTTCCTCGACCGCATCTGCACACACATTCTGGCGTTTGAAGGCGACAGCCAAGTGGTATTCCACGAAGGCAATTACTCCGACTACGAGGCAGACAGACGCAAGCGCCTGGGGTCAGATTTCCAGCCAACACGTATCAAATACCGCAAACTGAGTTAATACCGGCCAGCCCAGTGAGATCGGCCTCAAAAAATATGATGCCGATCTCGTTTAATTGTGACAATGTGTTCAAGGCTTGAAAAAAGCGGCCGATAGAGTCCGTGGGGAGGGACATAATCAACAACCCGAACCACGACCAGCCAGAGAACATATGATGTCAGAGAGCACGGGCAATTCCGCAGAACACCAATCACGACGGGCATTTACACGCATCTTTTTTGATGCAGAGACTGTTGTCATTCAAGGCGATCATATCTGGCCAGTGCAATTGGTCGATATTTCGCTGCGTGGGGTTTTAATCAGAATTTTGCCGGATCAGTTTCTGCGCGACTCCGAGCAACTCGACGTCAGCATCCATCTGGGGGGTGGCATCGAAATTTGTATGCAGGTGCGCATCGTCAATCAGCATGGTGATCTGGTAGGCCTGGCCTGCGAGCACATCGATGTGGACAGCATGACGCACCTGCGTCGGCTGGTTGAACTCAATGTCGGCGATACCACACTGCTCGAACGTGAGTTGCACGCGCTGGCGTAAGTTTTACAACCACACCGCTTATACCTTCAGATCGGCCCGCAAAGCCTGAAGTCGGCTCTGCCGCTCATCAAAACTCAGCGGCCGCGAGGGATTTTCAGGCAAAGCCTGCACCATCGGCACTTCCAGCTGTTCTCCTCGCATCACGCGCTCACACAACTGCTTGTAGTAGTAAGAAAACAGCGGGAACACTTTGTCTTCCGGCTCCGTTGCCAACAAAAACCAGTCAGTGGCTTTGCCCGCAAAATACACCGCTGGATGGCTCCATGAATGCAAATGTTTGGGCGCGAGCGCACGGCAGGCTTCGGTGTAGGCTTCCCATTCCGAGGGCAGTCCAAACAATTCAAAGGACTGCTCACAGGCGCGGGTCATGGTCGAAATGGTCGGTAGATAGTCCTGACTTTTCACCAGGCGGCGGGCGGCGGTCACCAGTTGCAGGGGATGGAACTCACGCAAACACTCGAGCCAGTATTTTTTAGCCAGAATCAGACGGTCGGCATCACCATAGGCTTTGTGATACTGGTTGTGATAGGCAAGCTCAAACTCGGCAAAAATCTGGTTGATGGCATCAATCAGATCCGGGCCGCTATGCTGCGCGTGCTCCCGCTGCCCGGTTTGCTCCTGCCGGGTATTCTGGCTACGGCGCTGGTCCCGATGCTGGCCGCGGTCAGCCCCTGATGCGCTGTCACTCTGCCCAGCTTCGGTCTGTGAAGCGCTTGAACGCGGCTTCAATGCCTTGCCCGCCTCGTTCAGTAGCGAATTGATCTTTTGCATGACTGTCTGTCAATCCTGTTTTGATAGCTTCCGGGCGCCGCGCCCAGCTGTATTTCACAAACTGCAGAAATCGGGTGTTCCACGAGGACTGCGCCTGCCCGGTATCACGCCAGTACAACACAAATTCAGCGACTTTACTGCGCGCAAAGGTCTCATCAATTTCGGCCAGCCGCAGCACTTCAAATACATCGGGGCTGGGCTGCCAGTCTTCGGCAATCGGACGCGGCACACCATCATTGACCACCGACACCTGATAACGTGCCCACTGCCGACGGATATGTTCGATAAACCGGGTGTTCCACGCGCCATTCTGACCGCCACGTTCACGCCAGTAAAGCACAAACTCCGGCACCGCGTCGTCGATAAACGCCTCATTGATACCCGCGTTTTTCAGGATGGCCAATGCATCTGAATTAGGTCGCCAGTCCGCCGACATGGGCGCATCCAACTCGGCAGAGCCGCGCCGGGTCTGCTCCATGCGCCATTCGCGCAGCACATGTTTGTAAAACGCATTTCCCCATGAAAAACGCGACTGCGCCCTATCCCGCCAATACATAACAAAACCCGGCACCAGACTGAGCGCAAACGCATCGGGCACACCGTGCTGACGACACAGCGACAACCATTCATCGTCCGGCTGCCAATCGGTGGAGATATATGCTGCCGAACCATCGCGTGTGCGCACACCGGACGGCGCTGATTTGCGCTGTGGCGGCACTCGCGGTGGCGGTGTCGGCTGAGTGGGTTTAGATGCAGTGGACTTAAATGCAGCAGGCGCAGCAACCGAAACTTGTGATGAGGGCGGGCGCTGATTAATGGCAAACATCCAGCTGTCATCGCGCCCGGTAATCGGATCAATCAGAATCAAACCCAGATCCTGCAGACTTTTCTGCACCCGTTTGACATCAATCCACGCCCAGAACGGCAAGGCATCCAGCAGCGTTTGCTGATCCAGCTCCAGCCAATTCAGCCCCTGGCGCAGCACACAGGTTTTATGCACCATCAGCTCACTCAGCACGTGCAGCAGCACGGCCTCTTCAAGACCAATGGTGGCCGCCAGGGTTGGCGAAATGATTAACGGTCGTTCGGGTATCAATGAGGATTGCATGGAGCGCCTGAGCGTGGGTTCAGCTGGATTCTGATTTTGAGCTTACCACATCAGACCTCTCTCCCACAGCGGCCGCCTCATCTGCCCTCTGTCTGGCGCTGAACAGGATCAAAAACGCGGCAAACAAAAATGCAGCACTCGAACCCATCGGCGGCAGCAGCCAACCCGCATACCACCACGGCATCAGCGCACACAGCCCCCAGAACACACTGCTCTGTAACACCGCATCAGGCCGGCCCTCCAGCAGACGCCCGTTCAGCCATAACCCCGCACCCAAGGGAATAAAGTGCACCAGCGCCTGCATAAAATTATCCACCGGCACCGTCAGCTGAAACGTCACCATCACCAGCACCAGAAACACATGTATCGCCAACACGGCAATCGACAAGGCACCCGGAATGGGAGGATTGTATTTTTGCTGCGTGTCCGGCAGACAGCGCGGCAAGGGATAGCGGGCATTCACATCCGCAGGACGCCAACCAGTCGGCATAAACCAGATGCGTACCTTGTCCCACCAACGCTCGGCATGCCAACTGTCTTTAGCCAGCTGCCAGTGCACCTGCGCATTGGCAAAAAACGGATTCCAGCTGTGCAAAGCCTTGCGCACACCATACGCGCAGGGTTCGTCGGCCAGTTCTGCCTGATAAGTACCCAGCATGCGATCCCACAGAATAAACACGCCACCAAAATTGCGGTCGATGTACGGATCATTGATGGCATGGTGCACCCGATGGTTCATGGGCGTCACAAACACCAGCTCCATCCAGCCCAGCGTGTTTATCAGACGAGTATGCACCCAATACTGATAAATCAGATTCAGCGAACCCACGGTGACAATCACTTCCGGCGGAAAACCAATAAACAGCATGGGCAGGTAAAACACTGAGCCGATTATGAACCCGTTAAACGGCTGACGCAGCGCGGTAGTGAGGTTGTATTCCTCACTTTGATGGTGCACCACGTGAATCCCCCACAGCACATTGATGGTGTGCTGCGCACGGTGATTCCAGTAGTAACAGAAGTCATAGAAAACAAAGGCGACCACCCACATCAGCGGGGACATGGTCACTTCACCGTGTGGCAACACCGTCCACAACGCTGTGTAACCCAGAAAGCTGACAAAGCGGGTGGCAAACCCCATGGTCTGGCTGATCATGCCCGTACTCATGGAGGCTACCGCGTCGTTCAGGCGATAAACACCCGCCTTTCGGTAATGGCTGACCGCCAATTCAACAAAAATCAGCAGGATAAAAATCGGGACAGCCGCCAGTATCAAATTCATTGGTTTTGTTCTTCTTCTGATGCACACTGAACCCGACTATATCAGCTAATAATTCCTCCAGCTAGCCAGGGTTTTATGCCAACACTTTCTCATAAATCCGCACACGCCAGCATCTTGCGGCAACGCGAAACCATCCTGCAGTACACCCTTTGGGCCACCGTGATTCTGGCCAGCATTGCGTACGTGCCCAGCGTCTGGCTGGGTTATCAACTGGATATTCCCCTGCTAATCATCGCAGACACAGTCACCTGGATACTGGTCATCGCGCTGGCATTCTGGCGCACGCCCACCTTCAGAACCCGCGCCATGACCTTTATTGGCGTATGGGCAGCCTTTGGCTTGCTGATTCTCTGGCTGCTCGGCCCAATTGGCGCTGGCACCGACTGGTTGCTGGTGGTGCCCATTCTGTCAGCCTTGTTTTTTGGATATACCGGCGCTTACTTTGGAATCGCGTTTATCGTCGCGGTGGCCATTGCCTATGCGTTGCTGTTGGCGTTCAGCGGTGCGCCCAACCCAATTGATGAAGTACTGGTCTATGAACTCGCGTCCTGGGGCGGCGTCGCCGGCACCCTGATGTTTCTGGCCGGCATGGTATCGATGGCCATTGCGCGGTTGCTGGATGGTCTGGAGCAATCACTGATTGCGCTGGACGACTCCCGCCAACGAATGGCCTCTGCTCTCAGCGAACGCGAGCAACTTCAAGAGCAACTGCTGCACTCACAAAAACTCAGTGCACTCGGCACCATGGCCAGCGGCATTGCCCACGACTTTAACAACCTGCTGGTGCCCATTTTGATGGCCAGTGAAGCCGCACAAGACGACGCGCCACCGGGCAGCGCACAACACAAACATCTGGGCCATGTGATCATGTCGGCCGAACGCGCACGCGACCTGATCAAACGCCTGCTCAGTTTCAGTCAGAACCTGCCGCAAGCATCGACCCCGGTGGTGGTTGCAAACATCCTCAAAGAAACTGCGGTGATTCTGCGCAGCTCCATGCCCGCCAACATCACAATAGACTGTGACATTGACGAGCCTGCTGCCCGCATCATTGCCAGCCCGGACGCATTGCAGCAGATCAGCATGAATCTGGGCACCAATGCCTGTCTTGCCATGAAACCACAAGGCGGCACCCTCATCCTGCGCCAACGCTGCGACCACAGCACACACACCATTCGAATTGACGTGATCGACACCGGCCGCGGCATCCCGGACCACCTGCACTCTCGCATTTTTGAACCGTTTTTTACCACGCGCGCACCCGGCGAAGGCACTGGCCTGGGTTTATCCATTGTGCACCGCCTGGTCAGCGACACCGGTGGCACCCTGACGTTTCATTCCTCCAGCGCTGGCACCACTTTCAGCATTGAGTTTCCGCTAGCGTACGTGCTGTCCGGCCCTGACACCAACATCGAAGATTCCGTCGGCGCAGCACCCCAATCACACCAACTGAGCATTCTGGTGGTGGATGACGAGGAGCTGATACGCGGCACCCTACGCATGATTCTGGAAAGCGCACATTACAAAGTGCAGGAAGCCGCGTCTGCTCAAGAAGCCTTGGAGCTACTGGGTCTTTTGGGAGTATCAGGCCCGTCTGGCACGGGCCGGGGAAAACGCAGGCACTATGACCTGCTGATCACTGACGAAACCATGCCCGGCATGCATGGTTCTGATCTGGCCGCCAAACTGGCCGTCGACATGCCCACACTGCCGGTGATGATTATTTCCGGGCAACTTGACCCGGGTGTGCGCGAAAAACTGCAGCTTAACAACGTAATTGCCGTGCTCGACAAACCCTTCAACCGCAAAAGCCTGCTGGCAAGTCTGGCGGCTGTTCGCCCCAAAAACTGACAGACAGCGGACTCTACATAGCCTCCAGCGTGCCTATGCGCGCCAGCATCTCCGTCACAATCTGCAAATCCAGCTGAAACTGCTCCACGGTTTTAAACTCATTGTCGGTGTGCCCTGTGTACTTGATGCCCGGCATCGCCAGACCAAACTGCACACCATTGGGCAGATCATGAATGGACGTCGCGCCATCAGACGACATAAATTCACGCGGCAGATTCAGGTTTTCGGTCGCCACATCCAACAGTGTCTGTATCCACTGCCCTTCCGGATTGCGGAACATCGGCTCAGCAATATCCAGCTCCAGATCCAGCGGCAGATTGCTCATCGCCGACCATTCCGCCAAGCGATCCAGAATCTCCTGTTTTAGTTCCCCAATGTCACGCCCCTTGGGCACACGCAGATTGGTGATCAGCTCCATGCCGGTGTTATCGACTTTCACATACGTCAGCGACGCCGTTAGCGGCCCCATAAAATCATCACTAAAACCGATACCCAGCTGCCGCCCGGTATAGTCCAGACCAAAGTTGCTGACCGCATACAAAATCGCATCGACCAGATGGTTGTCCTTCATATACACCACGTGCCCGCTTTCGTACAAAAAATCCAGCAACCGCGCTACCGGATTTACGCCGGTCCACGGCTCCGAAGAATGCGCAGACACCCCAGTGACGCGGACTTCCACACGATCAGCCAAGGCCGTTGCAGTGATGGCAAAGTCCGAACCATTCAACATCACATAGTTCGCACCCAGCTGCTCAAGACGCGCGGCCGCCTCAACCGGGTCGGAGGTCAACAACACCGCCGTCGCCGCCCCCGGAATCTGATTACCCGCCAAGCCACCGGTCAGATGAATCAACTCCGCGCCCTCGCCTATCGCAGAGCGATACGGAAACCGTGCCAGCAAGGTGCCATAACCTTTCTCGGCAATAATCACCGGATACCCGCCATCCAAGGCGATATTAAAATCCGGCAGCGGATTGCGCTCCAGATAATAAGGCATGGCCTCGCCCGTGGTTTCCTCCGTCGTATCCACCAACAAACGCAAGGTGCGCTGCAGCGGCAACTGTTCCTGCGCAATCACCCGCATGGCGTACATCACCGCCACAATACCGTTTTTATTGTCCTCCGCCCCACGCCCATACAGACGCCCGTCTAGTTCTGTCAGCGTAAACGGATTCAGTTGTGTGCCGTCATCCAGAATCCAGTCCGTCGCATTCGCCGGCACCACATCCGCATGTGCATGCAAAGCCACCAGCTCAGTGTTATCAACCGGCGCACCCGGTAAGGTGATCTCATAGATGCGGTTGTCAACGTTGCGGAAACTCAGACCAAACTCCTCCGCTAACGCTTCCAGCCGCGCAGCAATCTGATGGAAAGCCGGGTTGTCATATTGCGCCACCGACTCATCCAGAAACGTCGGAATCGCCACCAGCTCCGCCAGCACCTGCTGCGCTTCCTCTGCGTAACGCACACGCGCGTAGATGCCGAGTAAGCGCAACAGCTCAGCCTGCTGATCTGCCGTCATAGCCTGCGAGGATTGATAAGCGCTGATGATTCCCGCCAGCTCCGGGTTTAAGACTGACACCTGCGACAGAAATTCAGCAAAACTCTGAAAGTCATGATCCGATAGTTGCTGCACCAGCGTATCTGACTCCGTGCGAGTCAAGTTGGCCGCGACGGCCGGCAGCGCAGAGGCCGACAAAAGGAAGACAAGAACAAAGCTGAACAGGACTTTAAGCATAGAGACGTTCCTCAGAAGTTGAGCTATGTTAACGCCCGCAAAAGATAAACACACGCCGGTATTTAACGCACCGGCCGCCAAACCCACGCGCTGACCACACTAATGGCAGCAACAATAATAAGCAGGAGAATCACCCATGCTGCAACAACTCAGCAGCCTCATCACCACCGTATCAAACCCCCTCGGCCGCTTCATTCTTGGCATCTACTTTCTGCTGCCCGGCCTCGCCAAGTTCACCAGTTACGACTTCCACGTCGAGTACATGGCCTCACACGGCATGATCTTTATCCCCTTCTTCCTGATTCTCAGCGGCGTCATCCAGGTCGGCAGCGCCTTCGCCCTGTTCGCCGGATTCCAGGTCCGCATCGTCGCCTTTGTACTCGCCGGCCTCACCGTGGTCATCAGCCTGGTCATGCACGACTTCTGGACCATGGAAGCTGGCCTGCAGCGCTCACACGAAACCCAGAACTTCTTCAAAAATATGGGCATCACCGCAGGCCTGCTGATTCTCACCAGCGCCGGCGCCGGCGCGTTCAGTCTGGATAATCGTAAGAAGTCAGCTTGAGTTGGGGCGGGCCAAAGCACCACTCGCGGCAGGAAAGGAACCCGGATTTTTTCTTGAGCAGGCTCTTGGAAAGCCCCCCGGGTTCTGACATATAATTCGCCCCGTTCAGACAGCCGCACCAGCGACATCTGAACGGTCGAAACATTCGGAGTGTAGCTCAGTCCGGTAGAGCACCGCCTTCGGGAGGCGGGGGTCGGAGGTTCGAATCCTCTCACTCCGACCAGTTTCATACGGTCCGACTTCGGGGACATAGGTCGCGTTTTATACCGTAGACTTGGGTTGCTCTGATCGGCTTATCTAGCGACGTTTTCCGCGCTCACACGGTGCAGCGTGCCTTGGCCGGTAGCATAGGCGTCAATGTTGGCGATTGTTGTCTCGGCAATGGCAGACAAGGCTTCCTCAGTAAAGAATCCCTGATGGCTGGTAATCACTACGTTGGGGAAAGTCAGCAGACGCATAAAGACATCGTCGGTAATAATCTCCTGCGACAGATCGTCAAAAAACAGATCACCCTCCTCCTCGTAAACATCCAAACCCAGATAAGCGATTTTGCGTGACTTCAGGCCATCTATCACCGCGCGGGTATCAACCAGGCGTCCACGGCTAGTGTTGATCAGCATGATGCCCGGCTTCATTTTCTCCAGCGCGGCTTCGTCAATCATATGCTCAGTTGCCGGCATCAGGGGGCAGTGCAGGGAGATAATGTCAGAGACGCGATAAAGCTCATCGAGCGAGAGGTAATCCGCAACGCCGTCCAGCGACGTGTCGGGGTAAGGATCTGAGGCCACCACCCGGCACCCGAGCGCGTGCATGATGCGCGCAAAGAGGGAGCCGATCTTTCCGGTACCAATAACACCCACCGTCTTACCATGGAGATCGAAGCCCAGCAGGCCGTCCAGCGAAAAGTTCGCCTCGCGCACCCGGTTATAAGCGCGATGTGTTTTACGGTTGAGCGTGAGAATCAGCGCTAAGGCGTGCTCAGCAACCGCGTGCGGCGAATAGGCAGGCACCCTTGCCACCGTAATTCCCAGCTCGGCTGCCTTGCGCAGGTCCACATGATTGAACCCGGCCGAGCGCAGCGCGATCAGTTCCGTGCCCTGCGCCTTGAGCATTTCAAGCACCTGGGCATTGAGTTGATCATTCACAAAGGCGCACACCACCTCAAAGCCATCGGCCAGTGGCGCGGTGTGTGCACTCAGTCGTGGTTCGAAAAACGTGAGCTCATGACCGGACACCGCATTTGCTTGGCAAATGAACTTGCGATCATAAGTTTTGGTACTAAAGACAGCGACTTTCATCAGTGAAACCCTCTGGGGTGTGCTGGAGCCTGCTTACCTATGGGACTAGATCCCGGCTGCTAATCAAGCAGTTGCCCCCCTCACGGCTGGCACTGCTGTTACGGCGCACATTGTGGCCGCCGGCCCTGCGCCTGGGCCGCGTCAAACATGGCGATGACGGCAGGCATACGCCGCTCCAGATCACGAATGCGGGCCTGCGGCGCCGGATGTGTAGACAGGAACTGGGGAGGCCCGCCACCAGACGCCCGCTCCATATTTTGCCAAAGGGCGACACTCTGGCGAGGGTCAAACCCGGCCTGTGCCATATAGTCCAGGCCCAGCAGGTCAGCCTCAGTTTCGTCAGCACGCGAGTATGGCAAGGCCAGCAACAAATCCGCGCCCATACTGATCAATCCGGGATCCATGCCGGTGGTCTGTGCAACGACAGATACCCCCATCTGGGTTGCCAGCTGATTGGAGACCCGGGCTGCCGAGTGCCGGGCGGTGACGTGCGCAATCTCATGCCCCACCACAGTCGCGAGCTGGTGCTGGTTTTCGGCGACGTTGAGCAGTCCCGTGAATACACCGATTTTGCCACCGGGCAGTGCGAAGGCGTTGACCGAGGCATCGTCAAACAGCACCACTTCCCAATTTTGGCCCCCACCCGACCCGGCAAGGAGGGCAGCGGATACACAGTTGACATACCGGGTCAGAGATTGATCCCGGCTAACAGCGTTTTCCTGCTTGAGCTGTGCAAAAGCCTCTTCGCCCATCGCTGCCACCTGCGCATCAGACACCAGCATAATCTGGTTGCGACCGGTGGGAGACGTCGCACACGCAGATACCAGCAAAGACAGAGACACTGCCGCCAGGGCAGACCTTCGAAACCTTGTCATAACAAACTCCAGGTGAATCCGATCGGATCAACCGACGGTACTACACCTGCTGCCATGATCATAGGATTAAAGGTGATGCTGAGGCATCAGCCGCACCCTCAGGGACGCTTAGCCCGACCGGATTCAACCTGATTGCGGCGTGCTGCGTGCCTTTGTGCTGCGGTCTTGGGCCGCCTGCAGTGCCTGCTTCAACTCAATCTCGCAGGTGATCAACTGCTTCTCCGCCTCGACGCGCTGACGTCGGCCCTCGTCGGCAATGCGCAGCGCGTCGTCAATGGTGGCGATGAGTGCGTCGTTGGCCTGCTTCACCGACGCGATGTCGACTACGCCGCGCTCGATCTGGGTGCGAATGGTTTCACTGGAGGTTCGCAGCGCGTCGGCGTTCGACGTCAACAGCTCGTTGGTGAGGTCGGTAGCCTGCTTCAAGGTGGTACCGGCTTCCGCCGAGCGCGCGATGGTCACGGCCATGGCCAGCTGCTGGCGCCACAGCGGAATGGTGTTGGCCATGGTCGAGCCGATCTTGCTCACCAGGGCCTTGTCGTTCTCCTGCACCAGGCGGATGGACGGCAGGCTCTGCATGGTCACCTGGCGGGTAAGTTTCAGGTCGTGGACGCGACGTTCCAGATCGTCGCGCTTGGCACGCATATCGCGCAGCGCCTGGGCCTTCAGCATTTCGCCGCTGCTTTCGGCGTCGCGGGCCATGGCCGGCAGCGTCTGTTCGTCAAGGCGGCGCAGCGATTCCTCACCCGCGGCGATATACACCGCCAGCGTCTGGAAGTACGCCAGCGTTTTGTCATAGAGCCGATCGAGCATGCCGATGTCCTTCATCAGCGCGCTGGTGTGGTCGTCAAGGCGATTACTGATTTTGTCGATGTGGCTGCGCACCTCTTCGTACTGCTGCAGGATGCGCGCGATCGGCCGGGCTTTGCCAAACAGGCGCGCCAGCAGGCCGCGCTTGCGGTTCGGGTCCAGCTCCTCCACCGGAAATCCCCGCAAGGTCGTCACCATCTCGCTCAGCGCCTGACCGGCCGGCCCGGTGTCCTTGTTGCGCACACCCTCCAGCATCTCGTCGGCCACCGTGGTGACTTCGCCCTGCGCGGCCGTGCCGAAAAACAGGATGGAGTTGCTGTCGTCGAGGTCGATCTCGGCCAGGGCGCGCTCGATCCTGGCAAGCTCGGTACCCGTGGCGGCGCGGTAGGCCGTGATTCCGGTCTCGGGCAGCGGCAGCTTGTCGTTTACGCTGGTCGTGGGTTGGTTCATGTCATGATCTCCTCAGTTGATGCCTTCGCGCTTGAGCCGCGCGTTTAAAACTTCGATCTCAACGTCCAGGGTGAGCATGTCGTTTTCCAACAGCTTCTGGTGCTGCGCCTCAAAGGTCTGTTCCATGTCGATCAGCAGTTGCCGGAAATTGCGTTCGAGCGGACGGTTGCGAATCTGGCGGTGGGTGCGCGCATACTCCACCGTCACCTTCTCAGCGCTGTCCAGATATAAGTGCAGAAAACGCCGCGCCCGGGCGGCGTCGCGCGGATCCCGCTCGATTTCCGCGAGGATCTGCTTGCCGATGCCAATAATGCGTTTCAAGCGCTCGCCAAATTCCGGCACGGCAATAGACCGCGCGGCAGCCTCTATGCCCTGCAGCCGCCCATAGCCCTGCTTGAGCTGGGCGATGACAGCCTCGCGGTCTACCCCGGCCACCTCCGGCAGGTTGATGCGCTTGCGCTTGGGGTCGCGGCCATAAAAGCAGAAGTAGCCTACCGCCGCCAGCACGGCAAAAGCGCCCGCGCTGGCGGGACCGTGCCCGCCGGCGACAGCGGCGAGGCCGGCGCCGATCGCAGTGAGGATCGCGCTCACCGTCTTCAGCGGCACCGTCGGCGGATCGAGCCGTTGGCCGAGAAAGTAGCGCGCCTGAGCGACCAGGCCGCGCCAGGTGAGCACGCCGGCTCCAAAGAATGCACAGATGGCTCCAGTGATGGCAGCGAGCCGACCGATGTCGCCACTGAAGAGCGCAACAAAAAAGGCGATCACCAGCGGAAACGGCAGCAGGAACAGCGCCGCCGATTTCAACACCGGCGCCCAGGCCCGGCCCTGGCGTAGCAATTCGTCCATGGCTTGGCTCAGTCCTCTGTGAATTCCAGAACCGCCGGTATCGACGGCAGCTCGGCCCCATAGAACATCGCCTGGCAACTCGCCACGGTGATGGTGGCCGTCAGTAGCAACAGACCTAAGAGGCGGAGCGGAAGTCGGGCCATCGTTACCTCTGATGTAGATGTGTATATGAGTAACAAAAGGTATCTGTAAACCAGGACCTTGTCCAGTTGCGTGACAGGCGCGAACTTACACCGCGCCTGCCCTTATACCGCCCCTGCCCTTATACCGCCCCTGCCCGCACTGCCTGTGCATAATCGGAATCGATGATGGTCTTGCCGATCGGCGCCAGTGCCAGCTTCGCCAATTTCAGATGCTGGATGCCGAACGGAATACCTATGATCACAATAAAACACACAATGGCAATCAACAGGTGCCCGATCGCCAGCCAGAGCCCGGCGAACAAAAACCAGATGACATTACCCAGCACACCCAATACGCCGGTGCCAACATCATACTGATCCAGTTCCGTGCGCGAGATGGCCTCCTTACCAAACGGAAAAAACGAAAACTCACCAATCACAAAACAGGCCCGGCCCCAGGGAATGCCGATAATGGTCACGAACGCAATCAAGCCGACCAGCCACCAGAACAGCCCCATGACAAGCCCCCCGCAGAGTAACCAGATGATATTGCCAATTGTGCGCATGTGTTCTCCTGAAAATCGTCATGTGACCAGTGTTGGTTTATGCTTGTGACAAGAACCAGCAAAATGCATACCACAACGTACTTACTTGTTTTTAAAGATGTTTCAACTAGTCAGCTAGGAAAGGCATGGCGAAATTTCCCAACTATTGGTGCAATCATCCGGCAGGATGGCAAAAACTTAGCGTCTGGTCATTAACCCCCAGCCCTTAACCCCTGGCTCTTAACCCCTAGCTCTTAAACTCTAGCCCAGCAGACGATCAATCGTGTTGTCCTTAGCCAACCAGCGCTCATTGACCCACGCCTGCATACGCGCCCGATGCGCCTCATCGTTCTGATAATCGCCACCCCGCAGCTCGGCAGGAATCAGCAGTATCTGCACATCAACAACAATACGCCCGATGCGGTTGGCACACAGGTCACTGAATTCGCCCACGCCGTCGGGATAAGTGATGGTGACATCAACCAGCGTATCCAGCGACTCACTCATGGCATCCAGCACCAGCGCGGTGCCGCCGGCTTTGGGTTTGAGCAGATGCCGGAATGGCGATTGTTGTTGCGCATGTTTGCTGGCGCGAAAACGCGTACCTTCGGCAAAATTGACGATGGACACCGGTATACGCCTGAATTTCTCACAAGCCTCGCGAGTGGCCGCAACGTCCTTGCCAGCCAGCTCGGGACGCTTCTCAATCTGCTGACGTGAATAACGCTTCATGAACGGAAAATCCAAAGCCCACCAGGCAAGTCCCAACACCGGCACCCAAATCAACTGGCTTTTCAGGAAAAAGCGCAACATCGGCAGGCGCCGGTTAAACAGTTTCTGCAGCACCGGAATATCCACCCAGGACTGGTGATTGCAGAGCAGCAGAAAATGGCCCTCAGGCATGGGTTCGGGCAGGCCAGTCACCACAATCTCTGTGTCGGTCAGGTGATCAAACATCCAACTGTTCACGTCAATCCAGCTCGCGGCAATTGCCATCAGCACCTGGTCACACACGGACTGCACAGACCTCACGCGAAAAACAGCTTTGACCAGCGCCACCACCAACAGCGGCGTGACATGAAAAATCGAGTTGAGGCTCAGCAGAATGGTGGCGATCACAACGCGCAGGCTGCGCAGCAATGTCATAAGGAACTCCCTGACCATGAAGAGCTCGAACGGTATCTGCGAACCGGGGGATTGTCCAGTTTTGTGCAGCCTGGCCTCTTGTTAGTACTACAGTCGAATCACATGCCCTTCCTGCGGCGTCACACCACCCGCCAGCAACTGGGCAAACACTTGCTGCGCAGCATCAAGACCGTGCCCCTCAACAATTGTGAGCAACTCCCGTTGTGGATCATTAACGTGAGCACCAAAACGCGACCACGCATCGCCCAGCTGCTCACCGAAAGTCTGCGCACCCCACTCGGCCGTGCGCTTGATTATCTGATCGGGCGCAAAGAAAAACATCGGTGCCGGTCCGGGTAGCGTTTGTTTCTTGGGCAACACCACCGTCTGCGCCGATCCCACCACACAGCTATACTTCAGCTCACGACATTGATGATGAATGGCGCTGCGCAGCTCGCGATCACCGGAGAAATCCACATACAGCGTCGGCACCTGAGCATCCAGCGTGTCCAGTTCCGAATAAGTCAGCGTGTGCCGGTAACAACCAGAGCCGGCCACAAAATCACGATTACGTTCCGAGGTCAGCCCAATGGTTTCCACCGCGTCGCCAATACAAAAACCCGTACCGTAAGCCGTCTTGCTGGACGCACTCGAGATCACCACCCGCTCCGCGCCAAACCAGTTGTTGTCCGCCAGAAAGTCAGCCAGCGTAAATGAGGTGATAAACAGCGGCCGGTAGATCGCCTGAAAGGCCTCGCTGTCCGCGGAGTACAGCGGATCAACATCGCAGCGCAGGTACTGATTGTAGGCCGCAGGCAAGGCCTGACGATGCGCCGTGCCATCACGGAACCCACGCTTGCCCACATTCGCGGCCTGCACACGCAACTCACTCGCCGGCGGAAAATAACCGTAGAAGCGCTCACCCACACTGATACCCTCAACCGCCGAGGCCACCACATTGGCAAAACCCCACACCGGCACCTGACCCCAGTCTGCATCGCCGGTGGGGAAGAAGTCCCAGTAGCGCATGGCTGTGCCGTAGGCGGCGTAGGTTATGTTGTTGGTGGTTAGGGAGAAGAGGTCTGGGGCTAAAATTAGTTCGCCTGGTGATGGGGGTGCTGGGGGTGACTGATCTTCGATACGGACCTGAGTTAAGTCGTGTTTGTTGATTAGCAAGCGGTGGTGGGGTTGTTGGGGCACGTAGTTCTCCTTTTGGAAGGCTTTGGTTTGCCTCTGAGTCTATAAGAATTCACCATGTATCGAAAATTTTGATCTGGTGCGGAATTTAATATTTAACACCCCTCCATCTGGGTAATTGCTTTTACTTCGGCATTGGCTTAAAGCTGACGGTATATTTGATGTATGCACGAATATACCAATATACGCGGGCGCGATAAACGAAGGGATTAGATCTGCAAGCTGCGAAAGGCTGCACCTTTCAGTTAGTTACTAATGGCGCTTGAGAAAGAACTCAATTGATATATCGTGCAGAAAAGATAGATAGTCGCGCATGAACAATATACAAATAATGATATGGACGCCCCTCATACCTTTGTAGTCTGAAGTACGGTTCAACTACAACTGAGGGGTCAATTATGGAGATCAGTGCTGTTGGTATAGATCTAGCGAAAAATATTTTCCAAGTACATGGGGCAGATAAGCACGGTAAGCCGGCGCTTAGAAGAAGTTTGTCGCGCAGTAAGGTTCTGGTTTTCTTTGCAAAACTACCGCGCTGTTTAATTGGGATGGAGGCTTGCAGTAGTTCACATTACTGGGCGAGAGAACTATCAGCGCTTGGACACGAAGTGAGGTTAATGCCTCCCCAATACGTTAAGCCATATGTAAAGACGAACAAGAGCGACGTTGCCGACGCAGAAGCAATATGTGAAGCGCTAGTAAGACCTACGATGAGATTTGTCGAAATTAAGACACCAGACCAGCAGGCATTGATGCTCATTCATCGAGAAAGAGAAGGCGCTGTAAAAGATCGGACAGCTCTGATTAATCGTTTGCGGGCAACACTTGCGGAATTCGGGTTTGCAATCCCAGTAGGACCAAGTCGCATGCAACACTGGTTCAGAAATGAATACGGTTGTGTAGAGCACAAGTGCTCAGATCTCCTGAAGAGGCATGTGATGAAAATGCGGCAGCGGTTGGAATCTATAGAGCAACACATAGCATCACTCGACACTGAGATCGATCAGAGCAGCAAGAGAAACGATGCTTGTGTAAGGCTGGAAACCGTTCCTGGAATTGGCAGGCTGACTGCTTCCGCGTTGGTAGCGTCGATCGGCCAAGGGCAGACGTTTAAGTCAGGTCGGCAGTTTACGGCTTGGCTGGGACTCGTTCCGAAACAGAACTCCAGTGGAGGAAAGCATAGGCTGCAAGGGATCAGCAAACGCGGTGACGGATATTTGCGTCGGATGTTAATTCATGGTGCGAGGGCGGTTATCCGTCACATGAATCCCAAACGCGACATAACAGCTTGGTTGCAGAATCTATCGGCTAGAGCACACAGGAATGTTGTAATAGTAGCTTTGGCTAATAAGTTAGCTCGTATTGCTTGGGCACTATTAAGTAAAGGTGGTCGTTATCAAACGACTGTTAACTGAAAAACGATAGAAACTATTTAGACGTCAAGGTTTGCGCAGGCAATACAAGAGAAGACGAAACAGGTAGGACCGTGGACGGGAAAAGCTGCTCCTAACATCGTGACTCAGAGCACGACCAAATGATTAGCGCCAGTCCAGCGAAGCTCATCCGGGATCGGGCACTGGCCCAAAATGAATCCGAATAGATGGCTGCAAAACCAGATTCGTTTTAAATGTAGGGCTTGCACAAAATGGGGCGTCCATAGATGTTAGCCGTCAGCAGTAGGAGATTCGCACATTGAGCAAAATCTACATTCCAGCTTCAAGTGCAGAGCAATGGGCTCAGTTCTTAGCAGAACCTGTAAAGCACTGGAAGCAAGGTTATTCTGCTCGAACACTCGCTTATTCTTGGCAAGAAGCAAGCGGATTCCCTACAGAAGTTGAGTCTGTTTTGGAGCAAAAATTCCCTGACATTGAGGTGCTGCTGGCTATTCCAGAGTACCAAGTACCACTTCCAGGCGGGTCTCGTCCATCTCAAAACGACATATGGGTTCTGGCTAGATCCGAGAGCAAACGTATTTCAATTGCTGTCGAGGGCAAAGTCTCTGAGTCATTCGACAAGACCGTTCAGGAATGGCTAAAAGACTCTAGCCCAGGAAAACTAAGGCGCCTTGAATATTTATGTAACTTACTTGGTATTGCTTCTGATGTGCCTGGCACTATTCGATACCAGCTTTTGCATCGCACAGCATCAGCTCTTATTGAGGCTGAACGCTTTGGAGCAGAGCATGCAGTCATGCTGGTCCACTCTTTCAGTCAGACCAGTGAATGGTTTCATGACTATGCTACGTTTGTTACTCTACTTGGTGGGAAATCGGCAGAAAATATTGTTACATCAGTTGGCTCTTGCGCAGGTATTCAGTTACATCTTGCTTGGGTGCGTGGCAATGCTAGCTATCTTTCAAAATAGAGATATAAAAGCGGGCAACAAGCGTTCCAGAGTGACAAAAATATGTTGTCATGCCTTTTGCTTCCGCAAAAGCCACGCCTACATACTTTGGCTCCTGAACCGGGGCGTTAGGCGATAGAGAGAGAAATAGAGTGCTGACTAAGATTGAAGACATTGACGTGCACAAAGTCGCTCTTCGACGGGTTTGTGACGAGCGTGAAGAGAAAGCTAGTGATGAAAAATTATTGGCTATGAAAAATCTTTATCAATGCGCTATCCGAGAGGCTGAAAATATCAAAGGCAGTTCAAATGATATTTTTAAAATTGCGGTCTCTCTAAGGAATTTGTTCGAGATTTATATGATCTCTTTGCACTTGGTAGGCTCGGAAGACGCAGTAGCTCAATGGTATGGTCAAATCCTAAAAGACGTTTTAGACATTCAAGACGGGCTAATCATGTTGTTCTCTAAACACGGGATTCACAGTACGGATCTAAACTTAGCCAGAAAGCATGTAGTCGATAGCGGCGCTCGAAACAATGTACTACCAGCAAAACCTTTCAATATCAAAGAAATTGCCAAGCTATATGGGTGGGAAGAAGACTATAACGCAATGTACAAACTCTGTTCAAAAATCGTGCATCCGTCATCTGTGAAGGTTAACTTGCCTGGCGCGTTTGATAAAAATGATGAATACTTGAGATCACTAATTCACGTTGCCGTTCACTATTTGGGTCTGATTGCTGAGGCCTCTTTGCATGAAGGCGCCTAACAATCTGTTCCTGAGCGACCAAGTCAAATTGTCACGTCGCTTGCTGTCGCAACCGTCGCGCCAATTCACCTTGGCGCCAGAACAAGGGCGTTAGCTGACCGAGTTCAACCGCAGCGCTTACCATTTCACGGGATGAAGCATGATTAAAAAAATTTCAATAAAAAATGTCGCGAGTTACGACAATGCGGGCGCCCAATTCAATGACTTAAAGAAAATAAACTTTATCTACGGTGCAAACGGAAGCGGCAAAACAACAATTTCTAATTGTGCAGCAGAGCAAAGCAATAGCGAATTCAAGGACTGCACTATTGATTGGGAGCATGGTCAAAAGTTAACTAGTCTAGTTTACAACAAGCAATTCAGAGAAAATAACTTCGGAAAAGGAAAAATTGATGGTGTTTTTACTTTAGGTAAGGCAACTCAAGAAGATATTCTCAAAATAGAAGAGAAACAAGAACAGCTTAAAATATTGAAGGATGAAGGCATTAAAAAGAAAGAAACCTTAGATAAACAGGAAAAATCAAAACTAGACAATGAGAATTCTTTTAAAGAGAATTCTTGGGCAAAAATCTATAAAAAATATGAAGATGCATTTAAAGAAGCATTTCAAGGATCAATGCAGAAAGAAAGCTTTAAAAGCAAATTGCTCTCTGAGTTCGATACAAATACTTCAACGATCGCGACCGTTGAAGACTTAAAAGAAAAAGCATCAACCATATTCGGAAAGGCCCCCGAAAGTCTACCTCCAATCACTGTCATCAATTATGGAAAAATTATCGGCATAGAAAATGACGAGATTTTAGGTAAAAAGATAATTGGGAAGTCAGATGTAGATATATCTCGGATAATTCAAAAGCTAAATCTTAATGACTGGGTTAACCAAGGTAGGTCATTTATTAAAATAGATAATATTTGTCCTTTTTGCCAACAGCCCACTATTACTGAGGAATTCAAAAAACAACTGGAAGACTATTTTGATGAATCATACACAGCATCACTTAAAGAAATTGCGTCTCTCAGCGACGAGTATAATCGCATTTCCGACAATCTCACAAATGAATTAATGCAAATTGAGACAAGTCAAAAGTCCAATAGCGGAACCAAGCTAGAAATAGATAAGTTCACTGCATATTTGAAAACCCTATCAAGCCAAGTGAATGAAAATAAAGTATTGCTAGGAGAGAAAGTAAAGGAACCAAGCAGAAGTATTAAGTTAACATCAACAAAAGAGCAATTTGATAACATTATAGAGTTGATTGCTAAGGCTAACAGGGAAATACAGAAACATAACGATATTGTTCTGAATTTTAAATCAGAAAGAAGTAGCCTGATCAAATCAATCTGGAAGTATCTTGTCGAGGAGAATAAAGCTGATATTGAAGCCCATAAAAAGAATATAGCTGGGCTGGATAAAGGAATTTCCCTTCTAAACAAGGATGTAGCTGAAAAAAGAAATGCATACGTCACCCTAAACAATGAAATTAAAGAATTAACAAAAAATGTAACCAGCATACAACCCACAATTGATGAAATTAACAAAATATTACAGTACTATGGATTTGATAATTTTGAGATTGTCCCGTCGGAGTCAAGTGAAAATTACTACCAAATAAAGCGAGAAAATGGGGAGTTAGCAGAATCAACATTAAGCGAAGGGGAGATAACTTTTATTACGTTTTTATATTTCCTCCAGCTCGCCAAAGGCTCAACTAAGATAGAGACTATTACAGAAGAAAGGATATTAGTCATAGATGACCCAATTTCAAGCCTGGATAGTAATGTGCTATTTGTTGTCAGCACCCTAATAAAAGAAATTATTAAGGATATTAAGGCTAATATTGGAAATGTAAAGCAACTAATCCTTCTAACGCATAATGTCTATTTTCACAAAGAAGTGTCGTTTATCGATGGCAGAACTAAACAACACAATCAAACGAACTTCTGGATTTTAAGGAAAAAAAATAAAATATCGTCGGCTCAGCCTTTCTTAATGAAGAACCCAATCCAGACCTCGTACGAACTGCTATGGAATGAAATAAAAAATAAGGAGCATAATTCAAGTGTGACAATACAAAACACGATAAGAAGGATTATCGAGAACTATTTCAAGATGCTGGGTGGGTATAAGGATGATGATCTTATTAGCAAGTTCACTTCGAAAGAGGAGCAAGAAATATTTAGATCATTAATCTCTTGGGTTAATGATGGTTCTCACAGTATTTCAGATGATTTGTTTGTTGAGTCGGAATCAGATGTTGTAGATAAGTATTTAAAGGTATTCAAAGATATTTTTATTTTGACAAAAAACAAAGGGCATTATGACATGATGATGGGCAATCAAGACGCAGCTAACAATTAGCTCCACCGGACAAAATACTCGCTATGCTCGCATTTTTCCGGTGAGCTAGGCGTTAGCACCATGGATGAATCAGGCCACAGATGAAATACGTTTTTCAAGAAAATGTTTACTCTACACTGTCATCATGTTACGAAGACAATATAGATAAAATAACTGTCGGAATAGCAACTGTAAGGGCCCGATTAAAAAAGGGGTGGAACTTAGAGAAGGCTTTGCTTCACCCTAAAGAAAAAACAATAACAACAAAATTAGGGGCTCATACGGTGGAAGGCAAAGTTTACGAAAACTTGCCTAGTATCGCAGATGAGTACGGGATGACTTTAAATACAATTTACAAGCGATACTCCAGGGGCTGTCGTGGTGATGATCTTGTACCACTAAAGAAAAGAAAGTCTTATGTAGAGCCCGATAAGGAAGCTAACTATAAGTTCTATGCAGATGGAGTTGGATATAAAAGCGCTGCTGATGCATGTAGAAAGCTAAACGTAAAATACGTAACTTATAGAAAGAATTTGGAACGAGGTTTCTCTGTTGAGCAAGCTTTAGGAATCGAGCCAGTAATTGATGGGAGAGCGGCTAGAGGAAGGAAGTTTGATATCGACGGAAAGAAATATACGATAAAAGAACTATCTGAATTACATGCTGCTTCTGAAATGACGATTAGAGATCGTTTAAAAAGGGGCGCTACAATTCGGCAGGCTATAGGGTTAGATGAAATACCGAAAGGAACTCTCAAAAAGCAACGAGAGATTAAGAAAAAAAAGAGAAAGCCAATACGTCTAACCGTTGAAGGAAAGATATATACAAGCTATCAAGCTTTAGCCGATGCATATGACTTGCCTCAATATACGATTCGCCAGCGAATTGTTGACTATGGCTATACACCAGAGCATGCAGTGAAACTAGATGGTAAAAGTAAGCCATTGACAGTTGCGGGAGTTAACTATCCAAGTAAAGCGGCTGTAGCTGAAGCGTATGGACTCACTCCTGCTGTGCTTTTAGCTCGTTTAGCTGGCGACGTTACTATTGAGCAAGCACTAGGAATCGAAATCAAAGAAAACTCAAGAACCATAACTTTTGCAGGTGAAACATATAAATCTTTGAGTGATTTGGCAGATAAAAAGGGTATTTCAGCAGGTGCCCTTAGGACAAGAATCCAATCAGGGCTGTCACTCGAAGAGGCAATAAACGCAGGTGATAGGATTAGGAATTCTGGAAGGTATAACTTGACTATCCTAAAGAGAGATAGTGAATTATCTGCTAAACCAGCTTGGCTTTATTTTGTTCGTATTTTTATTAATAACAAGGAACGTTTCAAAATAGGAATTACAACTCAAACAGTAGATAAACGCTTGAAACAAGAAGCCTATGGATTTCAGACAATAAAGGTCATAGATGGAACTTTATTGGATTGCTTTGTGTTAGAGCAGGAAGTTATCGAGCTTCTTTATGATAAACGAGATTCAGAAATAACTACTGATATGCTTGATGGATATTCTGAAATATTCATCCTCAATGAAAGTGATATTGAGGCAATAACTCAAATACTGGATATATAGTGCTAACAAGTCAATGAACTTCGCGCTGGTTATTGAAGTGTTAGGCACTATCACGAGTAGGCACATAAATATGAGTTCTGTATACGTTGCAAAAGCCTTAGCTAGTAAATATGAGTTTGCTGGAAGAACTTGGTACTACGATTTTAGAGAGCTGAATAATCAATTCGATGAGGATAACTGTAAGAAACTAGCCGAAAATTTACTCAATCGTTATTCGAAGCTAACTAAAGATTGGGATGCAGAGAAAAACTCAGAATGGCTATGCAGAACCTATCTATCGGCCAAAATGATTATGACTGCTACTTTACAGTTGAATGCAATTGAATATTCAAGCGAAAAGAATTTAAGGCTAGTCGTCCCTTATCTTGCATACTATTCATTACTTTCATTGATCCGCGCTGTTGTCTACACGCTGCCTGAAGTTCCATGGGACAATGGCAAGCTTGTATCCATATCTCATCACAAAGCAATCAATTTGGCTTTTGATTATATCTCCCACTTGGACAGGGACATTTCAGAAAAGCTAAAGTCTTTCTGTATAAAAGTTAAGGCGTTTAGAGAACTAATTTCATACAGGTCTCCATCGTCCGGTGATGAAAACATAGGGTCTATAGACGAAATTGAGAATGTCGCCACAATTCTATGTGAGGTCGCCCAATTTAACTCTGAGCTTTTAGAGTCCTCAATTCTTAAAAACGCGGGGCAAGAAACCTTTGTCTTCGAAAATAAGTTTATTCTTGATTTATCCGAGTGCGAAATTGAAGGAGAGCTATTCTTTGATCGTGAAGATGCATGTCGACTGGACTATCTAAGACGGAAGTACCCAGTTTCACCTAATATTTTGCACACAATGACAGAGGGGCATGTCGAGGACTTCTTCGGGGCTTGGGTTTCTAAAGAAGATGATGACGAGGTGTTCGATCCAGACAATAATTGGCAGCTAATATTTGACATACCATGATGACTAACAAGTCAATTAACTACGCGCCTTCGGCGCCGGATGCGTTAAAGCGCGCCGGTTATTGAGGCGTTAGCCACACTCAGCAGGAAATTACGCATGTCATTAAAACAAAATTATTGCTACAAGATTCTAAAGAAATATTCTCTAATAATCGACTTTGATGGCACACCGACCAGAAAAACAGTCCCTTCTCCTGTGGAAGGCGAAACATATGGTCAGTGGAAAAACAGGGTACTTGGTGATTCTGCAAGCAATGTGGTTTTGTACACACCTACTGAACCAGCGCACCAAACAAGAATTAGTACGTTACAAAACCGAGCAGGAGCGGAAAGTCTAGAAAAGATATTTTCGGCGTTTGGAAAGACCAAAGAAAAGCAGAAGAAATCAGCTATTAACGAAGCCATTGAAAACACAGAACAAAAATATGAAACCTTTTCAAGAGATACCCTTAGGTACCTTCTAGAAGACTCAAGTGAGAGCTTGGAGCCTTCTGTTGTTGAGTTTTTTGAGCGTTTCCTAAACACAACGAATCCAAATATCGATACAGAGAAACTCATAAGCGACCTTATGACGGCTTACAATGCCGCAGTTCGCATGTACCGTGAGCGCAGCTAAAACTTGTTCAAATCGCTCGCTGCGACGAACTAAAGCCCGCTCCATAGCCAAACGTAAGCCTACCAATGCCCGTAGCCAGAGGTAATGAAGTGGAACAACCCGACTGGAAGATTTGTTCTGAACTCAAGACAGGTCAAAGATGCTTTCGACTGCTTGAATACGACGCGCACAAACCTGTAGAAAAGCTTCATGAGCATGATCCGCTGAGTCGCATCAAACGGGATGATGCCAGCATATTTTTAAAAACTTTGCTTCTTCATCATTCTCCACTCGGAGATCAAGAAACTCTCAGAACATTTCTTACCGCACGTGGCAAAGAACCTAGTGCCTTACAGTTTTGTTCGTCCGAGTCAGAATACCCAGAGCCTGGCGTTCTTCGAAGCTAATTTTCGAGCAAAGATCTAGTGGGTTGGTTCGATGATGTAGTTTCGCCAAATGAATTTCGTCAGAGGCAAAATGACAAAAAAGACTAACAAGGCACGCAAGAGCAACAAAGTAAAACTGTCACCCCAATTGCTGGAGCAAAGGCTGCGCTAGCTTCCCTTTGCGCCTTGGCAGCGGATTTAGAAGGCTCTTGCTTCGATGACTCAAACTGTAAATTGGATATTTGGAAGGGGTGTATCGATAGGGTGCAACTTGAGCTGGGGTGTCCCTAGTACTTTCAGTCAGTACTCGAGAGAGGAGAAGATCGGACATATAAAGGCTGCACTGAGAGTAGAAGTGCAGCGTGGCCACATTGATACATCATCTTTGGCTAGTTTCTTGAGCAATCTAAGTTCCAGGACCTCCGCGGATTGGAGGCACAGAATTATTACCACCAACTGGGATATATTGCTTGAAACCGAAATTGCAGCCCTAGGTTTAGCTGATCTTCCCAAATGGTTGGCTGACAGCTATGTGTATCATCTCAATGGGACTATTGAAGAGCATGCTTCCACTACACATTTGAGTCCGTTCCTATTAGAGGAAGATGGATATGCTCAAAGGACTCAAACAACCGAAGCCAACCGGATCTTCAGTTACTTGGTCTGGAGTAGGGTTTTCATTGTTATTGGCATGTCGTTTGAGTGTGAGACTGACAGGTTCTTGTTAGGCAGTCTTAGGAATATTGAGGATGAAATGCCAATAGGCGAATCCACATGGATAGTCTTAAACCCTGACGCTAGTGCTCTGGCAGCATCGTCGAGCAGAATTGCTACTGCTTTGCCGCGAGCAAAAGTTTATTCAATGCAAATTGATTTCAAGGCATGGATTGATGAGGGGATGGCTCCACTTTCAAGTATCGGCGTGTTTTCCTTCTAACAAGCGACTGTGATCCCAAAGCAATACCTGAATCAGAATTTTTATGCTTTTAGCCACTCCTGAGTATAACGCACCATGGCAGTCAGAAACGTGATCATCTTGCGCATGCAAAGCGAGACTTGCAGATTAACTATAGGCACTAATCATGCCCAAGGCCGCATTTGAAACAAAAACCGCACCAGAACTGGTAAAGAACCCAAATGTCCAGATCCGTTCAAATATACAAGCATATGTGGATTAACAAGCGGCTATCGGAGTTTGAGCTACAAGGTCTATGCGGGAAAATAGTCCATGATACAAAGATCGATCAACCAATTAAGCCATGGCAATTTGTAAAACCGGTACCAGAAAGACGATTTAGGATTGGAGCAACACCCCAAAAACCAATTGTCAAACTTTCTGAGCGCAGATATGTTGAACAATTTTTTCAAACTGGCTTATTGCTACTTGGCTCTTTTGACTACTATGCCAATTTTGAGCATTCAGAAATTGGCGATAACACCGAAGGCGGCTGGGTAACACTGTTAGCGAAAACTCCCTTTGGAGTTACGGGAGGAAAGTATAGCTCTGGTCAAAACAACCGTATGTTCTGCACATACTTAGGAAATCCAGAACGAAAGATAATGAAAAAGTTTGGGTACGATAGTGGATTTGTAATTACTCATCCAGAGCATTTTTGTAATGCTATTGCTGAATCGATAGGTGCTTTATCAGCGAGTTTCGGTCAATGCATCTATCGCACTCACAAAGCAGTTCTTGGTTTCCCCGGCAAAGAAGCAAACCCTTATGAACTCTCTCATCGCTGCATCGAAATTGTAAAAGCAGGCAAATATTTGATTAAACATGAACGCTACTCGCATCAACATGAGTTAAGATTTCTGTGGGAACTCAAAGAAGATGCTCTGGGAGCAGAGATTGTAGATTGTGGTTCCGCACGGAAATATTGTAAACCTATATTTTTTCGCTAACAGTCGAATGGGTTCTACCCCGACTATGTGAGCCGTTGTCTCATCCCAAAAAACACATCCAACCCCAAACACCCTACCCTCTCCCCATAGAAAAAAGGAACCGACAAAAGCACAAGCTCCACACCTGCCGCGTGCTCTTCAATCTGGTCTCCACACACCACTAATGACTCAAGCGGCTCCGGCCCTGAGTTGTTGTTAACACAAACAAACACACCTCCGAGATATTGCATGCCAGATAATCGCTGAGCCAGTCCGTTAAAACTTTCGCTCCGGCCAGCACGATCGAATCTGACATAGTCAATTTGTTCATACATCGCGCAGAATGAAATGAGCTCGGTAGCATCAATGCAACAATATCCATCACTGAAGCACGACGTAATCAACGATAGCAGCAGTGAAGTGACCCGGTTTTTGTCATATGAATCGGCGCTAGTGCTGGCCAACTCCGGCTCTATTCGAATTAGTCGAAAACCTTTGGGCAAGTCTGGGATATGCGTATTGTTATAAGCCGATGCATGGCAATCGATCGTGATGACTACCAGCAAATGACAACGATTTTTCAGATTAAAGTCGGCTTCAAGTTTGCGAATATTGCGTTCAGCCGACTCGGTTGATGTCAGGATAAACACAAAATGATTCAGCTCGATTGCGGCGTTTTCATCGACAGACAAAAAGTTGATGACGATGTTGTCCCTGAGAAATGCACGCACCTTTGATATGTCGCTGTAAATATCAGCGAGCATTTTGTCAGCCAACGCATCCACGGCCAAAATGTGGATGTTGGTTTTGTTGGCTGGTTCATCATTGATGCTTGCGCTGACACTAATCATGGCTGAACCTTTAAGCAATTTGTATTGGCTGCTGACCGGGTCGCGCTTTTAGCCCCGCGACCAGTTCAGCGGCTGTTGCAAACGGGGTGATATTGTGTCGACGCAAGATGGTATTGAAGTCACCGGGCGTCAGATTCTGCAGAAGAGCAAAGTCCATCCAGTCGTTGTCCGAAGGTTCCGCCAATTGCAGTGTGCGGCAATGCAATTGCAAAAGCTCCCAGGCTTGCGCTGTGTGCAAGTAGTCAAATTTGATTCTCATATCAAATCGTCTTGCCGCTGCCGTGTCCAGACTACTTGCGAAGTTTGTACACATCACCACAATACCCTCGTAGTCTTCTAACTGGGTCAGCAACTCGTTAACTTGGGTAATCTCCCAACTGTGATGGGCATGATCGCGGCGCTGCAGAAAGCTGTCCGCTTCATCAATCAGTAGGATCGCGCCGTCTTGTTTTGCGTCCTCAAACGCTTTGGCAATCAATTGTTCCGTACCGCCGAGAAAACACGACATCAGATCTGAAGCACGCTTTTGATAAAGTGGCTGCCCCAGTTCCCGAGCGAGCCAATGTGCCAGTGCCGTTTTACCCGTGCCAGGCGGACCGTAGAAACAAAGTCTTGCAGAACCGTTACGTCTCATGCCGTTCAACAGCAGGGTTGGATCACAATCAGTATTCGCAAAGCGCGCGTCATATAGCGGGGATATTTTAATGCGGCTGGTCTTGGGGATGCCCTTAAAACCCTGGCCGCGTAGCTTTCCATTTACGACAACTTCGATAAGTTTCTGTCTGCTCATATCCAGATTATTGCCACTCAGCAGATCAGCTAGATCCCGCGCATCGTCGATAAGCGCTGGCGTCAAATTGGATTCATCCAGAAACCGTTCAACACTTGCCGCATCTGCGTCAGGTATGCAGCGCTTTATGAAATCCCTGCGACTACCTCTTGGAAGATTCGGGATTTCGACAGTCAGATCAAACCGACGGATAAATGCGGGATCAAGGCAGGATGCATCGTTCGAAATCCAGATTGTTGGTATGGGATTATCCTCCAAAATCTTGTTGATCCAGCCCTTGTGGTTTTGGCCAATACTGCTGGCACCCAGTAAAGGCGCATTTCCGCCAAAAACATCTTCGATTTCATCAAACACGATCAACGCTGGTCGCTGGGAAAACAAACTTTGTGCAGCCTTAAGCGCGGAGAGTCGTTTTAGACCTGTTATGGGTTCACCTTCAAATGATGCAGACGTAATTTCATAGAGTTTGCATTTGACCTGTTGCGCAAGCAGCCGCGCCAACTCTGTTTTCCCGGTACCTGGCGCCCCAACAATCAGAATATTGGTGCCAACTCGCTTTTCAGTCAGCGCAAGCTGTAGCAGGCTATCTAGAATCAGAAAAGAATCTGCAATATGGGCATAGTGGGAATCAGTGAGTTTGGACAGTGGACTCTCTTGAATGATGTCTTTAAACAGCTCAAGCGGATCAGTTCTGGCATTAAGCAGGTTATCCGCAAAAACAGCGGACAACAGCACCAGCTTTTGAGGAAGCTGATTGAGCAGATATTGATCTAGCGATAACAGACCTGACCGCTGCAATATGCCCTTGGGGCTTAATGCCTGCTGCACTTCAGCTTCGTTCAACCGTAGCAATCTTGCCAACACCAGGATTGTTTTGTTTGTGGTCAGATTACCGATAGTTGTAGTGCCGGCATCAAGCAGGGGGTCAGAGGCTTGCATAACGCAAAACTCCAATATCCTGCACTCCGCATCATTTAATCCGACCAGTTGCGCGATCAACGCAACATTAGCGATCAATTGCGGCGGCAAGGTTAAAGCCTCGGCGCGTGCTTCGATTTTCTGATGGTGGCGTATCAATTGCCTGCGCGCAGTCTGCGGATCGTAATCTGACTCGTCTTCTGCATCGAACAGATCGCTAGACAGATTCAGCCCAAGAAATTCAGCAAGATTGTCGTCGGACACGCAATTATTCTTCAAAAATGTCTTATGGCCACCCAGTTCCACAAGCGATCGCAAAATCCACAGTGTCGCAACCGAATCGGGTTCGTGCTCGTCTACAAAGATGTCTTTTAATCGCGCTTGTTTCGGGTTTGACATGACTATTCCCTTCCTATTGATATGAGGATATTGTCCTCTCATTGACGACAGTTAGTGTCGCCAGCAATCAAATCAACATAGAGTGCTCTGTATGCCAAACCGCCCTCACGCCATTGAAACCGCGCGACTGCTGATCGAGTTACTGCGGCGGATTCCGCGCAATGCAAAGGTCACCGCTAACGAGTTGTGCGAACAACTTGCCAGTGCCGGTTACCATCGCAATGTCAGGAGTATTCAAAGACACTTAAAGGAAATAACTGAGCATTTTGATGTTGAATGCGACTTTCGAAGCGTACCGTATGGCTACCGCTGGAAGGAAAAGGCGCCTGGCCTGACGCTGCCTGGCATTGGCCCTCAGGAATCATTGCTGTTCACCCTGGCCGAACAACACCTGCGCAACTTTTTACCTCATAATTTGACGCGCTCGTTGGACGTGTATTTTAAACAAGCCCGCAACAACCTGATTCTTGATAAGCAGGCTGAACTGGAAAAGGAATGGCTCAAAAAGGTTCGGGTTGTCAGCGCCACGCAGCCTTTGCTTCCTCCTCCAATCGATAGAACCATTTTCGATGAAGTCAGCCAAGCCTTATACAGAAATCTCTGGCTCAAGATTGTTTACACAAACTCCTCCGGCAAAGTAATCGACGCCAGCGTGATGCCGCTGGGCCTTGCGCAGCAAGGGGTCACGCTGTATCTGGTATGCCGATTCGAAGGATATGACAACGAACGAAGCCTGGCGCTACACCGTTTTACATCAGCAAAAGCCGGGACACTGCGATTTGAACGCCCTGCTAACTTCTGCCTTGAGCAATACGACAACGATGGCCGTTTTGGCTATGGTGAGGGAAAGCGCATCAAGGTCACGTTCAACATCGACAAGATGGCCGGTAAACACGTGTTGGAGGCCAAATTATCAGAGGACCAACACGTGGAGGAAACCGAGGACTCCTACATCATCACTGCGACAATCGTTGATACTTTTCAGTTTGATATGTGGATAAACAGTTTTGGCGATGATGTGTGGGGCGTCAGTAAGCAGGGTGTTGATGAGGGTGCTTGATGGTCGATATGCGTTTCCCACTTAGCTCTAGGTTCGATGCTGGCTCATATTGAGCACGATGTAGTGGTCAAATAAAACCGCTCGCAATTTTGGTTCTTGCGAGGCATAACAAATCAGTTACCATCCTGCGATGACATGGAAAATTGAATATGGGTACAAAACCTCCGGTGTCTCAGGCAATGTAATGCCGCCCAACTTTTACACTAATTTTTTGCGAGTTTTGCCATGATTCGTTTACTAACACAACTGTTGGGCCACACTCGAAGCACCACCCCCAAGCTTTTCTCCGCCGCACTTCTACTCATCCTCACATCCAATCAGCCAGTCAGCGCCGCCAGCAACGACCAACCCTTTGCCGTGCTGGAAGCAAGCATTCCCGAGATGCAACAGGCCATGGAATCCGGCCAGATGACATCCAGTGAACTGGTAGAACAGTATCTCATTCGTATCGCGCTCTACGAGGAACGGGTGAACGCGGTGATCGCGATTAATCCGAATGCGTTGGCAGAGGCTGACCGGCTCGACGCAGAACGCGCTGCGGGACAGGTACGTGGGCCACTTCATGGCATTCCGGTTGCCCTGAAAGACAATATCCATACCACCGACATGCCGACCACCGGCGGCGCGCTGGTGTTCCGGGATTTTGTGCCGCCCTACGAGGCCACGCTGACCACCAATCTGCGCGACGCGGGTGCCATCATTATTGCCAAGACGGTGATGACTGAACTGGCTAATTTTCTCGGTTCTGGCATGCCGGGCAACTACAGTGCGATAGGCGGCTATGGGCTGAACCCTTACGATCCCCGTCATGACCCGCGGCAAGGTTTGGATGATGGCAGGCCGGTGATGGGGTTGGGTGGTTCGAGTTCGGGCATCGGCACGGCCATGAGTTTCTGGGCGGCCAATGTGGGCACCGAAACCTCCGGCTCAATCCTCTCTCCGGCCAACGCCAATATGCTGGCGGCCATCAAGCCAACAGTAGGGAGGATAAGCCGTTGGGGAATCATTCCCATCACTGCGGATCAGGACACTGCGGGGCCGATGGCGCGCTCGGTGACGGATGCTGCCATCATGCTGGGGGTACTGGAGAGCATGGAGCCTGATCCTCGTGATGCGGCAACCAGCCGTTGTGAGGCGCCGGTCAACAACGATTACACGCCCTATCTGCAGGCCGATGGTTTGCGAGGCGCGCGGATTGGTATACCCAGAGCGTTTTACTACGATCAGGCACCAGTCCCCGGCAATGACGAAACCCAGGGCGGCCTGAATGAAGAGGCCCGCGCCGTCATGGCCGCCGCGATAGACGTGTTGCGCCAACAGGGCGCGATTATTGTGGACCCCGCCAATATACCCAGCGTCATGGACCAGGACCCGGCGCGCAACCTGCTTGCCAGCCCGCCCAGCAGTGTTCTGTCGTATGGCATGAAACGCGACTTTAATGCGTGGCTGGCTTCACTGGGAGACACGGCACCTGTGAGTACCCTGACGCAACTGCGGGAATGGAATCTGGCCAATGAAGGCCGGGGCGCGATTCCTTATGGACAGGCACGCATTGATGAGGCCGATGCACTGGATTTGCTTGAATCGCTTCCCGCCTACCAGAGCGACCGGGCTCGGGATCTTTTCGTGAGTGCCGAACACGGCATCGACGAAGTCATGGCCGAGCTCGAGCTTGATGCACTGCTCTTTCCGGCCTCCTCCGGCGCCGGCATAGCGGCAAGGGCCGGGTACCCCACCGTCATCGTTCCGTTTAGTCGTGTGGCGAATGAATTGAATCCGCCACTGCCCGCGGGCTTCAATGCCGAGCCACGCCCCTTTGGCGTGAGTTTTAGCGGCATGGCCTGCAGCGAAGCACGGCTTATTGAGCTGGCTTATAGTTTTGAGCAGGCGACGCGTGCGCGGATTGCGCCAGCTGATTTTCCTTGAGTTGAGCCAAGGGGCATGACCGATAATTGGAGTCTTTGAAGACGTCGCGATTGATTTGACCAGCCCCCAGCTGGCAGGGCTGAATCGTAGACTTGTAGCGTTTGAGGCTGATCAGGATGTTGGTTCGCCGTGGTCTGATGTCAAAGCGCGAATTTTATCCAAGTCAATGACTCTGTGCTCATTGAGGCGCCTTGCTGGCGCTGGTGCTCTCGCTTTGCTTCGAAAAAAGCAGCGCCTCGTCCAGCCCCTCAAAAAATTCTCGCACCCGAATGGGTTTGGTCACGTAGCGAAAAAATCCGGCCTCCAACCCGCTTTCGATTTCATGTGGCAAGGCGTTGGCACTCAGGGCAATCACCGGAATGTGCGCAGTGGCCGGGTCAGCCTGCAGCAATTTTAGAATTTCCGTGCCACTGATGTCGGGCAGACTGATGTCCATCAAGATCACCGCCGGCAGGTGGGCGCGGGCAAGTTCAACGCCCAGCCCGCCATGCGTTGCGCTTAGCAGCCGGTGCTGCGGGCGCTGTGCCAGCAGCTGTGCCACCAGCTCCAGGTTGGCGGGGTTGTCTTCTACATGCAGCACCATTGGACCAAGGAGTTCGTTCAGCAAAACAGACCCCAGTTCGTCAACAGGAGTCAGCGTTTGCATGGAAGTGGCCATCGTCTCATTCGCGCTTGCCAGCGGCAGTTCAAACCAAAAATTGCTGCCTTGGCCGGGCGTGCTCTCTACACCGATGTGGCCGTCCATCAATTCAACCAGGCGCTTGCACAAGACCAAACCTATACCGGTACCAACCGCAGTCGTTTTTTCTTGCCCCAGCCTGTTGTAGGGCTCAAACAGCTGTGTGAGTTGCTCCGGGCTTATGCCTTGGCCTGTGTCTTGCACACTGACGTGCAACCGCTGGCCTGCAACTGCGCTGCAAACCACAGTGATGTTGCCGCCCTCGCGGTTGTATTTGACGCTGTTGGACAGCAGGTTGAGCAGCACCTGCTTGACGCGAATCGGGTCCGCATGGGCCAAATGAGCGGGGTCAGGCGGCGGATAGTTCACCGAGAGCGCGCGTTTGGTTGCCAGTGGCGCAATGATGGCAGCACACTCCTGCAGCACGTTGTCCAACGGCACCGTGCCAAGCGAAAAACTGAGCTTGCCGGCTTCGATAGCGGCCAAATCCAGGGTGTGATTGACCAGCTCCAGCAAATACCAGCCCGCTTTGACGATGTGCGCCAGGCTTTGCTGGTGGGCTGGCGTGGGTGCCGGTGTAGTGGCTTCCATCAGCTGTGCAAAACCCAGAATCGCGTTCAGCGGCGTGCGCAGCTCATGGCTCATGTTGGACAGAAAGGTGGATTTGGCGCGGTTGGCAGTCTGGGCCGCAGTCATCGCGTCTCTCAGTTGCGTTTCAACGGCTTTGCGCCTGGTGCTGTCGGTGAACAGAACGCCCAATTGCCGATTGGCTGGGTTGCCAAAGCGAAACGCGTACACATCAAACCAGCGGTTCATGTGTTCTACATAGTCTTCAACCCGAATCGACTCGCCCGTCAAGGCCACCCCGCCATAGATTTGAAGCCACTTGGTTTCAATGCCCGGAATCAACTCCAAAATTGTTTTGCCCAATGCATCGGTCAGACCCGTTTGCGCTTCAAACGACTGGCTGATCTCAATGAACCGGTAGTCCAGGGGGTGATCTTGCGCATCAAAAATCATGTCGATGATGCAGTAACCCTCGTCAATCGAATTGAACAGCGTGCGGTAGCGTTCTTCGGTATGCGTCAGCGCATGGCGGGCCTGGTCACGGGTTTGGAGCAGCTTGAAACGGTCGATCGAATTTTCAATCGCGCGGCACAAGCTTTCGGCCGTGGTCCAGCTTTTACCAATGTAGTCTTGTGCTCCTGCTTGCAACACCTTAGGGCCGTCGGTGCCGTCCACACCGTCCCAACCCGTCATCACCACTACGGGGCACGGCGGTATGCCCGAATCACCGCACAGGGTGGGTAACCATTGCGTGGCGTTGATGTCTGGCAAATGAAAATCCAGTAACACGCAGTCAAATTGCGGCCCTGTGCCTGAGAGACTCTGCGCCTGATTGTCCAGAACCATTTGCAGCCCGGTGCCACCGAGCTCGGCCTCGCTGAAGTGGCAGGTGCGGCCCGACCCAGCAATCAGCATCTGACGGAATGCAGCGCGGTCATCCGGGTTGTCGTCAATGATGAGGATGTGCCAATGGGTGGATTGGCTCATCAGCGCTCCAGCGATTGCTCGGTGGGCAATACCACGCTGCCGAGCCAGTAGGTGAACAAGGTCTGCAGCACCAACAGGTGTTCACTGTGGCTCACAGGTTTGACGTGGTAGGCGTTGGCACCATGGGCGTAGCAAAAATCCACATCGCGCGGGTTGGCGGAGGTGCTCAAGACCACCATAGGAATGGCGTTGAGCTGGGGGTCTGCGTGTATTTTCTCCAGTGCATATCTGCCATCACCGTGCGGGGTATTGAGGTCGAGCAGCACCAGTGCGACTTGTGCCTTGGCGCGGCCAGCAGTGCCCCGCAGCACGCGCAGGCAGTCATCGCCCGTGAGTGCCCGCCGGATTTTGTGTTGGATACCGGCCAGTCGGGCTGCCGTGAGCACGGTGTCAAAGTCTTCGTCCGAGTCTTCCACCACCAACACCGGATGCGCCCCGCGCAGGCGGCTCACGGACGCAACACCCGGCGTGGCTTGCAATGATTCGATGCCGCTCATGAAGGGGCCTTGTGCGTGCCTGGCAGCGTGAAGTAGAAACAAGTGCCCTGGCCCGGGGTGGATTCCAGCCAGATGGCCCCGCCGTGGCGCTGCACTACCTTTTGCACTACCGTCAGGCCCGCACCCATGCCGCCGCCAAATTCGTCACGCCCATGCAGGCGCTTGAACATGCGAAAGACTTGGTCAAAGTGCCGCTGCTCAATGCCAATGCCGTTGTCGCGCACACCGTAAATGATTTGTCCCGTGGCCTCTTTGGGTGCGCTTTGGCGCCCTGATTCGTCTGGGGCGATATAGATTAACTCTACCAGCGGTTGGGCGTGCAGGTTGTATTTGATCGCGTTGCTGGCCAGGTTGCTGAAAATCTCACGCACCCGCACCGGGTTGCATTCAATGGTGGGTAAGGGCCTGGGAATGCTGATGCGGCAGGTGTTGTCGTCCTTGCGCACACCAATCATTTCCAGTGCGTCTTCCACCAGCTCATTCAGGTTGACCGACTCGAACTCCAGGTTGGTGCGGCCCACCCGAGAGAAGTGCAGCAGCGAGTTGAGCAGGCTGTCCATGCGCAGGGTCAGGCGCATCAGGCTGTCCAGACGCTGGTGGTCTTGTACCGTCATGGTTTGGACGTTTTCCAGCAGCTGGTGGGCATAGCGGTGGATGCCGCGAAGCGGCTCTTTGAGGTCATGCGAAGCCACGTAGGCAAACGCGTCCAGTTCCTCGTTGCTGGCGGCCAGGTCGATGTTTAGTTCTGTCAGCTTTTCCGTTTGCGATATCACCAGCTCCATCACCAGTTGGCGCAGGCGCAGCGCCGATTCAACTTCCGGCGCGCTCCAGGGCAAGGAGCGCTCACGCACCGACTCAAGGAACAACTCGAACGAGCGCCGCGGTGTCAGCCGCATACCGTTGGGGCCGACGACTTGCGGCTTGTCAGCCGGGTTGCCAGCCCACGCGATGGTTTGCTGCGTTTGGGGCCTGAACCACAGGATAAGGTCACGTCGCAGCCGCGACACGCGCACCGCAATCACGCCGCTTGCAACATCGGCTATTTCCCGTCCATCGGGATAATCGCGCGCCAGGTTGTCGGTGACGTAGGCTGGGCGTTCGCTGGAGTCGAAGTCCTTCCGGGCGTTGAGCCATTCAGCCAGCGCGTCGAGCTGCTCCACCGTGGGGGTAGTGCCCGCGCACCACCAGCGGTCTCGGTGGTAGAGCGCTGCGCCGTGGGCATCCATGGCATCTAGGAGCGACGGCTCCTGGTCAGACAAGGCCAGCAAATCGCCTTCGCGCGCGGCCTTGGCAATGAGTTCCTGGTGTACCAACTCAACCTTGGCGCGGTAGGCGAGTTGCTCAATCCGCTCGGTGGCCTTGAGCTGCAGCGACACCACTTGTGACAACAGTTCGCAGGCGGAGCGCAACGCGTGTCCAAAGCGCGTTGGTGTCATGTGGTGGCCGGCAATCATGGCCCACAACTTGCCCTCAATCAAAATCGGCATCGTCAGCGATGCCGCCACGCCCATGTTGGCCAGGTACTCGGTGTACATGACGGAGGCACCACGCAGCGCGCAATAGGTCATGTTCAGCGGCTGGCCGGTGTCGGGGTTGGCCAGCGGCACCATTTCAACCAGTGGCCCGGCCGCGTTGGGCAATGGCCGAATCCAGATGCGCTGATAAATATCGCGGGCCGGTTTGGGTATATCGGCTTCCGGGAAGTGCAAACCCAGCCACGTGGGCAAGTCACCGCGCTTGCTTTCAGCCACCACTTCACCGTGGTAGTCCGGGTGAAACTGGTACACCATCACCCGGTCCAGGCCTGCGATGGCGCGCACTTCTTCGGCTACTTGCTGGCAAAAAGCGCCCATGCCCACCGCCGTTTGAAGGCGGCTGACGGCCTTGGTGACGCGGGTAAAAAAGTCGCCCCTGTTGTTGCCGTCACCATCCACGCTGGCGGTGCGACCGGTGGCTTCCAATTCGAGCAACAAAACACCGTCCAGGGTGTGTGCGCAAACATCAAGCACCTGTGCAAAGGGTCCGCCCGGCGTGTCAAGAGTGAAGGCGTAGACCGCGTTGCGCTCCAGCGCCTCGTGCGCCAGCATGCTCTGCAGCCGCTGCAGGTTAACGTCCCCAATTACCCGTTGCACCGGCGCTCCCAGCAACTGTTCTGCCGCAATGCCCAAAAATTCGAGGGCGTTTTCGCTGATTTGCAGGATCGACATGTCGGCCAGGCGCACTGCCATCAAAACGCCATGCGCTTGAATACAACCCGGTGTTTGCACCGGCTCGCTGTCGCATGTCGTCAGGCTGGTGCCATGGCGTTTGATGCTGTAAGGGCCATTGGCCCAGTGCACACCGCCAGCGGCAGGTAGTTCGTCGGTAGCTGGCAAGTCAGTGGGTTGGGCGTCAGGCAGATTGGAGCTCATAATGGGCAGTCGTGGTTGTCGGTGCGTTGGTCGGGGAAGTTGGAAACAGCCAGTGGGTCAGGGTTTCAAAGGTGCGATTGGCGCCCGCAACAATCGCTGCGTGGCGGCTTTCATCGGCGTTCGGATCGACGGGCAGATCGGCATGATTGGACAGCATGGTGCAAAAAGCCTTCCACTGCGAGCCAGTTTGCGCGCCGTAGCCATCAAAAAACGCGCCGCCGGATTCAGGTGTCAGGCCCAGCTGGGTTTGCAGTTGCCGCGTGATGATGCGCCCGCCCAAGGTGGCGCCCTCTATCACATAAAGGCAGCCCAAAAGATCCTCTGGGGTAGTGAGGGCCGGCAGGTTGGTGCAGTGGGGCGTTGCCGCCAACTCTGCACAACCGCTGCCCAGCGCCAACAGGTCTTGCATCAGGCGTGGGGTTTTTTGTCGGGAGGTGTAGTCAAACGCCAGCGTCCGCAGGTGCGGTGAGGACATCAGCCGGGATTCGAGCGGTGCGTAAAAGCTGAAGAAGCGGCTAAGTACCTGGCAATAGTCACTGAGCGAAAAGTCATCGTTCATCAACGGCAACTGGTCTTCCAATGCGGTATGGCAGGCGCTGGTTGCCAATTTCAGACGTTTCAAAATCATGGGTACCCTTTACCGTTATGAGCCACACGCCTTGACTAGCTTGCCCAAACGAACGCCTTGGCTTTTGCGCCAGGCGAGGCGGGAAATAAGAACTTTTGTTCTTTTGATCTGTCCGGCAACGAACCCTTCAACGCACTATAATAATCGCCAAAATCACTGTATGTGCGGTAACGTACATAAGGGCAGCGAGTGCAAGAGTGTTCTGGACAAGTCTGCGGCGGCTCATTGTCACGGGCGTGCTCCGGCAATGGGGTTTCCTGTTCCGGCCGTGCGGCGCAACGGGCCGATGATAAGTGCCTACTTAAAGGCGCCAGATCGAGGGCAATACTAAAGATGGAATCAATAGCAGTAGCACAAAACGATATGCGGGTAGCTTACTATGGTGGAGCGCCGGGCATTGTAACGTCAGCAACAGCGTGGTTGGCCGCGGCAGTCGTTGCCGCTGTTGTCACGCCACAGGCGGGTGTTGTTACGCTGGTGTTTGCTGGCATGCTCATATTCCCGGTGTCTGTTCTGCTCTGCCGCTTGATAGGCGCTTCCGGAAAACACAGCAAAGACAATCCTCTTGGGCCACTGGCACTTGAGGGTACCCTTTGGATGCTTCTCTCTATCCCTATTGCAATCGCCGCCTCGTTATACCGGGTTGAGTGGTTCTTTCCGGCCATGCTTTTTGTGATAGCCGGTCGCTACCTGACCTTTTCAACCTTGTATGGCATGCGTATTTTCTGGCTGTTGGGCGCAGCGCTTGTCGCTGCCGGAAGCATGTCGATTGTCTTTCAAGCGCCTGTGTTTGTGGGCGCATTAGCCGGCGCATTAGTTGAGTACGTTGTCGGGATTTTAGTGTTTGTCAGACACCGGCGTACGCTAGGGCAACATTGAGGTTTGTTATCTGTGCATCCAGCACCTATAAAGTTCAAAGGAGGAACTGACTCATGTCTTGGAAAAAATCATCGCAAACCCTGCAGATACGCAATAGCACTGCCGAGTTCCTGATCTTCACGGCTCAGTCCGGTGAAGGCAGCATTGAAGTACGGGTGGAGGATGAAACCGTCTGGTTGACTCAGAAGCTGATGGCGGAGTTGTTTGGTGTAAGTGTGCCGACCATAAATGAGCATCTAAAAAATATCTTTTTTGCCAAAGAGTTAGATGATAGGGCAACTATTCGGAATTTCCGAATAGTTCAAACCGAAGGCAGCCGGCAGGTATCTCGCGACATCGACTTTTATAACCTCGACGCCATTATCTCAGTAGGCTACCGGGTCAATTCCACCCGCGCCACCCAGTTCCGCCAATGGGCGACCGGCATCCTGCGCGAGTTTGCCATCAAGGGTTTTGTGCTGGACCGGAAGCGATTGGAAAATGGCAGTTTTCTGGGCGAGGATTATTTTGAACGCCTGCTGGAAGAAATTCGCGAGATTCGCCTAAGCGAACGCAGGTTTTACCAGAAGATTGCCGATGTTTATGCAACCAGTATGGATTACAGAAAAGATGCTGAACTGACCCAGCAGTTTTTTGCCAAAGTCCAAAACAAACTGCACTACGCCATTCACGGCAGCACGGCTGCGGAGTTGGTGATGGCGAGGGCCGATGCTGACAAAGAGCACATGGGGCTGACCAGCTGGGAAAAAGCACCTGACGGAAAAGTATTGAAGACTGATGTGGTGGTGGCCAAAAATTATCTGCGCCAGGAAGAGCTTGCAGCCTTGGCGCGCATCGTAACGATGTATCTGGATTATGCGGAAAGCATGGCCTTGCGAAAAATGCCAATGACCATGGAAGATTGGGCGACAAA
>JAUYSM010000115.1 GCA_030696315.1 Pseudohongiella sp. | reverse complement strand
AATTCACCCTGGCGACAGGGTGTTATTGATCAATGAAAACAGCGTGCCGTTGCTGATCAGCATTTTAGCGCTCAGCGAACTGGGCGCCTGGCCGGTTGTGGTGAATGCCCGTATGGCCGCTGCCGAGATTGATCGTATTCGGAACCATTGTGAACCTCGCGTGGTGATCTATTTGCTGGAGTCCGCGGCAGCAGCCAGCCATTGGTCTAGCTTTGCTGGTACGCAACACTGCGAACAGCTTGAATTGGCCGGCGCAAGCGTCGGTGTGCGCAACTTGTCAGTGAGTGAACCTAACAGCGAACAGGCGTTGAGCGAGCAAGGCGTGTTCACCTTGATTTACACCACCGGGACGACCGGCGATCCCAAAGGGGTCATGCTTACGCATCGCAATATGTTGTATGTCGCCGCTGTCAGTGGCGCGCTGCGCGGTCTGAAGTCTGATGACAAAATATATCTGGTGCTGCCGGTATCGCATGTTTTTGGCATATCGGCTGTGTTCCTGGCGGCCTTGTATGCAGGAGCAGAACTGATTGTTGCAGACAGGTTTGATCCGGCGCTGTGTTTCAGTAATTTTGAACAACTCGGGGTCAGTGGTGTTTTTGGTGTGCCGGCCATGTTTGCCAAGTTGGTGGATCACGCGCGTGAACGCGGTATCTCACAGGCAGACCGCACTCAAAAATGGCCACGGCTACGCTTTATGTACAGTGGCGGCGCTCCGCTTGATCCTGCCATCAAAGAAAAGACCGAGCACTTGTTTGGCCTGCCGTTATTAAACGGCTATGGCATGACCGAGAGTGCCCCAACCATCAGCCAGGTGCGTTTTAATGAACCGCTGGCTAATTGCAGCGTTGGCAAGGCATTGCCGGGCATGGAAATCCGTTTGCTGGGACCTGATGGTGCAGAAGTAGCACAAGGTGACGTGGGTGAGCTGCATGTTCGCGGCCCGAATATCATGCTGGGTTATTACCGTAATCCCCTGGCCACTGCGGCAGCAATCGATGAGCAAGGATTCCTCAATACCGGTGATCTGGTGCGACTGGATGAGGATGGCAACATTCACATCGCAGGACGCAGCAAAGAACTGATCATTCATTCGGGTTTTAACGTATACCCTCCGGAAGTGGAAGGTGTGATTTCCAAACACCCCGAGGTATTGTTATGTGCGGTGATCGGCGAGCCGGTCGAAGGTAATGAAAACGTGCTGGCGTATGTGCAGCGTACAGCGGGCAGCCAATTGGATGAGGCGAGTTTGCAGGCGTTTATAAAGCCGTTGCTCACAGCCTACAAACGCCCGAGCCGAATTGAATTTATGGAGCCGCTGCCAACGGCTCCGTCCGGGAAAGTTCTTAAACACAAACTGAAGAAGGAATCTGCCAGATGATCAAACTATATGGATTTGCCATGAGTAACTACTACAACATGGTAAAAATGGCCTTGTTGGAGAAAGGCATGGAGTTTGAGGAAGTCACCGTGCTTCCCAACCAGGAAAACGAGTACCTGTCGCGCAGCCCGATGGGAAAAGTGCCGTGTATCGAGACTGAGCAGGGATTTCTGACTGAAACCGAAGTCATCATCGATTTCCTCGATAGCTTGGGCCTTGGCCCGTCGTTTTACCCTGTTGATCCATTTGAGCGCGCTAAAGTGCGCGAGTTGATTCGTTACCTGGAACTGTATATCGAACTGCCAGCGCGTCGTCTGTATGGCGATGTGTTTTTTGGTCGCCCAGCCAGTGATGAACTCAAAGAGTCGGTGCGCAAAGAGTTGCAGAAAGGTTTTGCTGCGCTGGCTAAACTGGCGAAATACGATCCTTATCTGGCCGGCAGTGATATGAGTTATGCCGACTTCTACTTCCTGTTCAGTGTTGGACTGGTTACCCGCGTGACCAAAAAGGCACTCAATTGGGACGTGTTTGCCACTGAGCCGGGCGTCAAAGCATTGCTAGGCTTGCTTGAACAGCGCGACTCCGTTAAAACGATTCGTGAACATCAGGCAAAGGCGGCGTTGCCCAAGATCTGAACCAAGTAACAAGTAACAAGTAACAAGTAAACAGGATAGAGATTTATCGATGACTCCCAGGCCCGCCAGTACGGTAGTGATTGTGCGCGAGAGCAGCGAAGGCGTTCAGACCTTGCTGCTCAAGCGCAATTCCGCGCTGAGTTTTGAAGGCGGTGCCTGGGTATTCCCGGGAGGCAAAGTGGATCCCTGTGACTACCCGGAAGCTTGTGGCACCCTGGCTGAATGCGAAGCGGAGTATCTGGCAGCGGTGAATGCGTGTATCCGCGAGACCCGCGAAGAAGCGGGTTTACAGATAGCGCCGGATCATTTGATTCATATCGCACACTGGACAACGCCACTCGGATTGCCGCGTCGCTACGCCACCTGGTTCTTTTTGTGCCCCTTACATGAGGCAGTCGACATTGTGGTGGATGACGACGAGATACTCGATTATCAATGGCTGAGTCCGGCAGCAGCGTTACAGGAGCACAGTGAAGGACGGATTCGATTACCGATTCCGACAGCACATACATTAAAAAGTATGTTGCCCTACAACGGCCTAGCGCAGCTTTGCCAGGCAATGCGCGCTGCTGAAATTCATGTATTCCCTGAAAATTCAGACTATTACAAGCCATTTTTACCTGGCTGAACAATGTCGTCAAACCGAGTGTGGTCCACGACAGATTTGCTTGCCTTGTCCGGTCCAGTAATGGGATAGTTGAGCGGAAGGCAAGAATAAGAACCGCTGGCTGCCAGTGAACGTATCAGTCCTGTAATCCCGGAACAGAGCCGTCTGATTATGTCGAATCAATCGTCACACGCCACCATAGAAAATTTGCGATCCAGCCTGGCAGCGGTTGGGCGTCGCCGCACCATGTTGGTGTTTCTACACCAGACAGGTTTGTTACTGACTGCCCTGGCTGCGCTGGTACTGGGCATGAGCCTGATCAGTCTGTGGTTACCGGATGCCTTCATGTTGCAGTTATGTTTACTGCTGCTGAGCGGGGGTATCGGGATAACGCTGATCTGGCGATACAGCGCTGCACTGCGCAGGCTGCGTGCCGATGATCGTCAACTTGCTGGCATTATCGAATCACGTATGCCAGATCTTGAGCAACGACTGCTCACTTCCCTTGAATTTTCGCCTGACAGTGATGCCTCAAAAAAAGCCGGCGTCTCCGCGCAGTTTGTTGAGCAGTTGTGGGTCGACGCGGAAGTGCATCTGCGCGATCAGGAACAACAGCTGCAGCAAGTGTCCGATCGACGCGCGCCTTATACCTCTGCCTCACTGGCCGCGGTAGCGGTGCTGGTAACCGTGGTGGCTTTTATCAGTTCAGATGCATTGTTACGCGCCGGAGCCCAACTGCTTTGGCCCTTTTCCCTGCGTCCGGTCAGCGTAGAACTTGCTGAACCCGCCGTGCCAGCCGAAGCGCTGGAGTTGGTCATCACGGTGGAGCCTGGGGATATCCGTATGCAGCGCGGGCGATCTGCCAGCATCAATGTGCGGATTGAAAACGGTGCCCCAGCCAATGTGCGGCTGCGCATGCAGTCTGATCAGTTGAATTGGTACGACGTCTCGATGCGCGAAGAAGGCAGCGGCAGTAACGGAGCTGCCTGGTCATATTACATGCCAGCTGTGCAGGATGAGTTGGTGTACTACGTCAGTATTGATCAGGCTGATGGCCCCAATGGTGAGCTGCGCAGTCGTCAGTACGCAATAACCCTGTACGATTTGCCGCGCGCTGAACAAATTGATCTGGCTTTTGACTTCCCTGACTACACAGGTATGGACGATCTGCAGGAACCTGACAGTGGCGACATGGTTGCCCCGGAAGGCACTGAGGTGGCTCTGAATGTCACCTTTAATAAAGCGGTGCAGCAGGCAGACATTGTGTTTGATGATGACAGCCGTATCCCGCTGACTGTGGATGGCTTGACTGGTACTGCAGTGCTCACCATTTCACGAGATACCGCTTATCGTGTGATGGCAACCGACTTCGATCGTTTACAGACGGAAGACGCCGATGTGTTTTACATCCGCTCCATTCCCGATCAACCGCCGGTGCTGGCATTGCACAGCCCGGGTCGCGATCAGGATGTGATGCCGCTGGAAGAAGTGATTCTGCAGGTAGAGGCAACAGATGACTATGGCCTCAGTGAGTTCCAGTTGCATTACAGTGTGGTGGGCACTGATGAGCTGGCGATTGATTTTCTGCCAACAGAGCAGACTCGTAATATCACTGGCAACCAGATGATTTTTATGGAAGATCTGGCTGTGCAGCCTGGTGATTTTGTCAGTTATTACATGACACTGGCAGATAACAACGCGTTACGTGGACCACAGCAGATTGTGTCTGATATTTATTTTCTGCAAGTTGTGCCAACCGATCAGGAATTCCGACGGGCAGCGGGTGGACAACAAGGCGGCGGTGGCGGTGGCGGCGGTGGTGGAGACAACAGCAGCAGTGCGCTTGTCACCTTACAGAAAGACATTATTGCTGCTACCTGGCGCCTTCGCCAGCAGCAGCTCAACATGGATCAGCAACAATTTGATGACGATGTAGCCGTGCTCGCCGACTCGCAGCGTGATGCGATGGAGCGGGCGCGCATGTCGATAGAGCGCTTGTCGGAGCGTCTGGATTTTGCGGATGACAGTTTTGGCAACGCCGTCACGCATTTGCAGCGTGCTATCGAGCAAATGGAACTGGCAGCCGCCCAATTGGATGCCCAGGCCTTAACAACCGCCATGCAACCTGAACAACAGGCTTTGCAGATGGTGCTGCGTGCCGAAGCCGAGATCAATCGCACTGACGTTAATTTCCAGCGACAACAGGCTGGCGGCGGCGGTGGTGGCGGGCAGCAAGAGCGCGAGGATTTACGCGAATTGTTCGACATGGAAATGGGTCAGAATGAGAATCGCTATGAAACGCCACGGCAAGCGGGCGGTGGTCAACAACAGGATACCGAAGAGGCCAGTCGTCTCGAAGAACTTGCACGCCGTCAGGAAAGCCTGACGCGCGCTCAGCGCAATCTTGCGCGGCGCATGGAAGAACTGGAAGAAGAGCAGCGCCGGCGCGAACTCGAAAGACTGCGCCGTGAGCAGGAACAATTAAGCACCGAGTTGGCGCAACTGCAGCAACAGATGAATCGTCGTCAACAAATGCAGCAGGCGCAAAACTCCCAGCAGCAAGGTGGCCAGCAATCCAATAGTCAGGCCAGTAATGAAGATATGCAGCGGGCACTCCAACAAATGCAGGAAGCTGCCCAGGCCGATTCTCCCGCTCAGGCAGCTGCGCGCAGTCAACGCGCCCTGGAGAGTCTGCGCGAGCAGCAGCGCCAGATGGCACAGCAACCGGCAAATTCAGCAAATCAGCTGGCACAGAATATTGCGCAGCGCGGGCAACAGCTAATTCAACAGCAGCGTGAACTCCAGCAGGCGCTGCAGCAACTGGCGCAACAACAAGGGCTGGGCCAGACCCGGCAAGCCGCCAGCAATTCTGAGGAAGTGCAGGAATTGGTGCAGCAACAAGAGCGCAACCGTCAGGAGTTGGCCGAAATCGAGCGCATGCTGCGCGCGGTAATTGCCCGTGCCAGCAATGAGGAACAGCAGCTGTTATCGCAGGCGCAACAGGCCAATCGCGCAATTCGGCCACTGACGGAACAGATGGATACCGCCAATCGTGTGCTGCGCAACGGCATGGTCAATCTCGCCATTGATATCGAGGGCGAAGTTGCCGAGGCATTGAATAATCTGGATAGAAACCTGCAGGCTTTGGGAGCTGGAGGTCAGGCTCCATCACAGCCTGGTCAGGATCCGGTGATGCAGGCAGCTGCCGACGCAAGTGCTCTGCGCCAACAGTTGGAGCAACTGCAATCAGAGATCGATGCGCGTCAAGCGGGTCAGTCCGGCGACGCATCGATTGCCGAAATGCGCGAACAACTGGCGCGCTCACAACAATTGGCGCAACAGCTGGCCCAGCAGTTAGATCAGGGCGGGCAGCAGGGTGCAGCACAGCAGAGCCAGCGCGGACAACAGGCTCAGCAGTTGGCACAACAAGGTCAACAGGGTCAACAAGGTCAACAAGGTCAACAGGGTCAACAGGGTCAACAAGGTCAACAAGGTCAACAAGGTCAACAGGGTCAACAGGGTCAACAGGGTCAACAGGGTCAACAGGGTGGCGGTGGTGGTCAGCTGGCTGGTGGGTCCAACGATCCGCAGCAGCGCACGGGTCTTGGCGGAATTCCGGCACCTGGTGAGGCGGCGTTGTGGGGCAATGCCCGTTCGATCAGCAGTGAAATTACCCGGCAGTCTCTGGAACAGTTCATGAATCAGCCTGAGCTGCTGCGAGGTTTGTTACAGCCGCTGATTGAACTGGAAAGTGACCTGCGCGCACGTGCAGAGCTCTCACAAATCAGCAAGCGGCTGTTCAGTGTTTCTGAAGAGGATATTCCTGATCAATACCGGCAGTTGGTTGAGTCCTACTACCGAGCGTTGTCGGAAACCGGCGCACAGACACAGGCAGCTCCTGCTCAATAGCAACAACCCGATGTAGTAGAAAAGAGAGTCAGTAGATAAACAATGAGTTTTTTTCTGGATGCATATGTTTTAGACGCTATTCGTGATGGTCGGTTTGACTTCGCTTATGGGCCGCATCCATTAATTTCCTTATTGCTGTTTTTGCTGATTCCCGCGGTTGTGTGGTTCTTGTATCGACGCACCACACGACCGATTACACGCCGCTGGAAAAATCTGTTGATTGGACTGCGCTCAGCCGTGTTGATGCTGCTGCTGTTGTTGCTGATGCGCCCGATTATCACAACCTTTGAAGTCAATCCTCAGGAGACCTACCTGGCGGTTTTGGTTGATGATTCTGCCAGTATGCAAATTGCCGATGTCACAGGTTTTGAATCCCGCCAACAGGCTGTCACCGATGCTTTGTATGGTGAAAACGGTATTGTTGCCGGACTGGCCGATCGTTATCAGGTGCGTACTTTTGCGTTTAACCAGTCCTTGCGACGCGTCAGTGATGTGTCAGATCTCACAGCCCAAGGCAACAGTTCCAGTCTGGAACAAGCCATGCGCCAGGTGGCAGAACAACTCGGTGGTCTGCCTTTGAGTGCTGTGGTGATGATCAGCGATGGTGCTGATAATGCCGATACGGATCCTTTGTTGAGTGCCAGAGATTTTGCGGCCCGCCAGATTCCTGTGTTTACCGTGGGTGTTGGGCAAGAGCAGATTCCGCGTGATGTAGGCATCAGCAACGTATCCGCCTCGCAGACCATTCTGGATAACAGCGTGTTTGACGTTCAGGTTGACCTTAACCAACAGGGCTACAGTGGTCGGCAATTGAACCTTCGCGTGATGGATGGCGAAACCGAAGTGGCATCACGGCTGGTGACACTTGGCAATGAAGGCGGGCGCCGAATCGAGCTAGAAATCAGCCCCGATCGCAAAGAGCCTATCCTGTATGAATTGCGGGTAGACGAGCAGGACGGCGAGATTGTGCTGCAAAACAACCGTTATCAATTTCTGGTCGACAACAGCGAACGCCCGCCGCTGAATGTGCTGTATGTCGATGGGCATCCGCGAAACGAATTCAAATTCATACGGCGCGCAGTGGAGAGTGATACCAGTCTGAGATTGGCCTCCTATTTGCGCACTGGCCCCGGTCGCTTTTACCGTCAGGGCATCAATACACCCCTTGAACTCAGTGGCGGATTCCCTACCCGTGTAGAGGATCTTTATCAGTACGAAGCCATTGTATTGGGTGACATTGGTCGCGATTTTTTTACAGACGATCAGCTGCTGATGCTGCAGGATTTTGTGGCTGAACGCGGCGGTGGCTTGCTGGTTGCCGGTATGCTGGACGATGCGTTTGTGGACAGCGTGGTTGCCGATATTCTGCCGCTGACATTGAATCGGTCTGATACCTTGCCAGCCTATCTGCAAGGTGGCATCCGACGGGGAGGCCATGCTACGGGCGAGCTGTTTGCGCCGCGCCTGACGGCCGCTGGTGAATTTTCAGAGTTGTTACGCCTTGACAGCGATGATGCAAACAACAGGCGTTTGTGGAGTGAACTACCCACGCTGCAGGGTATCTATGTCACTGGCCGTGCCAAACCCGGTGCAACCGTTTTGTTAGAACATCCTGCGCTGCAGTATCAGAATCAGGCATTGCCTTTGATTGCTACCCAGCGTTATGGCAGTGGCCGCAGCATGAGTATCAATACCGCCAGCACCTGGCGCTGGCAGATGTTGATGTCCGCTGAGGATGAATCCCATGAACGCTTATGGCGGCAGATGTTGCGCTGGCTGGCACAAGGGGCCATGGAGCGTGTCAGTGTCAGCTTTGATAAACCGTTCTATAACGCCGGCGATACTGTCAGTGTCTCAGTCAAAGTGCTGGATGCCGAGTACAAACCGGACAATAACGCATCTTTGTGGATACAACGCAGTGATCCGCTTGGTAATTCAGTTGATATTGCCATGGAGTGGGATATCAATCAGGACGGCACCTATGTCAGCCGTTTTGTGGCTGCGGACGAAGGCGTATACCGGGTATTGGTGGATGTGGCGAGTGCCGCAGGCACGGGTCTGGAAACCGAAAAACCCGCGGCTTTTGTGGTGACTCCGTCCTTACGAGAGTTCAATAACGCCGGACGCGACACGGGAATGTTGACCAGAATTGCTGACATCGGCGGCGGCCGCTACTACGATTTGTCCGCTGCTCAACAGATGCTCAACGATATTGATCATGTGCCGGGCGCCTACTCGCGCGAAGTTCAGGAAGATCTCTGGGATAGGCCCTGGTTATTGGCCTTGTTAATTGCATTGATGTGTATGGATTGGATGGCACGTCGCTATCGGGGGTTGTCATGATGCGAATATCCGCACTGCTGGCCGTCTCGACTTTGTTGTGGTCTGTGACATTGTTTGCTCAGCCAACTGGCCAGCCAGGATCAGGTGCGGAAGATACACCCTGGTTCCAACAGACACCGGAAAACAACAAGTTTGCACTGATTGTTGTGGGCGCCTCCGCGTCGGATGAAATTCGTCAGCGCCTGCGCACCTGGGCGACTGATTTGCATGGCAGTCTGCTGGCCGATTATGGTTACTCAAGTAACGCCATCGAACTGTTGATGGACGATGGCCGTAATGTCGGTAATGCCGCGTCGATTGTCAGCGGTGGCTCACAGTTTGAGGACATTACTGCGGCGGTGGAGCGCATCCGGCGTGACAGCCAGGCCGGTGACCAATTGACCGTCTTTCTGTTTGGTCATGGCTCCAGCACCTTTGGGGAAGCAAAATTTAATAACGTCGGCCCCGACATGACAGGCAACGATCTGGCGGGTTTGCTGGCACCCTTAGCGGGTGTGGATATGGTGATCTTTAACACCACCAGTGCCAGTTTTGAATTTTCGCGCGCACTGTCAGTGCTGGGGCGCGTAGTGGTTTCGGCAACGCGTTCGGCTGCCGAGCGTTACGACCCCTTGTTTGGTGGTTTTCTGGTAGCTGCATTAACTGAAAAACGTGCTGATCTGGACAGAAATGGCCGGGTGTCGGTGCTCGAGGCGTTTAATCACGCTAGTGGCCGGGTCGCACAGTGGTACAGCGATCAAGGGCGGCTTTCCACCGAGAATGCAGTGCTGGACGACTCTGGTGATGGTCTGTTCAGTCGCGAGCCGGGTACAGGGCAGCCCGACGGAATGTTGGCTGAAATTGCGTATCTGAATGTGATCAGCCCTGGCGTGCAGAAAACATCACCTGAGGCCCTAGGTCTACAGGCAGAAATGCAAACAATAGAGCGCGAGATTTTTATTCTGCGTAATCAGAAAGTGAATTATCTGGAAGAGGACTATTGGAACCGGCTGGAGGCCTTGTTGATTGATCTGGCAACCCGCACGAGGAGATACAATGACTTACCCTGATGCGTCCCGACACACCTTGCGCCGCGCAATTCGCAGTGCCACTGCAATTGCGGGTTTCAGCCTGCTGTCGATAGTACCGGTCCCTGAGTTTTTTGTGCCCGCTTTAAACCTGAGGGTGGCGATTACCGAGTCTGCGTTTGCCCAGCCCATCGAGTTATCCGCGCTGGATAATCTTACCCGCGGTAATGAATTGTTGTTACGCGGCTCCTATCTGGGCGCGATCGAAGCATTTAATGCAGTGCGCGAAGATGCCTGGCGCGAACAGGCTGCGCTGGGTATCAGTAAAGCCCAAGCATTGACAGGCCAATACGAACAGGCCATTTCTACATTACGCCCACTGGTGCGCAATCCAGCGGACAGCCCGGCTGCGGCCACACAACTGGCTGAACTTTACCGGATGACGGGGCGGTCTGCGGACGCTGAGGACATTCTGGCGCAAGTGGTGGCGGGGCAGATCAATCCACCTGTGCGCACACTGGTGCAGTACGGTCTGGTGCTGGATCTGCGCGGTAATCTTGAAGCAGCAGCGCAACAGTACAATACGGCGCTGGCACGTTATGACAGCGGCCTGGTGTTTGACTCGGCCGATGTGGGCATGGTGGCGCTGGCGGCGTGGAAGCTCGACGAGTTTCATGATGCCAATGCGCTGTTTGCGGAGGCGGTGCGTCTGGATGGTAATAATCTTGAGGCGTTGACCTTGTGGGGCGATCTGTTCCAGGAAAAATTTAACGACGCCGACGCCGAGACCAACTATAACCAGGCACTTACCATCAATCGTCGTTACTCCCCGGCGCTGACGGGCATGGCACGTATCAGCAGTCCTGAGCGCTATCTGGCCATGAGTCTAGAGGCCAATCCCCGCGATGTTGCCGCTCTGGAGACCTATGGCTTGTTGATGGTGCGCAACTATCAAAAAGACGTGGGGCGTGATTATTTACAGCAGGCGTTGACAGTCAACCCCGAATCCATTTCTGCCTTGTCATCGTTAGCGGCACTGGCTGCCATAGAAGATGATATGCCCGAGTTTGACCGGCTGCTTGAGCGTGTAAACGCCTTCAGTCCGGAAAGCTCCGAATTTTTTGCGGGTGTTGCCGACTACCTTGGCAATAATTACCGATTTACCGAAGCGGTGAGTTACGCCCGACGGGCTATTGCCCGTGATCCCAATAACTGGCACGCGCATACCGTGCTGGGTGGCAATCTGGTGCGGCTCGGTGAAGAAGTTGAAGGCAAACAGCACCTTGAACAAGCCTTTGATAATGATCCTTTTAACGTCATGACTTCCAACATGCTGCAGGTGTTTGATGTGCTGGAAGGTTATGCTGCACTCGAAACTGAGCATTTTCGCGTCAACATGAGTCAGCGCGATGCGCAGGTGTTGTGGCCTTATATGGCACCCTTGCTGGAGGAAAGCTGGCAGCAGCTGGTTGAAAAATACCAGTTTGAGCCGGAAGTGCCGGTGTTGATCCAGGTGTTTGAGCGCACCGAAGATTTTGCCGTACGCTCGGTGGGGCTGCCCGATATCGGCCCGCTGGTAGGCATCTGTTTTGGCAAAGTGGTCACATTGATATCCCCGGATACCCTGAACGCCAACTGGCAAGAAATTCTCTGGCATGAACTGGTGCATGTGTTCACCTTGCAGATGACACAAAATCGTATGCCACGCTGGTTATCCGAGGGGATCTCTACCTGGGAAGAGCGTCAGGCGCGTCCGGAATGGGGGCGTCGTCTTGGGCTAGAGCTGGTCAGAGCTGTCCAGCAAGGCAAGTTGCTGCCAGTTTCCAATCTTAATGAAGGTTTTACCGGCGCAAACAGTGATGCTGATTTGAGTTTTGCGTATTTTCAGTCCTATCTGGTGGTTGAGTACATCGCCGAACATTTTGGATTTGAAAAGCTGCGTGCCTTGATTCTGGAATACGCGCATATCCGTGAAGAAAGTGAAATGTTTGCCAATGTTTTTGAAATGGACATGGTGACGTTTGACAGCGGTTTCCGTGACTGGATTCAACAACGTGTCGACCAGATCAACGTTTATGTGCATGTGGAAGACACTTCAGATGAAGGGGCCGGTCATGGTCACGGCGTGCGCGAAAACAATAGTGCGGTGTTGGCAGAGCTCTACAATAATGAGTCCTTGAAGCAGCACATGCGCGGCCGCGTGGAGCAACAACCTCGTGATTTCCAGGCGCATCTGCAACTCGGAATTGTGCTGTTCCGCGAGCAGGCCTACGACGAAGCGATTGTTCATCTGCAAACCGCGCAGGACATTTTGCCGGATTATGCAGGTTACCCAAGTCCATCGCTGGTGCTTTCCCAGATTTACGAAGCTCAGGGCAACACCGAGGCCATGATGCAACAGTTGAGCGTGATGCTGCAAAACCAGCAGCATGACTACGCCTCTGCTTTGAAGTTGGCCGATGCGGCTTTGACCTCAGGCGACACTGAGCAAGCTGACTACTATTTGAGCCGCGCACTGGCCGTCAATCCCTACCGACCCGAGATCCATCGCAGTGGGGCGCAACTGGCTCAGCGAGTCGGTGATACTGGCCGCGCGGTGCAGGAGTTTGAAGTGCTGGTCATGCTGGATCAGAGTGATCCGGTTGATGCACGTACCAATCTGGCCGGAGCGTACCTGGATAATCAGCAACTTGATGAGGCGCGTCGCACCGTACTCAGAGCACTGGAAACGGCGCCTGGTTATGAGCGCGCACAAGATATCCTGCTGCGCGCTGTCGAACGCAGTAATCAACCGTCAGGTGCAGGCTCAGGAGCAGGCAGTCAGCCATGATTAAAAGGGTCAACGGCAATCGGGTCGTCACTGTTGTCAGCTTTGTGCTGGTGGCTGTGATGTTCCCGGCTTTTGCCCAAGCCCAGGTTGACCCTTTACAGCCTCCGCAAAACCAGCGCTCACAAGAAATCCGAGTGCCTGAGGTGCGCTTGCCCCCCGTGCGTGTGCCAGATACCCGGCAGCGCGATGGCATGGTTTTCCCGCAGGATTTTGATGTGCGTAGTCTGCGCGACAGTCTTGCACCCACAGGGCAGGGGGCGTCGCAGTCGCGGCCAGCCAGTTATCCGGAATTCACCTGGATTCGCGGTCGTTATGAAAACTATGCCGGCGGTCGCGGCGGTCGACGTGGTGGCTGGTGGGATACCGACTTCCCGGATGCTGAACAGAACTTCATGCGCGGTGTCCAGCGCTATACCTTTATCGACACGGATACCACCAGCCCGCGCTGGATGGATCTTACTGATCCGGAGCTGTTTGAACACACGTTTTTGTATATGACCATGAAACGTGTGCCCATCGGTAGTATGCGCACGGGGCCAAATTTTAATCCGCTTGAGGTCGAAGCCTTGCGCGAGTTTATGCATCGTGGTGGTTTTGTGATGCTGGACGACTTCTGGGGTGAGGCGCACTTTCAGGATTTTCTGATAGAAATAACAAAGATATTTCCGGATCGTGAGTTGATTCAGCTGGATATGAATCACGAAATTTTCCGGATGTTTTATGACATTACTGAAGTTCCGCAGGTGCCCGGCCGGGCTGTGACCTGGGATTATGGCAACGTCACCTTGAATGATCCGCGTTATCCGCCGTCTGTGCATGCCATTCTGGATGACATGGGGCGCGTGATGCTGGTGGCAAATTTTAATTCCGATATGGGAGACGGTTGGGAGCATACCTTTCTGGAGATGTATCCCACCCAGATGACCAATGAAGCCTATCGACTGGGCATCAATTATTTGATTTACGCATACACACACTGAATTTACAGGACATAACCATGACAGATACCCACATGATTGATGACACCCCGGTTGCTGGTCTGGAAGACAATGACGATCTGGCACTTGTTAAAAAGATGCAGTTGGGTCGAGATCAGATGGTGCATGAAATCCGCAAAGTCATTGTGGGTCAGGATTCGGTAATTGAGGAGTTATTGATTGCACTGTTTGCAGGTGGACACTGCCTGGTGACCGGCGTGCCTGGTCTGGCAAAAACGTTGTTGATCAAAACAGTGGCAGATATTCTTCAGCTCAATTTCAGTCGTATCCAGTTTACGCCAGACCTGATGCCATCTGATGTGGTGGGTTCTGAGATTGTGGAAGAAAGCGATGGCCGGCGTAAACTGGTGTTTGTGAAAGGCCCGATTTTCACCAATATCCTGCTGGCAGACGAAATCAACCGCACACCACCCAAAACGCAGTCCTCGTTGCTGGAGGCCATGGAAGAACGTCAAGTCACCGCGGCCGGTGTGACACATAAAATGTCCAGCCCATTTTTTGTGCTGGCGACACAAAACCCCATTGAATTGGAAGGTACGTATCCGCTGCCGGAAGCCCAGCTCGACCGTTTTATGTTCAAGATGGAACTGGGATATCTGACTGAAGAAGAGGAAGTGCAGGTTGTCAGCAGCACCACACGTGTTGTTGACCGCACAGTGTCACATCCCCTCAGTGGTGAAGACATTCTGGCGTTCCAGCGCGTCGCGCGGCAGGTGCCCGCTGCACAGGCCGTTGTGCAATACGCCGTGCATCTGGTGCACTCCACACGGCCACAAAGTCCGGCATCGCCGCAGTTTGTAAAAGACTGGGTGACGTGGGGCGCCGGTATCCGTGCCTCACAGAATCTGGTGCTGGCTGGCAAAGTCAGAGCACTGCTGCATGGTCGTTACAATGTGTCGTTTAACGATATTCGTGCATTGGCGCCCTCGGTATTGCGTCACCGCATACAGCTGAACTTCCACGCAGAAGCCGAACGTATCACCACCGATGAGCTGATACGCCGCGTGCTGGACACTGTGCGCGCACCGGGCGCATAACATGACACAAAGCACGAACTTCATAGATCCTTCAGTGCTCGCCACACTCGATAATCTCGAGATGCGTGCGCGCGTCATCGTGGAAGGATTTATCGCGGGCCTGCACAAAAGTCCTAAACGCGGCTTCAGTGTCGAGTTTACCGATTATCGCCACTACATCCGTGGTGATGACATGCGCCATGTGGACTGGAAGCTCTACGGCCGCTCCGACAAGATGTACATCAAACAATACGAAGACGAAACCAACGTCCGTTGTTACATCCTGCTCGACAGCAGTGCATCCATGGGTTACGCCTCGACGGCGATGAGCAAACTGGACTACGGCCGTACACTGGCGTCGGCCCTGGCTTACTTCATTATGCGTCAGCGCGATGCCGTGGGTCTGATCACTTTTGATGACAAAATCAAAGACTACATTCCCGCCAAGGCACGGCAGGTTCACCTTATCCGGATACTGCGCAGCCTGCATGAGTTACAGGCGGGAGGCCAAACCAACAGCGTGCGGCCACTGAGCGAACTGGCCATGACGATCAATCAAAAAAGTCTGGTAATCCTGATCAGTGACATGCTGGAAGACGAACAGGCTACCATCAAGACCCTGATGCAATTGCGTGCCATGGGTAATGAAGTGATTGTGTTCCACGTGCTGGATAATCAGGAGTTGATGTTTAACTTTAATGAATCCACAGAGTTTGTGGATATGGAAACCGCCGAAACCCATATCACCTCGCCACAGGCCATCCGCAACGCTTATCTGGATAATCTGCAGCGTTACCTGGATGACTGTAAAAAGAAATGCCAGAGTAGCGGGGTGGATTATTGTCTGCTGGATACCTCGCAGCCCTTGGATAAAGCGCTGGCATCGTATTTGTCCCGTCGGACAAGGAGCTCATAAATGGGGTTCCTGACACCGCTGTTTTTGCTGGGATTATTAGCGGCCGCTATTCCGATTGCCATCCATCTGATCCGGCGCGAGAACCCGCCGAAGGTGATGTTTGGCACTCTGCGCTTTATGAAACAAACTACCAAAAAGCTCATTCTGTTCCAGCAGATTCAACAGTGGTTGTTACTGTTGATGCGCGCCGCCTTGATTTGTTTGTTGGTGATTGCCTTTGCCAGACCGCTGTTTTACCAGGGCGGGATGGCGCGGCTGATCGACGCAGAACCCAAGTCGGTTGCCATTTTGCTGGATACCTCACTCAGTATGCGGTTTGGAGATCGTTTTGAGCGCGCCAAAGCCGAGGCGCTGGACGTGCTTGATGGGCTCAATGCGGGTGATGACGCTGCTGTCCTCACCTTTGCGGATGGCACGCTGACGGTGCGCGAACTCAGCAGCGATATTGACGGCTTGCGCGCCTTTATCAATAGCCTTGATGAACCGGGTTATGATCGGGTACGTTTTTATCCTACCCTGCAATTGGCGGATGACATGCTCAATGAGTCGCAACATGAGCAACGTCAGATTGTCATGATTTCTGACTTTAAAGCCTCCGGACTGCAAAGTGATGCCCTTGACGGTACGGGGCGGCAGGAAGATCAGAGCGCGTGGATGCTGGCCGCTGGCACAGGCTTCAGACCTATCGACGTGGGGGATGAACGCAGCAGCAATCTCAGTTTGACGGATGTACGCTCGCCGCAACAATTACTGGAGAATCAGACGGATTACGAAATACTGGCACGTGTGCGCAGCACCGGCAGTGTATTTCTGGATCGTGGCCAATTGTCGCTCAACGTGCGCGCTCAGTCTGGTGAGGCGCCAGCCACGGCCAACAGCATTGCCCAGCCCGTGTTGTTGAATGAACGCTCTGAGGCTGTGCTTAACGTGCCCTTGAATCTGGAGGCAACGGGCGCTTATACGGGCGAACTGGTGTTGTCGGGTGATGATTTTGAACTGGATAATCGCTGGTATTTTTCGCTGGACGTTTTGCCGCGTATGCGTGTGTTGGTTGTTAATGGTGATCCTTCGCAGGACTGGTATGACGATGAGGCACACTGGTTTGTGCTGGCCTTGCGCGGTCTGGAGAATTCACCGTTTGATGTCACCTCAGTTACCGCTGATGCGCTGACGGTGCCACTCATTCAAGATCACGATGCCGTGGTGCTGCTCAATACCGCACTGTCAAACAACTCGCAGCTTCAGGCATTGCAGGCATTTGTGACAGAAGGTGGCGCAGTGTTGCTGGCTCCCGGTGACCGCATATCTGCCGGTGATTTCAACGCGCGTCTGGGTGATCTCAGTCCTGCTGCTCTGATCACATCCGAAGTGCTCGCCAGCAATGACTATCAATTGATTGCGGATGTCGACCGGCGCCACCCGGCGCTGCGCGCCCTGAATGTAGACTTTGGTGCCCGCTTTCAAGGTTATTGGTTAACCGAGCCTGCCGTAGATGCAGGTGTGTTGATGCGTTTTGACAATGGTTCACCCATGCTGACCGAAAGACCGGTGGGCGAAGGGCGCGCCATGTTGCTCAGTTCATCGCTGGATCTAGGCTGGAGCAACTTTCCGCTGCAAGGCTTATTCCTGCCTTTTGTACACCAAGTGTTGACCTATCTGATTCAGCCGCCCAATCGCGAACGTGCTTATCTGGTTGGTGACATGATTGACCTGCGTAATTTTGTAGCCGATGACCGCAGTGAACTGGACTTGCAGGAACCTGATGGTTCTATCGTACGCCTGAGTTCAGACAATCCATTTTATCGAGCGCGGATGCCGGGTTTTGTGAGACTTGGGGACACGACGCTGGCGATCAACATTGCAGCTGACGCCGCAAGTTCCAGACGAGCAGATATTGCGGCGCTGACCGATGCCATTATCAATCCTGAAACAACACCTATGGTGGCTGAGCGTATCAGAACTGCGCAATTGATCGCGGACATCGAGCAGCCGCAACGTTTATGGTGGTGGATTGTATTGCTGGTGATGTTACTACTGCTCGTTGAGGCCTGGGTGGCAAACCGCACGTATCGCTGATGGCTGGTTCTAAAGCAGATAATGGTCAGGGCACAAGTGGCAGAAAAAATTCCAAGTTATACAGGGGGGAACAGAGAAAGTTCTTTTACCACCTGGCCCTGACTTGATTTGATACTAGCACAGGCTTTTCAAAGGGATAGAGCGGGTCACAAATTATTGCAAAGCTGTCGGTGAGTTGTAACCATTCATTACAGGACAAGAAAAAAGCCGCTGTAAATACGAACTTGTGTTCGAATTACAGCGGCTTTTTTGTTACCTGTTTGGTTTGATCAGTCGCTGAGAACCGGTTTGGTGCGACGGAACAAGGAAACAAACTGATCACGGTAACTGCGCAATTTGTAGGGCAGGGCCAACAACGCAGGTGTGACAATCAAGGTCAACACCGTACCAAACCCCAGCCCAAACACCACCGCATTTGCCAGTTGCATCCACTGAGACGCGACGGGGCCTCCCACTTCGATTTCCGCGCCCGCCAGATCAATTGAGATGCCCAGTGCCAGTGGCAGTAATCCAAAACCTGTGGTGAATGTGGTCAGGAACACAGGTCGCAGACGCTGCACACCGGTTTGTACAATCACATCCATGAGACTCCAGTCCGGATGATTGCGACTGAGTACATTAAAGGTATCGATCAGAATAATATTGTTATTCACAATAATTCCTGCCAATGCCACCACGCCAACACCCGTCAGAATCACACTGAACGTCTGCCCGGTGATCAACAGTCCCAGCAACACGCCAGTTGTTGACAGCAGTACGGCAGACAGAATCAGCAATGTCTGGTAGTAGTTATTGAACTGCGTAACCAGTACAACAGCCATCAGCGCCAGCGCCAATAAAAAGGCAAAACTCAGGAAAGCCATCGACTCATCCTGTTCTTCATTGGCGCCACGGAAGCGGTAATTGACGCCCGGGGCCAAGGGATTGGCTTGCAACCACTGCTCCAGTTCACCCACCTTGTTGTCAGTAATAATGCCCGGGGCAGGGTTAGCTCTGACGTATACCACACGCTCACTGTCAACACGCTGGATTGAGCTTACGCTGGGCAATGGTTCACGCGTGATAAAGCTGCTGATAGGCACCAGTCCGCCGGCAGTATTGATACGAATATTATCGATCTGCTCGATGCCACGGTATTCTTCGGGGTAGCGTACTCGGATCTCGACTTCTTCTTCGCTGTCGTCTGGGCGGTAGTCGCCCATCAGCACTCCATTGGTCAACAACTGGATGGCTGTGCCAATCTCCTGCATGCTGGCACCTGACATGGCAGCCCGTGCACGATCCACAGTGATTTCCCACTCGATGCCTGGAACTGGCGTGGTGTCATCCACATCGATCAAGCCTTCCATGCCGGACTCAAGGTAATTACGAACCCGTCGTGCTTCGCTAATCAGGGTGCGTAAATCTTCACCATAAAATTCCAGCTGGAGCTCTTTGCCTACGGGTGGACCCTGTTCTGGTGTTGAAATTTCTGCACGGATACCCGGCAGATCAGCAATAGCTTCCCGGTAGAGATTCTCGATTTCGAAACCATTGATGTCGCGCTCGCGCCGGTCAGTGAATTCCAGGAATATCGTACCTACCAGATCAGGCGCTGCACCTTGACCGCCACCCATACTGCGGCTGGCGCCCGACTGGGTGACGATGCTCTTGAAGTGTCCAACAGCTTCGATGCGATCTTCCACTTGCGTGACGATATCGCGAATTTCTTCAGGCGAGTAATTGCCGCGCGCAAAAATCTGCACACGTGTCTGGCTGGGATCGACGCTGGTAAAAAATTCAAAACCGCGCCCTAAGGTGACATAGGCCATCACAATGCCTACCAATACCGCCGTGGCGCCCAGAAATATCACGCCGGGATTGCGTATGCCAAACCGCAGAATACCAACATAGGCACGAATTGGACCTTTGAACTCTTTGACCAAGTTGTCGTCATTTTTAGTGACATCAATATGTTTGTGTGCCTCGCGGCTGCCCACAAATGATCCTATCAACGGTGCAAAAAGCAACGCGTACAGCAAGGAACCTATGAGCACTGCAAACACTGTGGTGGGCAGATAACTCATGAATTCACCGGCAACTCCTGGCCAGAACAGCAGCGGCAGGAATGCAGCCAGTGTGGTTAATGTTGACGAGATGATGGGCCAGAACATACGTGAAACAGCTTCTTCGTACGCATCTTCCCGGTTATACCCCTCAGCCATTTTACGGTCAGCATATTCCACCAACACAATGGCGCCGTCGATCAACATACCGAGCGCAAGCAGCAGGCCAAAGATCACCATAAAGTTATAGGTGTAACCCAGCAGCGAAATGATGATAAAGGCGAAGAAGAAGCAGAACGGTACACCCATGGCAACCAGAATGCCTGAACGCACGCCCACAGCGGCTACTACAACCATCATGATCAGTGCCATGGCCGACAGCATATTGCCTTGCAGGCTGGAGTTCTGTTCAATGACCAGTGGAATCGTGTTGTTGAGGTAAGTGATCTCCACACCTGGCGGAATCTGTGAGCGCATCTCCCTTACGATCACATCGATCTTGTCCATGGCTAGAATAAGATTGGCGCCTTTGCGTTTTTGGACGTCGAGGGAAATCGCCTGATCGCCGTTTGCGTACGCAAAACGTTCAGCATCTTTGAAGGTGCGACGAACATCAGCCACATCACTCAAAACGACAACGCCGGTGGCATTGGCTGCGATAGGCAATTGAAACAGATCCTGCGCGGTTTCGATCAGGCCCGGTACCTTGATCGCAAAGCTGCCTTCACCGGTGTTCAGCATCCCGGCCGGGATCAATCGGTTATTACTGGTCACCGCCTGCACTATTTGTGAATTTGTAATGCCGTAGGTTTCCAGTTTGCGCGGATCAATCACCACTTCCAGTAATTCTTCCCGGGCACCTATCATATCGGCGCTGAGAATCTCCGGTAGGTTTTCGATTTCACGTTGCAACACCCGGGCAATCTGCAGCTTTGTACGTTCAGAAACACCGTCGCCGCCCAATGCTATCTGCACAACCGGCACAGTTGCCGCTGACACTTCCTGGATAATCGGCTCTTCGGTATTGGCAGGGAAACGAGCTTTGGCGCGGTCCAATGCCGAACGAATATCATTGAGCGCAAAATCGGCGTTAAAACTGACGTCAAACTCCGTAATGATGGTGGCACTGCTCTCGCTGGAGAATGAACGGATTTCAGTGATGCCATCCACATTTTTCAGTTCGATCTCTGTTGGTCTGGCCAGCAGTCGCTCAGCATCCTCCGGAGAAATGCCTGGGTGAATAATGGTTGTGATGATAATTGGCACCGTTACATCCGGGTTGAGTTCGACCGGGATGGAGCGGAACGATAGAAATCCCGCCAGAATTATCACACCAAAAATTGTCAGGGAAGTTCGTGCCCTGTCGCGTGCTGCCTTGAAATAGATCATAGACGTGACCAATCAGTGTTAGTGCGGACTGTCTGGCCCGGGAAAACCAGTTCCTGGCCCAGCGTGATCAGAATGGCCTCAGACGGCAATCCTGTTACCCAGAATCCCGGTGTGCCTATTTGTGTGCTCTCGCCAACAATAGTGACCGGGTAAAACACCACAACATTATTCGAATTGATCGCTTTCACTCCCACAACACCCGCGTCATCAAGCGTAATGGCGGACGGGGGAATCATGTGCGCTGCAATGTCAGACGCTGAAACCATAATTTCAGTGCTGATGCCTTGTCGGATGGGTTCCTGGCCTGCATTCAATTCGACTTCGATACGATAGCTGCGGGAGACAGGATCAGCTGCGCGGGCGATGTAAGTCAGTCGGCCGGTGACGCGCTGCCCTGTCACCAGTAGGCCTTCAACCGTGTTTCCGATGATCAGTTTGCTGACATTCTGTTCAGGCACTTGACCAACCAGCAACATGGGCTGGTCGTCCAGCAAGGAACCGCATTGTGCGCCCATGTTCAGGTAGTCACCCACTTCAACTGCGCGGGTTTCAAGTATGCCGCTGAATGGCGCCCGCACTTTTGTGCGACTCAGCGCGAGTTCTGCGCGGCCAACGGCAGCTGTGGCTGAATCAAGTGCAGATTTTAGTTGTGCCACTGACACTTCGGAGACCAGGTTGCGTTCGCGCAAACCAAGAGATCCTTCGTATTCCAGTTTCGCCTGGAGTTCACGGCTGCGTGACTCCTGCAATTCCGCTTCGCGGTTATCAACAGCAATTTCGCAAAGTACATCACCGCGATTGACCCGCGCACCGCGCGCCACCGGAGTGGCCGTCACTCGGCCGGCCGCTTCTGCCAGAATTTGTACATGGCGGAATGCTTGTGTGACACCGCGAACGTTGACCGTTTCAGTATAAGTGCTTACGTTGACCTTGCTGACCAAAACGTTAAAGCCGCTGGCACTGACGTCAACCGGCGAACCGGCCGGGATAGCGGTGACCGATCTGTCGGTCTCGGGCATTGCGTACCTGTCTTCGACTGCTACGTTTTGCTCGCGTGGCAGGAACATCCATATAACAAGAAAGATAAACAGGCCGATGGCGACCCAGTATTGTTTTTTCACTTAAGTAAGGCTCCGCGTTTGAGTGCTGTCTTGCAGTAAATTCCATTCATACTTCGTGCAGTGTCTATCAGCGCCAAAGGCCGACGAAAGGGGTTACTTATTTTTGTTGTTGTTTTGTGCTGCTTTTTGGCGTTCCCTGGGCAGGCAAACCTGACGGGAATCTTGTGATGAGTCATGACGGCGTTTTATACCACGCGCATAGTAAGCGCCCGAGTGCCGAAAGTCATTAAAACCTGACATAAATGTTTTATCAATCAAGCTTATAGCGCAAAGTCATGGCTTGCAGAAAATTTATGCCAATTGCGAACAGTTGCTCAGCCGGCAACGGGCTTCTTCTGTAACTTTCTTTGTAATGTGCGGCGATGCATTTTTAGTTGTCGTGCGGTTTCAGAAATGTTGCCATGGTTTTCCAGCAATACCTTTTGAATGTGTTCCCACTCAAGACGACGCACGGACATGGGTTCCTGAAACTGGGCATCATGCTCTTCCTCATCGGAATCGTCGTCCAGTGCCGCCAGAATTTCGTCAATATCGGCGGGTTTGGCAAGATAGTTATCTGCGCCCAGTTTGATGGCTTCTACCGCGGTTGCGATGCTGGCATAACCGGTCAGCATGAGAATGCGTGCATCCGGATTGCGTGCACGTAATGTCGGGATCAACTCCAGCGAAGAATGCCCCGCCAGATTGAGGTCTACAATGGCATAGGCCACCTGCTGGCTGTTAATCAAATCCCTGGCAGTATCGATACTGTTGGCCAGGACAACATCGTAGCCGCGTCGGGTCAATGCACGCGAACTGACACTCGCAAAAACTTCGTCATCTTCAATCATCAATAATGATCGGCTTTGAGTGCTGTCATTCATAGTGTTGATTCACCGCTGGGTTTATTGTCAGTCAAAGGCAGGTGGATACAGGTGAGGGCGCCAGCACCCGGCACATTAAACATTTCGATACTGCCGCCGTGACGTTGCAAGGTTGAGTTGGCCAGGAATATACCCAGACCCATGCTGCCTTCGCGCGACGAGATAAACGGTTCGCCCATGCTCTCCATGACTTCGGCCGGAATGCCATCGCCGTCATCCTGAACCTTGATCAATGCGGTACCTGCGCGCGTTTCATCAAAGCCATAATGCACGGTGACCAGTTTGTGGGCCGCACGGATGGCATTTTCTATGATGTTGATCAACGCATGTCGGATAGTGATATCCGCAGGAATCCAGGATTCGCGGCAATTATCATCGATTGTAAATTCGATAATGGCCCGTGGGTGTATGTTGACAATGTAATCACGCACGGCGTCATGCAGCGAACCCATGCGCATGCGGCCGACTTGCTGCTGATCACCTTTGTGGTAGAAATGAGTCAGCTGATCCAGCGACTGCTTGCAGCGCACGACTTGTTGACGCAAGAGGTGGATGTCCGCTTTGATTTCGGTGTTGCGCAGCTGTTCTTCGGTCAGTCCATCCAGATCGGACAATAATACTGCCATGGTTGATAAGGGGGTGCCCAGCGCATGTGCTGTACCTGCGGCAAGTGACCCAATAGCAACCAGTTGTTCATTTCGTAACTCGTTTTCGCGTGACTTTGCCAGTGTCAGTTCTCTGCTGCGAATGGCCGCAGCCATGCGACTGACAAAGGTTGTGATCAGAGCCGCACTGACTACAAACGTAACCCACATGCCTACCAGATGCAGTTGAAAATTGGGCATGTGCTGACTGTGCTCATCGCTGATGATGCCGTAAGCAAGGAAGGCCGTGTGGATCAGAATCGCCAGCAAGGCAAACAGGTGTGCCCATAGACTGCGCAACAAGGTCGCGCCCACCGCTAGCAGGACCAGCAGATACGAAATTAACGGATTGCTCGAGCCTCCCGTATACATCAAGACAATAGTGGCAAACACAAAGTCCAGCCCGAGTTGCATTACCAGCTCGCCGTGTGTGATAAGCCCGGCATGATTGACACGCCAGTAACCGATCAAAACCGACAACACAATGCCGCTCAGTACCAACGCGACGGGCAGCATTGGCAGCTCAAGCGGTGAAAATATGTTAAACAGCAATGCGCCGGCCAGACTGCTGCCGGCGACCAGAATGCGCAAGCCAAGCAGGCGCTGCAATCCAATGCGCGGCGCGCTGCGGGAGTCGGCGCCACTGTCAGGAAACAGGCTGAACAGTCGTATCAGTGTGGTTTTCGTCATGCCCGGAATTCTACCGTATAATGCCGCGCATGAAGACTACTGACAGCATAAACAAAAATGATTTTTTATGGATTTTTCCATTAAACGTCTATGCAGCACTCATGCGTTCCTTGCCGGGTCAGTCGCCCTGGCTGGTTTATGGTGAGCTGTCCAGTGATGAGTTTGATGCACTGCAAGTGAGCGATGCGTCGTTGGCGCAACTTGCGGTTTTGCTGGTGAGTGCGCAGCAAAAACGTGTAGATCGTGTGTTGTCGGCGCTTGATTGTGATGTCGGCGCTCGTGTGCTCGAGGTTGGATGTGGTCAAGGGGCGCTGGTTGATTTGCTGTGTTCCCGAGGGTTTGAGGCAATCGGCATAGATCGCCATGCTGCCGTGCTTGCCAATGCCGCATTAGCTCATGCCTCAGCGGACAAGCTGGTCTGTTGTTCTTTTGAGCAATACCGCGATGATGCGGGCTTTGACACTCTCATTTTTCATAACAGCGCGCGTTACAGTTTGCCCATCACGCTGTTCCACAAAGCGCTTGAGTTACTCAGGCCCGGTGGTCAGCTGCTGATTTGTGATGAGTTTGTTGTATGCAACAACGATAGTATTGACCCTCAACCACTGCCCTTACTCGCTCATGTGTTGGCACTGGCAAAACGCATGGGTTTTGAAGTTTCAGACTGTGAGGATCTGTCAGCGGATACCAATCGCTTTCAGCAGATACTGGTTGCCGTACTTGAACGCTCCCAAAAAGCTCTGGTAGGGCTGACGGGTGAAAGTGAAGCAGATATTCAGCGCTTGGTCACCGAGCTGCAAAACGAAACTGATGCGAGTGCGCATGGCGCGCGCACACATGTGCTGTTGAGTCTGTGCGCACCCAGATCTGTGCCTGAGCTTAAAAACCAAACACCTGGCGCGCCTGTTTTGCGCAGCGCCGCCGATTTGACGCCCGAATCATATCGGCAGGTGTTCGAAGACAGCTTCTCTGCACCATTTGATCCTGCATTGTGGTCGTGGAAATATGACTCAGGCAGGGGCGCCTCTGTGGTGGCAGAACGTGGCGGGCAGGCAGTTGCCCACTACGGAGGCGTTATCAGGCAGATTGTTTACTTTTCTGAGCACCGTAAAGCCGTTCAGATTTGTGATGTGATGGTGTCGCCTCAGGAGCGCGGATTCTTCAGTCGCAACAGTCTATTTTTTAAAACCGCTGCCAGCATGCTCGAGCAATATGCAGGATACAAAGCCGACAACCTGCTGGGGTTTGGCTTTCCTAATTTGAAGGCCATGCATGTCGCGCAACGTTTGGGGTTGTATGACAAAACTGACGAATTGATGCAGATTGCACTCGCGCCTCAGCTACCAGAAGCATCGCTGCCAGATGACGGCTGGCGAGTCTGTATTGCTGAGTTTGACAGAACCCTGCGAGCCCATGCCGAGCAGCTATGGCTGCAGATGAAAGCTGGTTTTGCCAATGCCATCATAGGTGTGCGGGATGGCGATTATTTGAGTTACCGGTTTTTGCAGCGTCCAGGTTTGTCTTACAACTGTTACACCGTCATGTACGGGCAGGATGTCAAAGCCCTTGCATTCAGCCGTGAGCATGGTGATCGGCAGCTGTTAATGGACATCATTGCTGCACCGGAACATCTTGAAGACGCGTTGCTGTCTATTTTGAGATCTGCAGGGCAAAACAAGCCCTATCATTTCTGGTTGACGGCAGGCCAGCTTGCCCGTGTGATAACACAGGCAGACCATTTTCACATCACGGCCACGGGTATACAGATACCCTGCAACCGCTGGAGTCCCGGGCCGGAAACACAGCGATTGAAAGATGCCTGGTGGTTGACTGCCGGTGATATGGATTTTCTATAAGTTTTTAACTCATCGAATTAAAATCGTGCATTCAGACTGAAACGCAAACTGCGTGGCTCCACAGGGTGGAAGTGGATATCTTCCACCGGTGCTGGTTCGCCCGCCAATTGCGATTCGTAGAAGTAAGTGATATCGCGATCATCGCTGTCTAACACATTGAGCAATGTGAGTGACACACTGACATTTGGTGTAATCGCATAACCGAGTTCTGCATTCATCAGAAATGTGCTTTGTGAGAAGGTGGAGCCATCTTCAATCAACGGGGCCTTGCCAAGATAGCGTAGGCGTAATCCGCTACTCCAACCATCCAGATCATCCATAATCATGCCCAGTGATGCCGTGTTTCGCACCGCGTTTGGTATGCGGTTGTCGGCACCAACACCCCGTCTTCGCGCATTGGTTATCGACGCGTCAGCATCAAACAATAGCCAGGTCAACGGAGTATAAATAGCATTGATTTCCAGTCCTTCACGCTGACTGGCATCGCTGGCTTCAGTGCTGCCGGCATCCCCGACATACACCAGTTCTGAGGAAAGTCGCATAGTAAAGGCGGTGACCGCCAGTTGTGTCTTGGGAATGAGCGATGTGCGCAGCCCGAGCTCCACACTGCGCGCATCTGCCAATGGATCTACCCGGTCGGCGGTCAGTCCTGTGGCAGGATCCACCTGTATTGTTGCGCCGCGTGCATCATTGCTATGGAAACCACGTCCAGCACTAAAAAATGTTTCAATGCCGTTGGTGGGCGAGTACACCAGATTAAATTTAGGGCTCAGCAACGTGTCTTTACCTCGACCACTGTTTGACCCCAACAGGTCGCTGACCTCAAATCGGTAGTGATCGGCGCGCAACGACGATTCTGTGCGTATGCGCTCAGACCATTGTTGCTCAACTGACATATACGTGCTGCTTAAGGATTGCTCGACATAATCATTGCGCACGCTGTCATAACGTTGACGGGCTTGTGTCAGATGCAGCCCCACATGAATGTCATCGTAACGATGTTGAACACCGGCGCGGAATTCGGTTGGGATACGGGTGTTAAGTTCACGGCGATATTCGCTGTCAAATCCAGCAATCCGCCGGCTGTCAGTCTGCTGGAATTGATCACCAACGACGGGGTCGTTGGCAAAGTAAGTAAAGTTGGAATACAAATCGAGCGCGTAATCGATACCATAGGTGTTGAAGCGCCAGTCAGACCGATCTGACAGTGTCTGTTGCAATTCAAATGACAGGCTGTTCCGGCGAGAATCGCCCCCTGCAGTGGGATCTATATTGCCCCATCGGCTGAGTGTGCCATTTTCAACGGCCCGCAAAGGAATCTGGTCAGTTGAGGTCCAGTCATTGTTGTAATGCATGGCAGTGATGCTCCATGCACTGTTATCAACACGTTGATGATACTTTGCTACCAGTTTGCGTTTGTCCAGATCCTGATCAAGCTGCCATGGGCCATTGTATTGAGACAATGCGCCGGCCAGTGTCAGGGCGCCGCCACCAATATCCAGGCTTTGGCCTGCAAAAAAGCGTTGATAGGCATTTTCGCCGAGCGTGATATGAGTCTGCCCCTGTTCAAGTTTATCGGCATAACTGAATTGCGCTTCACCGGCCGTGGCAAAGTCTCCGCCGCTGGCATAGTAGGGGCCTTTGCGATAAGACATGCAGCTTACCAGTTCCGGGATAATAAAATTGATATCCGCATAGCCCTGGCCATGACCATGTGATGGCATGTTGACGGGCATTCGATCCAAACGAATGGCAAAGTCGGTGCCATGATCCAGATTAAAACCCCTGACGAAGTATTGATTGGCCTTACCTTCACCGCTGTGTTGTGTGGCGATCAGGCCGGGTACAAATTCCAGCAGTTCTGCCGTGCGTGAAATAGGGCGCAATTGCAGTTGTTGCTCAAATACCACACCTTCGCTGGCGCTGACGGGTGTGCCCTGCAGATTGAAGTTGCTGCCAAAAATCAGTATTTCTTGCGCCACTGGTGTGTTGGTTTCAGTCTGTTGCGCTTGAGTAGCGTTTATCATCAAGGAACTGCCGATGATTGCTGCAATTGCGGCCCGACAGTTTGTAGTGCGTTTGGTGAACATCAGAGCTCCATAGGTGGGCTGGAAACAAAACAATGCGCGAGTTTAACAGTCCTATATGTTGCTGTTCTTTTATCGTATTGATTAATATGAAATAAATCATATTCTTAGGGGCCGTGGGGCAATCGGTTTTTGCATTTTTGTAATGGCAACGCTAAAGTGTCTTCCCCCGCTGATGCTTTCTGAGTTTGTTTAAGGAAAAAACAGTGTCAACTGCCGGCAAATCAGCCTCCAACATCATGAGCACCAATCTGGGTGAGCTGGAACTGCGCGTGCTCGAAACGCTCTGGAAACGACCTCACCTGGAGGCGCGGCAGGTTCGCGAAGCACTGGGCGAAGATCGCGCACCGTCGCTCAGCACAGTGCAGTCCACGCTTGAACGGCTCTATCGCAAAGCCTACGTTGATAGACTCAAACAAGGGCATGCTTACAGTTATCACGCCTCGGTGTCCCGCGGTCGACTGCTGGGCAGGATTTTGGGCGATGTGATTCAACTGTTACACGATGGCAAAATGGAAACTATCCTCAGTAGCTTCGTGCATGCCGCTGCTGATCTGGATGAAAAGTCACTGGATAACCTTGAACAGCTGATTCGTGAAAAGCGAAAACAGCAGGAAGAGGAGCGCTGACATGATTAACACGGTGGGTTCGTTTTCACTGATCTGGTTAACGTTGTGGTGCGCGCTGACCGTTATTTTCAGAATGGTATATCCATTGGTCAGACCGAAGCTGTTTCGTCTGCATCCACGCCATGGTGTTGATCTGTTGTTGACCTGGTGGGCAGCGCCAATGGTGCTGTCCTTGCTCGCCAGCCTGATGCTTTTTGCCCCCGTCTTTGAAAATTCACTGATTTCACCGCATTGTCATGAAAATTGTATCCAGCACGCCCCTGTCACTGAGCAATGGGCGCTTGCTGCATTTGGTGTGCTTTTGGCAATTGTGGTTATTGGCAGCCTGTTGATTCATTTTTTTCGGAATCTGGCAAAAGGTGCGGATATGCAGCGACAGTTGTCCGCGCTTTCTGTCAGCCAAAGAGGCTACCGTGTGTTGCCCTCTGAAGTGCCTCTGGTCTTTACTCTGGGCTGGTGGCGCCCCAAGGTTTTTGTCAGCAAAGGTTTGCTGGAAGGCTGCACGGCAAAGCAGTTGGCGATCATACTTGATCATGAAAGTGCTCATGAGAGTCGGCGCGATAACTTGCGGCTACTGCTGGGCCGTGTTTTTGTGTTATTGATACCAAAGCGATGGCGATTATTGGTATCCAGTGATCTTCAGGTATTGTGTGAGCAAGCATGTGATTTTGAAGCAGCTGAAAAACATGATGCTGTATCTGTGGCAGAAACACTGGTACATGTAGGACGGCTGCTGCGAAGTTCAGTCAACCCAATATCAAGTCTGGCATTTGATGGGGGTGACTTGGCCTTACGCGTTAAAGCCTTGCTGGCGCAAAACAGTCGCTATCGGTTACAGCCATGGCAGTTGCTTATGATAATCCTTGTGTTATGTAGCGCACTGATGCTGGCATTGGATCCCTTGCATCATAGTGCAGAGCAATTGATTGCTTGGGTTGATTCTACTGGAACCAATTTTTATCCCTCTGATCGTTGATCTTAGATATTGTGAAAATGGAGCAGTATGCCTTCTAGCTTGAACCGGTCTGTCTCTTTGATTGTGCTGCTTTTATCAGGGTTATCGTCCGCCTTGGCTGGCGCACAGTCCACCGAACAAGTCGCTGAACCACAAACTGAAACGGATTCAGGTCTGTTTGGACGCGCTTTTGACAATATAGGGCAGAGTCGGACGTGGCGTTGGCTAGAGTCACAACGCGATGATCTGTCCAGTGATGTTGGTTCAATTGGTCGTGGCCTCGATGACTGGCTGGCAGGAGAAGGGATCGGCGAGCGCACCAATGAGAGTTATGTACGACTGAGGCTGAATCAGCGTATCGGCCGGATGGATACCTATTACTCCAATGTGCGAATTGGCGGACGTATTGATTTGCCGCGCACCTCAGAGCGCTGGAAACTGATTTTTGAATCTGAAACAACCGAGCAGAATTCCTTGCGTGATCAGCGCTTGAATAACATTAACGCGTCGTCATTCACCGGTGGTTTCAGTTATGAAATCCCAGAGCGCAACGGTTGGCGCTTCAATCACGATGTGGGTGCCAAATCCAGTATACCGATTGACCCGTTTTACCGATTCCGCATTCGTTATGACAAAGATTTAGGCAACGACTGGTTTTTTGGTCTGAGTAATCGCACGTTTTATTACCATAATGATGGTTTAGGTCAAGACACCCGTTTGTTTTTCAGCCGTGCCTTCAGTGATGAGCTCAATTTCAGGGTCGAGTCTGAGGTTAACTATCGGCATGATGAGCGCTTGACTGAATTCGGACAGTCCGTTGCACTGTTTCAGTCTTTAGGTGAACGTGAAACGCTCACCTATGAACTGGGTCTGATTGGCCGCAATCGGCCTGTCAAAACCGTTGATAACTACTATGCCCAGATGGTGTACCGCAAAGCGATCTATAAAGACTGGCTGGTGATGGAGATTGTGCCGCAGTTGCTGTTTGAAGATCGTTATGACTGGAAAGCGGATCCGCGTGTTCAGTTGAATCTGGAAGTGTATTTTTTTGACCTGCCTGGAAACTGATTCGCAGAATGAGCAACGAAGACCATAAACCGATATTCATGCGCCCCGGTCATTGTGCCGGAGATTTGCTGGAAGCCCCACAGTGGACAGTTGTTGAGGAAGGCAAAGGGCTGATTGTTATTGATGCCCATATTCCGGATCAGGTGCTCAACCCCAGGCAGCAGTTGTTTGGCGGATTCACCGGCACCTATGTGGACATGATTGCAATTTATACCCTGCGTACGCTTTATCCGAGTCGAGAGCAATTCTGGATAACCACAATTAACATGCGTATTGATTACCTGGAGCCTGTGTTGGGGCCAAGAATGATTCTGCGCGGGGAATTGATCAATCAAGGACGATCGACATCACTGATTTCAGTAACGTTTCTGGACGAACAAGGTAAAAAGATGGTCTATGCGCTGGTGACGCTGAAGCGCGTTGATAAGCGTTCAGCGTCGCCAGAGAGTCTTGATTAAAGCGCTTCGTTGCCGGTTTCGCCGGTGCGGATGCGAATGCTTTGTTCGATATGTGTGACAAAAATTTTGCCGTCACCGATATGTCCGGTATTGGCTGCTTTGCAGATGGCATCAATGGCCTGATCAACAACATCATCCGATACAGCCACTTCAATTTTTGTTTTGGGCAGAAAATCCACGACATATTCCGCTCCGCGATACAACTCGGTATGACCTTTCTGACGCCCGAAACCCTTGACCTCAGTTAGTGTCATGCCATTGACACCCAGTTCAGACAGCGCCTCGCGCACATCATCAGACTTGAATGGTTTAATAATTGCAGTAATCAGTTTCATCCAACAGCTCCGGCCAAACGCTTTTCAAAACAGTAACGGGACTTTAGCACGGCAGATTTGAATTCTCTACAGCGGGTGCTGACTTCGAAGTTCGCTGAGCCATGGCTCGAGTTGATCCCAGTCCAGACGAAATACGTGTTTGCCTTCTTCTGAAAGTTTGGCATTCACTCTGGCACTGCCTGCCTCCAAGGCCTCGACCAAGGCAGGCATACGCTGATCCCAGCGAAACAGGTCATCTTTGGCGATACGCAGATAGACCGGCAAGTTCTTCATGTCCCCGATCAAAGACAGATCTTTTAGCATGCCGGGTACAGCAACAACACCTTGATACAGATCGGGTTGTTGGGCCGCGATCTCAAGAGCGGAGCTGCCCCCGGTAGAAACCCCCACCAGCAGTGCTTTTCCGTCCAGAATGTCAGATTCTTTTTGTAATTCGTGAATGACCTTGGGTATTTTCTGACCGTTTTCTCCGGTGAAGGGCGTGTTGGTTGGTGAAACCGGCACCGCAATCATCCAGCCATGCTCCGAGAGTTCGCGGCCCAGCCAGAACTGCGCTCGCGCAACATACTCATTGCCGCTGCCACCCGACATCAGCACACAGAGCGGCCAGGGTCCATCGCCACTGGTTTCAGGAACAAATAGAAATACTTTTACTGTGCTGCCATCGTCAAGTTTGACCTCGGTCACCCGGTCGCGCGCGTAAGAGGCAAGCGGCGCCATCATCATGCAGCAGAGCAGGATGATATTAGATAACAGTGATAGGTATTTGTGCTTGCTCATAGGGTTGGTGGTGTCAGCCGGTTGTGTCTGTCGTGCAGTAAGCAATGGTCGGGTTACCAAAATCAGGAGTCGCGCCATTTCTGAGTAAATTCAGCTTAACAGAACCATCTGCAGCAGGGGAGTTTTGCGCGATAAGTGGACAGCGCTGAACGATGGTTGCCTTTAGTGCCCTTGGATGCGATGAGTTTGCCGGCTCAAAGCCCGACTACTTCCATGCGTTCGTTTGCGGATACGGTCACCCGTATGCCGGTATCCGTAACAAATTCCTTGTCACCCAGGTTGCGCTTTTCCACCCGGTAAATCACAGGAGCCTCGTTAACATCGCGATGAAGTAACACGGTCACCAGTTGTTGCTGATCCTGCCAATACAGGTAGCTGCCCGTTGCAGCGATGACCAGCAAGCCACCTAATACTATCCACAAAATTGCTCTGAGTCGGGGGGCCAGGGCGCCAGTGACAGGCGCAGCCGGCGACTGTGAGTTACGCGCGCGTGTCAGGAACTGTTCCAGTTCAGAGTGGTTGTTGAGTGGCGTAGGCAGGGAACTGCCTGCACTGCGCTTGTTCTTGTCCTTTTGAAGTTTCAGTTGGTAACGTTTGCGCAGGTAGACCACCGCCAGTGCGATCACAACCAAGGTAAGTAGCAGTTTTCCGATCATCCGGCGTTTTCCCTTTATAAATCCCTGCGAGTGGAGTCTTGTACTCAGCATTGAGCAGAGCTCGATCATACATATCAAGGACTTGTTGATCCAGTTGTCCCGTGACGATGTGACTGCCATAATCGGGAGCGGCGTAACAACAAAAACAGCGCAGTTGCGGGAAAGGAGAGCATCAATGAACAGATTGCTTGGCATGGTGATGTTGGTGTTGGCGGTGGTGTGTTTACTGGCAGCAGTGCTGACGGTGATCAACCTGGGGTTTATTGTGATGCGTCCGGATTCGGTTTCTGTTGTGAACACATTGGTAGGGCAATTTGTGGTGATTGTGGGGGCGTTGGTGCTTGCCAGACTGTTGTCAGTCGCAGGAAAAGCAAAACTGAGGGCCCCGGATCACACAAATCGTGGCAAGTTGTGAATTCGAGGCAGATTTTTCCTGCTTACGCGCTATAATCCGGCTTTTTTCAAGATGCCAGACTCATGAAGGTAATTACTGAGGCCGACGTTTTTCCCGATTGCGCGCGTGGTTGCGTCGCAACGATAGGAAAATTTGACGGTGTTCATCTTGGACATCAACAGATTGTCAGCCAGTTGCTGTCAAAATCTGCACAGTTTGCTGTGCCCTCTGTGGTTATTGTGATCGAACCACATCCGGAAGAGTTTTTTGCCAGCAGCCCACGAGCGTGTCCCCCTCGCTTGAGTGAGGCGCCAGAGAAAGTAGCGTTGCTGGGTGCCATGGGTGTTGACTACGTCTATGTGATGCGCTTCGATGCTGCCTTGAGCCAACAAAGCCCTGAGTCCTATATCGAACAGCGACTGATTGCCGGTTTGAACATTAAAAGCCTGATTGTGGGTAATGATTTCAGGTTTGGACATAAACGGGCCGGTGATTTTGCACTGCTCAAACGTTATGGTGAACGCTTTGGGTTTGAAGTGGTGCAGACTGAAAGTTGCTTCTATGAAGGCGTCAGAGTCAGCAGCACATACGTAAGGGACTGCTTGTTACGCGCTGAATTTGAAAAGGTAGCCCGCTTATTGGGGCGGCCTTATTCGATTGCCGGCAAAGTAGTTAAAGGCCGGCAACTGGGTCGGACATTAGGATTTCCCACGTGCAACCTGGCGCTTAATCGTCAGAATATTCCCTTGCATGGGGTGTATGCATGCAAGGCTCAGATTGTAACGGTGTCTGGCGAACGTATCGATGCCAGAGGCGCGGCAAACATAGGCTATCGGCCATCGGTAGATAAGTCCGATTCAGTTGATCGTATGACCAACGAAGCCTGGCTTGAAGTCCACCTGCTGGACTTTGACAAAGACATTTATGAGGCGCAGATGACAGTGGTTTTTTGTCACTTCATCCGTGCAGAACAGAAATTTGAATCGTTACAGGCTCTTACTCAACAAATTGAAAGAGATGTTCAACAGGTTCGGGCATATTTTCCAGATTGAAAGCACAGGAGTTAACAGCAAGTTCCATGACTGACTACAAACATACCTTGAATCTGCCACAAACCGAATTTGCCATGAAAGCCAGTCTTGCTCAGCGTGAGCCTGCCATGTTGAAACACTGGCAAGACATGGACTTGTATGGCCGAATTCGTCAGCAGAGCGCCGGGCGCCCGTCATTTATACTTCATGACGGCCCGCCCTACGCCAATGGTGATCTGCATCTGGGCCATGCGGTCAACAAATCGCTCAAGGATATGATTATCAAGTCGCGCACTCTGATGGGTTTTGATGCCCCCTATGTCCCCGGCTGGGATTGTCATGGTCTGCCCATTGAGCACAATGTTGAAAAGAAAAAGGGTAAAGCGGGTCAAAAAATTTCGTATGCCGAGTTCCGCAAAGCCTGTCGTGAGTATGCCGCCAGTCAGGTAGAAAACCAGAAAAAAGACTTTGTGCGTCTGGGGGTCTTGGGCGACTGGGATAAGCCTTATCTCACCATGAATTTTGAGACTGAAGCCAATATAGTTCGGGCCTTGGGTCGTATTGTTGAAAATGGCCATCTGGTAAAAGGCTTCAAGCCAGTTTACTGGAGTGTTGTGGGTGCCTCTGCGCTGGCTGAAGCGGAAGTTGAATATCAGGACAAACAGTCCTATACCATCGATGTGCGTTTTGCAGCGGTTGACCCCGCGCGATGGCTGCAAACATTTGGCGTGTCTGAAGCGCTGGCCTTGCCGTTGTCCGTAGTGATCTGGACAACCACACCATGGACACTGCCCGCGAATCAGGCGGTATGTCTGAATGGCGACTTGGACTACGCTTTGTTGCGTTGCACTGTGTCAGAGGAGCAGGGAGAAGAATTGCTGGTGATCGCAGCTGACCTGCAGGATGAGGTGATGGCACGTTATGGCGTTGAATCTGTTGAGCGCCTTGGTGTTGCCAAAGGGGCAGCCTTTGAGCGTGCGCTGTTGAAACACCCGTTTGTGGATCGTCAGGTGCCGGTTTTGTTAGGTGATCATGTGACAACAGATGCCGGTACCGGCGCAGTTCACACCGCACCTGATCATGGTATGGAAGACTTCGTGGCGGGTCAGGCTTATGGACTGGGCACGCTGAATCTGTTGGATGATCACGGCGTGTTCAGCGCGGCGTCCGGTGAAGTAGCCGGCGATCACGTGTACAAAGTGGACGAGAAAATTCTCGACATACTCAAGCGGGAAAGCACGCTGGTAGCCGTCAAAAAAATCACCCACAGCTACCCACACTGCTGGCGTACCAAAACACCCTTGATCTATCGTGCAACACCACAATGGTTTATCAGCATGACAGAAAAAGATCTGCTTGATAGTGCGTTGGAAGCCGTCAAGGGTGTGCAGTGGATTCCGGAGTGGGGTCAGGCACGTATCGAACTGATGTTAAAAGCCAGCCCGGATTGGTGTGTCTCACGCCAGCGTACCTGGGGTGTGCCCATCACCTTGTTTGTGCATAAAGAAACGGGCGCCCTGCATCCGCGTACGGTTGAGTTGTTTGAACTGATTGCGCAGCGTATTGAAAAAACCGGTATCGAAGCCTGGTTTGATCTTCAGCCTGAAGAGCTATTGGGAGAAGAGGCCGCACAGTACAACAAAGTCAGTGACACGCTGGATGTCTGGTTTGACTCCGGTGTGACGCACTATGCCGTGCTTGAGAAAACCGCAGGTCTGCACTTTCCGGCAGATATTTACCTGGAAGGCTCTGACCAGCATCGTGGCTGGTTCCAGTCTTCTCTGAAGACTTCAATTGCCATGAACGGTGTTGCACCCTACAAGCAGGTGTTGACGCACGGGTTTACGGTCGACGAAAACGGTCGGAAGATGTCCAAATCATTGGGCAATACGATTTCGCCAACCGAAGTGTTTAATGAGTATGGTGCTGACATTCTGCGCTTGTGGGTTGCAGCAACCGACTATCGTGGTGAAATTGCGGTTTCTCCTGAGATTCTGAAGCGCGTCGCAGATTCTTATCGACGAATCCGCAATACCGCCCGATTCCTGCTCAGCAATATGAGTGGTTTTGATCCGGCAGCGGATGCGGTTGCACCGGAAAACATGCTGGCGCTGGATTATTGGATCACCCGCCAGGCGCAGTTGCTGCGCGAGCAGGTAAAAAAGGATTACGAGAATTATCAGTTCCTGAACGTCTACCAGAAAGTGCATAACTTTTGTGTGATTGAACTGGGCGGCTTTTATCTGGACATCATCAAAGACCGGCAATACACCGCTAAAACAGAAGGGCTCGCGCGCCGGTCCACGCAAACAGCCATGTATCACATCACCGAAATTCTGGTGCGCTTGATTGCGCCCATTCTGAGTTTTACGGCAGATGAGATCTGGGGGTTTGTACCAGGTAAACGCGAAGATTCTGTGTTTCTGAGTTTGTTTGATGAAGGCTTGCCGGTGCTGGCGCCTCAGTCAGACTTCAGCGATGAGTTCTGGATGGAGCTGATGGCTGTTAAAACCGCGGTTAACAAAGAACTCGAAAAACAACGCACCGACAAAAAAATTGGTGCAGCCTTGTCGGCAGAAGTCACCCTGTATTGTGATGACACCTTGACTGCACATCTGCAACGATTGCAGGATGAATTGCGCTTTGTGCTGATTGTGTCAGCGGCCACCCTACGTCCTTTGTCAGAAGGTGCCGCTGCGGCTGAAACTGAACTGGCAGGTTTGCGAGTGAAAGTTGAGGCATCTGCCCATAGCAAGTGTGTGCGCTGTTGGCACTATCGTGCCGATGTGGGCAGCCATGCCGAGCATCCCGAGTTGTGTGCCCGTTGTGTTGATAACATCAGTGGCAACGGCGAACTGCGTCAATACGCGTGAGGAAGTGGCAGTGAGTGAATCTGTGGTTTGTATCAGTGCTGGCGCAAAGGTGACACTGCATTTTTCGTTATCCTTGCCAGACGGATCTGAAATTGACAGTAACTATGGTAAAGCGCCTGCGACTTTTAAAGTGGGTGACGGTAATTTATTGCCCGGGTTTGAGGCGGCCTTGATGGGCGCAGTGGCTGGTGATGCAGTCTCGGTTTGCCTGCCGCCAGAACAAGCGTTTGGTGCCATCAATCCCGACAATGTGCAGTCATTTCCGCGTCAGCGTTTTGCAGGATTGCTGGCCAATACTACCGATCCTGTTGAGCCAGGTACCGTGTTGTCGTTTGCCGATTCAGGTGGCAATGAGATTCCGGGCGTGATTACACAAATTGGTGAATTATCGGTGGTGATTGACTTTAATCATCCCTTGGCCGGGCGCGATATTCTGTTCAAAGCCGATATTATTTCTGTGATTCCTTCAGGCGTGCAGACAGTCAGAATTCAAGGCTGAATGTATTAGTTGGTTTTTAAGTGTGAGCGCAACCAAGATGATGACACCGGACAGTACAACTCAGGCAGGCAATGCAGTTCAGCAATATGAGTTTAAATCGATACCGGGTGCGGAGATAAAGCTCGCCAATCCGCGCGGGTTTTGTGCAGGTGTGGATCGGGCTATCGATATCGTAAACCGAGCACTGGATGTGTATGGGGCGCCCATTTTTGTCCGCCATGAAGTGGTGCATAACAAATTTGTTGTGGACACCCTGCGCAAGCGTGGCGCGATTTTTGTTGATGAATTGCACGACGTACCGGTAGTTGATCATCTGGGTCGCAAACCGATTGTCATTTTCAGTGCCCACGGCGTGTCGCAGGAAGTTCAGCGTGAAGCTGGTGAACGTGGCTTTAATGTATTTGACGCAACCTGCCCGCTGGTCACCAAGGTTCACCTTGAAGTGGCGCGATACAGCGCGGAGGGCCGAGAATGTGTGCTGATTGGGCATGCCCGCCATCCTGAAGTTGAAGGCACCATGGGCCAGTACGATAAGAGCACGGGTGGGGATATTTATCTGGTGGAGTCCGTTGAGGATGTCGCCACCCTGCAAGTGAAAAATCCCCGTAAACTGGCCTATGTGACCCAGACAACTTTGTCGATGGACGATACTGCCAAAGTCATTGATGCCTTGCGAGAGCGCTTTCCGGATATTGAAGGGCCGCGTAAAAAAGATATCTGTTATGCCACGCAAAACAGACAGGATGCTGTGAAGCAGTTGGCGCTGGAAAGTGATTTGTTACTGGTGGTTGGTTCGCCTAACAGTTCCAACTCCAATCGCCTGCGTGAACTGGCTGAACGTATGGGCTGTGAAGCCTATCTGATTGACCGGGTGGATGATCTGAGACCTGAGTGGTTTGTCGGCAAACGCCGTTTTGGCGTGACAGCCGGCGCTTCAGCACCGGAAGTGCTGGTGCAGCAAGTGGTCGACAGGTTACAGGAACTTTGTGGTGAGGCGCCGCAGGAAGTGCCGGGCGTGGAAGAAAACATTGTGTTCCGTATGCCAAGAGAACTCGCCCGCTAAACGGGCGAGTCTGCAAGTGGTGAATTGCCAACGTCAGCTGATATCAATTACCTGGCATCTTATTCAGCATCAATAGGCGCATCCGGTGTCAGTCCCGCCCGTTCTGCGGCGCGTGCACCTGACAGAATGCCCATCAAGGCGTAGTTACCTTCGTGGCAGGCGTATTCAAAAATCGGATCTTCACTGGCCGTGTAGTTGATTACCGCGGTCCAGGGTGTTTCCCAGGTGCTGGGGTCTTCCACGGTGAATTGGTACTCGAGTACATCATCTGCGACACGGGTATAACGCTCGATAAACGTGCGGTTTTCGCCCGCGCCTCTGAACAGGCTTTGACCCGAAAAGTTTTTGGTTTCGACGACCAGCGAGTTGCCTTCATACCAGCCACGTGAATCACCGTGCCAGAGTTTCACGCGTTCATCCAGGGCGGGTTTTTCGCCGATTGGAATCACACGCACGTCGTGGATCATTTCCTGAATGATGGCGACCGAGGTCTTGCTCTGCACAATCTGATAATAACTGTTATAACCTGCCATGATGTAAGGCATGCCATAGGTGATGCAGCGCTCTTGCAAGGGGCGGCCAAGATAAGTGTCGGTAGGGCTCAGGCGCCCGCTGGCTCGCTGTTGCGCACGCGCCCGGCCTTCTTCGGTCATCGGTGGCAGGCGGCCATTGGGTGGATCAATGATCAGCGATGTGCGGTTCTCCATATTACGATCCACCATCCAGCCGGAATCATAATTACCGGTGGAGGGATCATACGAGCGGACTTCCCCGGTAATTACCGCATTCAGAAAGCCGTCCCCGAATAAGGCATCACCACCGCTGGCGCGCACATTTTCAGCTTGCTGCAGCAAATCGCGGAACTCTTCATCCGTCAATTCGGCACGATTGCCAAAAATTTCCGGCCGCTCCAATGGAGTGCTGCTGTTGTTGGCCCAAACCCCTTGCAGATCAGGGTGGCCGTCCTGCGTGAGCGGGGGGCGCCAGTTTTCCTGTTGCGCAAAGCTCTGTGCGCTGATCAATAAGCCAACGCTTAATGCCAGCACCGAAGCACGTGTGCTCAGTTTGAATGAAATGCCAATGTCCTGGGTCGTGCTGTGTTGAAATCTGGTTTTCATGCTCACATTCCCCGATTATTCCTGAATAGTAAAGGGCATGCCACGCGGCGGCACACGGTCAGCAGGTGCATCTTTGTTCAGATAGCCGTAAATCAGTTCTTCAGAAAACTCGACACACTTGAATTCCAAAAGTTGTGCGTTGGCTTCCATACGTCGATACAGCGGGAAGCTCATCTTCCAGGGCCTGGTATAGGTTTGCGGATCGCGAATCTCTGCTTCATACAGGATCATGTTCGGGCCGGAAGGTGTGTATCGCTCAATGACCTCGAGCTGATCACTGTGGTGATTGCCTGCATGGTCAAACCAGGTGTAAGGCATAAAGTCAGTGACACGAATCACCAGAGTGTCGCCTTCCCAATGGCCTCGTGAATGTCCCATCCAGGTGGGCACCGGGCCATCAAAATCAGGTTGATCCATGTACACAAGTCGCATGGCACTGGCGAACTCATAGGCCATGACCAGGGTGTCGGTGCCTTGCACAATCTGAAACGGGAAAGGCAGCATGTTAGCGCGTGGGATACCGGGCATGTAACACTTCACCAGAGGATCGAGTGCCAGCCAATCCGCCTGATTGACGTGTTTTTGAGCCAGTCCTGAAGGTGTATAAGGCAACTCACCATCCTGAACAACGCCCAGCGTAGCTGGTATGGCGCCGAGAGCGCCCCATTTCCAGTCCGGGCCGGTGCGCGCAGCCGACGGTTCAATATTCCAGTGTGCTGACCCCATGGCTTGCCATAGGCCACTGAAGTCTGGCTTGCCATCAGCAGTTTCTGGCATTTGCTGTTGTGCAAATGTGGGTGTAGAGGCCGTAAATGCCAAGCTCAGGCAAAAACCATAACGGACAAGGTCACGTGTGACCCGGTAATTCGACATACTTGTTCTCCCGCATATTGTTCTTTATTGTGTCGGGGTTTGAGGTGAATGCCAAATATCACACGACTCGTAGCGTAAATCAATTTCCGTCCCACAGATTGCTTTAAACCATGTCCAGGAAGTCTCAGTTAACACGATGTCAATACGGGTTGCAGTCTATGGAACGCTCAAACGTGGATTCAGTAATCATGGTTTATTGCAGCATGCACACTTTATTGGCGAGGACATCCTGAGCTGCATCACCCTATATGATCTTGGTCCTTATCCTGGCGCGAAGCTGAAACCCTCTCTCGGCATAAACGTAGAGGTGTTTGAAGTGGACGAGCGGCAGATGCAGCAGTTGGATGAACTTGAAGAGTACGTGGCTGAGTCGCCGGAGCAGGGCATGTACGATCGCCAACAAGTATTGACCAGGTACGGGCCTGCCTGGATTTATCTTTACAACCCTCAGGTTGATGAGGCGTCAGCGCAGCACAGTGGCAGCTGGCAAGCATTACGTTAACAACACAAAATTATTTTTATCCTGACCGGAGGTCGATCTGTCATGCGGATTAAACATTTAATAATTGCTCCTGCTTTTGCATCTGTGATCCTGATGGCGTGTGCGCCGGCAGAGCCGCCAGCGCCTCCTGCTCCACCGGTTCCACCGGTAGCAGAACAGCCCGCCGCCATTCCTGCGCCTTCAGTGGAAAGTGCCGAGCAGTTGCTGGCACGCGCACGCGGTATCCATGAGCGAGTGATTACGCTGGATACCCATGCCGACATCAATACGGCCAATTTTACCTTGGACAATAACTACACCATGGATCTGTCGACTCAAGTCACGCTGCCTAAAATGCTTGCGGGTGGTTTGGATGTGGCCTGGTTTATTGTGTATACAGGTCAAGGGCCGTTGACCGAAGAGGGTTATGCAGCTGCTTACGCCAATGCCATCGACAAGTTCACCGCCATTGACCGACTGGTGAGCGAGATTGCACCCGACACAATTGAAATTGCCTACACCTCTGAAGATGTTCGCCGCATTGACGCCAGTGGAAAAAAAGTGGCGATGATTGGCATCGAAAACGCCTATCCCATGGGTACAGACATCAGCAAGGTACGTGAGTTTTATGAACGTGGCGGTCGTTACATGTCACTTGCGCACAATGGACACAGCCAGTTTGCCGATTCTAATACCGGTGAGGCCAGCGGCGAGTGGTTGCACAATGGTTTGAGTGAACTGGGACGTCAGGCCGTTGCTGAAATGAATAAGTGGGGCATTATCATTGATGTGTCTCATCCCTCAATGGAAGCCAATAAACAAACCATCGAGTTATCCCGTGCACCTGTCATGGCCTCGCACTCATCAGCAAGAGCGCTGGATCCAGGTGTGAGCCGCAATTTATGGGACGAAGAATTGCTGGCCATTCGCGACAACGGCGGCATCGTGCATGCTGTTGCGTTTCGCGCTTATCTGAATGCCGAAAAACATGCCGCCAATCGCGCAGCGCTGTTAGCGTTGCAGACTGAGATCGCCACCGGTCTTGGGTATCGTATGTTGTCGCCAGCAGAAGTGCGCGAACTGGATGAGCAGGCACGTGCCACGTATACCTCACAGCTGGCCGAAATCAATGCAGCCGCCGAACCGCGTATTGCCGCTGAAGTAAATGCCATTGCGCCACCTGTCGATGTAGCCGATTTTGTCGACCATATTGATTACATGGTAAAGCTGATCGGTATAGACCATGTTGGGATCAGCTCGGACTTTGATGGCGGCGGTGGCATAGAGGGTTGGCAGGATGCGTCTGAGACGTTTAATGTGACGCTGGAGTTGGTTCGCCGCGGTTACAGTGAAGAAGATATCGCCAAGCTGTGGTCTGAAAATCTGTTTCGTGTGATGGACGACGTTGCGAGAATTGCTGAGGAAATTCAGGCAGCGCAAGGTGTCTGAGCTATAACTGCGAAAGGGATTGTCATTGTTTAGTCTGGATTTATTAACACTGGTGTTTAGCATCGCGCTTGCCTCTACGGTGAGTTCATTGGTCATGATAGTGCTCTGGCGTGTTAACCGCACAATGCCAGGCATCTGGTTGTGGACTTTGTCAGTGCTGATAAGTGCGCTGGCGTTTTTCTGCAGCGTGCTGGGGAATGTTGCCCCGGATTCTGCTACGTTTGTCACGGTGGTCAGTAATACACTTTCAACCAGTTCTGTGATGATTGCGCTGGAAGGCTGTTTGCGTTTTAGGGGTTACAACTCTGATCGGCGCTGGAAACTGATGTTTATACTGGTGCCAGTTTTTGTATTGATCAGTGCGCTGAATCTGGATGATTTGCGCATGCGGCTGATGTTGATTGATTCGTTCAGCATTGCTGGATTTCTGGCCATGGCGATTATCATGGTCTGGAAGACTGAAAGCGCAACTGAGCGTAATGTGTATGCACTCTCCTCGTTTTTTGCAGTGCTGCCTGCAGTGGCACTGATCATTCGTTGGTTCAGTGTTTATGCTCAGGATTCCGCCAGCAATCTTGCCGAGTTGGCAAATGGCAATCTGATTTTTGTTGCCGGGCTGGCGTATATCATGGGCTGGACTTTCAGCCTGACGGTTGCGTGTTATTACAAATCACAAAAAACAATTTTCCTGATGTCGCGCGAAGACTCGCTGACAGCGCTGCCTAACCGCCGCAGTATCGATGAAGTGCTTGGTCGCACAATATTGGAGGCAGAGCGTTATGGTCGGCCATTTGGGGTGGTCATTATGGATCTAAATGATTTCAAACGCGTTAACGACACACTTGGCCATATGATCGGTGACGCAGTGCTGGTACAGGTTGCCGAGCGCCTGCGCTCGTTTGTGCGTGGTGCGGACTTTGTTGGCAGGCTCGGTGGTGACGAGTTTTTGCTGATTGTGCATGACATCAACTCGCCTGAAATAGCCAGCCGAGCTGTTGATCGGCTAATAAACAGCATCAGCGGTCATGCCAGCATTGAAAATCACACCATACCTGTCACGCCCAGCGCCGGCATCGCTGTCTGGCCTGAAGATGGGTGCAACAGTCATGATCTGAAAAAAGTAGCTGACCGACGCATGTATCTGAACAAACAAGCGCAGAGCCTCAAAGCTCCAGTCCTCCTGCCCTGAATACCCGCGTTTGCACAGATTTTTCGAGCACGGACGTTTTGCTGCAGATCAAGGTGAACTGTTTTGATGCGCGTGTGACGCCGGTGTAAATCAGTTCTCTGGTCAGGATAGGGCTGTCATGCGCGGGCAATACCATGGCGGTGTGCGCAAATTCTGAGCCTTGTGATTTATGGACTGTCATTGCAAAAACGGTTTCTAACTGTTGTAGCCGAGTAGGCAGAATCCAGCGGATGTGTCCGGCATCTGCGGTATCTCTGAAGGCCACCCGAAGTGATAAACCTGTGGGTGATGCCGGGTTCGGATACGGCAGCGTGATGCCAATATCACCATTCATCAGTTGTAGATTGTAATCATTGCTGGTGATCATAACGGGTCTGCCTGCATACCACTCAAGCATCTCAAGTGCGTTTGCAGTGTCTGTTTTCGATTCCTGAATCAAGCCGTGCCTGGTCAATACTGTCCGGCAGCGCGAATTCAGCGCATCAACACCAAATTCACCTTTGCGCAGTGCAGCTAATAATTGGAATGTTGCATGGGCACTGAGCACTTTATCTGCCCAGTCATCCCACGCTGCCGGGACATCAGCCAGCGCTGGCGGCTGTTGGACCAGAGATAGATAACAGCCATATCCCTGCTTTAAATCGCACAACAAACTTTCAAATGCCTGATCATGATTGGTCTGCGCGTGAATCCATTTAAGTTCAGTGTGCTGGCCTGCAAACAGGGACTGGATCTCACTGGCATTGGCACCCCGGTTAATCGCTTTGGCCAGTGCGCCGATGCCCGGTACCGTGCCAAACCGATGGCTGTACTGCAACATGGTGATTGCCTGATCCAACGGTCGGCCATGATTGTCAATGTGGGTTTCTGGAATGACTTGCGCACTCACGCGAGTGACCCAGTCCGCAGTGCCTGTGTGATAGCGCCCTTCATTGGCGTTTGCGCACAGACTGCCAAGCACGGCGCCAGCCTCAACGGAAGCCAGTTGATCTTTATCACCCAACAAGATCAGCCGGCAATGCGCCGGCAATGCGTCCATCAGTTGCGCCATGAGTTCCACATCAACCATGGAGGCCTCATCCACCACCACCACATCTGCCGGCAGCGGATTTGATGCATTGTGTTTAAAAAAGCGGCTGTGGCGTATTGGCCCAAGCAGTCGGTGCAGCGTGCTGACCTCGCGTGGAATGCCAGTGCTGTCTGCCAGTGCAGTGACTTGTGCCGCAATTGATGCACTGAGTCGCGCCGCGGCTTTACCGGTGGGAGCAGCCAGTTTTATTCGCAGCAGGGTGGTGTGATGAGTGCGTCTGTGCAGTGTTTGCAGCACCGATAACAATTTGACCACTGTGGTGGTTTTGCCTGTGCCGGGGCCGCCGGTGATGATGGCAAACTGGCTGCGAACACTGAGTGCACAGGCGATTTTCTGCCAGTTTGGCAAGCGCTCAGGGCCGCTGTGACTGTCATCAGAAAACAATCGATCCAAGCTTTCTCGCAGAACCAGTTCATCAACGAGCGGCGTGTACTTTAAGGTTTGCCACAGTGTTTTTTTGATTTTGCATTCGTATTGCCAGTACCGGTGCAGATACAGACGCGCGCTGTGTTGATCTGTGTACAACACCAGAGGAGCGTTTGAGCGGCCAGCGGATTCTTGATGCTGCTCCGACTCTGGAGATTCCTGCACGCATAAAGCACTTTGAGTAAACGCCTGTATCCAGGCTGGCAAACTGATACGCGTGAGCAGAGTGTCAGGCGTGATGTCCGGCGTATGCAGTGCATGTTCAGGCGGTAACAGTAGGGATTGATCCGGGTTTTGCAGGCAATGTCCCAGATCCAGACACAAATGGCCATGGCCATTCTGATGACTGCACAAAGCGGCGCCCAGCAGCAGCAAAGGTGAGGGTTCAAATCGCAGTGACTGAGCTTCCTGAAACAAAAAGTTCGCGAGCTCAACATCCAGCCAACGTATCCAGCCTGCTTGCGCCCAGCTATGCAGGGTCAGCAGCATGGTGTTGCAGTCTGTCAGGCTGCGCGTGGCCATCGTGGCATCAGACATGAGTCACCTGCGTGTTGCGTGGGTTGGAAGCTTGCCAAGTGGATCTGCCAGTCAAAAACAACTGGTCCAGTGCTTCGATAAATTCAAGCGGCGGTTTGTCAACCAGCAAGCCTTGTGAATCGGATTGCCAGCCGCGCAAGAAAAAATACACTGCACCACCTACGTCTTTGTTGTAGTCATAATCGGGCATACGGCTGCCCAGCAATCTGTGTAGTGCCAGCAGATAAATTGCATACTGTACATCGTAACGTTTTTGCAGAACTTCGTTGGCGACGGCAACCTGCGTATAGTCTGAGTCACGCGATCCCAGGTAGTTAGACTTCCAGTCCGCAACGTAATACTGGCCATTGTGCATAAACACCAAGTCAATAAACCCTTTGATCATGCCGTTGAGTTGAGCGGCCTGCAGAGGGGGGCGCGGCTGATCTGGCAACAAAAAGCGCTGGCAGAGTGTATCCAGTTTTGTTGCGTCGACATGATGTGCCGCAAATAGAAATTCCAGTTCAGCCTGGCAGATTTCCAGGTCACTCAGTGTCAAAGAGACTGTTGCATCGAGTTTAAAATCCGTCTGTAAAAACCCGGCCAGCCAGTGGTCCAGACGGGTGATATCTTCCTGCCAACCCTGCAGTTCACAAGCGGTGTGAATTTCCTGTAAACGGGCATCATGATTATCTACCGCCAGCTTAAACCCTTGTTCTGTTGCCCACTCAAGCAAACCATGCAGGAAGGTGCCAGGCCCCGGGCCGCGATGAAATCCATGCAAACCAGCATGATGTCTGCTGAACGCGGGCGACGCCTCAGCGCGATCCTGCTTGTTGAATGCCTGGGATTCTTCAGCGATCTGATCGTCACGCGCAACATCTGGCGAACTGCCGCCAGCACCGGATTTGAGTGCCGAGTAGCTGGCAATCCACCAGTTTTCAGCGGGGCTGCGCTCTGAAACACGCGCGGCCTTTGTGCCGCGTGCAGCAGGCACAGGAGCCTGCAAGGATGCCGTGGGCAGTGCCGATGCTGGAACTGATGTCAGCTGGTAACAGATATTTTTGCACTCAGCAGCCCAGTGTTTGAGGGCTTCTTCCGTGCGTGCTGGCGGTAAAACCTCACCTGCCGCCATCAGATAACCCAGTGCACTTTTATGCAGGGATGAGCTGCGACTATTGCCCACACTGATGCTGGCGACACCGACCCAGATGGCATGACGGGCACGGGTCAGCGCCACATACAACAATCTGAGATCTTCCGACAGACGCTCCTGGTCGGCCTGTAACCATGCGGCTTCATCCTTGTCTTGCCCGGACACTTCCAGTCGACGTTGGCCTGTGTGGGTGGCGTCCACAATCATGACCTGTTTCTGCTTTTTATCGATCTGCCGGTAAGCTGCTGCAAACGGTACAAACACCAGCGGATACTCAAGGCCTTTTGATTTGTGTATGGTCACCACCCGAATAAGGTCATCATCACTTTCAAGGCGCAGGATTTCTTCTTCGCCCGGATCACTGATCTGCTCGGCCAGATGCCGTATCAATGCCTGTTCGCCTTCATGTTGAACGCTGGCCTTTTGCAGATATTCAGCCAGATGGAGCAGGTTGGTCAGCCGGCGTTCACCATTGCCGCTATCAATCAGTCGCTGTGGTAAGTGGTAGTGTTGCATCAGTGCGCGCAGCATGGGCAGCACACCTTGCGTACGCCATAACTGTTGCAGACGTCGGAACAATGCGGTTTGTTGTTCCCAGTAAAATTCATCGTCCAGCATGGCCTGCAAGTCGTCGAGTGCCATATTCAATGACGCAGTGGCCAGCGCTGCACGCAGTTTGCGCTCATTGCCGGGCTCCGCACAGGCAGATAACCAATACAAGAGATCTGACGCTTCCGCAGTTTGAAACACCGATTCTCGATCAGATAAATACACGCTTGGCAAAGAGTGTTCTTGCAGGGCCTGACGGATCTGGTCGGACTCCATATGGCTGCGTACCAGAATGGCGATGTCTTTAGGGCGCAGAGCCTGCAGCGTATTGTTGATCTGAAAACCTGTGTTGTGGTCGCGGAGCAGCTGGGCAATTTCTTGCGCGCAGCGCTCAGCCATGCGTGCACGATAATTGCCGGTGGACACTGTCTCGGAGGCATTGTTCTCATTGACGACATGCCACAGCGTCAGTGCCGCGGCTTCATTGTCGCGGATAAACAATTTTTCCTGACGACCTTTGGCGTTTACCTCAAGAAAAGGCAAAGGGTTGTGATCGTTATTTTTAAACCGGAAAGCGCCTTCTGCAGATTGCTCAGCTTGGGTAAATACATAGTTGACTGCAGTGACTGCCGCCTGAGATGAACGGTAATTCATGGTCAGGTTGTAATGACGGCCTTGTGTTGCTACCCGCGCCTGCAGATAGGTGTGAATGTCAGCATTACGGAATGAATAGATTGCCTGTTTAGGATCACCAATCAGGATGATGGCACTGCCGCTGTCATTGGCAGCCAGTTGATAGATACGATCAAAAATGCGGTATTGCAGGGGATCGGTATCCTGAAATTCGTCGATCATGGCCACCGGGAAATCGCGTCGGATTTGTCTGGCCAGATGCTCGCCCTGCTGACCCTGCAATGCGCGATCAAGTTGAAGCAGCAAGTCGTCGAATCCGAGTTCTGCTTTTTCCTGCAAACGTTTATGTAACGCGTGCTCCAGCCAGCGGGCAGCATGCACAACAACACAGGCTCGCACATCAGGCGCGGTTGAGTCGTCCAGACTATTTTCTTCAGTCAGCAGTTCCGCGATTTTTGTCAGCGCCAGGTGTTGCGGCTGATCGGGCACTGTATTGCCCACTTTTTTGAGTTTCCAGTTGTCAGCAGCAAAACGTTCAAAACGTGTGGGCCGCTCGCCACCCGCGGCCCAGTCAGACAGTTTCTGTTTCAGCGCTGCAAAATCATCATCATTTTTGGCTTCGCTATAGCTGCTCAATGAAAGCGCAGGGCGCATTTTATCCAGCAAGGCATTCAGTTCAATTTGATGCGTTGTCCAATAGAGGCGTGCATCAATATCCAATTGCTCCAGTTTGGCAGCATTCTGCGCAAACGGGCGCAATGCCTGTTGAAGATTTACTGTCACCGGCACATCCTGTCCGGCGAAACTCAAACGGGTATTGGTTTTGTTGATCAGCGGACGTACAGCGCTTAACACTGCGTCGGGATCAGAAAATATTTTTTGAACCAGGCGGGCGCTGTGCGCATCCAGCGCATAAAAATGCTGACGCCAGTAGTCACGCATCAGATCAGCCAGAATATCGTGTTGATTGGTAATCAGCTCTTGCTGGAACAGACTGCCGCTGTCGAAGGCGTGTTCGCGTAACATGCGATAACACCAACCGTGAATGGTAGACACGGCTGCCTGATCCATGGCTTGTGCAGCAAGGCTTAACAGACGTGCACACTGCGGCCACTGTTCAATCGGATAATCGCTACGCAGCGCAAGCAGATCGTCATCAGCCATTGCATCGGCGGACATAAAACAATGCGCTGCGTCTGACAGGCGCGAGCGGATGCGATCCTTTAACTCTTGTGTAGCGGCATCGGTAAATGTCACCACCAGAATTTCATCAGGATTGAGCGCGCGGGTGAAAGCGTTGGAGGCGCCATGCTGCAGAATCAATCGTGTGTAGAGCAGGGCGATAGTGTAGGTTTTGCCGGTGCCGGCGCTGGCCTCAATCAAACGGCTGCCGTGCAGCGGAAAGCTGCGGATATTCAAAGCTTGGCTCATGCAGCGTCTCCTGTTGACTGGCTCTTGCGGTGGTGTAACCAGTGCTCGGTCAGCCCGCCATACAGTGCGTCACTGTCATCAGAGAAACCGCTGCTGTTCAAGAGATCAAACGCCGGCCACAGCCGGTACAGGGCGTAATGCTGTTGAACCTCGCCGGTCATCATAAAGCCGCCTTCGTAAATTTCCTGGGCCACAGATTCCGGCGACTTTTCATCGGGCGTGGTCAACAAGGCACAACTGGTTTTAACACACGCTGCTAGCGGCGCCTGTAGATTTTTTTGCCAGAGCTCAAGCAGCGCAATCAGCTGGGATGCAGCGTCTGCCTTGTTCAGTGGCGCAAGTACTTCAGAGGTGTCTGGGCCAAAAATATAGGTGCGTACCGGGCCGTACAACTGTGCTGCCAGATGTGCTGGCCACAGCCGCGCCAGATAATGCCATTTCACTTTGGCATTTTTGCCGTCTTTACCGGCCCATAACTGACTGTTCAGTAAAACACAACGAATTCCCTGAGCAGGATCCTCTGGCATATGCCAGATATCACCGAGCTGATCATTCAGTGTCAACAGTTTGTCTTCAGACGCCAGTGAAACCGACACGTGGACATTCTGTGAGTGCTCAATGAGCATGTCCCGATAGAGCAACAAGGGTCTGCTCAAACGCTGTACGGTCTGTTTAACAAATACTTCAGCAAAAGGCGGAATCGGCAGGCTGCCGCGGCGCACTTGTTTATCCATCAGATCCCGCAATAAATCTTCGATGGAATCGGCCTGTTTTATCTGCGTGACCGCTTCTTTAAGCAGTTGCTGTTGTATGCCCCAGAGCGCCAACCCATCCACTGTGAAGGCTTCGTGATCTTCCGTGGTGACTTCTTCCATTGAAAAGTTCACGCCCAGGCGTTGCTCAAAAAATACCTCTGCCGGCACACGTAACAGCTTTTCCAGATCATTCAGGCTGATTTCCTGACTGTCAGTTTTGTGGTTGACGAGTGCTGAGGAACGCGCAGTTTCCGGTGTCGCAAATGTAGGTGACCATTCCGCGGCGTAGGTATACAGGTCTGAATGTTCATCAAAATAGCGGCGACTGAAGGGCTGTAACGGGTACTCCTGAGTGATACTTTTCAACAGCACGTCGCCGCGTGTGTCTTTAAGATAGTCCCTCAACTGGGCAACCAGCACCGACGGCGGTCGTTCACTGTTGTCGCGAATGCTGCGTCCCGCCCAGCTGATATAAAGGGAGTCACGTGCTGATAACAAGGCTTCAAGAAACAAATAACGATCATCGTCGCGGCGCGAGCGATCACCGGGGCGATAATCCTGGCGCATCAGATCAAAATCGACCGAGGGCACCTGACGAGGATAGTCGCCATCGTTCATTCCCAGCAGACAGATATGCTTAAACGGAATGGCACGCATGGGCATCAGCGTAGCAAAGTTGACTGAGCCAGCCAGAAAGCGTTGGGTGAGCGGTTGCACATCAAGCTGTTCAAGTACAAAGTCACGCACGACCTCAATGCGAAGTTCATCTTCAAACTGTGCCTCTGCGCAGGCATCACGCCAGTCACGCAGTATCTTTTCGACACGCGTGATCAGCATAAGATCGTGGTCGTCATCAGCTACAAAATAGTGTGTAAGCAATGCGCTCAGGCGTTGTGTCCACTCGATCACCGGTGCCGGTTCGCGCAGGATTACCCAAGTTTGTTCCAATTGCCTGAGCAGATGCGCGAGTTTGCCAACCAGTGCGGCGCTCAGTCCGCCAATTTCATCAAAGGCTTCTATATCCTGCCAGCTTTGACCTTGTTGTTGGTCGCCCCGCCCCATGGTGTAGCCAAGCAGCATGCGGCGCAGACCAAAGTGCCAGGTGTTTTGCTCTAAAGCCTGAGTGCTTAATTCAGCTGACATGCCCAGACTTTCCCGATGGCTGGCATTAAGCCCCCAGCGAATGCCCGATTGTTCGACCCAGCGATGCAGCAGCGGTTTGTCCTGAGCAGAGATATCAAATGCGTTCTGTACTGCAGGCACATCCAGAAAATCCAGCAGCTCACTGACGCCCAGACGCGCAGAGGGCAGATGCAATAACATTTCCAGTGCAACCAACACAGGTGCCTGATGGCGTTTGCCCTGATCGGAAATGGTGAACGGAATATAGCGCATGTCGTCACGCGCCAAACGCCCGAATACTGCCTGCACGGCCGGCGCGAACTGATTGATATCCGGTACCATGACCAGCACATCACGCGGTCTTAACGTAGTATTTCTGTTAAACAAATCCAGCAAATGATCCTGCAGAATCTCGACTTCACGCTGTGCACTGTGTGCGATATGAAAATTGATGCTACCGTCGGCATTTACGCCGGACTCATCTGCAAACGCTCTGGCTTCATCACCGCTGCGCAAGTGAAAAATATCACTTTGTAATTGACCAAGCATCCTGCTTGCATCAGGCTCTTCAAACAGATCTATCTTTATTTGCTGTGACTGGAGCAAAGGCTCATAAGCACTGCGCTCATCGTGTTCATCCAGCAAACGGATGTAGTCACGGCCTTGTTTTCCCCAGGCAGCAAGCAGCGGATTGCCGCGCAAAAAAAGATCGTCGAGCAGTGCGTCGGCGTTGGCAGTTGTCAGTGCAGGGAAATCTGTGCGAGGGGGTTGCCGCTTGTACGGTTTCTTGAACAGGTGCAGTGACTGTTGCGGGTCAACGATGTCGCCCCAGTAATGCATACAAGGGTTGTGCACACACAACACCACTTGTGTAAAACGTGAAATGGCTGCCAACACTTCCAGCGTCTGGCCGGGCAGGGATGACAGACCAAACACCACCACGCGACGTGGCAAATGCTTTGGCCGATTTGCAGTGTTTAAACCTTGGCAGACATCCAGAAATTGTTGATGGATTTGTGCGCGGCCGCTGTTGCGTGCCTGTGCCGGGATGTCCTGCAACAAACGTCGCCAAAGCGCCGCCTGCCAGCTTTGCTCATCTGGCAAATCCACAGTGTGATTACGGTGGGTAATTTTATTGATGCCTGCCGACCACTGATTCAGCCAGTCAGCGCGGTAAATCTGATATTGATCCAGCAAATCAGCCAGCCGTTGTGCCAGTTGAAACTGCTTACGTTGGCCTTTGTCGTCGCTCAGGAAGTGTTTTAAAGCAGCGAATTCAGGATCTTCCAGCAGTGAAGGCAACAAACGCAGCAGTCGCCAGCTTAACAAGGGTTTATCAAACGGTGAGGTTTCCGGCAAATCACCCAGCACAGCTCGGTAGGCGCGCCAGTGGAAGCGCCCGGGCAGACTGATATCCATGGCTGCGGCGATACCACAACCGGCATCCATAGGATCAGGGGTAGTGACGTCGGCGGCCATTGCCAGCTTTAACCATTGCGAGATACCGTTGCTTTGCACCAGCAGTATTTCATTTTCCAGTGGATTTAACGGATAACGTCGCAGCCACTGCACTGTCACCCGGCGCAGGTTCTCAAGGCGGTTACTTTGCAGCACCATAAAGCCGGGTTGAATCATGTGGTCAGTCCCTGAGGTCGGTCATTTTTGCTGTTGGGGCAAGTATAAGGGTTTTGTGTTGGATTGGTATTGTGCAGCCTATACCGACGAAGTGTGACGCAGCCTTTGTCATTTCTGGTTGCCTGATTGCCACTTCTGACAAATGCTTGTTTTCTGTTATTGATCAAAGCTAGTGCAAAGCTGTTTTATTGTTGTTTTATATCAGCGAGATAGAGTTGATTTCAGTATATAAACATCACTGGCACAAGCCTTGCAAACTCAAGCAGACAGGCATAAACCAATTTTGTATGAAACCTCAAGGAGCCAGCGCATGAGCACTTTCAAAAAGACAGGTCAGCAAGAGTCAGTCAGGCAAGTCAGTTGGATGCAGATGGTTGGCAGCAGCATCGCTGCAGCCTTTGGTGTGCAAAGCAGCAGCAACCGCGAGCGTGATTTCAGCCATGGTGATATCAAAAAATTTGCTGTGGCAGGTGTGCTGGTAACCTTTGCATTGATGTTTGCTTTGATTGGCATTGTGCAATGGGTTCTACCGTAAGGATGCCCCCGGAGCACGCCTGGCCAATGTTTTTTGTTCATAGTCATAGGCTATACCAATCAGCACGGGTTCAGAGAACGCGGTGCCCATAAACGTCAAGCCGACCGGCAGGCCATTGAGGTAGCCGGCAGGTACCGTAATCGCCGGATAACCTGAAATCGCAGCAAGGCCAGCACTGGACACATAATTCACGCTGCTGCCATTGTCGCCATTTTCCAGATCGATCAACCAGCCCGGGCCATTGCTGGGCGCTATGATGGCATCCAGTTGGTTTGCCCTCAGAGCGCCGTCGATAATGCCCTGACTGCCGGTTTTGGCAGTGCTGAGGGCGGCCACGTATGCAGGGTCCCTAAGATTGGATGTTGCCTGGGCCTCAAGAAAAACCTCTTGCGCAAAAAATGGCATCTGAACATCACGGTTGACGTCGTTAAATCGGATCAAATGCTCCAGCGACTGATAAAAACCACCACGTTGTGTCAGGTATTTATTCAGGCCATCTTTGAATTCAAACAGCAATACCTGGTATTCAGCGGCATTGATTTCCGGGGTATTTCGCATGTCGATGTCAACCAGAGTTGCGCCCGCACTGCGTAGCACTGCAAACTGCTGCTCCAGCAATGCGTCCACCTGGAGATTGCGACCAAACAGGCTGCGCATGATGCCAATACGTTTGCCAGCCAGTGCTCCAGTCTGCAAATAGTTGCTGTAATCAATGGCTTCGCTGGTTGTGACATTGAGTGTAATGAGATCTTGTGGGTCGACACCCACCATAGCAGTCAACAGAACGGCTGCGTCAGCGACTGAGCGCGCCATAGGCCCTGCGGTATCCTGACTGTGAGCAATTGGAATAATGCCGCTGCGCGATACCAGCCCCAAGGTGGGTTTGATGCCCACCAGGCTGTTGTTGCTGGCCGGGCAGATGATGGAGCCGTCGGTTTCTGTACCTACCGCAAGCACAGTCAGGTTGGCAGCCGTTGCAACACCCGATCCTGAGCTGGAGCCACAGGGCGTAACATCCGTATTGTAGGGATTACGGGTCTGACCGCCACGCGCGGACCAGCCACTTGAAGAGCTGGTGGAGCGGAAGTTGGCCCATTCACTGAGATTGGTTTTGCCCAGAATGATAGCGCCCGCATCTCGCAGTTGTTGCACCACAAATGCATCCTTGTCAGGTGTGGGTGCACCAACAAGTGCCAGACTGCCCGCAGTGGTTTTCATGCGGTCAGCAGTATCGATATTGTCTTTGAGCAGCACCGGGATGCCGTGCAGGGGAGAACGCACGCGGCCAGCCGCCCGCTCTTCATCCAATTGCAAGGCGATGGCCAACGCATCCGGATTAATTTCCAAAACAGAATTGGTGAGGTCGTCGAGTTGATTGATGCGATTGATATAGTGTTCAACAATGGCAACTGCGGTCAGGGTGCCACCGGCCATGGCAGTTTGTAGCTCGGCAACTGAGATTTCGTCTGCAATCAAAGTGTTGACGGCAAGATCAACGTCGTTTGGCACGGAATCACTCAGCACTGTATCGGGAGTGATTTCGCTTGTCTGTACAGCAGGTTCGCTGCAGGCGCTCAATGCCAGCGCAGCCACAATGCCCAGGGTCAGGGCAGATCGTACAAGTTTCATATGTTCCTCACACAGAACAAAACAGCAGATATCACCAGAATAAAGGATTTAGCACCAGAAGCACCAGAATTCAGGTGGTCGATAAAATGTGATCAGACGCCCGCCAGCAATCACAACACACCAGCAGCTTAAAGAAATCAGTGCCAGCAATCGTGCTGGGGCTGGGACAAGCGCGTCGTCGGGCAGCTGTCTGACGTTGTCAGCCACCAGCAGATAAAACACAGCAAGATTGATGCCTGCCAGGATCATTGCCAGCATTTTGACCTGGAAAGCCGGGTTGTACACATATTGACCAGGGTCGCTGACAATAAACATCAATCCCGTAATGATATTGAGCGCAAATCCTGCCACGCCGAACCACACCAATGCATGCATGGACTTGATCGCAGTACCCCTGCCAAAGCCCAACAGGCGCAAATCAAACAAGCCAACGGTGCCCAGCAACAAGGTGAGTCCAATAAAATGCAGCGACTCCACAATGGGCCAGCCCCACTGGGTGTTCATAAACGTAAATATGCCGCTGCGATAACTCAAGTCAGTCAGCGTTTCAACCAGTGACATGGCTCAGCCTCCTGCGGGTGATACTAGCCAGGAGGCCATCAGTACAGAGTGCGTATAGGCCAGGAATCGACCGGCGATTATGACGGCAAACCAGGCTGTCATCGACAAAAAGGCCAGCCTTTTTTGAGTGTCTGAGGCCCATCGGGTTTGAGATAGTTGCAAGGTAAGCCCGCTGGCGACATACAGCATCAGCAGTTTAAGGTAGAACAAGGGGTTGGTCAGGGCCTTGGCGGGGTAGGCTATCAACAGCACCATGCCCGAGAATGCTGCGGCCGCCAAACCTGTCCAGAATATGCTTGTATAGCGACGCAACGAGGCCATGGGTGCAGACGCAACAAAACCCATGGCCCTCAGGGAAATCACCACACCAAAACCCGCCATCATCGCCATCGACAGTGAGTGAATGACCAGAACCGTCGGGAATACCCACCAAATTTCCCGCACTGCGGTACTGAGCAAGGACAGTTCTATGCGCGCAAACCACTCCAGCATAAACGAACCTGCCCGATCTATTGTGCAGCTTCCAACTCCAGCATACGTGCACCAGCGAGCACACCTGGTAAGGCATAGTTGCCTTCATGGCAGGCATACTCAAAGATTTTTTCATCTGCCGGGCGGGCATTAAACATTAACTCGCCTGTCCACGCTTCGGTGTACACGGTCGGATCGTCCACCGTAAAGGCATACAGAATTTCCGACTCGGCGGTGCGTGTGAAGCGCTCTGTAATGGTCAGGTTTTGTGATGCACCAAACACCAACTGTTGGGGGTGAAAACCAGCTGTGGTCACCACCAGCGTGTCGCCTTCCCAGCGGCCAACAGAATCTCCCATCCATTTTTGCATGTGTAAATCAACCTCATCATTGAGTTTGATAATACGCGCATCATGATTCATCTCTGCCATGATCATGACGTAATCATCGTTCTGCACAATCTGGTAATTGTTGTTGTACATCACTGGCAACATGGGCGGGCCGGAGTGATTGCCAAACGACAACAAACAACGTTCAGCAAGAGGGCGACCTTCCGGGCCGTCATTGGCTGAGAGTCCTTCAGGCAAGCGCCGACGCAGGCTGCGATCGGGGATAAAAGGGATCTGACCGTTGGCTGGTTCGATGATGATGGATGAGCGGTATTCGCCATTGATCATCTGGATGCGGTCGCCTTCTTCCTTCCAGAACTCATTGTAACCATCTTCGGTATTACCATCGTTGCCACCTTGCGCACCAGCGCCCGCTTCACGATTGGGGTCACTGGGCGCGTATTCTGCTTCTACAAACGCTGCCTGTGCACCTTCTTTGGCTGCGACTTGTTCGGTGGTTAATTGCCGGGCATCACCCAGTGCGCGGTCGCGCGTCAAAGGCGTCAGTGTTTTGTTGCTCCACACGCCTTGCAGGTCAGGTTGGCCATTGGGGAGGCGCGGGGCTTCATACTGAGAAAACGCTGAAGTAGCCGCCACCGTCAGTCCTAAGGTAAGCGATGTCACGATAAAGCGCTTCAGGCTTGTGTTTTGGTGCAAGGAGATCTGTCTCATTGTTGTTTTCCCCGTATTTAGGTGTCAAAAGATGACTGAGTCGGATTATTCAGCAACAGTTTGTAACAAACAAGCTTTTGGCGACAAAAGGCAGGGTTTGAGTAGGTAAAAGGCATAGACAAATGCGGCGTTGGATGGCAGATTCCGGTTCCAACTAAAAATACCTGCTAACCAATATCACCGACGGGAATGCTGTTTTGAAATCCTTGTATCGCCTTTCTCTTGCCGGAATGATTTCCGTGTACATGACACAGGGGGCACTGGCTCAGCCATTGTCCACCGGAATTAACCTGAATGATGGCAGCTACCAGGGACGCGTAGGTCGCGAACTGAAGTTGCAACTGACTGAAATGCCCGATGATGTGGCCATTGATATCGACGGACGAGTAGATGATGCCGTCTGGTCACGTATCCCAACGTTCAGTGGTATGGGCGTCGTTGAGCCAGAAACCCTGGCGCCTGCACCCTACGATACTCGGCTGCGTGTTTTCTATAATGCACGTGGCATCTACATGAGTGCTGAGATGGATCAGCCGCCTGAAACCCTGGTTCGTCGCATCAGCGCACGTGATAACCGTGAACTCACCCGTGATCGCCTGTCGATCACGCTGGATACGTCCGGCGAAGGCCAGTTTGGATACTGGGTCAGCCTGGCGCTGGGCGATAACCAGATGGATGGCACTATTCTGCCAGAGCGTCAGTACAACAGTCAGTGGGACGGCGCCTGGTATGGTGCTACGTCTGAGACAGCGACAGGCTGGTCTGCAGAGTACTACATTCCCTGGGGACAACTTGCCATGCCGTTCCGCGAAGGTACCCGTGAAATTGGTATTTACGCAGAGCGAGTGGTGGCCCACCTGAATCAGAACTATGCCTGGCCTGCCATTGCCAAATCAGATGCCATATTTCTGAGTAATTTCCCGTTGTTGCAGCTTGAGGGTGTCAACCCGCGCCAGCAATGGAGTCTTTTCCCATCCGTGGCATCGACCTATGATGAAATTGACAACGACTGGACCCATCGCACCGGCGTCGATTTATTCTGGCGACCTTCGTCCAATTTTCAGATGACAGCCACGCTGAATCCGGATTTTGGATCTGCCGAGGCCGATGACGTCGACGTGAACCTGACGGCCAGCGAAACGTTTTTTCCTGAAAAGCGTTTGTTTTTTCAGGAAGGTCAGGAGATCTTTAATACCTCTGCACGCTCGAACGGCAGCACGGGTAAACGATTCACTATCCTGAATACCCGTCGCATTGGTGGTCGTCCACGTTCGCCCGATTTGCCGGCGGGTGTGGGTCTGTCCCAACGGGAGCGGTTGCAGAATGCGGATCTGTTAGGGGCGGTCAAAGCCACCGGCCAGGTGGGCAGTTTCCGATACGGCGTTTTGGCTGCCAGTGAAGATGATGCCTTGTTCCGCGGCAATGATGGCAATCGTTATGAACAGACTGGCCGTGATTTTACGGCTTTCCGTGTGCTGTACGAAGATCAGGGCGGTGGGGCTGCCTACCGGGGCCTCGGTTATATCGGCACGCTGGTAGCGCACGACGCCTCGGATGCAGCGGTACACGCAGTGGATTTTAAATACCTGACGCAGGGCGGTATCTGGAATTTTGATGGTCAGGTTGTGACCTCTGATTCGGACGAAAATGGTCAGGGATATGGTGCGTTTACCGACATCATCTATACCCCGCGCGTGGGTTTTAAACACACACTGAACCTGACCTATCTGGATGACACTATCGACATCAACGATTTTGGATATCAGGAGCGCAACAATGCTATTGAAGCCTGGTACCGCTTTGAATGGGTAAAAACCGGTTTGACACGGGTGCGTGATATTCGCGTCAACCCGTTCCTGCGTTACGAAGAGAATCTGGATGGTGATCGTACCAATAACGCAATCCCGGTCATCAGCACCACGGTGACGTTGAACAACCTTGACCGGGTTAATCTCAACTTTCAGCATTTCCCGAAACGCTATGATGACCTGAACAGCTTTGGCAATGGCAGTTTTGCCACACGAGAGCGCACAAATTTCAGTTTCAACTACAGTACCAATTCCGCAGAAGCGGTCAGTTATAATTTTGGTGCTGGCCGCTCAACTGAATTTGCCGGTGGTTACAGCGAAAGTTATGACCTGGGTGTGACGTGGCGTCCTTTGCCCAATTTCAGTTTATCGGGTGAATTGAACTATCAGGATCGTGATGGCTGGTTGTTACATCAGGGTGGCCAGGATTTCACCACTTTCCAGACCAGCCAATGGGATACCGGTGTCAAGATGGAATACTACATCTCGGCTCACCAGCAGCTGACCATGGGTTTGCAGTGGGTAGGCATCAAAGCTGACGAAGACCGGTTTTTTATTCTGCCCAAAGATGCGCCCACTCGCAGCCGTGATCTTGTGGAAGGCGCTAAACCCGCTGGCCCGACTGACAGCTTTTCAATTTCCAACATGAATTTCCAGATTCGTTACCGTTGGGAAATTGCACCGTTGTCGGATCTGTTTGTTGTGTATTCACGCGCGGGTAACCAACGTCGCACCTTGCTCAATTTCGGCGATCAGTTTGACAACGTGTGGGAAGATCCACTGGACAGCAAATTGGTTATCAAGTTGCGTTACCGTTTGGGCACCTGAGTTTAAATCAGTTTCGCCAGCACAATAAGTGCCCGTTCAAGGCGGGCATCCCAGCGCACCGCACAGTTCAGCCGCAGGCAGTTATTATATTTGCCTGCGGCTGAAAACATTTCACCCGGCGCAAAACTGACGCCCGCATCGAGCGCGGTTTCCATCAGACCAAGCGTATCCTGTTCACCCGGTAATTCCAGCCACAAAACAAACCCGCCAGCCGGGCGGCTGACACGTGTTTCGCGTGGAAACAGCTGTGAAACACGATCAGTCATCCGCGCTACTGCCTTGGCATATTCAGTTGCAGAGTTGCGCAGACTGCGTTCGAAGTGACCGTGTTGCAGAAAATGTGCGAGTGCCAGTTGCGCCGGTGTATTCACTGACAGTGTGTTGATAAATTGCAGGTGTCTGGCCTTTTCAAACTGCGCACCCGGTACCAGCCAGCCAACCCGCATACCGGCTGACAACGTTTTTGATGAGGAAGAACAATAATAGACCAGTCCTTCTGTATCCCAGCGTTTGATGGGAGAGGGGCGGCGCCCGTTAAATGGCAGGTCGCCATAGATATCATCTTCAACCAGAGGTACTTTGTGTTTGTTAAGGCAATGCATCAGCGCTTGTTTACGATCATCTGCCATACAAACGCCTAAAGGATTGGAAAAATTGCTCACCAGAATCAACGCCGCTACCGGCCAGCGCTCCAGCGCAATCTCTAAGGCATCCAGTGAAATACCGGTGACCGGATCGGTTGGAATCTCCAGTGCCTTCAGGCCCAGTGACTCAATCACCTGCAGCAATCCGTAGTAGGTAGGCGACTCCACAGCAACGGTATCGCCGGGCTTGGTTAGCAGTTGCAAAGCGATGTGCATTGCTTCCTGGCAACTGTTGGTGATCAGAACCTCATCCTGCGTGACCTGACACTGATGACCGGCGAGTCGACGGGCTATCTGCGCACGTAACTCAGGTGCGCCCGGAGGAAACTCATAACCCATACATCGACGGCGCTGGGTGCGCAGCACATGGTGAAATGCGCGCTCCATGACCGCAACGGGCAGAAAGTCCGCATCCGGAACGGCAGCGCCCAGATTAACGATATCGGGATCATTCACTGCCTGCAGCAAACGCAGCACGCGTTCCTGCCCGGTCACGGCGCGTGGTTTGGTGCTGGTTTTACCGGGCCGGGGTGCGGCTCGTTGTGCGGGAGGCAGGCGAACAAAGTACCCTGCGCGCGGGCGCGCCTCCAGCAATCCGCGCTGTTCCAATTCACGGCAGGCATTCACAGCAGTGGAGACACTGACTTCGTGCTGCAGACTGAGTTGACGCACACCTGGCAGCCGAGTGCCAACCTCGTAGATGTTTTCGCCAATCAGACTCTGCAGACGATCGGCCAGTTGCTGGTACAGCATGATGCTCGCTCCGTATCTTTCTTTTTTCAGGCTAATGCAAGTGCAGGTGATTTTGACGGTACAGACGCTGCTCACTTAGGCAATACAGAAGTGATCAAGTCATAACTGTACCGGTTCAATTTACATATTTTATATCTGTATTGTTTGGCGCTGTCTATTCAGAATGCACACATCCTGAAACAACACTGATGAATAGGACGCGCAAGTAAAATGCCGATAGAGCAATTGATAGCCCTGATGGGATTTGTGGTGGTGATGACTGGGACGCCGGGGCCCAACAATATGATGTTGCTGGCATCGGGCGCCAATTTCGGTTTTCGCCGCTCTATCCCTCATATTCTGGGCATTACCATAGGCTGCCAGATTCTGCTGATTTCCATTGCGCTGGGATTGGGGCAGCTGTTAACCCGGTTTCCAATACTGGAAATGGTGTTGAAAATTTTGTGTGGTGGCGCGTTGTTATACCTGACCTGGATGCTGATCAAACCAGCGTTTGCGCCCACACCAGTTGTTGTGCAGTCTGACAAAGATCATGCGCCTGTAGTGACAAAACCCTTGAGTTTTTGGCAAGCGGCCATGTTTCAATGGGTTAACCCAAAAGCCTGGATGATGATGCTGACGGCCATTGCTACCTACACACAGCCTCAAACCATGTGGGCTAATACCTTGATGATAGGTTTTCTGTTTGCCGTGCTGGGCATGCCAGTGATCAGTATGTGGAATCTGTTTGGTGCCAGTTTGCGTGCATTTTTACTGGATCCGCTGAAAGCACGCGTGTTTAATCTGGTGATGGGTGTGCTGTTGTTGGGGTCTATGTATCCGCTGTTTCAGTGATTGCCAATTTATCAAGAGTCATGGGAGGAATGGAGATGAATACGTGCTCGGCCTTGGACAAAAACTTTGCCACTACGATGGCGAACTACAACAAATGGATAAACGGCCGGCTCTACGATGTTGTGGCAACGCTGGACGATGAGACGCGTAAAAAGGACATGGGTGCATTTTTTAAATCTATCCATGGCACTTTGAATCATATTCTGCTGGCAGACAAAATCTGGATGGGACGGTTTGTCCAGGATCTGTTTGTCGCCAAGGCACTCAGCGAAGAGTTACATGCAGACTTTAATGAATTAAGGTCTGAACGGGATAAACAAGATCAGCGTATTATTGAGTGGGCAGCAGGTCTATCAGCAGAGGAGCTGGCTAAAGATCTTCGCTTTATGCCTATCACAGCGGCGCAGGAGAAAGTGCTGCCAATGTGGTTGGCCGTCACACACTTTTTTAATCACCAGACGCACCATCGTGGTCAGATTACCACGCTGCTGATGCAGCTTGGCATTGATCCTGGCGTGACAGATCTGCCGTTTATGCCACGCCCCGAATAACAATCAGCACTGGTACTATTCGTCAGATTGCGCTGCACCCCGGTCCGCTGAGCGTACTGCGTCCGCCGGGGCCGGGTGCCACTTTGATTTGCGTGCCAATACGCTCTTTTAGGGCGGGCACGTGTGAAATCACGCCGATCAGTTTGCCTTCCTGCTGAAGGCTACTGAGTGTTTCCAGTGCGGTATCCAGCGCATCTTCATCCAGTGTGCCAAAACCTTCGTCCAGAAACAGCGAGTCAACCCGCACATTGCGACTGGCCATGCGCGACAGGCCCAGGGCCAAGGCCAGGCTGACAATAAAACTTTCGCCACCGGACAGGTTTTTGGTGGAGCGGATCTCGCCCGCCTGATAAAAGTCCACAACGTTCAAATCAAGTGGCTGGTCTTTGTCACGCAACAACACATATCGATCTGACATTTTCTGAAGCTGCTGATTGGCGTGACTGATCATCAGTTCAAAGGTCAGTCCCTGCGCAAAGTTGCGGAATTTTTTGCCGTCGGCAGAACCGATCAGCTCATGCAGGGCGGACCAGCGTTCCAGTTCGCGTTTCTGCACATCAATTTTTTCAGCCTGATGTTTTTGTTTTTCACGCGCCTGTCCGTTGTTGTGCAAATCACGGCGCAACCCACCCAAGGTTTCCTGTAATTGGTTTAGCTGTTTTTCATGGTCGAGCAGGGTTTGCTGTAGTGTTTCCAGTGACTCAGCGCTCAGGGCTTGCCGCAGCAGCGCATCCAATTCTTCAATGGATTGTTTGATCAAGGCATTCAGTTCTGTGCCTTGCTGACGCAGTAGATCGGCTTGTTGTTGCAGCTGCAGCCTTTCAGTCTCGGGCAAGCAGGCCGCAAGATAGTCTGCTTCCTGATTGAAGCCTTTTTGAGTTAACAGGCTATTAAACGCGGCTGCTGCCGTCAGTATCTTTTGTTGGCGTTCACTGAGTTGCTGAGTCAGCGCCTGGCGTTGCTGTTGATTGTTGTGCAGCTGTTTTTCAGCCAATTGTTTTTGCTGCAAAGCAGTTTGTAATACAGCGTCAGCCGACGCCAGCGCCTCAAGTAGCTCAGATTCAAGCTTGTCTGGATTCTGATCACCTAACAGTTGTTTGCGTTCGGACGAGAGTTTGTCCACTTGCTGTTGTAGTTCAGATAAATGGGTGCGGGCAATGTGTGTTTGTTCGGATAATTTCTGCAGTTGTTGTTGGTTGTTCGCCAGCAACTCCTGCGCATGAGTCAGCGCTGTGATCAGTAGTCTGACCTCGTTCAGTGTAGTTTGTGCCTGATCCGCAGCCTGCTCGAGTAACTTTAGCTGGTCCTGCTCTGATTCGATCACATCCAGCGTTTGACTGATGCCCGCCAGTTCACGCTTGAGTGCGTCACGATGTTGATCGTGCGTGATGTCGTCGGAGAGTTTCAACTCATGACGCAGTGAAATAATTTTTTGTTCAAGCGCTGCATAAGCGTTTTTTTCTTCCTGACATTGGT
>JAUYSM010000095.1 GCA_030696315.1 Pseudohongiella sp. | reverse complement strand
CGTCAGCGTCTGCGCCCATCGCTGGAAGAAACCAGCGCCATTGTGTGCCCGCGCTGCGCCGGACAAGGTGCTATTCGTGACGTAAAATCACTGTGCCTGTCTATCCTGCGTGTGCTGCAAGAAGAAGCAAACAAGAAAAAGAGCGCCGAAATTCGTGCGATTGTGCCGTTATCCGTTGCAGCTTATCTGCTCAATGAAAAACGTAATGCCATTGCTGCCATTGAAGCACAAAGCAAAACCCGCCTGTTGATTATCCCGAATCCGTCGTTGGAGACCCCTCACTACGAGATTCAGAGTCTGACCTTGCAAGACGGCGGCACGCCTCTGGCGAGTTATGAGATTGTTACCGCACACGATGATCACGAAGACGTTGTTGTGGCTGAAAAGACCAAACCTGCACAACAAGCGGCTGTTCAGGCACCGACTGTTCCTCAGGCGCCCGCGCCTTCAGCAGCGCCAGTTGCGCGCGCTCCCGTAGCCGCCGCACCACGCAAAAAAGGCTTTTTTGCTTCCTTGCTGTCTATCATTGGCTTGTCCGATGAGGAGCAAGATGCCGGAAAAGAACAAGACTCAGCGAAAGAAGAGGCAGATCCTCAGCGCAGCCGACGCCCACAAGGCTCCGGACAAGGCGCACAAAATCGCAATTCCCGTCAAGGTCGCAGTGGCGGTCGCAATGACCGTGATCGCAATGATCGCGACCGTCCAGAGCGCGACCGTCAGGAACGAGACAAGCCCGCCGTCAAAGCGGACGAGGACGTCAAAACAGAGCGTAAGGATGATCGGCGCCCGGCGCGCGATGCAGCAGATACTGAAACTGCTCAAGGCCAGGGTCGGGGTCGCCGTCGTGGTGGCAACCAGCAAGGAGGCCAGGCGCAGGGCAATAATCGCCAGCGTCCGACAGAAGACGAAGCGCTGCGTAAAGACAGTACGGTTGAGGCCGTTGAAGCCGATGCAACTGAAGATACCAGCGGCGAAGCCAAACGTCGTCGTGGCGATCGCAGACCACGCAACACCGCCAAACGCGTCCGTGGTCCGCATCCTGACGGTGTGGAAACAACTCAGGAGTTGGCCACTGCAGAAGCAGGCATAGAAGCGACTGAACTTACTGAAGTGACGACGCTTGTTGACAGTGACGTCGACAGCGCTGCGCTGGAAGTCACCACCGACACAACAACCGTGGAAACGGATGACGCCGCAGCCAAACCACGTCGTCGTCGCAGCCGCGGTGGTCGATCACGTCGCGGCCGTGGCCAGAGCGGTGACACCGAGACGGCAGAATCAGCAGATGGCACTGAATCTGCTGATGATGCAGATGTGGATGCCGATACGGGCGACGGCATTGATTTGCCAGAAGACACTGTGGTCGAGACAGCTGTTACAGCAGAAGTTGCGGCTGAACCGGCCGAAGAGATCATTGAAGCCACTGTGGATGCTGTTGTGGCGGAATCACCACTGACTGCAGAGACTGTTGAAAGCGTCGACGTTCCTGCTGAACAGCAGGCGCCGGAGGCTGCCAAGCCAGCCACAAAATCTTCAGGACGCACAGCCTCTGCCCGATCAGCCGCAAAACAGGCAGCAAATGATGCTGCGCTGGCTGCTCAGGCCTCAGCAGAGCTTGCCGCCGCAGATGTAGTCGCCGAGCCTGCGCCGGTCCTGCAGCCCGAGCCAGTGGAAGCCCCTGCTCCGCTGGTTTCTGAACCTGAAGCTGCGCAATACACAGCTGCAATCGAGCCAGACGCCCCGGTTGCGGCACCAGCTGCGACAGAAGCAGTTGCTGATCCCGTCGCAGAGACACCGGCGCCCGCGCCTGTTGTCAGTGGCGGCAGAGCACCAAACGATCCGCGCGAAATCCGTCGTCGTCGCCTTGAAGAAGAGGCTCGACTGGCGGCTCAGGCAGCAGCTAATAACCCAGAGTAATTTCTTGGGACATAAAAAAACCCGGTTTAACCGGGTTTTTTTATGTCTGCGTTTTTTGCGACGCCATCACACTTACAGTTTATCGGCGAGTTCCGGTACTGCCTGGAACAAATCTGCCACCAGACCATAATCTGCCACCTGGAAAATCGGTGCTTCTTCGTCTTTGTTGATAGCAACAATCACTTTGCTGTCTTTCATACCGGCCAGATGTTGAATGGCGCCAGAAATACCCACTGCGATGTACAAATCAGGCGCAACAATCTTACCTGTCTGACCGACCTGCATATCGTTAGGCACAAAACCCGCGTCGACTGCTGCGCGAGAGGCACCAATTGCTGCACCGAGTTTGTCTGCCACTTTTTCCAGCAACACAAAATTGTCACCGTTTTGCATGCCACGGCCACCGGAAATCACAATAGACGCGCCAGTCAGTTCCGGACGCTCAGAAACAGTCAGCTGCTGGCTTACAAACTCAGCAATGTGCTGCTCTTTCACCACCGATAAGGTTTCAATAGCAGCAGAACCGCCTTCTTTGGCAGCTTCTTCAAAACCAGTGCCGCGCACAGTGACCACTTTCACAGCGTCGCTGGACTGCACGGTTGCCAGTGCATTGCCCGCATAGATTGGACGCACAAAAGTATCTGCACTTTTTACGGCCGTGATGTCAGAAATTTGCGCCACACCCAGCAAGGCTGCAACACGCGGCATAAAGTTCTTGCCGGTGGTTGTTGCAGGTGCCAATACGTGTGAATACGCGCCAGCGATATCAACAACCAGCGCTGAAATGTTTTCAGGCAACTGATTGGCATACACCGCGTTGTCGGCCAGCAGTACTTTGCTGACACCTGCGACGGCTGCTGCAGAGCTGGCGACTGCTGCACAGTTTGATCCAGCCACCAGCACAACAATGTCGCCACCAATGGCTTTTGCTGCAGTAATGGTATTCAGAGTTGCCGGTTTGAGGGCGGCGTTGTCGTGTTCTGCGATAACCAAAATACTCATATCTGCTACCCCTTAGATGACTTTGGCTTCAGTTTTTAATTTGCTGATCAGCTCATCAACGCTGGCCACTTTTACACCCGCCGATCGGCTGGGCGGCGGCTCAACAGCAATGACTTTTAAACCAGAACTGATATCAACACCCAGTTCTTCAGGCGTCACGGTATCCAGCTGCTTTTTCTTGGCTTTCATGATGTTGGGCAATGACGCATAACGTGGCTCGTTCAGACGCAGGTCGGTGGTGATCACGGCGGGCAATGTCAGAGAGACTGTCTGCTCACCACCATCCACTTCACGCGTTACCAGTGCACGGCCGTCCGCAATGTCGACTTTGCAGGCAAATGTGCCTTGCGGCATGCCACCCAGTGCAGCCAACATCTGCCCAACCTGGTTGTTATCAGAATCGATAGATTGTTTGCCCAGAATTACAAGGCCGATACCTTCTTTTTCAACCAGCTTCTGCAGCAGACGTGCCACGGGCAAGGGCTGCAGGTCTGCAGCGGCTTCGACATGAATGCCACGATCAGCACCCAGTGCCAGCGCGGTGCGTATCTGCTCCTGACAGGCCTTTTCGCCAATGGAGACTGCAATAATTTCTTCAGCCAGCCCCTTTTCCTTCAGCCGGATCGCCTCTTCAATGGCAATTTCACAAAACGGATTGACCGCCATTTTTGCGTTGGTCAAATCGACACCGCTGTTATCAGCTTTGACGCGTACTTTTACGTTTGCATCAACTACTCGTTTGATCGCTACCAGAATCTTCATGGATTCTCCAAAATTCACTGATTTAAAAACATCACTGATTGAGTAAACAGCGAGGCACATAAAAAAAGGCTGCCAATGATGCCCCGTTTATCTACACTCGTCAATAAAAAGGCTGGTCAATGGCCCTCTTGAATCGCACCAAAATCAAAGCTTGTTCCCGCACTTAACAGCACAAGCTTATTGGCTTTCCCTTTGTTTTTTATGTCTTTTTTCTCATCATCAGATAAAGGCCTCAGTTCGGCCATTTCAATCAGTTGATAAAAAACCGAGCGGCTGATCAGTGCACAAAGCCCGTGCCGGACATGAAGAGTTGGATGCGGCACCCCATTATCATCGTAACCAGCAGACAGCGCATTGTCAGCACCGGCAAGCAGCTGTTCACCGGTGTTCAGCGTAAAGCGCAGTTGTTGATCTGGACCCACGCCTTCAACATCCAGCAGTTGTGCCACAAAGGGGCAATCATCCACTTTGATGCGCACCCGTTCTGCCGGCGTCACCAGATAATAATGTCCATCGGCATCCAGTCGCAAAATTGAAGAGAACAGTTGCACCATTGGCAGTCGCGTGATGACAGATCCTTCATGATACCAGCGGCCGTCAGCGGCAATCCTGATATCAATCTCACCACAATAGGGTGGATTCCACAGGTGCACCGGGGCCGGCCCCTTTTGTTTGCCAATGCTGCGCAGAAGTTGCTCGGTGCTGGCTGCGCTCATTCAAGTCTCAACTGCGTAGATGCCCGGCGCGTTGCGCCAGTAGCCTTTGTAATCCATCCCATAACCAAACAGATAAAAGTCCTCCGCATACAGCGCTGTAAAGTCAGCCTGTTTGAGTGCAGCGGTTTTGCGATCATGCTGTTTATCAATCAAGACGGCCGTGTATACCTGAGTGGCTCCTTGGTTTTCGCACCATTTTTTGATGGCACTGAGTGTTTCACCTTCATCAAAAATGTCATCGAGCACCAGCACTGTTCTGCCTTGCAATGCGGTTGCAGGTGTCACACGCCAATGCAGGTCAGCTCCACTGAGTTGTTCGCGATAACGCGTGGCGTGCACATAATCCATCTGCAGCGGAAACTGCAGACGTGTGGCCAGTTGTCCGGTAAAAATGACACCACCGTTCATCACACATAAAAGCACCGGGTTTGTATCACGCAAGGCGTCACTGATTTTGTGCGCCATCGTATCCAGCGCAATCGCAATATCCTGCGCGTCAAACAGGCAACGTGCCTTGTTATAAACGCTGGTTAATGTTGTTTGATCCATTTGTCAGAGCCTTTGTAAATCCTGAGCAGGTTTGATACTGAACCTGCGCTAAAGTGTGTGATGCGCCAGCATTTGTTTGAGTTCCTCATGCACACTGCGCCATCGCGCAGAATGTTGCAAGTCGCCCCATTGTGGCGTTTGACGACGGCGCATACGTTCAAGCCTTGCGGAACTTTGCCCGAGTTGTGCTGCAAAGGTGTTGGCCTGCGTCAAACCATCAAGTGTTGTCAGCGCTTCGCGTGCAGCATCCTGGTTATTACACACCAACAACATATCGCAGCCGGCCATTAATGCCTGCTCGACCCGTTGTGGCATGGCGCCGGCGGCCGACGCAGCCTCCATCACCAGGTCATCACTAAAAATGACCCCTTCAAATCCGAGTTCGCCCCTGAGCACGGTTTGCAACCAGAAAGGCGAGAATCCGGCGCAGTGTGCATCCGCCTGGGCGTACAGGACATGAGCCGGCATCACCGCGTCCAGCCACGGCAGACAGCGCACAAATGGCTGAAGGTCCTCATCACGAATTTGCTGCAGGCTACGATTGTCTATCGGCAAAGCCAAGTGGGAATCGGCTTCCACACTGCCGTGGCCAGGGAAATGTTTGCCGGTAGTCGCCATGCCTGCTTCATGCATGCCGGACATAAATGCACTGGCCAGACTGATCAGCACGTCTTTGTCTTCAGAGAAAGCACGGTTGCCGATCACTTCACTCAGCCCGGTCTGCAAATCCAGCACCGGTGCAAAACTGAAATCGAATCCGGCCGCCAACACTTCAGATGCCATTAACCATCCAGTCTCCTGGGCCAGCTTCAGGGCATGTTCGGGTTGCGTGCGCCACAGATGACCAAACATCAGCATGGGCGGCAAGCGCGTAAAGCCTTCGCGAAGGCGTTGTACCCGCCCTCCTTCCTGATCAACCGCCAGCAAAATCTCCGGGCGCTGCTCACGGATGGCCGAGGTCAGCGTCAGCACCTGTTCGGCATCGTCCACATTGCGGGAAAACAAAATGACCCCGCCCACCTGTGGATGCTGAAGCAGATCCTTGTCTTGCGCTGTCAGTGTTTTGCCTTGCACATCCAGCATCAATACACCGGGCGTGGCTTTTAATACCGCATCATTCAATGGATGAACCCTCGTTAACGCTACAAATCACCACGACCCCGGTCGGGTTTCAGGGCCCATTATGACTGATTAGTCTGTCGCTCAGAAACCCTGGCTTGCAAGGCAATGATAACTGTATATAATTACAGCCTTCACATGCACAGGACGGAGATGCCATGCAAACGCTGACGCCCAGACAAACCGAGATATTGGAGTATATCCGTCGTTACCAGCAGGAAACCGGTTATCCACCCACACGCTCGGAGATCGCGCAGGAAATGGGATTCAAGTCACCCAACGCCGCCGAAGAACATCTCAAAGCGCTGGCACGCAAAAAAGCCATCGAGATGATTCCGGGTGCATCACGCGGCATTCGCATCGCTGACAATCAGGAAGCTGCCAACAGTTGGCCACGTGGCTTGCCCGTGGTTGGCCAGGTCGCTGCCGGCAGCCCGATTCTGGCGCAGGAATGCATCGACGAATATGTCAGCATTCCAGCCGAGCTGTTTTACCCCAAAGCTGATTATCTGCTCACTGTCAAAGGCACCAGCATGATCAATGCCGGTATTTTTGAAGGGGACTTGTTGGCCGTTCACAAAACCGCCCAGGCACGCGATGGCGATATCATTGTTGCCAGGCTCGACGAAGATGTCACCGTCAAACGCCTGCAGCACACCGCTGATCGCAACGTACTGCACCTGCTCCCGGAAAATGAAGACTACCAGCCCATTGTCGTTGATTTGCGCCACCAGGCGTTTGTGATTGAGGGTATCAGTGTCGGTGTTATCCGCCGCCACGCTTAAAAGCTATCTGCGTTGCCAGGTCTGCGTTGAAGGTGGATTAAAAAATGCTCATTTACTATTCGTAAACTGCGCTTTTTGAATCCACCTTCGCCTTGATCTGCCTGCCTCGATTACGCTTTTACCGCATTAATGCCGTACTTTCTGCGCTGACCCTTAAAGCCGGAGTGAGCATCGGGAGGGCAGCGTGGTGGCGGACCAATCAAGCCGCGCTTATCTTTTGAGGGGGCGCCCGATCCAGCGGGAGCACTGTTCGAATCCGGAGCGGCGCAGCCGCGACGTTGAGTTGCGCACCGCCGGGCGCCCCCTCAAAAGATGCGGCTGGTCCACCACCACGCTGCCCTCCCGATGCGACTGCACTTTAAACAAGCCAACATACCTGCTTAAATCAAACCTCCACAACCCACTTACCATTCCGATACACCGCCTTCCAACCTGTTGGCTTTTTATCAACCTCAGTCAACAGATAATGCTCCTGCAACTTGCGACTGAAACGCACCACCGCAGGATTACCCTCTTTATCTTTCACCGGCCCATTCAACAAATAATGATATTTGGGATCAATCTCATTTTTGTGCGGAATCAGCTCTTTCAACAAGGGTGCGCGTGTCTCACGATTCTTGGGAAACTTGCTCGCAGCAAGAAACAGACCTGCCGCCCCATCACGCAACACATAATGGTCATCTACTTTTTCACAGCGCAGTTCCGACATAACCACCGGAGCAATCTTGGGCGGTGCCGCTTCCCCGCTGCGCAATAGCTTACGCGTATTACCACAGCTCTCACTTGTGCAACCAAAATACTTTCCAAACCGACCGGTTTTTAATTGCATATCTGAGCCGCATTTGTCGCACTCAACAATGGGCCCCTCGTAACCTTTGATCTTGTAATTGCCCGCTTCCAGCTCATAGCCGCTGCAGTCCGGGTTATTACCACACACATGAATCTTACGCTGACCATCGATCAGATAACTGTCCATGGTGGCGTTACACAATTTGCAGCGTTTACGCTCACGCAACAGCCGGTTCTCAACTTCTTCCGCTTCTTCAGCGCTATCTGTGTTGATGGCCTCCTCACCCGGGATAAGATTCAGTGTGCTTTTGCAGCGCTCTTTTGGCGGCAAAGCATAGCCTGAACAACCCAGAAACACGCCAGTGGAGGCCGTACGGATTTGCATGTGCCGACCGCATTGCGGACAAGGAATGTCCGTGTCTGTTGGGTTATTTTCACGCATGCCTTTGTCATCATCCGCGGAGGCGCGCGTCAATTGCTCGGAAAAGCCAGCGTAGAATTCATCCAGCACCTGCTTCCAGTTTTTGATGCCTGCTGCCACTTCGTCCAGCGAACTTTCCATCTTTGCTGTGAAGTCATAATCCATCAGATCGGTAAAACTTTCTTCCAGTCGCTCGGCAACAATATCGCCCATTTTCTGCGCGTAAAAGCGGCGGCTTTCCACTTTGACATAACCGCGTTCCTGAATGGTCGAGATGATGGCCGCATAGGTTGACGGGCGTCCGATTCCTCGTTTCTCCAGCTCTTTGACCAGACTTGCTTCCGTATAACGCGGCGAAGGTTTGGTAAAGTGTTGTTTGGGTTCCAGCTGCTCCAGCTTCAGTTTTTCGCCCGCCGACACATCGGGGAGCACCACGTCTTCTTCTTTGCTCGGCAATACTTTCAGGTAGCCGTCAAACTGCATGATGCGCCCTTTGGTGCGCAGCTCAAAATCTGCTGCCATGACGGTAATCTGACTGCTCAGATAACGCGCCGGCGGCATCTGACACGCCACAAAATGTGCCCAGATCAAGGCATACAAACGCTCGGCATCACGCTCCATGCCCGACAACTGTGTTGGCAGGGTATTCACATCCGTGGGACGAATCGCTTCGTGTGCTTCTTGCGCGCCATCGCGGGCGCTGTAATGTATGGGCGCTTCCGGCAAATACTTTTTGCCAAATTGCTCTTCGATATAACTGCGACACATGGCCACTGCATCAGCACTCAGATTAGTGGAATCCGTTCGCATGTAGGTGATGTAACCGGCCTCATACAAGCGCTGCGCCAAGGTCATGGTCTTTTTAACACCAAAACCCAGGCGCGTGCTGGCAGCCTGTTGCAGCGTTGAGGTAATCAGCGGCGGTTTGGGTTTTGAACTGGTGGGTTTATCTTCACGACCACTGACAATAAATTGCGCCTGTTGCAGCACTGCTTGCGCAGCGGCAGTGTCTTTGCCGTTGCCAGGACGGAAATTTTCACCGGCTTGCTTGACTACTTGCAGCCTCAGAGCAGCTTTGTGGCTCGTACGGGTGTCCGCAAACAATTCCCAGAACTCTTCGGGAATAAAGGCACGAATCTCGCGCTCACGTTCTACAATCAAACGCATCGCGACTGACTGGACGCGCCCTGCTGACAAACCGCGCGCCACTTTTGCCCACAGCAGCGGCGACACCATAAATCCGACTACCCGATCCAGAAAACGGCGCGCTTGCTGTGCTTCCACATAGCGCATATCCAACTCACCCGGGTGGGAGAAAGCTTCCTTGATGGCTTTTTTGGTGATTTCGTTAAATACCACACGGCGATAACGACTCTCGTCACCACCAATTGCCTCCTTTAAATGCCAGGCAATCGCCTCCCCCTCTCTGTCCAAGTCGGTTGCGAGGTAGATGGTGTCTGCAGACTTTGCCAGCTTCTTGAGCTCGGCCACCACTTTTTCTTTGCCAGGCAATATTTCATAACGCGCACGCCAACCGTGTTCAGGATCCACGCCCATACGTGAAATCAGCTGTTCCCGAGACTTCTTTTCCTTATGTTCGGCTTTTTGGTCAGGACTGAGTTTGCGGGTTTTCGCGGCCTCTCGGGCGCGCTCAGCCGGGTCAACCGCCAGTCCGTTGCCACTGCCGGAGACTGGAAGGTCGCGGATATGGCCCACACTGGACTTCACCACAAACTCTTTTCCAAGATACTTGTTAATGGTTTTGGCCTTGGCAGGCGACTCAACAATAACCAGATTTTTACTCATTCAGTTGTTCATTTCCTGATATTAAAGCAAAGGACACTGCGCTCCGGCAGCGCCTGGCGGCGTAGGCGTGACGTGATCAAGCCGTCATATATAAAGATTCGCCGACTGAGGGTCAAGCTCTAGTTGGCAACAGACAGGTATACGAGAGAATTTGTCATTCGGCCCACCAACCTGCAATCAATCAAGATTGGTGGCGCCGGATAACAATAAAATCAGAGGCTTACATTGTGGGTCCAGTTGTTCTTGTCAGCCAGTTCCCCGCGCTGTATGCCAACAAGCAAGCCATAGAGTTTTTGCATGACAGGTCCGGCAAGCTCTCCGTTTCCGTAAAAACGGTGCCACTGACCATCTACATAAATTCTACCGACAGGGGAAATCACAGCAGCAGTACCGCAAGCAGCGACTTCTTCAAAGTTGGCAATTTCAGCGCGCAAATCGATTGCTCGATGCTCGATGGTCAAGCCCATTTCCTGTTCAGCCAGCGTCATGATCGAGCGACGGGTCACGCTGGGCAGTACCGCATTGGAAGCAGGCGTCACAAATCGGCCATCTTTCATGGCAACGACAATATTGGCAGAGCCCGCTTCATCAATATAACGACGTTCACGTGCATCCAGAAACAGCGCTTCATTAGCGCCCAGATCCTGCGCCATGCGCGTGGCCAGCAAACCGCCCGCATAATTCGCACCAATTTTATAGTTGCCGGTGCCTGAGGGCGCGGCACGGTCCAGATCAGACACTGCCAGTGATATCACGGCCAGACCCGCACTTTTGTAGTAGGGCCCAACCGGTGATACAAACACCCTGAATTCAAACTCTTTGGCAGTCTTCAGCCCCAGATTCTGCCCCACACCTATCAGCATGGGACGTATATATAAAGAAGCACCAGAACCATGCGGCGGTATCCAGGCATAATTAGCACGCACCGCTTGCTCCACACCGCGAATAAACAACTCTTCAGGCACTTCTGGCATCAGCAGACGACCAGCCGCCTGACGCATACGCTCGGCATTCAGCGTCGGGCGGAACAACAACACGCGGCCATCGGGCGCAGTCTGAGCTTTCAGCCCCTCAAAACATTGCTGGGCGTAATGCAGCGCAGGTGCACCTTCATGCACACTGATCATATCTGAGGTGATCAACTCGCCTTCAGACCAATGACCGTCCTTGTGAATGGCGCGGAATCGGTATTCGGTAGGCTGATATGAAAAGCCCAGTTCGGCCCAGTTCAGAGCCTTTTTTTCGGGTAGATGTGTCTGTGGCGCCATTGAAGTAGTCATGTGCAAAACCTGCTTAGTGCGTGTTGGTCTGATATCAGCGGGCGATATTATCCTTGATAAGGAATTAATCTACCACACTCCGGCCGCACATTAGACCTCACAGGACCGATTGTGTGCAGCGATACAGCACACGGGCATGCTCTGGTATACTCGCGCGCCATGAATTTTCCACTTATCGACATCGGCGCCAATCTGGGCCATGAATCCTTCGACCACGACCTGCCTGAGGTGATTCAGCGGGCTGTGGCAGCGGGTATTGTGCATCAACTGGTCACCGGCACCACCTTGGCGGCCTCGCAAAAGGCGCTGGATTTATGCCTGCAATTTGCAAATCTATCGGCGACTGCCGGCATCCATCCGCATGAAGCTGCCCATGCCGATGCGGATACCTTGAAGGGTATCCGCGCCTTGCTCAACGACCCCTTGGTACGCGCTGTGGGTGAAACCGGGCTGGATTTTAATCGCGACTATTCCCCTCGCCCTGATCAGGAAAGAGTGTTTACCGAGCATTTGTTGATGGCCGTCGAGATCGGCAAACCGGTGTTTCTGCATCAACGTGATGCGCATTCGCGTTTTTATCCCATTCTCAAAGACTATCGTGATCAGCTTTGTGGCGGCGTGGTGCATTGTTTTACCGATGAAAAGACCGCGCTGTATGACTATCTGGACATGGATATGTACATTGGCATTACCGGCTGGATTTGTGACGAGCGGCGCGGACAGCATTTGCTGGAACTGGTCAAAGATATTCCGCACGACAGATTGCTGCTGGAAACCGATGCGCCTTATTTATTGCCCCGCAGCCTGCGGCCAAAACCAAAAAGTCGACGCAACGAACCAGCCTGGTTGACGGAAGTGCTGAACACGGTTGCACGTTATACGGAAAGATCGCCTGCGGCCATTGCCGAAGAGACCACTGCTAACGCGCGACGTCTGTTTGGGATTTGATAAACGCCATCACCTGGCCCGGATCAAAGGGCCAATCCAGTTCAGCCCCCGTGCTGGCAAACGCAATAACCGGAATGCGCACACCAAAGCGCTGCACCAAGGCCTCGTCGTCAGCAATCTCAACGGATGACCATTGCACCTCAGGAAAATACCGCTGGCAATAATTCAGAATGGCATCGGCATCCTCACAAAGATGACAGCCCGCAGTGGTATATAAATGCAGCATGATCAGCGCCCGGACACACTGGCATCTGACTGCTGATGCACATCTTTCGGGCTTACTCCTTCCACAATCTCTCGCACCAAGGGCGGGCCACCGTAGATAAAGCCCGTGTAAATCTGCAGCAGACTGGCGCCTGCCTGCAGTTTTTCGCGGGCGTCCTGCAAACTGCCGATACCTCCCACCCCTATGATGGGCAATTTACCGTCCAGTGCCTGATGCAGCTCCCTGATTACCCGCGTTGATGCCGCGCGCACGGGCGCACCACTCAAACCTCCCGCTTCTTTATGCAGAGGGTTGGACTCCACACCCACACGCGACAATGTGGTATTTGTTGCTGTCACACCATCCACTGCAAACTCCAGCAAGCTGCCGGCAATCAACCCGATTTCCTCGCTGTTCAGGTCAGGCGCAATTTTGATGACCAGCGGCACATGGCGCCCATCGGCCTGCGACAAGGTATGTTGCGCCTGCTTCAGCACATCCAACAGTCGGCGCAAATCTTCACCGTACTGCAGACTGCGCAGCCCCGGCGTATTCGGTGATGACAAATTCACCACCACATAACTGGCCAACTCCCAGGCTTTGCGTAAGCCAATCAGATAATCATCGGCGGCCTTTTCTACTGGTGTATCAAAATTTTTGCCTATGTTGATACCAAGAACACCGTTGAACCGACTACTACGGATTTTTGCAAGCGCATGATCCATCCCCTTATTGTTAAAACCCATGCGATTGATGATGGCCTGCTGCTCCGGCAATCTGAACAAACGCGGCAGCGGATTTCCTGGCTGTGGGCGAGGCGTCAGTGTGCCGATTTCGATAAACCCAAAACCCAGTGCGGCGAGTCCGTCAATGTGGTCGGCATTTTTATCCAGTCCAGCTGATAGCCCCAAGACGTTTGGAAAATCAATACCCATGACCCTGACCGGCACACCGGTGCCTGCACGCGCCCCGCCCAGCAGCCCCTGCAGGTGCAGCCTCTGAGCCAGATCCAGACTGCCCATCGCTACTTGGTGCGAGGTTTCGGTAGGCAAGGTGAACAACAATGAGCGCATAAGGCCGTACATGGGATCTCTCTCTGAAGGTCTGGCAAAGTTAAATTTCGGGGCATAACGCAACTCATCAGGCTGATGCGCCGCATTATAAGACAGTGCTTGCGACGGCGCTGCCACATTCTATGACAAACTGACCCGAGCGCCTGCTAGACATCAGGCTTAAATTGGTTACAATCGCTGACTTCCGGCCAGCAACCCGCTTCGTAGAACAGGTAAATTTATGAGTCATCACAATACAATAACAGCACTGAAAACCTGGCTCACTCAGCAGATCATCGGACAGGAGAAACTGGTCGATCGATTGTTGATAGCCCTGCTGGCCGACGGCCATCTGCTGGTGGAAGGTGCCCCGGGACTTGCAAAAACCAAGGCAATCAAAGATTTGTCCCGTGCCATTGAAGGTGACTTTCACCGAATTCAGTTCACGCCTGACCTGCTGCCAAGCGATATCACCGGTACTGAAATTTACCGTCCTGAAGATGGATCCTTCCGCTTTCAACCCGGCCCGATCTTCCACAACCTGGTACTGGCTGACGAAATCAACCGAGCGCCTGCCAAAGTTCAGTCGGCACTGCTGGAAGCCATGGCGGAACATCAGGTTTCCGTCGGTAGGGAATCCTTTAAATTGCCACCGCTGTTTCTGGTCATGGCCACACAAAACCCGATTGAACAGGAAGGAACTTACCCACTTCCCGAAGCGCAGCTTGACCGCTTCCTGATGCACGTATCCATAACATACCCAACGGCTGAAGCCGAGCGCAGCATTTTGCAACTGGTTCGAAACGAAGCCAAAAACGTGGTACCCACCATTCCGGAAATTGTCAGTCAGGAAGACCTGTTTGCTGCCCGCCAGGAAATTCTGGCTATGCACATGGCGCCAGCAGTTGAGGAATACATTATTCAATTGATCATGGCGACACGTAATCCCGATGTGTACGGCGCCGATCTGGCAGGCTGGATTGATTTTGGCGCCAGCCCGCGTGGCACCATCGCGCTGGACCGCTGTTCACGTGCGCATGCCTGGATCAAAGGCAACGACTTTGTATCGCCGGACGACGTGCAGGCAGTGATGTTCGACGTACTGCGCCACCGTGTACTGCTCAGTTTTGAAGCGGAAGCCAGTGGGATCACCCCGGACAAAGTATTGGCCACCATTCTGGAGCGGGTTCCGTCGGCTTGAGGCCCTGGCATGCTGACGCGTTGCCAACCACTGACTGAACTTACGCTAATAGCCGATCTCGGATTGCCCCGCACCGGCCCGGAGACACCATGAGCAAGTCGCCACGCATTCTGCCCCATCAGGCGCTGTATCAGGCCAAAGGGGCAGTTATTGGCCTGCAGGATCTGCTGTTGCAGCGTTATGCTGCACGCACACTGGAATACGTCACACATAAACGCTCGGTCGCCGGTATTTCAGGACAGCATATGTCTAAAATCCGGGGCCGCGGCATCGACTTTGAAGAATTCCGCCCCTATCAGGCAGGCGATGATATCCGCACGATTGATTGGCGCGTCACCGCGCGAATCGGCAAGCCGTTCACCAAAGTGTTCCGCGAAGAACGCGAACGCCCCGTGATCATTGCCGTCGACCAGTCAAACTCAATGTTTTTTGGCAGCCACACCGCATTCAAGTCCGTTATTGCCGCGCAAGCAGCGGCCATATTCTGTTGGCTTGCTATCGACAATGGCGACCGGGTAGGTGGTCTGGTGTATGCCGATGACAATTACAGCCTGGTCAGACCAAAACGCAGCCGCCGTTCAGCCCTGCATTTATTGAATCAGATACAACTGGCCAATGCCGACCTCGCCGCCAAGGCGACCAGTGGCGCCGCCAGACCGGAACGTGATACAGGTGGCCTTGCCAATGCGCTGGGCCGCATTCGTCGCATTACCAAACCCGGTAGCACGCTTTATATCATCAGCGACTTCAGCAGCATCAATGAAGCCGGATTTCAGTATCTTTATCAGATCTCTCTGCACAACAATGTGGTGTGCTGTTTTGTACACGATAGTCTGGAAGAGAATCTGCCAGTGCCCGGTTATTACAATATCACCGACGGTCGCGAAAAAGGCACCTTGAACACCTTCAGCAAAAAAGCACGCGATAACTATCAACATCTTTATCAGCAAAGACTTGATCAATTGCAGGCTGAACTGAATAGATTAAAAATTCCCTTGCTGACCCTTAGAACCGATCAACCGGTAGTAGAACGGATACATCAATGGACATCGCAGACGCTTTAAGTGAATTGGCAGATATCCGCATGCCCGGCGAGGTCAGTTACTGGCCGTTGGCACCGGGCTGGTGGATATTGGCTGCATTATTAGTGGCACTGGCCATCTATGGTAGCTGGCGTTTACAAAAACGTCTGACGCTGCAAAAGCGTCTGAATGCAGCAACCAGCGAGTTGGTTAACGCTCGTCAACTGTTGACAGCCGCTGGCGAAAGCGACATGGCCAACCGACTGGTGTTTGTAAACAACGTCAATGCCGTCTTGCGACGGGTGGCGCTGTTACACCTTGAACACAACGCAGTGGCGGGCCTGAGTGGTCAGGCTTGGGTCAGTCTGCTCAGACAGCACGACAAAGCCGGACTTTTAACAACGCAGCTGGCGCAAATTCTGGCGCAAGGCCGTTTTGCACCACGCTGTGATGTCGACGCTGACGCGCTTGAACGCATGGCGCGCGAATGGATTAAAAATCTTTATTTGGCTAAACTCGACTCTGCGTCAACATCTGACCACCACAAAAACAAAACAAGCGCGGCGGCTGATAATCATGCTTGAATTTTCCTGGCCCTTGGTGTTTTTGGCCCTTCCTCTCCCCCTGCTTGTGTACTGGCTGATGCCACGTGCACCACGTCAGGATGCTGCGCTGCGCATACCGTTTTATCGCCAGTTGGTGCAGTTGCATACAGATGCCAATCGGCACTACAACAAAAGCGTTTTGATGCTCATATGCTGCTCGTTGATCTGGATTCTGGTGGTTATCGCCGGTAGCCGCCCACAGTGGGTTGGCGAGCCCGTGCAGATTCCAACCACCGGGCGCGACATGATGCTGACGCTCGACATGTCCGGCAGTATGGAAGCACGCGACATGTTTTTGAATAACACCCAGCTGTCACGTTTTCAGGTGATGAAAGCGGTCATCAGCGACTTTGTTGAAAAACGTGAAGGCGACCGCCTCGGCTTGGCGTTGTTTGCGGCGCATGCGTATATCCTCACGCCAATGACCTATGACCTGGGTACCGTGCAACGTCTGGTCGAAGAGCTGGAAATCGGCATGATCGATGAATCTGCCACAGCAATTGGTGATGCGGTTGGCATCAGTGTGAAACACCTTCGCCAACAGCCCGAAAACCGGCGTATTATGATTTTGCTGACTGACGGCATCAACAACGCCGGCGAGCTGACCCCGGTGCAGGCGGCACAGCTGGCACGCACAGAAGGTATCACCATGCACGTGGTGGGTATTGCATCAGACCAGTTTGCACAACGCTCCATGTTTGGTAATCGCCCTGGTGCACTGATCTCGGAAATTGACGATGCCACCATGACCCAAATTGCAGAAATGACCGGTGGTCGTTACTTCCGCGCCAGAACCCTGGAAGACATGGTCGAGATATATGACGAACTGGATCAAATGGAGCCGATTGAGCAGGACGAACAAACCTATCGTCCGATCACCTTATTGTTCCATTGGCCACTGGGTGCTGCACTGCTATTGAGTTTCCTGCTGGCCCTGCTGGCATTGCCTGCCGCAACCCGCATTCCAGCCGCCAGTCGCCAAACCACGCAGGCTAAAACGCCCACGTCTGGAGAAATTGTATGAATGACTCCTTGACGTTGACACAGGCAATCACTGACTTCCACTTCCTGCGTCCCTTGTGGCTGTTAGCGTTACTGCCCGCATTATTTTTTATCCGCCGACTCTGGCACCTGGATTCACAAGGTAGCGCGTGGCACAAAGTCATCGACCAGAGCCTGTTGCCGTACCTGCTCAACTCCACAAAAAACACCTCCCAACGTCTGCCTTTATATATGTTGATGGCCGTGTGGACCTTGGCAGTGGTCGCCCTGGCTGGCCCCACCTGGTCCAAACAAACACAACCTGTGCAGCAACGTCAGGACGCGCTGGTTATTGTGCTGGATCTGACATTGGGCATGTTCGCCAATGATTTTGATCCCAACCGCATTACAGTTGCCCGACGCAAGATCATGGACATTCTTGACGCACGCACAGAAGGTCAGACGGCGCTAGTCGTCTATGGCGGCGAAGCGCATATGGTGACGCCGCTGACGGACGACTCCATCAGCATACGCGCGCTGGTGCCCGCATTGAATCCCAACATCATGCCAGTTATTGGCAACAATCCCGGGCATGCAGTTCAAATGGCACGGCAGTTGATGGACGAAGCGGCCGCGGTGAATGGCCGTATTCTGTTACTGACAACCGGCATTCCACCTGAACAAAACAACGCAATCTGGGACTCGCTGAATGATGGCAGGTATCCTTTGAGTATTATTGGTATTGGCAGCACGCAAGGCGCGCCAATTCCGGCTGCCAATGGCGACTACCTACGTGACAGCAATGGCCAGATGGTCGTGAGTACACTGAACCGAGACAACCTGATTACACTGACTGAACAGTTAAACGGGCGCTATCAGGACATCAGCATCGACAATGCCGATATTGAGTACATTCTGGAAGAAAGCCTGATGGCCGATGCCGACAGCTACCTGGAAGCGGACGAAGAAGTAGAGCTTTGGTACGACGCTGGTCCTTGGCTTTTATTGCTGCTGGTGCCACTGTGCGCTTTGTGTTTCCGGCGAGGCTGGATATTGCAGCTCGCGATCATTGGTGGGGCATTGCTGCTGGTGAGTCCTCCGCAACCCGCCTGGGCCCAGCAGACAAATACACCCATACCCCTGTCGGATGATGGCATGTCAGACGAAATGCTGATGAATACCGTCCCAATCGGATCTCAGCCCGGCCAGGCTGTTCCTGCACAACCGAAAACCGGCTTTGATATCAGAAGTTTATGGCTGAACCGTGACCAACGTGGCTTGCGTGCCATGGAGGAAGAAGACCCGGTCACCGCCGCGGTGTTGTTTGACAACAGCGCATGGCGTGGCACTGCTAACTATCGCTCCGGTAATTACAGTGGTGCGATCGCTGAATTCAGTCTCGGTGATGATCTGGATTCCAAATTTAACCTCGGCAATGCCTTGGCGTTTGCGGAGCGTTTTGAAGAATCCATCGCGGCCTATCAGTCGGTGCTCGACCTGCAACCTGATCATGCTGATGCTCTGAAAAATAAAGAAATCGTAGAAAAGCTGCTCGAAGAACAACAGCAGCAAGAGCAAGAAGAGCAGCAACAGGAACAGCAAGAGCAGGAAGAACAGCAGGAACAACAGGCTGAAGACGAGGAAGGTGAACAGCAAGAAGCTGCGCCTGAAGAAGAAGAGCAGGAGCCACAGGATCAACAAGAGTCTGAGGAACAGGAACCTACTGAGCAACAGGAAGAGTCAGAAAACGACAACGCCAATAGCCAACAGCGCGCAAACACCGAAGTTGAAGAAGATCAGGAGTCACTGGAACAGTTCCTGCGCCGTATCGAGGATGATCCGGGTGAATTGCTGCAGCGCAAATTCCAGTTTGAATCACGCCGGCGCATGATTGAACGACGTGCCGCCAGCCAGGTACCACGATAACGGGAACTTATGAAACAACTCATCAGCGTCATCACATTTTGTTTTTTAAGTCTGTTGTGTGCAGGATCATTTGCACAACAAGCAACCGTCGAAACCAACCTCGACCGCACTGAACTGGCGCGTGGGGAAACCGTGACACTGCGCATCAGGGTTCACGGTCAACAAGGCGGGGTTCAGATTGATCTGGAGCCCTTGCGCAGCCAGTTTGAAATCGTATCCACCCGCTCCGCCAGTCACCTTCGGTCGATTAACAATCGCATTGAATCCTGGACAGATTACTTGCTGGTGCTGTTTCCGCGTGAACTTGGCGAACAGCAAATCCCGGCGTTGGTGGTTGGAAACCAGGTTACTGAAGCGTTTGCCATTACCGTAACCGAGCCAACCGCAACCGGTCTGGCGGCGGGCAATGATGTGTTTCTGGAGGCCATTCTGTCTGGCGACTCTGTTTATGTGCAGGAGCAACTGCTATTCACCGTCAGATTGCACTACACCATTGCCGGTATTCGTAATCCGGTGTTTACAGAAATTGCACCCGACAATGCCGTGGTGCAGATGCTGGGCGCACCCCATCAGTATGAACAACTGGTCGACGGTGTTCGTTATGGCATCTATGAAAAAAATTATGTGATTTTCCCGCAACGCAGCGGTGAGCTGGTAATCCCGGACATTGTGTTTCGCGGCGAACTGACCGATGGCTCCAGCAACTTCGTGTTCCGCAACCCCAACATGCGTCCGGTAACCGCATTTGCTGAGGGCTATACGGTTCAAGTGAAGGAACGCCCAACTGAGTTCCCGGCAAACAGCACCTGGTTGCCCGCCAGCGATATCCAGATCAGTGAAACCTGGAATCGTGACATTACCCGTCTGAACCCGGGTGATTCCGTCGAACGCACAATTACCATTGTAGCCAATGGTCTGGACGGCGCAGCGCTGCCTCCGCTTGGTCGACCAGACATCGATCGCATGAATGTCTACCCGGAGCAACCGGTGATCGAACGTATGGTGGTTGACGGCAACATTGTTGGCACGCGCATCGAAAAATATGTTTTGGTTGCCACAAGTGAAGGGTCTGTTGTCATCCCGGAAGTGAATCTGCCTTGGTGGGATGTGAAGAACAATGAACTGCGCAGCAGTGTCATTCCAGCATCCTTGATACAGATTACGCCGGTGGGTGGCGTGTTCCCCGGCGATGAAGTCGAGGCCACGGCAACAGCCATTGGCGGGGCACCTGGCAACCTGATGCAAAGTGCACTGACGGATGAACTGATGAGCAGTGCGCGCACCCCTGCCTGGATACTGAATGTGATGGCAGTCACGATTGTGCTTATCCTTGCCGGCATGTGGTGGCTGTGGCGTCGTCGCCAAAGCCGACTGCTGGAGCAGGCTACGCCCGCGGTTGTGCGTACTGCAGCCTATGAGCGTGATATCGCTGAAGGTCAGGAAAGACTGGCCTTTGCTGATCTGGAAAAGAGTATTTCAAAGGACACGGCACAACAGTTGCGTATCCGTTTGATCGCCTGGGGCAGACAATACTTCAGTGATCCTGGCCTGCACAATCTGGATGATCTTGCAGCCCACCTGGAAAATCCGGAGGTGTTGAGTCTGTGTCACCAGCTGCAGGCTTCGCTTTACGGCAGCAGCCCGGCCGGGAACAACAATGCGTTTGAGCAAAAAGACCGGCAGCGTTTGCTGGTGCTGTTAAGGGCGGCGCGCAGCAGTGCTGTGAAACAAACCAAAACTGACCGGCAGAACAAACTGTTTGAACTGCCCCCACTCTATCGGCAGTAATGAAATCGACCCTTGTTTACAGCACAGATAAGGGACGGCTTTGCACAGGATGCGGCGAGGCGGCAAGCGCTTGCCGCTGTGCCGCACTGTCAGCGAACACCCCGGTGGGCGACGGCAAGGTACGTGTTTTACTCGATACCAAAGGCAGAAATGGTAAAGCCGTCACCCAGGTCACCGGGCTTGCCATGACACTGACCGAGATAGAATCGCTGGCAAAAACCTTAAAGGCCCGGTGTGGCAGTGGTGGTGCTGTCAAAAGCGGTGTCATTGAAATCCAGGGTGATCATCGCCCTGTGATACTGGCTTTTCTTCAGAGTAAAGGCATTGCGGCTAAACAAGCCGGTGGATGATCAGCAGGCCCGCTGACCATCCAGTCTGTTCAATCCGCTTTTTATTTAATGCGGTTTTGATTCAATCCGGTTTTAATTCAATCCGGTTTCAACCAAGTGAAGGCTCATCCGGCGGTTCCGGTTTTTTGCGGTGCTCACCATTTTTGGCTTTGTCGTTACGTGCTTTTTCCAGCGCTTTCAAATAAGCGGCATCCACATCACCAGTAATGTAGCTGCCATCAAATACAGAACACTCAAAGGTTTTGATGTCCGGGTTACCTTCCTGTGAGGCGGCGATCAGATCAGGCAGGTCCTGGAAGATCAGCCAGTCCGCTCCAATCAACTCCTGCACTTCCAATTCTGTGCGATTGTGTGCGATCAATTCACTGGCCGCTGGCATATCAATGCCATACACATTCGGGTAACAAACCGGTGGAGATGCTGACGCAAAATACACCTTGCGGGCACCGGCTTCACGCGCCATCTGGATGATTTGTTTACAGGTAGTGCCGCGTACAATTGAATCATCAACCAGCAACACATTTTTGCCGCGAAACTCCAACTCAATGGCGTTGAGTTTTTGACGAACCGATTTCTTACGCTCACTCTGACCCGGCATAATAAAGGTACGGCCGATGTAGCGGTTTTTAACAAACCCCTCGCGATACTTAACGCCCAGGCGGTTAGCCAATTCCAGCGCGGATGTGCGGCTGGTATCAGGAATCGGAATCACAACATCAATATCATGGTCGGGACGCAGTCGTTTCACTTTGTCAGCCAGCTTCTCGCCCATGCGCAGCCTGGCTTTATAGACTGAAATACCATCCATCAATGAGTCAGGGCGGGCAAAGTACACGTGTTCAAAAATACACGGCGTATACTCAGCAGGTTCCGCACACATTTTGGTATGCAAATGGCCATGAACATCGATATAGACCGCTTCCCCTGGTGCGACATCACGTTCAAGTGAAAATCCTTGTGAATCGAGCGCAACACTCTCCGATGCCAACATGTATTCGGCACGGCCTTTAGTGACGCGACGACCAAAAACCAAGGGCCGAATACCGTTTTTGTCTCGGAAACCTACAATGCCATAACCGCTGATCAACACCAGCGCCGCATAACCACCACGGCAACGACGATGAACCCCTTCCACTGCAGCAAACACATCTTCAGGACTGGGCGCCATGGTGCCTACTTGCTGAAGCTCGTGCGCAAAGATATTAAGCAGCACTTCGGAGTCAGAATCAGTATTGATATGACGCAGATCCTCAGAATAAAGCTCCTCTGCCAGCTGTGCAGAGTTAGTCAGATTGCCGTTATGCGCCAGGCAAAGACCATAAGGGGAGTTGACATAAAATGGTTGGGCCAGTGCCGGGCTTGAACTGCCGGCCGTTGGATAACGCACATGGCCGATACCCATTTTCCCGTTCAGGCGACGCATGTGACGAGTGCGGAATACGTCTTTCACCAAACCGTTGTCTTTACGCAGATTCAAAATACCATCATCACAGGTGGCAATTCCCGCGGCGTCCTGCCCTCTGTGCTGCAAAACAGTCAGAGTGTCGTACAAAGAAACCGCTACTTCGGATCTGGCAACAATGCCAACTAAACCACACATGCAATATTACTCCGTAGACGTGCAAAAAAATCAAACCGCGGCGCTTGTGGCACCCGGTGCAAAACCCGCCCGATCTATCACCATATCCACGTAAGGAATGGCGCGGGACTCGACCCACCAGCTCTCGGTATCAAACCGCTCGTGGGCAAAATAGATCACCACCGCAACAATGATGACGCCGCGGGCAAAACCAAACACCATTCCCAACAGCCGATCCGTCAGTTGCATGCCAGCCATAGAAATCAGGCGTGTCATAAACTTGATGATCAACGATCCAATGAACAGTGTTCCAAAGCCCAGTACCGCAAACGCCAGAATTGAGCGCCCGGTTTCGCTGTCGGTGATGCCTTCGAAATAAGGCACCAGCAAGGGGCTATAAAGCCGCGCGATCAGTATGGCTGCAATCCAGGCAATGACGGCCAGCACTTCGCGGACAAAACCACGCCAGAGCCCGAATATGCTTGAGAATCCTACAATGACCAGTATCACGATATCGGGCACGTTCATAAGGGCTCTATCTCATATCGAACGATCATACCGTTCAGTTGAAAATCCTGCCGCAACAGCTCTAGCAAGGTCTGCGCGGCAACGCGATTTACCAGAGGTCCTACAAAAACAGCTGTCAAAATACCTTGGCTGGATTCCACTCTGCGCGAATAGGCACGATGGCCTGCAGCTTGTAAGCGCGCGACCAGCGCTGTGGCGTTTTCTGTGTTTGAGAATGAGCCCAGCCGCACACTCCAACCTTCCGGCAAACCCTGTGGATCCAAAGTGGCCGGTGCTGCATTACTGGCAGCAACGGTGACGCCAGGTGAACTCACCGGCGCTGTTGTGGGTGATGGTGTTGTTTCTGGTGTTGGTGATGGCGTTGGTGATGGCGTTGTTGCTGTTGTTGTTGATGGCGTCGTTGCAGGTGTTGCAGCAGGTGTTACCGTCGGAGCAGGTGTTGTTGCCACTGTCACACGCGCGACATCATCAGACGGACTGGCGCCTGTTTGGGTGACAGGCTCATCAGTGACGTCTGACTCAACGGGTTCAGTGTTGTCAAGTACCACGGTGGCAGGTGATTCCGGCCGGATTCTGATGGCATCGGAATCAGCCGTTATCACAGGTCGCTGGGGATCAAGTTGAGCTGGTATCGGCTGTTGCGGACGCGCAGGTATGTCAATCTGAACGGCGGGTTGGTAACTACCCTCCCCGTCAAAGATAACCGGCAGCAGTATCAGTGCGGTGACCGCAAGCACCAGCGAGCCGGTAATTCGTTGACGGGTGGTCTGATTCAAAGTGGACTTTACCTCGTTGCCGTATTTAACAGCCTGACAGTGCGGCCATCACCTCTGACACGGTGATAAATGAGCCACAAACCACAATAATGTCTTGGTCAGACGCCTGACTTCGTGCACGATCAAATGCTTGCACAACACTGTCAAAAACCTGAACATCAATGTCCGTAGAAGACATCAGGGCCAGTTCTTGCCATTTGGCAGCCAGAGTCGCTGCCGGCAGACATCGCGCTAAATCGAAGTGCGCAATATACCAGAAGTCGACCTGCTTTTCTAAGGCGCAGTAAAATCCCTGATGATCTTTGTCGGCCATCATCGCCAGCACCAGATGAATTTGGCAGTCCTTACCCAATGGATCAAGCAAGCGCTCTGCTTGCTCACGCTGCAAGCGTTCGGCCAATGCGCGAGCTGCATGCGGATTATGCGCAACATCAACCATGACACGCTGAGCACTTCCCGGTATGGGTAACCATTGCTGGCGTCCAGACAATTGCAGGGCAGTCAGGCTGTTGTTGATCGAAAGCTGAAAATCCGACGGATCGGTAACAGCTCTGCTCAGCAGTCCACTTAAGGCAGCGGCTTGCAGCGCACTGGCCACATTGCTCAATGCCAATCGGGGTATCGCCAGATCGTCCAGTGCTAATGGCAGCGCGGCCTGATCTACTACACAAACTCCCTGCCAGCACCAATGTTGGGGCATGCCCGCGCAAGCATCAGTTGTCCAGGTATAGTCCCGACCCGGCAAATACACCGGGCAATTTAAGGCGGCCGCGGCATCCAGCAGACTTTGTGGCGGCTCAGATTCTCCACACACTACCGGTTTGCCAGACCGGAAAATGCCTGCTTTTTCGCGCGCAATTGCCTCGCGGGTATCACCCAGCCACTCCTGATGATCAAGGTCTATGCTGGACACCACAGCGATGTCCGCATCGATAATGTTGACAGCATCCAGACGACCACCCAGACCCACCTCAAGCACGGCAACATCCAGCGCAGCATCCCGAAATATCAACAGCGCCGCCAGCGTACCAAACTCAAAATAACTCAGGGAAATCTCTTGGCGAGCTGCTTCTATTTTTTCAAACGCACCGACCAGGGCTTGATCAGACACAGGTACACCCTGAACACAAACCCGTTCGTTGTAATGCAAAAGATGAGGAGAGGTATAACACCCTACGCGTAGCCCTTCGGCCCGGAACAGGGTGTCAAGTGTGGCAACATGACTGCCTTTACCGTTGGTTCCGGTAACGGTAATAACAAAAGGCGCGGGATTTTTGAGACCAAGCCGATTGGCGACGATCTGCACCCGCTCGAGACCCATATCAATTTCTTGCGGATGCAGCAGCTGTATTCTGGACAACCACTGTGCCAGCGACAATCGCGGGCGATCGATCTCTGGCTTCAGCGGTTCACTCATCAATCAGGCTGCCGGTGGCAGTTGCATCAATTTGCGCACCAGACCCGTCACGGTGTCGCGCATCTGCTTGCGATGGACAATCATGTCGATTGCACCATGTTCCAGCAAAAACTCACTGCGCTGGAAACCTTCAGGCAGTTTTACACGCACAGTCTGACGAATGACGTCTGGGCCGGTAAAACCCACCAGCGCGCGTGGCTCAGCAATATTGATATCACCAAGCATTGCCAGACTGGCAGACACACCACCGTAAACCGGATCAACCATCACAGAGATAAACGGCAGCCCATGTCCACGCAGTTTCTCCAGAGCCGCAGCGGTCTTGGCCATCTGCATCAGAGAAATCAAGGCTTCCTGCATGCGCGCGCCGCCACTGGTCGAAAAACACACAAATGCCAACTTCTGGGCGATACAGGTATTGATGGCCTGCACAAATTTTTCACCCACCACGGCGCCCATGGAACCACCGATAAAACCAAATTCGAAGGCAGCAACCACCATTTCGACATTGTCGATACGACCTTGCACCACAACCAACGCATCTTTTTCACCCGTGCTTTTCTGCGCGGCCGTAATGCGATCTTTGTACTTCTTCAGATCTTTGAACTTGAGAATATCGACAGGTTCAATATCGGCAAATAATTCGCGTTGACCATTGCTGTCGAGAAACAACTCCAGGCGCCGGCGCGCTGTGATGCGCATATGATGATCACACTTGGGGCAGACTTCCAGATTGCGTTCAAGATCCGGCCGATACAATACGGCTTCACAGCGTGGGCACTTTTTCCAAAGTCCTTCAGGCACACTGGACTTCTGCTTGTTGCCCTCAGCACTGTCACTGTTGTTGCGGATGGAAGGAAGGATTTTGTTAATCCAGCTCATAGATTTGTCCTGTACTTTTGCGCTGTCAAAAAGCGGTCTTCATTTGCTGCTTACTATAACACTATTTGCCGGATGATCCTGCCGA
>JAUYSM010000090.1 GCA_030696315.1 Pseudohongiella sp. | reverse complement strand
GGTCAGTGGTTTTACCAACGCCGACCTGAGCATCGCCAACGGCACATTGACCGATGTCGCCTCCGCCGACGGCGGTATCACCTGGACAGCAACACTGACGCCAACTGCTGACCTTAACGACACCACCAACATCATCACGCTGGCCAACACGGGTGTCAGCGATGCCGCCGGCAATGCGGGCACAGGCACAACCTCCTCCAACAACTATGTGATTGATACCTTGCGCCCGACCGCCAGTATTGTGGTGGCGGATACCGCGCTTGGCGCTGGTGAAACCTCCGCGGTCACCATTACCTTTAACGAAGCAGTGACTGGATTTACCAATGCAGATCTGAGCATTGCTAATGGCACGTTGACCGATGTTGCCACTGTGGACGGCGGCATCACCTGGACTGCAACACTGACACCCACTGCAGATGTTACCGACACAAGCAATTTCATCACGCTAACCAACAGCGGCGTCAGTGATAACGCTGGCAATGCCGGCACGGGTACAACCAATTCGAACAATTATGCCGTTGATACATTACGCCCTACCGCGACCATTGTGGTTGCTGACACATCACTCAAAGCCGGTGAAACGTCCCTCGTCACCATTACCTTTAATGAAGCAGTGACGGGATTTACCACCGCGGATCTCACTGTCGAGAACGGCACGGTGGCAAACATCAGCTCGCTGGATGGTGGCATCACGTGGACTAAAACACTGACACCCACCGTCAACATCACCGACACCACTAATATCATTACGTTGAACAACACGGGCGTCATTGATGCGGCGGGCAATACCGGTCTTGGCACCACCGGGTCGAACAACTATGAGATAGATACTGCCCCGCCCACGCTCACATCAAGCTCGCCAACAGATGACGCCACATCTGTGCTGGTGAACAGCAATATCGTATTGACCTTCAGTGAGACTGTGACAGCCGGCAGTGGCAACATCGTAATCAGCGATGGCAGCCATATCCTCACCATTCCGGTCGCTGATGCACAGGTCACGATCAACGGCACCACGGTCACCATCAATCCAACGGCGCACCTGAAACCAAACTCTTTATATTTTGTGCAAATGGCCGCCGGGGTGCTGGTGGATGCTGCCGGCAATCCCTACGCCGGAATCGCAGACACCACCACGCTGAATTTCACAACCGGTACTGATACCTTGACCATCAACCCGGATCCTGGCGCACTGACATTGGCTGACAAGTTCTGGACGGATGTCAACGGCATCGACAAGGTTGTGATCACCACCACGGCCACTGGCACTCAGTCAATTGTCACCGGTGATAGTTTCAACAAGGCATTTGCTGAAGGTGTCGAACTCTCAACAACATCGTCTACCGGCACCATTCTGATTGACATGAGCTCGTACACCACTGGAGCCGCAAAACTGACCACAGTGTCGTCAACCGGAAATCAGACCATATTGGGTAGCGTGAATGCTGACAATGTGACCGTGTCGACTTACGCGGCAACCGGCAACATTATCAGCACCGGTGCGGGTAACGATGTAATTACCATCATCAATACGGGTGACGCCAATGGTAGTGCCTACGTCATTACAGGTGGCTTGGGTGCTGACACCATTAACCTTGATACTGCGCAGGTCTCACCTGACACCGTGGTGATTGGTGATAACGATTCAGGCATTACCTTGCTGACTGCCGATAAAATCACCGGTTTCAATGGCGCACAGGACAGTTTAAAAATGGGGACGGCGGCAACTGCCGGTAATTTTGTGGTTGTCACTGCCCCGGTTGCTGACTTCAATGCCGCGCTGGCAGCCGCTAATACGGCACTCGCAACGCTCGCTAACGGTGCTGAAAAGTATGCATTTGCTTGGGATGCGACCAATGGTTACGTGTTCAACGACACCAATGGTGACAGTGTGGCGGATCAGGTTGTAATTCTGGTGGGTATCAATAATGCCCAGTTTGCAATGGCGGATATTATTGCGTAAGGCAAATAAAAAAGGGGGGGACGGAGTGATCAAATTTTGATCCCTCCGTCCCCCCCTTTTTTTAACTTTCTATATCAAGCAGTCAGCAGCTTGGTAACCAAGTTGTCCATCAACGGCATCTTGTAGGCATTCTGGTTCAGTGGGCGCGCGCCCTGGCTGGCCATGCCGGCCACCATCGTTGCAGTCGCTTCGTTACGTGGACGTCCCTGAATGGCACGCTCAACGCTGATCAGACGACGTGGTGTGCACTGCACAGCGCCACAGACGATGCTGGAGTCAACAATGTTGCCGCCCTCTATACGCATAGCACCGGCAATGCTGACCAACGCAAAGTCCCAAACGTTACGGTCAGCTACTTTCTCGTAGTAGAACTCAGCCCCTGCCCACTTGGCAGGAATACGCACAGCGGTGAGGATTTCACCATCGCGCAATACTGTGGTGCTTTCGATATTGATGGCTGGGCCTACAAAAAAGCTGGCAGCAGGCACAACGCGTTGACCGCTCGAGCTGGTGATTACCATTTGAGCTTCCAGGGCAACCAATGCAGGCGCGGTATCGCTAGGCGTTACGGCCACACAGCGACTTGCTTCAAAAATCGCGTGCTCACGGTTTTGCGCATCCGGCGTATCGGCGTAACACAGGTTACCACCGGCACGGTAACAATCCAGACCGCGTCGGTAGTACCAGCAACGCACGTCTTGCGCTACGTTACCGGCCAGTGTACCGGCGTTCCGAATTTGCGGGCTGGCCACCACTGAGGCGGCTTTGCTCAGCAAAGAGTAACGTTCCATTATGATGGGGTTGGTAGCAACCTCAGTCAGTGTGGTCAGCGCACCGATCTCAATACCGTTTTCAGTTTCCCGAACACCGCGTAAAGATTCGATACCGTTCAGGTCAATCAGCGCCTCAGGTCGTTTGTTTCGGTCTTTAATCCACCCGTAGGTATCCTGACCTCCACCAACCAACCATCCGCGATCAGCCAGACGGGCAGCGAGTGCAAGCGCATCATCGATCTGCACCGGCTGGTAGAGCTCCATATCGGGCATATTGTCAAAAGCTGGCATAGTCTACCCCTTAGAATGTATTTGTTTTTAGATTGCCGGTGTTGAAATGATCAAGCTGCGCAACATGATTCACAATCATGTCAGCGGTGATCGGCGCTCTGCTGAACTGGTGTCCACCCATCGCATCAGAGATCGCACTGGCCAACGCCGCGCACGCACAGCCCTGACTTGGCTCACCCACACCACGAGAGCCAACCGGGCTCTGAGGATCTGGAATATTGGTGGCACCATGCTGAGTATTCTTCGGCACGTCCAGGTAAGTCGGGATTTTAGCCTGATACAGTCCCACGTTGGCCGGCAGACCATTCTGGGTGTCGTACACAAGGCGCTCATAACCCGCAAGACCCACACCCCATACGCCGCCGCCATGCATACTCTGGCTGAAACCCAAGGGGTGAATGATCGTGCCGCAGTCAGCAACGCAGGCATAGTCAACAATGTCGTACTTGCCGGTCATGGTATCGAGTTCAATCTGCATAAAACCAACCGTCATGGACGGAACAGTGCCCGTGTGACGAGCATCTTTGGCCACACCAATCAAACCGGTGCCGGCCAGACCCTGCACTGAGCGGCTGGTAATACCATTCAAATCTTCCGGGTAAGTCTGACCACTGTATTCGCCACCCAGCTCGATTGCACGCTGAGCAGCGGCTGCGTAGGTCAAGCCCTGCGCTGGATCGCTGATTTTGAATACACGTTGACCATCGATATCATACTCAGCAACGTCACCACCAAAATCCGTGGCAGCAATCTGCTTCAGTTTGCGAATCGCGTCTTGTGCCGCTGCGTTGTTGGTACGCACCTCGGTGAACATGGTGTTACTGCCTGCCTGGAAGGTACTCCAAGGCAAGTGCAGGCTACTGTCGCCACGCACAATCTCACAGTTTTCCCAATCCACTTTCAGCGCTTCAGCCGCAGCACGTACAACAGCTGCGTAAGAATAGGTACCCAGGTTACCCACACCTGTGTGCAGGTAAACTTTGCCATCTGTGCCAATACGAAGCAGACCATCGTAACCGCTGGCACCGGCTGAGTGATAACCCATGCCAACGCCCACACCGGTCACTTTGGTGCCATTGCGACGACCGGAAAGCTGCTTGCGCTCTTCCCAGTTAAACATCTCTGCACCTTGCGCAATTGCCTGCGGGAACCATGAACCGGTCAGCGCGCCGCGCTGTGGTCCAATCGTGCCACTGCTGTCTGGCGCGTTCTGGATACGAACTTGCACCGGATCAAGGCCTGCCTGTCTGATTGCTTTATCGAGAATTGGAGACAGCGCTGTTGCCATCTCGTTTTCACCCGGGCCACGTTGAGCGGCGCGCGGGGTTGTATTGGTATACAGCGAGACACCACGGAAACGCATGGCATTGGGTTGCAGCATCAAGGATACGAAGTTTGCTGCGCCTGGACCGCTGGCACCGCCACCTGAGCCGGCATCGCCGATCACAATCATGTCTATCGCGCCAACTTTACCGTCAGCTTTCAGGCCGAGTTTCATCCAGCCCTGCATGCCTGCGCGCGCGTGACCGATGTAGAACTCTTCTTCACGGGTAATACGCAGCTGCACTGGGCGGTTAATCTTACGCGCCAGATGACCAGTTACCGCCATGATGGGGTATGGGAAAATTTTGCCGCCGAAACCACCACCGGTGTTTTCGTTGATGAATACCAGATTTGCAGGGTCGATACCCAGCATACCAGCCAACGCCGGGATACCAATGGTGTGACTCTGCAGAGAGCCGTAGAAGAAGCAACGGCCATTTTCCCAATACGCCATACCGGTGCGGGATTCCAGCGCGTGGTGAGACTGACCAATTGTGACAAAGGGCTCTTCAACAATTGAGGTGCACTGCGCAAATTCAGCGTCCAGCTCACCAAACACCCACTCGTTACCCCAAGGCACGTTAGGGCCTGGATCACGGCCAGCACGGAATGCATTGATGGCATCACGTGACCACTTGATCTCGGCAACATCAGTACCGGACTGTGTAGTACCCGCAGCGGCAGCGCCACCGGTACGAACCAGCGTATTGCCTTTCGGATAGGGGTTCGGACCACCTTCAACCAATGTGTCAAGCGGGTCAACCACAAATGGGCGACGCTCGAACTCAATACGAATCTTCTCAAGCGCGTTTTCTGCAATCTGTTCAGTGACAGCAGCTACCGCCAGAATGGGCTGACCCAAAAAGGTGATCTCATCAGACGCGAGTGAGGGGTTAGCGGGCGCTGCCGGTTGCGGCAGATCTTCCGTGGTCAATATGCCCACCACGCCTTCCATTGCCAGCGCTTCTGAGTAATCAATACTGACGATACGACCGGCTGGCAGCGGACTGGTCAACAGCCGCGCAAACACCATGCCTTCCTTTTTGAAATCTTCGGCGTAACGTGCATCGCCAGTGACTTTGCCTTCGATATCCGGTGGAGTGAAATTCTTGCCAAGAAGTTTATAGGTCATGACAGTTGCCCCGAGGCGCGCATTACGCCATTCAGATAGTGATCATATGCACCACAGCGACACAGGTTGCCTGACAGTGCCTGGCGTGCTTCATCGCGAGTCGGTCGTGGATTGGTTTTCAGCAGTGCCACCGTTGCCATGATCTGGCCGGGTGTGCAGAAACCACACTGAGGGCTCAGCTCATCAATAAAGGCTTGCTGAACAGCGTGCAGCGTACCATCGGCGCCACGCAGACCTTCAATGGTCATCACTTCCTTGCCCTTGACCGAATGCGTCAAGGTTGAGCAAGAGTAGTGGGTAACATCGTTGATCGTCACGGTGCAGGAGCCACATTCGCCGCGGTTGCAGCCAATTTTGGTACCAGTCAGGCCCAGCTTGTAGCGCAAGGTATGCGCCAGCGTTTCCTGAGGCATCACATCGACACGACGGGTACGGCCATTGATGTTCAGGGATATGAGGCGTTCAACACCGCCTGCAGCCCTGGATTGAGCCGACGCGAGGTAAAATCCCGCGCCGGATGAAAGAGCGGCGCCTGAGAATATGACGCTCTTGATGAATCGTCTGCGAGTTAGTCTTGGGGTCACGGAAGAATTCTCCACTACTGTTTTTTTGTGGTTATCGGAGGTACAAGCCCTTCAACCCTAAAGGCTATGCCTACTTTGCAAAATGATCAAGTCGTAAGGCGAAAATGTCACAATTGGTTGATTATTTTTTCCTGCCTTTCCGGGTACGCCGTCACAAAAAGACACAGGTCACGGATACTCACTCGAACCTCTGCATTGTAGCCTCTCCAGCAACAATAATTAAATCTGTCAGGAGGCGCACATGTCGCACACCAGGCTCATTCTGTCCGGAACCACTGCACTCTGCCTGTCTATCGCGCTGACCACCGCGCAGGCGCAGGCGCAGGCACCCGAATCCGATTCCACCGTAACTTACGGCGCCGACTTTTTCAGCGAATTTGGCGCACTCACTGTCAACGACATGTTGGACCGGGTTCCAGGCATAGAAATGATCCTGCAAGGTGGCGGCGTATCCTCTGTGTCCAGTGATGGCAACCGTGGTCTGGGCGCAAGTGCACAAATTCTGATCGATGGCAAACGCATGGCGGGCAAAGCCAACGAGGCACGCGCCCAACTTGCGCGTATACCTGCACGTCAGGTCGCCCGTATCGAAATCATCCGCGGCTCATCCAGTGATCTTGATGTGCAGAACAGCGGGCAAATCGTCAATATTGTGCTGCTGGAAGCACTGGCCAGCAGCAGCCTGGCCACCGAAATCAATGCCACGCACTATCACGACGGCACCCTGCGACCCGGCGGGTCAATGGCATTAAGCGGACAAAACGGTCGTCTCAACTATGTGGTCAGCGGGCAAGCAGCCAGTGCGTATGAACATCTGGAAAGTTTTGAAACCAGCGTGCTGGGTAATTTTTCCCCAAACGACACCATCGCTATTGATCGCTACCGCGACCAGATGAACTATTCGTTTAACAGCAACCTGACCTTTGCACTGACCGACAACGACCGTCTGGCGTTCAACGTGTTGTACGGCGAGCAGGATCCGCCGGTAAAACTGTACCGCAATATCGTGGACTATCTGCCTGCTACGCCCGTCAAATACTATGAGTATGAAGATATACCTGCGATAGCCGAAAACTGGGAAGTCGGTGGCGACTATGAACGGCGCTTTGCCAACAGCAGCCGTTTGAAGTTTCTGTATATCGCCAATCAACGTGTTAATAACGCTACGCGTGAACGTTACCGCTCCACCTCGCCAACAGACATCGGCAACAAACTGCTGTTTTTGGATACCACCAGTCGTTATCAGGAAAAAATTGCGCGCACGTCCTACACGTTTAATGTCTCCCCAACACAAGGCCTGGAACTGGGCATTGAACGCGCCCAAACCACACAGTATTCCGGTCTTCGCCAGGGCGTGCGCACCGGCGCGCCTGGCGTCGCAGAATACGGCGGACTGACCCCAGTCGTTTTGCCTAATGCATTTTCCATCGTTGAAGAAATCCGTTACGAGCCTTTTTTGGTGCACAACTGGCAGGCAAACTCGCGCATGACGCTGGAAAGCTCGCTGGTCGCGGAATATTCAGAAATTGCTCAAACTGGTGATGTATCAAAAAAACGGGATTTCAGTTTTATCAAACCGAAACTGGACTTTCGCTTTGACATCAGCAGCACCCTGCAGCTTAAAGCCACGCTTGAGCAGTTCATTTCGCAACTGACCTTTGCTGACTTCTCACGCTCAGTCAATGAACGCGATGATGACCAAGACACCGTTGCAGGCAATCCCAATCTGAATCCGGAAGAAAGCATCCGCGCAGAAATCAGTCTGGATTACCGACTACCGAGTGATGCAGGCACAATTAATACCCGCTTCTTTTACTACGACTTTAATAACAAGATTGGCAAAATTGATATCTCGCCATCGATTAATAATCTGCAATCCACCAACGGTAATGTAGGCCCGGCGGCGGCCTATGGCCTGATCAGCAACGCCAGCCTGCGTCTTGGATTTATCGGATTGCCACGTGGCTTGTTAACAGCGGCGTTAACTGTTCAGGAATCCAAACTCCACCACGACCCGTTTGTGGGATTCACGCATCGCTTTCCCCCCTATGATCGCAGCAGCTTGCGTGTGGGATATCGGCATGATGTGCCCGCTTACAACCTGAGTTACGGGCTCACCTATAACGCTCGCGCACATGATGGCCGCTACGTTTACGAAATTGACAACCGCTTTACCTGGATCATCCCCACCAACTTGAGTGCCTTTGTGGAAATGGTCGGATTCGGCGGGCTCACCTACCGATTTGAAGCAAGCAATCTGGCTGATTTTGAAGCCTGTGCCTTGCGACGACGCTATGACGGGTATTTGCGGGATGGCGTGATCAGAGAAATCGAGCGTAATTGCTCGGTCACCGGCAGTCAGTTTGCGTTCAAGGTGCGAGGGACGTTTTGAACTCAGGCAAGTTTTTGGGGGCTGGATTCAGCACTTAGCAGTTTCCAGCTCTCCCTTCCTGGCCGCCACATGCAAATACCTTCCCATCCACTTGAAAGGCTCCTGCCGGGAGTATGCCAACTCCATTTCCAATACCATTTCCGGCACGTCATTTCCGCCGCGCTTGTCGACGACATAATCAGAAAAAACCCGCAGACCACTTTCTGACTCAATGCGGAAGTGCGACTGAACCAGCCAACTGCGAACCTGTTCGATACTGCTGGGATTATTAGGTGTCAGACTGCCGCTATCCGCAGGATACGACTCAGGCTGTTGCAGCCGCCTGAAGTTTCCACGAATCAGATTGCGGTAAACGATCGACACCGGATTATAAAAGCACAGTGACAGGTAACCTTCAGGGCGGACCAATCGAGCCAGTGTCGGGACCAGCAGCGCCGGCGATTCCAGCCACTCAAGTAAAGCGTGGCACAACACCAGATCATAGGGGGCTTGCGCCAATTCGTGAAATTGCGCAGCCAAGTCCTGATAAGGCCCGCAGTGCCAGGTTATCGCCTCCTCAACGCCTGCTTCGCGCGCTTTTTCTCGAGCAATGCCTAACATGACGGGTGAGATGTCATTCACGGTGACCTGATGCCCTTGCTGCGCAAACTGGATTGAAAGCTGCCCAAGACCACCACCCACATCGAGTATGCGCAAAGGTTCGCTGCGATTTTCCATCAGGCGAGCAATCAGAGGCGTCAAATCTGCAGACAGCACCGCCAGACGAATCTGGCCTTTTATGCCGCCGTAGATTTTGTGTGCGAAGTGATCAGCGATATCGTCAAAATTTCGGTCTTGGGTGTCGATCATGGTGAGTCGTTGCTTAACAGGTTGTGAGTATTATGCGCCGACATGTTTTCATTCGCACTGTTGACTTGAATCCAAATAGAAGTGTGGCTGTGTTTTCTTTAACGTTACCATTACCGGCTTTTCTGATGAGCAACGTAATCATCCAGCAGCTCCCTGATCATTTTCTGGTATTGCATATCATGCCTTTCCGCCTCACTCTTAAAATACTCAACGCTTTCAGAGCTTAACGAAATAGTCACTTTTGTATTCTGCTTTCTAAGGGCCAACTCAGCCGGAGAAGGCAAAAAATCTGTGATGATTTTTACCTCGCCTATAGGTCCTTTTGTGTATTTAATTTCTTTTTTCATAAATCTTCTTGCCCTTTCGCCAATAGCCGGCACCGATAATACGAATGACAGAATCTCTAAAAGTGAAACGCACAGTCAGCACACCTGTTCCTGCCCGATTTAATCCAAAACAATAAAAACGCGGCTCATCCCAACTATGATCTATGTCTTCCGCTATAACTCGGTCCTCATCGAGGAATGCAAATTGTGCTTCATAAAACGAAACGCCATGCTTTAGCTGATTGTCGAGGTCTTTGGACTCATCCCACTCAAAATTTGATATCGCCATGCCCAAATACTACACCTGGTATGGCTAAATAGCCATATATAATAAGCGCCGCCTTTACCGCGAGTCTTACTGACAATCAGCATTCTGCTTTAGCAGCGCCTCACGGATTCAGCTGCTGCGCATCCGCTTGGTCCAAACGCGTGATAAACCAGGCCAGAAAACGTGCCATACGCTCGAGGCCGGGTGTTGAAATCGCCTCCAGAACTTCGCCACTGGTGTGGTACAAGGGTGGCGCTTGCATGGTGGTCACCACCGCGATGCCAAGTGGTGTGAAGCCCCCGCCTTCGCCACTGGCCATTGTGGACACATCGGACACAAAATTCACACCGTAGCGCTGCACGCCCTGCCCAAACAGATCGTTGATGAAAGGCGCAGCGTTTGAAACGCCCGCCACAATGGGCGCTTCCGCCGAGTCGGCGACGTATTCTCGATAACCATCAGGAAACTGCGAGCGTGCCGGGGTGAAATTGCGCTGCGCCACATGTTCAATATTCAGCGCCACCACCGTGTTATCAGCCAGTTCGGGGTTCATGCGAACCAATTGACGCGGCCCGTGCAAACCAGGCGTGTGATGCCCGGCACTGGCAACAAACACCAGAGTACGTTGGGGCTGATTCTCTGGCCGCGCAAAATAGCGCGCCAAGGCAACTTGCACGGCCAAGCCATCACCATTATCGCCAGCGCCATCAAACCAGGCGTCCACATGCGCGTTGATGACTATCACCTCATCACCATGCGAGGGGTGCTTACCGGGGATAATGGCCAGACCATTGCGAGCCGTCAGACCCGTGTGCCGTTCAGAGCGCAGTTGCAATTGCATCTGCAGGCGCGACAGGTTCCCGGCCATGGCGGCCTGGTTCATGACTTCCTCACTTCCCATGACAGCGGCGTCCAGAAACTGCTGTTTTCATCCTGAGTAAACTCTTGTACACGAACATCTTCGATACCCGCCGCGCGAAACTGCGCCACGCTCAAATCCACGGTTTTTTCGCTTGATGGAAAACCGGTAATGCGCCCCCACAGTTGTCCGTCGCCGATTTCCTGCGTTCGCCGGCTCTCGTGCGAGAATGCAACGATCGCTTCAAGATCCTGTCGGATACGCAGCCCTTCCAGTTCCGGATAAACGTCTTCACCGACGGGTACCGTTGCCGGCGCAGGTTGGCGGTCACCCGTGAGCGCCGGCAATCTATGCGGCACAAAAGCCGGTGGCAGTGGCAAACCAAACCAAGGTTGCTGCAGATTCTGGGCGTTGAGCTGGGAGGAAGACAACAGCAGACTGCACGCTGTGAGCGACAGGATTTTAGTGAATCGTTTCATGGGCATTCCCGGATGGGTGAGTTGTTATTATTTTGGTTCCAGACTTGAATTGAAAAAACTAAACCGTTGTAAGTGGCTCGTATGGCTCAGGTGGACGCTCAACACGGATGGGATCGTTTAAATAGATATGTCCGCCCTGTTCAACCACAGCCATGACACCAGCCTTTCTTCTAAGCGCACCTGTCTCATCATGGCCAAGGCAAGCCGCCAGGAGACCTGGTTGAAAGTTTTCTAACTGTGCGCAGGGATTTCTCAGACCAGTGATACGCAGCACAGTGCTTTTACCAATTCTGAGCAAGGCATTTTTGGGTAACGCCAACAAATTGAGATCTTTTGTCAGTATGTTTTCACCCAGAGTTCCTGCCCTCACATTAAATCCCCCATCCTGAAGTTCACTTAAAAACTCAGAATGCAGAAGATGCACTTGCCGCAGATTTGGCTGACCAGGATCAATTCTAACTCTTGAGCGATGTTTAACATTTTCGCCGCAATGGGCATCACCCTCAACGCCCAGTCCGGTCAGCAAATTGAGTGACTCACAGGTAATTTTTGAAAACTGGTGTTTGTCATCTTTACTGAGCGATACAACCTTGGCCACTATGCTCTCCTTTTTGTTGGTGCTCTGAGAAGCCAGTATCCAATAGAACCAGCAACTACTCAGCCAGCATGCGCGTTAAACTGCACCTCTGCCCAACGAGTGCCGGGCAACAACAACATGGCACCCGGCTCTCGGTTCCATACCGACCACAAGTCCATGGGATCTCCACCATGTGTCCACCCATTTGGCACAAGTGAGATCAGGCGATCAAACGACGCCATTGAGGCAGAACCCAGGTCAAAGGCAAACTCAAAAAACTCTGGCATTTTCCAGTACCGCGAAGGATTCATCTCAGAGGTCGGCGAAAAATCTGCCAATGAGTCGCAAAGAGTTGCCACAATCTGTTTGGCCTCTTCTTCGTCTTTGCATTCAATAAACAAGCGTATATCCAGCTTCAATTAAGCACCATTACAAGTCTGTATAAATCAGTGGCCACGTTCCAAGCGAAATGTCATTCGTGATCGGCAATCAGCCGTTTACCAATGCAGACCGTTTCATCCGGTTTGTAACCCAGTTTGTCGTAAAACCCAAGCACGCGGACGTTGCTGCTGCGGACAAGGATATTCATTTTTGGGCAACCTTTCTCTGTCAACAGGCGCTCAATGCTTGCCATTAATACCTGCCCGAACCCATTGCCCTGATGCTCTGGTGAAACTGCCAGATAATACACAGATCCCCGGTGACCGTCGTACCCCGCCATAGCGGAGGCAACAATGTGACCATCAAACTCCCCAACGAGGAAGAGCTCAGGCTGCACGGCAAGCTTGCGATCAATATCTTTTGCAGGGTCATTCCATGGTCGCGTCAAACCGCACGCATTCCACAGTGCAATAACGCTTGATTGGTCTGTTTTTGAAAAAGCACGGATGTTCATTGCTGCGAGGTCCCTCTTGGTTTATGTCCCTCTTGGTTTATGTCCCTATTGGCTTATGTCCCCGTTTCCTGGGATCCCTGTGTCCCTTGATAAACCGCAGTCTATCAATGCCGATTGGGCTGCCGGACATAATTGATGTCCCATTCGGTTTCGTTCTGTGACTGGAATCCGTGGCGCTGGTAGAACGTGTTTGAATCACTGCCGCGCAGCGCAGTCACTGAAATTGGCAGACCTAATTGATCCGCAGTCCGGAATATTGTGCCCAGCACTGTGCCGCCAATACCCCGTCCCTGATACTCAGGTTCAATATACAGGTGGTCAAGTTTCAGGCTATCGCTTTCAGGTTTAACCACCACAAAACCTACGCGCTGGCTGCCCACGTTAATAAAGCGTGTGCAGTCAGGGTTAAAACCACTGACAAATCTGTCCCTGGCACGCTCAGGATCAAAACGTCCAATTTTTGTGAGACTGTCTTGCATGGCGGCTATCCGGATTCTGACCAACTCATCGACATGTTCCGGGAAAGTAGCTTCAAACTCAACGATCATACTTGGTTCCATTGAATAAAAATTTCGGAACTCAATTATGGCAAACGATCCGCAAGATCAGCAATTATCTCGATACCAAGCCATTACCGTTTCCATAAAAGTCGAAGAAAGGGACCGTGTCTGAACCCCCGATTTTCGGTTATCCTTCAACTCATTCGGAGGATAGTCTATGAAAGTTAAACAAACAAACGTCAGCCCCCAACGCCAAACCCTGGCAGCAGCTCTGTTGTCGGTCGTACTTGTCTGCCTGAGTTGGACCGTGAACGCCGCTGAAACCAACTACCGGGTGGACTTGTCCGAGCGCGTCATGCAACAGGTCACCATCGAAGCGCGCTTTCGCGACGTGACGTCAGACACGCTGGATTTCCACCTGCCCGTCTGGCGCTCCGGACTGTATCTGGTGCTGGACTTTGTTGGCACGGTGTCTGGCATGGAAGTCAGTGATGGAAATGGCAATGCCCTGCCCTTTGAGCAGACCGCGAGTTCTTCCTGGCGAGTCAACAGGGCCGCTGCAGGCACTGGTGATGTGGTAGTGCGTTACCGTGTGTATGCGGACAGTCTGACCGACCGCTCTCGCCATGTGGATGCTGATCATGCGTTTCTTAATCCGGCTTCCGTGTTTGTGTATGCCGATCAATATCGCGACCTGCCTTTGCAAGTCTCCATCGACCTACCGGTAGGTTGGCAGGCGGCCAGCGGCATGGAGCAACCGGAGCAGGGTCGCTTTGTGGCGCCACATTATGATCGTCTGGTGGATTCACCGATTGAGGTGGGCACCTTTGATCTGGTCTCCTTTGAGGCCTCCGGCATCAAGGTTGACTTTCTGATTCACGGCATCTGGGATGGCGATGAAGAGCGACTCACACGTGATATGAGCGCGCTCGTAACAGCCACAGCCGAGGTGTTTGCCGACTCTGCCACGGGGCTGCCAACGGATTATTACCTCTTTTTGCTGCACAGCGGCGACGGCCTGGGTGGCGGTACCGAGTACTACAACAGTACGGTGGTCCATACCGACCCACGTGCATTCTGGGACAAAGAACGCTGGCAGGGTTTTCTGGGACTCATGGCACATGAGTTTTTCCATACCTGGAACGTCAAGCGCTTCCGCCCAGCGTCTATCGACCGTTATGACTACCAGAATATCAATTACACAGAATTGCTGTGGGTCGCCGAGGGTCTGACCAGTTACTACGATCAATTGCTCCCGGTGCGCGCAGGTCTGGTGCCGGTGGAAGATTATCGTGATCAGCTTGCCGAAATGATCACCGGCGTGGTGGATGCACCCGGCTACAATCAGGACACGTTGGCGCGTGCCAGCTTCGAGGCGTGGACCAAGGGCTTTCACCGCGGCGCTGACCGTGCGGCGGACAAACCCAACCGCACGGTGTCGTTTTACAGTCAGGGAGGGTTGTTGGGACTGGTGCTGGACCTGGAAATCCGCCGGGCCAGCAATGGTGACCGCAGTCTGGATACCGTGATGACCGCGCTGTATGACGATTTCCCGCTGGGTGGCGGCGGTTTTACTTATGCCGATTTTCGTGAACGTCTGGCAGCAGCCGGCGGTGACACTCTGGCCGCGCAACTGGACGGCTGGGTCTACGACACGCAGCCATTGCCGGTGGCAGAAGCACTGCAATCGATAGGCTGGGTGCTGGACCGCGAGGATACCAGCAAGGCGCCGGTGCAGGTATCGCTGGAGGCATCACTGCGCGGCAATCCCCCGGTGGTGGTGTATCCCCGACTTGATGGTGCTGCATGGCGTGCGGGTATTAATGCCGGCGACGAACTGTTGGCACTGGATGGCGTGCGCATCGGCGCCAATCTGGATGCCCTGCTCCGGCGTTTCAGCCCCGGTGATGAGGTTGAGTTCACGCTGTTTCGCGACGGCTTGTTGAAAACCCTGCCGCTGACACTGGACCCAGTGCGCGGCGATCATGAGATTGAAGTTGATGACGACGCCAGAAGGCAGGTTCGTCGTGCGCGCGCTGACTGGCTTGGTGGTGCGGAGGAGGATGGCGAGGAGTGAGGTGTCCGGTTTGATCAGGGACTAGTTGGGCGCCTCCGCGCTGATATCCTGCATTGCCTTCACCAGCACCTCGGGATCTTGTGCGCCAGAGATAAGATATTTGCGGTTGATGATAAACGCCGGCACTGAAGACACACCCGCTTTCTGGTAAGTCTCTTCATCTTCACGCACGGCATCTGCGAACTGATCTGAGTCCAGCACTTTTCCGGCCTGCTCTACATCCAGCCCCAGTGTTTCGACACAGCCTAACAGCACATCGCGGTCGGAGACATTCAGCGCCTTGCCAAAATAGGCCTCGAACAGTGCCTGTTTCATGGCGGTCTGCTGACCCTGCTCACCGGCCCATTTGACCAGACGATGAGCATCAAAGGTATTGGCAGTCAGTCGCTCCTGCAGTTTTTCGAAGTTGACACCCAGGTCTTTGGCAATTGTCATGATATTGCTTTGCGCGGCGCGCATCTCGTGTTCGCTGCGGCCGTATTTCCTGGCCAGCGCCGGCAGAATGGGTTCGCCCTCACCGCTGTGGTATGGGTTCAGTTCAAACGCACGCCATTGCACGGTGAACGCATAGTCAGGCCCCAGCTGCTTCATGGCTTGTTCAAGGCGGGCGTAACCGATGGCGCACCACGGGCAGGCGATGTCGGACACGATGTCGATTTGTAGTTTGTGCACGTTTTGGCTCCGCGGGTGATTCAAGTGGGATGCGTATACTTTACTAACCGGCCGGTCGGTGCCATCAGTTTATCCGAACTAGCCTAACTCAAGAACCGCTCCAGTTTTTCGAGAGGATGACCTCCTGTTTAATCTGGGGCTAATACCTGCGTCTGGTTCAACCGTTATCGCTCACCTTCCAACGAGTGCCATACCCTCAGAATGATGATAGCGCTCACATGTACGGAGTAGCGAACAATGTACTTGCCAAAGTTCATGTCGCGGATCGAGTCAGGTACAGGCGCTATTTCAACCGGCGTTCCCATTTTGGGGAAGTCTGTTAGCAATTCGATCTTGCCAAGCAATTCTGCGGCTATTCTGGCGGCCGCAGAGGGATTGTGGACCGCGATGAACTCCCTTAGGCGTTTAAGATCTTCAATGGCTACGTCCGTGTAAACCAGTCTCACTTACCTGACCTCGGCGCATCTTGCTCGTTTTCAGCCCCCCAGCTGATCATCCAGTCATGAACAACCCCAGCATCGACTACTCTTCCTTGGGCAGCAGACTCCATTGCCTCCAGCGTTTGTTGCCAACGCTCCTGCTCACGCTGCTGCTTTTCAATGTATTCCGATAGAGCCTGATTGATCACCCAGCCTTTACTCCGATGGAGCCTGCCGGCGATTGCTTCCAGGTGTTGCTCAACGTCGGGCGGAAGACGAACGGTAGTGACGCTCATGACTGTACCTCCAATGCAAGTGACTACATTGCATTACAGCATAGTCGGCAAGGACCTGTCGACGGGGATGGGTAGGGGACGGAGGGATCAAAATTTGATCCCTCCGTCCCCTACCCTCAATTACTCCGACCGTAACGACAATACCGGATCAGATTTGGCTGTTTTGATGCACTGCGCAGCCACTGTCAGTAGCGACAGCAGAATCATGCCGGCAATCACCAGCACATAAACCAAGGGTGACAAGCTCGCTGGCGCTGAGAACTGACCAAAGTAAAATGCGGTGACAAAATACGCCAGTACGCTGGCAAACAGGCACGCAATGATGACCGGTTTTATGAAGTCCAGACTCAGCAACTGAACAATAGAGGAGGCAGTAGCGCCCAACACTTTGCGTACACCAATTTCTTTGGTGCGGCGCTGGGTTGAGTAAAACGCCAACGCATACAGTCCCAATGCTGCAATCACAATTGTAATCAACGCAGCAAACTGGGCAGCGCGATTGATACCATTGGTTTCCTCATAAATCTGCTGGTTGAATGATTGCTCATAAAATTCGCGATTGATGGGGGCGTCTGGTCTGTGTATCGCCCAAACACTATCGATATGTTGCAGGGCGCTGTCGCGTTGTGCCGGATCCAATCTTATCAGCAGACTGCGCATGGGCTGACTGCTCGCTCGCAGTATTGAGGTCGAACGCAAGGTGTCCTCAAGCCCTCCAGACAATCTGAATTCATTAACGACACCTACGACTCTGAAGCTGAAATCACTGAGCATCAATATCTGATCAATCGCCTCTTCGTTATTGCCCAGACCAAAATTTCTGATGGCTGCCGGCGTCACCAGAATGCCGTAGGTTTGTTCAGGATCAAGCGCGCTTCCAGCAGGCATATAGTCCGCCGGGAAGTCCTGGGAAAAATTGCGACCTGCCAACAATTGTAATTGCATCGCGTTGACGTAGTTTTCGTCTACTCCCAGATGACTCACCGGTCGAATTTCGTCTGCCGGCCAGCTGGAATGACGCCACGGATTGTAGCCTCCGTTGTTAGGCGGTGCCTGTTCTGATTTGCCGATTGTGAGAATGCCCGGGTGCTGCCGCAAGTCATTGACCAAGGCGTCATAGTTGAATTGTTCAGGATTGCGCGGGTTGTACATGCTGTCCAGCACCACCAGATTGCTGCGGTTAAAACCGATATCCACTTCATTCAGATAACGGACTTGCAGCGTGATACCAATCGCCAGAACGACCAGCACCACAGCAAACGTAAATTGGACAATGGTCAGCCCCGATCGAATCATCCGACTGGCTTTACCACCATCCCGCTTGCCACTGATGGCCGCCGTGGGAGCAAATTGCGACATGCGTATGGCAGGTATCAACCCAGATAACAAGCCAGTCGCCAATACAAACACAATGATGATCAACACCTGCGTAGAGCCAAACATGCTAGCGAATGTAAAGGCCGTCGCAGTGAGTGTGGTGTAGGGGCCAACGGCAAAATAAACAACAGGCAAGGCCACCAGCAACGCGATAAGCGTCAGCAACATGGACTCAGCCATAAACTGAGTCAGCAGATCAGATCGCGTTGCACCCAAGGTTTTGCGTATCCCGGTTTCTTTACCCCTTTGCTGCATCTGGGACAGGGAAAGATTGGCGAAGTTAATGCAGGAACTCAGCAGGATCAGCGCAGCAAATGTCACCAAGCCAGCCAGCACCAGTCTTCGGCTATTGTCAGGCGCGGCAAACCCTTGACGGGGCGAGAGTTGAATGTCAGCCAACGGCTCCAGATCCAGGGCGGTCTCAATGCTCATTACAAAATCACGTTGCGCGTCGGGCACATTGCGCTCAACAAAATTTGGCAGATCAGCGCGCATAGCCTCCGCAGATTCCGGGTCTGAAATCACCACATACGCGCGGGTACCGTTGTACCCAGCCCATGCGCTACCATTCATAAAGTTTTCGCCCACAAGTTGCCGGCCTGTCGGCGTGCCAATCATGGCGTCAATCTCAAAATGGGTATTGGGCGGCAAGTCTCTGATCACACCTGTCACTCGTAAGTCAGTGCGATTTTCCATTGTCAGATTTTTCCCCATGGGATCTTCCTGACCAAAATATTTTGCTGCTGTGCTTTGAGTCAGCACAATCGTATTGGGATCTGTCAACGCGCTATGTCGATCTCCCTGAACAAAATCAAACGAAAAAATTGTCAGAAACTCCGGTTCCACCCATAAATAATCGTTGGGTGCCGAGGTGTCGCCATAGGTGAACAGCGCGTTAGCTGACTGGATTTTTGCAGATTCTTCTATCTGACCATAGTCCTGTAACAGCGGGTTGTAAACCCCTTCCGGGATAAGGCTGCTATCAATACGCTGATCCGTGGTCAGGCTGGTGACCACCCGATAAATATTCTGCCAGTTCTCAAAATGTTTATCGTAGCTGCTGGTGTACTGCACATGCATCAACACCAGCAGACTGCACACCAGACCCAGACTCAGGCTGAGCACTTTAATGGCGGTAAAACCGGGTTGTTTCTTCAAATTCCGTAATGCGACAAGCAGGTAGTTATAAAACATGGTGAATCCCTCACGCAGAACGCAAATTAAAGAACGGCGTCAACATTCGCCCTGGCGTTGGCATCCACAATCTGCCCGTCAAGCAGCCGCACGACACGCGTCCCATACGCGGCGTAATGCTCAGAGTGCGTCACCATAATCACTGTTGCACCTTCCTGATTCAGTTCTTTCAGCAAGGCCATGACGTCGTCGCCGTTGCGTGTGTCCAGATTTCCGGTAGGTTCGTCGGCGAGCAGGACTTTAGGGTTGCTGACAATCGCACGGGCAATGGCCACGCGCTGCTGCTGTCCACCTGAAAGCTGTTGCGGATAATGTTTACTGCGGTGATCGATGGCGACGCGCTTGAGCACCGTCTCAACGCGGGCTTTGCGTTCGGCGGCGGGGACTTTCTGGTACAAAAGCGCCAGGTCAACGTTTTGGGCAACAGTCAGCTCGTCGATCAGATTAAAACTCTGGAAGATCACACCAATGTTGGATTTGCGTATGCTGGCGCGTTGTGACTCGGTGTAACCGGCCAGATCCTCACCGTTCAGATAATAGTGTCCGCTGTTGGGTGTATCCAACAAACCCAGTACGTTGAGCAGCGTTGACTTGCCGCAACCTGAGGGGCCCATGATGGACACAAACTCACCTTTTTCAACGCTCAGATTAATGTTGTCGAGTGCAGCTGTTTCAATTTCTTCCGTGCGGTGAACTTTGCAGATCTTTTCAAGTGTGATCATGGTGTTCGTCTCCCTGATTTCTAATGTTGATTTACTGACTTAATTGCACTCGTTCGGCGTTCGCAATAGAACCGTAGCCGGATGTAATCACTCTGTCGCCGGCATTCAAGCCTTCACGTACCTCGATAAAACGATTATTGCGTCTGCCTACACTGATCGTGCGGCGGTAAGCATTCTGGCCGCTTGCATCCAACACAAATACCCAGTTGCCTCCGGTTTCCTGCACAAAACTGCCGATGGGCAACAACAAAGTTTCCTGCGGACTGCCCAGAATCAACTCGAGTTGCAGCGTTTGTCCACGACGCAAGTTCTCTGGCACATTCATGTCGAAAATGAGATCAACCGTGAAGAGTCCGCTGGTGATTTCCGGATACACTCTATCGATCACAACGCTGTATTCGGTACCTGACAGCGTGAATCGCGCTTGCTGGCCAGGCGCCACGCGTGACACATAGAACTCGTCTATTTGAGCGGCCACTTTGTACTGATTCACTACGTCGATCTGGCCAAGGCGCTGACCGTTGAGTTTGCTTTCACCAATCTGAACGGGAAGTGAGGTGAGTTGTCCGGAGATGGGTGCGCGCACCAGCAAACCTTCGAAGCTGCTTTGTGCGATGGTGAGGTTGTCTTCCAGCTTCTCCATCTGTTGGGCTATCCGCCGCAGGCGATCATCTCTGATGCGATCCTCCAGCGCCTGGCGTGCCTGAGTATTAACCAGCAATCGTTTTTGATATTCAAGCTGGTCAACAATACTGTCGAAGTCCTCCTGCGAAATCATACGTTCATTAACCAGCTCTTGCTGACGACGAATCTGACGCTCGAGTGTACTGATCTGGTATTCAATATTGATGATTTCGCGTTCAGTACTGAGTTTGGTCATCTCAAGACCATTGGCGATATTGGTGAGGTTGTTGAGTTGTTCGGTAGTCTGGGTATCGTTGCTGGCGACACTCAAACGCAAGGACGTGTTGCTCAGCTGCAGCAAGGGTTGGCCGGCTTCAACGTACGCGCCCTCTTGCACAAAGATCTGTTCCACTACGCCGCCGTTAACAGCGTCAAGGAAAACACTGTTCAGAGGCTGAACCGTTCCTCTGACAGAGATTAGGTCTTCCAAGGTGCCCATCTGCACACTACTGATGATGAGCTGGTTCGCAGGAACCGTTGTTGATCTGACGGAAGCTGAGTTAATGGCCTGGTACAGAATCCATATCAGCGCGCCCATTACGAGTAGACCCAGAAGCCATTGCCACCAAGGGCGATTGCGTTTCTGGATGACTTTGTCCATTGCCATATTTTGCATCCATTATTTTTGTTCTGTGCTGTTTAAATCTGACACGGCACAGTCGTCTTAGTTCAATCTGGAATAGCAAATATCAGGCCAAACTATTATTTATATTAATATCAATATGTTGATTAAAGCCAATGTGAGCACGAGTCGTGAATTGTGCTAATAGTTGGTCAATTTAACCTTAAAAACGCCGATGAGGTTCTGCCCCCAACAAACTGGCAATAGGTGATCTTTTTACAAAACTTGTACGTATGAGCAGGCAGCAAAGTATTTTGCCCAAACTCATTATCGTAAGGTTAGACATGAAAAAGTTCACAGGTTTATTGTTAGCAACGGTCATAAACGGTTTTTTCCTTCAATCCGCCTTTGCGCAAGACGGCAAAACAGCGTTGGTGCCCCTGCCCTCAGTGGACGATTTCTCGCGAGGGAATGACGGCTGGAGTTTCGGATTAGGCATGGGTGTTGAATATGAGTCAGCCTATGAAGGGTCAGACGAATTTGGTTTCGAGGTTGAGCCTGCGGGTGCAGTGCAATGGCGTCGCGGCAATGATGTGTTCTTTTGGGCGGGTGAGGCGCTGGGCTGGCGTGGCCTGCGGGCTGATACCTGGCTGCTCGAGGCGGTAGTAGCCTTTGATGAGGGCCGTGAAGAAAGTGCGTCCGATGACGGTCGCCTGGCGGGGCTCGGTGACGGGGAAGAGAATACTGAAGTAGTTTTCCAAGCGCGTCGTGCGCTGGATGATGATTGGCGTTATTGGTTGGTTGGCCGGGTGGTGACGGGCAGCGGCGGCAATCTGGGTCTGTTTGGAATGGGTTATCGTTTTGGCTCGCAAACCGACGGCAGCGGCTCTGAAATCAATGTCGTTGGGGTTGTACACGACAGTGATTTTGCCAATAAAGATTTTGGCATCAACGCTGTGCAATCCGCCGCATCGGGGTTAAGAGAAACCAGGATGGGTAGTGGATTCCGCTCCTTTGGAGTCAATTACAATTATCGCTACAACCTCAACGATAATTGGCAGGTGTTCGGCGAGGCACTGTATGAGCGTTTTAGCAGTGACGTTCGGCGTAGTCCGATCGCGCGCAGCAACTATGAGGCTGAGGTGAGTGTCGGGTTTCTGTACGTGTTTTAGGTGGTCGGCAGCTGCAGTAGTCTTTCACTACGCCAAACTCGTACCAGATTGACTACCGCAGTATGCCGCATGTACACAATACGAAAAGGTGGATGGATAATTTCACGGATTTGCTCTTGATCAAACTCCGGAACTTTCCTACCCGAATCAGGGTGGTCGATCAGTCTTTGCGCCTTTCCCAGTATGGCACTTACAATCTGCTGGCCGACTTCAGGGACTCCCTGCCCCAAGTAATAAGTCTGAATATTCTGAAGATCGTTTAGCGCAGACCGCGCAATAATAAGCTTCACTCACGCGATACCAAGTATTTTCTTGGCTTCGTCCAATGTGACGGTATTGCCCTCTCGGATATCCGCAAGACCTTGAGCTACGGCCTTTACGAACCGCAACTCTTCAGTGGATTTTTCATAATCTTCAAGACCTAGCACCACAGCAACCCCGCGACCACGACTCGTCAGGAGTATAGGTCGATGTGTTTCATTTGTACGCCCAACGACTTTGCCAGGATTGACCTTCAGATCAGACAGAGGAACAACATCCTCAGAGAATTTTGCTTGCATGTTAATGCGCTCCTTCTAAACAGGTCTATTCATAGCACCTGTTTAAAGCTGCCGTCAAGAAACATAGTGTCAGTACTGAGCATAGCGTGCATGGCGATACACCTTAGTGAATGACGACTAACTTCACTATAGACAACCCGGCTTACGTTTTCCTGGCAAATTGGCGTTGATGGGGGGGGTTCTGTCCCAACTTCACGGACACGGCAGCAAGGAAATCATCAGAGAGAAAAGGCCATTATTTTGTCCCCGCCTTATCAGTGTCAGCCAGCAACACAAAATGCTCGACCAGCTTTACCATCAATTCTTTTTGATCTGGCTTGCTCTCAGCCACCAGCAAGGCTAACGCAACCAAGGTGTTGTCGTTTATCAGCTGCTCAACCGGACGCTTGAGTAAATGCTGGTTCAGGCGCAGGTACCACAAAAACAGGAATGAGCCTGTTCGCTTGTTACCATCTGCCAGCGGGTGGTTCTTGATCACGAAATAGAGCAAGTGAGCAGCCCGGCTGGCGACGTTTGGGTAAAACAGATCATCACCAAAGCCCTGCTCAATGGTAGCAATTGCTGATGCCAAACCATCACCGCGCACTTGACCAAATAACTGTGTGGCTTCACCCTTTCTTACCAGTTCTGACTTTAACTGAGTCACAGCACTCAATACTTGGTCCAGTTCCAGTGATCTCATCCCATTTTGTCGAGCAGACTGGCCAGTGAGACTTTGCTCGTCATAGGCCTGTAGCAGGCTCCAGCTTCTGGCATAGTCGCTGATGACAGACAGGACAGCTTGACCGTCACTGCTTATCAACTGTTGATTGGTCAGCGTTTGAGATAGCAACGTCAGCACCTGCTGAAACTCGACACCGCGCTCCTGCAATCGTTGTTGATTCAGCGTATAACCTTGAACCAGATGCTGCCGCAGAACATTGGTTGCCCATTGCCTGAATCGTGTTGCCCGTGTTGAATTGACGCGGTAGCCGACTGAGATAATGGCGTCGAGGTTGTAATGCTCAACATTACGTGCAACTGTCCGCTTGCCTTCCTGTTGAACTGTTTCCATTTTGGAAACAGTTGCCATGGCATCCAACTCCCCACTGTTGAATATGCTCTTCAGATGCTTAGATACAGCAGCCTTCTGGACATCAAACAACTCAGCCATTTGGGACTGAGACAACCAAACGGTATCACCCGTAAGACGTACTTGTACGGGATGATCACCAGACTCAAAGATCAGGATTTCATTCATCAGGGCAGCCTTCCTCAAGGTCTGAAAACTACGACGGACAATTCCAGCCATCAGCTTGCGGCGTTCTGACAGAAAATCGTCAAACGCCATATGCCCGCTCTAGCAGCATAGTTGATACTACCTGTTTTTCACCAGATTGGGCCGATTGATGTCAACGCCAGTCCAATTTTGCCCGTCTAGCTGGTTGGTTTTAGATTATCGGACACACCCTGTTGTCGCTGCGTCTGGTCTTAATAGCCTCAGGTTTTCGTCGCTGTAGAGCGGGTTTTATACTTCACTTGGAGAACACCTGCGGCACTCAGCGCAACGATGGCAATGATGTCGGCAATGATGTCGGCAATGACAACGCGGTAAACAGCGTCGTTGTATCCACCAACCGACCAGGCAATAGCGATGAAAGAGGTGACGCTGACAAATCCAGCAATAATCGCAAGGGTGCGCATTGCTGGCCGGAACGCGGCATACAACAAAAACACGCCCAGCAGTCCAAAGAGCACGGCGCGGTGGCGCATCAGAATTTCAAGGTTGGGTTCGTTTATTAAAATGCCGTACAAGGTAGCCAGTTGTTCGTTGCCTATTCCATATTGTGTGTGCCCAGGGTTTGCTACCTACTATTCAATGTTCCAACACTAGTCTGAACCCGATGTCTCGAGCAGGTCTTTTACGAAGTTGCGGCGCCCGAAGCCAAAATACCAAATGATCAGAGTGAACATCCCAAGATCCCCCTCGAACGACGCCTGCACATTCATTGTCTCCAACTTCTCTGGAGTCATTTCTGAGATAACAGTCTGAAGTCCACTCCCAGACGTTTCCGTGTACGTCATGGAGACCAAAGGTGTTTGCTTCAAAACTTCCCACGGGTGATGTCAGTTTCCCACTCCATTGGCTGCCGCAGTTACTGCAGTTGGCCTTGTTCTCTTCTGGCTGTGCGCCCCAGCTATACCGGAATCCAAATTCGGCATTGCCCTTGGCCGCGTATTCCCATTCTGCATCTGTGGGCAGCCGATACCGTTTTCCGGTTTTTTCGCTCAGCCATTCCGCATAGGCAAGTGCGTCGAACCAATCTACATCGATGACAGGCCTGTCCTCGCGACCGAACCCCACATCGTTCCGTGTCTCGCGACCTGTCTCGTTTGTAAATTGGTCGTACTCCAGAAAAGTCACTTCGTACCTGCCAATTGAGAATGAATCCATGCATACCTCTCGTAGAGGGTTCGCATGCTCTCCCATCAGCATAGTCCCGACTTCAATGCATGCAGCAGGAAGCTGAACCATGTCTGGTTCCGTTTGAGCGTTAGCCTGCTGGACAGCAGCGGAAACAACCAGCCCAAGCACGATAATGTTCATCCTCAGCATACGCTTCTCCGATCCCATTCCATTATTCCGACCGTAGCGATTTGACCGGGTCGGATTTTGCGGTCTTGATGCACTGTGCGGCCACTGTCAGCAGGGACAGCAAAATCATGCCGACGATGACCAGCAAGTAAACTAACGGAGATAAACTCGCCTGTGCCGAAAACTGATTGAAGTAAAACGACGTGACAAAATAGGCCAGCACGCTAGCTAAGACACAGGCGACAATCACCGGCTTGATAAAGTCCAGGCTCAGCAACTGTACGATCGACTGCGCCGTCGCGCCCAATACTTTACGCACTCCAATCTCTTTGGTTCGACGTTCAGTGGAATAATAGGCCAGCGCGTAAAACCCAAGTGCGGCGATGACAATAGTAATCAACGCAGCAAACTGAGCAGCGCGGTTGATGCCGTTGGTTTCTTCGTAGATCTGCTGATCGAATAACTGCTCATAGAATTCCCGGTTTATGGGAGCGTCGGGCCTGTGAACAGCCCATACCTGGTCGATATGGCTCAATACAGAATCACGTTGCGCAGGATCGATTCTGATCAATATTGTCCGCAAGGGTTGTCCGCTGGCAAGGAGCACCGAGGTGGAACGCACAACATCTTCCAGCCCGCCGGAGAGTCTGAACTCATTGACCACACCGACTATTCTGAAACGCGATGTGCCTGTCATCAGGATCTGACCCAGAGCCTCTTCATTCCCAGCTATACCAAAGTTCCTGACAGCGGCCGGCGTGATGAGCACGCCGTAGGTACGTTCAGGATCAGGTGCCCATGGTGGCATGTAGTCTGCCGGAAAGTCTCGCGAGAAATTACGTCCCGCCAGCAGTTGCAGCTGCAATGCATCGACATAATTCTCATCGACATTCATGTGGCTGACTGACCGGGTTTGATCTGCAGGCCAGTTTTCGGGTCGCCAAGGGTATAAACCACCGGTGTTTGGTGGCGCATACTCGGATTGGCCCACAGTCAGAATACCGGGGTGCTGACGCAGATCATTGACCATGGCGTCGTAATTAAACTGCTCCGGATTGCGGGGGTTGTACATGCTGTCCAGTACCACCAGGTTGCTGCGGTTGAAACCGATATCGATTTCATTGAGATAACGAATCTGCAACGTAATACCGATAGCCAGAAGGATCAGAGTCACGGCGAAAGTAAACTGGACGACCGTAAGTGCCGAACGAACCAGGCGGCTGGACTTGCCGCCATCGCGTTTGCCGCTGATGGCAGCGGTGGGAGAAAATCGCGACATGCGCAGCGCCGGAATCAGGCCCGATAACAAACCCGTAGTCAGCACAAACAGGATGATGACCAATACCTGTGACGATCCAAACATGGCACCGAAGCTAAAACCGGTACCCGTGAGTGCTGTGTAGGGGCCGATGGCTATATAAATCACAGGCAGGGCCGCCAGCAGTGCCAGCAACGTCAGCATCATGGCTTCCATCAGGAACTGGGCCAACAGGTCAGACTGTGTGGCTCCCAGTGTTTTACGCACGCCAGTCTCCTTGCCGCGTTGCTGCATTTGCGACATAGACAGATTGGCAAAATTGATACAGGAACTCAGCAGGATAAGAGCAGCAAACGTCACCAGTCCAGCCAGCACCAGAGTGCGGCTGTTATCAGGGGCTGCGAATCCCTGCCGCGGCGACAGGTGAATACTGGACAATGGTTCCAGATCCAGTGCGACTTCCATGCGCGTCACAAAGTCGCGTTGGGCATCCGGCACATTGCGCTCAATAAAGTTGGGAAAATCCGCACGAATAGCATCAGCCGATGCCGGGTCAGGAATCACCACATAAGCCATGGTTCCACCATACCCCTCCCAGGTCGGACTGTTCATGAATAACTCGCCTATGATCTGGCGAGCGGTGGAGACGCTGATCAGGGCCTCGATGTCCAGGTGGGTATTGTCTGGAAGATCTCTAATTACGCCCGTCACACGCAAGTTGACACGGTTTTCAAGTGTCAGTGTTCTCCCCATCGGATCTTCCTGGCCGAAGTATTTAGTCGCTGTGCTTTGGGTAAGCACAATCGTGTTCGGTTCTGATAATGCGGTTTGTCCGTTTCCCTGAATAAAATCGAATGAGAAAATTTGAAGAAACTCGGGGTCGGCCCACAAATAATTGTTGGGGACAGACACATTCCCATAGGCAAACAGCCCGTTACCACCTTGAATCTTTGCGGCCATTTCAATTTGCCCATAGTCCTGCAGCATAGGGTTGAAAATGCCTTCGGCAATCCAACTGCTGTCGATGCGCTGATCAGTAGTCATGCTGGTGACCACTCGATATATGTTCTGCCAGTTGTCAAAGTGCTTGTCGTAACTGCGGGCATATTGAACATGCATCAACACAAGAATACTGCACACCAGACCCAAGCTGAGACTGAGCACTTTGATGGCAGTAAAACCGGGTTGCTTCTTTAAATTCCGGAACGCGACAATCAGGTAGTTGTAATACATACTGAGCACCCGTGGGGTTAGCATCCGTAGGGTCGGAGGGATCAAATTTTGATCCCTCCGACCCCATTCCATTCCGACCCCATTCCATTATTCCGACCTTAGCGATTTGACCGGGTCAGATTTGGCGGTCTTGATGCACTGTGCGGCCACCGTCAGCAGGGATAACAGAATCATGCCGACTATAACCAACAAGTAAATCAATGGAGACAAGCTCGCCTGTGCCGAAAACTGATTGAAGTAAAATGACGTGACAAAATACGCCAGCACGCTGGCTATGACACACGCGACAATCACCGGCTTGACAAAGTCCAGACTCAGCAACAATACAATCGACTGCGCCGTCGCGCCCAATACTTTACGCACACCAATCTCTTTGGTACGACGTTCTGTGGAGTAGTAAGCAAGGGCATACAACCCCAACGCGGCAATAATGATAGTAATCAGCGCCGCAAACTGCGCAGCACGATTGATGCCGTTGGTCTGTTCATAAATCTGCCGATCAAATGATTGTTCATAAAATTCACGGTTGATCGGCGCATCGGGTCTGTGTCTGGCCCAGACGGTATCAATGTGGTTAAGTGCACTGGCTTGTTGTGCCGGGTCTATTCTTACCAGCAGTGTACGCATAGGCTGACGGGTTACACGCAGAACTGAGGTCGAGCGCATTGGGTCCTCCAGACCCCCGGACAGCCTGAAATCATTGACTACCCCCACTACACGAAAATTGAGTGCTCCCAGTATCAACACCTCATTGATAGCGTCTTCATAACTTCCCAGATCAAAGTTTCTTACCGCCTCAGGCGTAATCAGTACACCGTAGGTTTGTTCTATGTCGGGCTGACCAACAGGCATAAAATCCGCCGGGAAATCCTGCGAAAAATTACGTCCGGCCAGCAACTGCAACTGCATGGCATCAATATAGTATTCATCTACAACCAGATGGCTGACTATCCTGGCATCCTCCGCTGCCCAACTGGAATGGCGCCATGGATTGTAGGCGCCAGTGCTGGGTGGAGCGCTCTGGCTTTTGCCAACCGTAATAACACCGGGATGCTCGCGCAGTTCATTGACCATGGCATCGTAATTGAATTGTTCGGGATTTCTTGGGTTGTACATGCTGTCCAGCACAACAAGATTGTAGCGATTAAAACCAATGTCGATTTGATTGAGATGTCGAACCTGCAGGCTGATCCCTATCGCCAGAATCACCAGCACCACGGCAAAGGTAAACTGAACCAGGGTTAACGCCGATCGCGCCAGCCGGCTGGACTTTCCGCCATCACGTTTGCCGCTGATGGCCGCTGTGGGTGCAAACCGGGACATACGCAGCGCCGGTACCAGACCGGATAAAAACCCGGTGACCAGCACAAACAAAATGATAGTCAGTATCTGGGATGAACCAAACATGCTCGAGAAGGTAAACGCTGTTCCGGTCAATGCCGTGTACGGACCGATCGCCACAAACACTAAGGGGAGCGCCAGCACCAGCGCCAGAAAGGTAAGCAACAGGGATTCAACCTGGAATTGAAGCAGCAGATCCGACCGGGAAGCTCCCAGTGTTTTACGCACTCCAGTTTCCTTACCCCGTTGCTGCATCTGCGCCAGGGACAGGTTGGCGAAGTTGATACAGGAGCTCAGCAGGATCAGTGCGGCAAAGATCACCAGTCCTCCAAGCACCAGTCTTCGGCTGTAGTCCGCGGCAGCAAAACCCTGCCGGGGAGACAAATGAATATCCGCAAGGGGCTCCAGGTCAAGAGTGGTATCGAGACTGCGGACAAATTCGCGCTGAGCATCGGGCACATTCCGGTCAATGAAATTGGGGAAATCAGCACGAAGCGCTTCAGCTGAGACCGGATCCGGAATAACCAGATACAGCATGATTCCGCCATACGCAGCCCAGAGAGTGCTATTCATAAACGTTTCGCCGACAATCTGACGGGCCGTTGCAACGCCGATCATGGCTTCGATATCCAGATGCGTATTGGGGGGTAAATCCCGGATCACACCGGTGACCCGAAGATCTGTACGATTCTCCAGGGTCAGGTTCCTACCCATCGGGTTTTCGCGACCAAAGTATTTAGTTGCCGTCGTTTCGGTGATAACAATCGTGTTGGGTTCCGTCAATGCGGTAGCGGCGTTTCCTTGTATAAAATCGAATGAAAAAATCTGTAGAAATTCCGGCTCAACCCACCAGTAATTGTTCGTCGCGGACACCTCGCCATACGCAAAAAGCCCATTGCCAGGACCGATCTTGGCCGCCTGTTCTATCTGGCCGTAGTCCTGCAGCAAGGGGTTATAGATACCTTCGGAAATCCAATTACTATCAATGCGCTGATCGGTTGTGATACTGGACACCACCCGATAAATATTCTGCCAGTTCTCAAAATGTTTGTCGTAACTGTTGGTGTACTGCACATGCATCAGTACCAACAGGCTGCACACCAGACCCAGACTCAGGCTGAGCACTTTGATGGCGGTAAAACCGGGTTGTTTCTTCAAATTCCGTAATGCGACAAGCAGGTAGTTATAAAACATGGTGAATCCCTCACGCAGCACGGAAATTAAAGAACGGCGTCAACATTCGCCCTGGCGTTGGCATCCACGATCTGCCCGTCAAGCAGACGTACAACGCGCGTGCCGTAGGCCGCGTAATGTTCCGAGTGCGTGACCATAATGACGGTGGCACCTTCCTGATTCAGTTCTTTAAGCAAAGCCATCACGTCATCGCCATTTCGCGTATCCAGATTACCGGTCGGTTCGTCGGCCAGCAGGACTTTGGGATTGCTGACGATGGCGCGGGCAATCGCCACACGTTGCTGCTGACCACCTGAAAGCTGTTGAGGGTAGTGCTTGCTACGGTGATCAATGGCAACGCGTTTGAGTACAGTTTCCACACGTGTTTTGCGTTCGGCTGCGGGCACTTTTTGATACAAAAGTGCCAAATCGACGTTTTGTGCCACTGTCAGTTCATCAATCAGATTAAAACTCTGGAAGATCACACCGATATTGGCTTTGCGGATGCTCGCACGTTGTGATTCGTTGTACCCGGCCAGGTCTTCGCCATTGAAGTAATAATGTCCGCTGTTCGGCGTATCGAGCAATCCCAACATATTCAGCAATGTTGACTTGCCACAGCCGGATGGTCCCATGATAGACACGAATTCGCCTTCTTCTACCGTAAGGTTGATATTGTCGAGCGCAGCTGTTTCGATTTCTTCCGTGCGGTGAACCTTGCAGATCTTTTCGAGTTTGATCATGGTTGGTTTTCCATTATTTCCATTGTTGGTTTATTGGCTTAACTGCACTCTCTCAGCATTAACGATAGATCCATAACCGGAGGTAATCACTCTATCCCCGGCACTCAGGCCTTCGCGTACTTCAATAAAACGATTGTTGCGTCTTCCGACAATGATGTCGCGGCGATAGGCGTTCTGAGTCGCTAAAGTGTCACAATGCGATATTCAATGTTGATGGTCTGGTACAGAATCCAGACCAATGCGGCGATTCCTGTTAAACCCAGAAGCCATTGCCACCATGGGCGTGTTCGCTTCTGAATGACCTTATCCATTGCCATATTCTGATTCCATTATTCTTAATCTGGCTGGTGCTTTTTTAGTGAGGCTATCGTACTTTTCATAGTATTAACAGAGGTAGAACCCTAATGGCGTGTTGGCGCCGAGGTAAGACCACATGGAATCTTTTAAGAAAAGTTATTTACGAGTGAAAAAATTATAGGGCGTTCACGTTAAAAATCGGGGAGAAGACCCCATGTTGCCGAATTACGTCGCCAGTGTATTGAAATTGGGAGGTGATTTCCGTTGACCCGATAACCCACTGAGATAATGGCGTCGAGGTTGTAGTGCTCAACATCACGAGCAACTGTCCGCTTGCCTTCCTGTTGAACTGTTTCCATTTAGGAATCAGTTGCCATTGAATCCAACTCCCCACTTAGAATTAGATCGTACTGGCCGAGGCTTGCCTTTAGACATCGTCAATAATCTGGAAAACACACACAGTTTCTGACACAAAAATATAGGCTTATTTGTGTCAGGATACCCCATGAAAAAAGACATAAAAACATTTGATGAACAAATACTTAGCCGCATATATGGGAACAGGAGGGGTTGGGTGTCAACGGTAAGCGATCATTTAACCACAGGTCACTGTAGTTTCAGTCGATCAATCCGCCAAGGCAATAACTTCTCAACATCAGCCGCGCAGTTTGCTTTGGGCAGTTCAGTAAATAAGTGCCGCAG
>JAUYSM010000088.1 GCA_030696315.1 Pseudohongiella sp. | reverse complement strand
CTTGCTGCGATATTGCAGAACCGACACACCACCTTGTAGCGCTGACTCGCATGCGGACAACAGCGCGCTCCCAGGGAGTAGTATTTCATCAGTAATGGCATACAAGCCTGACAGCGATAGATGGTGCACCAAGTATTTTCCTGAGAACGCGGTGTAATTTTGGATAAGAGCTCATTCTATCAGAGGGTGAATCAACAGAGACTGATTACGTGTATGTTAAGCCCGTCTGTCGGGCAAACTTTGTCCGGAACTGCGCGGTATGGCTCTGTTCAGGGCGTTCCAGGTAAATTGTTGCGCATTAAATGCGGCATTGGAGACATCAAGGCCTTGTGCGATGCCTGCCGCCATTGCGCTAGCCAATGTACAGCCTGAACCGTGGTACTCATGCGCAAGGCGTGGCCATGACCAGGATTGATCCAGTTGATCCGGGGGACAGCTGAAGAGTCGATTGCTGACATCCGGGCTTGTGCGATGCGTCCCTGTCAGCAGAACGTATTGGCATCCAAAATTGCAAATATCCTTGAGCGCGTCATCCTCAGATCGCGACATCGGGCTCAGGCGACTGAGTTCTTGTGTGTTTGGAGTCAAAATCTGGCAGTGCGGCAGAATCAGAGTCTTGTATTCTTCAATGATGTCATCGTTACCAAAGTCATAGCCACCCCCAGCTTTTAGTACTGGGTCCGCGATAACCGGTATCTTTTTGTTTTGACGCAATATATCAGCGATAACTTTGAGTGTGTTGACGCTGTCGATTAATCCCAGCTTGATCGCGCTGATGGTTAATCCTGATTCCAATAAGGCATCGAACTGTCGCCTTATCAAATCCGGGTTAACCGACTGAGTTTCAATGACATTCGAGGTCGTTTGCACCGTCAGCGAACTGATAATTGGAAGCGCATGACAGTTCATTGCGGCCAGAGTCTCAATGTCAGCCTGAATGCCAGCTCCGCCTGTTGGATCGAGGCCGGAAATGCACAATATCATCGGCTTACAATGATCCACTACAAATTCTCCTGCCGACACAGTTCGATATTAAAAAGGCTTAACCACAACCAGGATTACAATAGCGATCAGCGCAACAACGGGTATCTCGTTAAAATATCGAAAAAAGACGTGGCTATGGGTGTTGCGTCCATCGCGGAAGCGCGCCCAAAACCATCCACAACTGATGTGATAGGCAATTAGCAGCACGACCAGGCTAAGTTTTGCGTGCAACCAGCCTTGGCTGAGATAGAAATCCGGAGCAGACGCAATTAACCATGCACCAAAAATCACCGTAGCAATTGCAGATGGAGTCATTATTCCGCGATACAATTTTCGCTCCATAATGATGAAGCGATCTTTACTGGTCTGATCCTCACTCATGGCGTGATAGACAAAAAGTCTGGGCATATAAAAGATGCCGGCGAACCAACAAATCACAGAAATGATATGAAGTGCTTCAATCCAGGCCATGGTTCTTCCTCATTATCGACTTGTATTATTCGTGGCTGATTATGCCGCTGTGTCTTGAGGCAGTACAGCAAATATCACCGCAACAAAGGTATGCGGTGATAGAATGAGGGCTTGATTTCAACAAGCTGCAGTCTAGTTGACTCGGAGATTAATGTGATTAAAGTCGGTATTGTTGGCGCAACCGGTTATACAGGTGTTGAACTATTGAGACTACTGGCACCACGCAAGGATGTCAGTATTGAAGTGGTGACGTCACGAGAGATGGCGGGTACTGCCGTATCAGCCTTATTTCCAAACCTCAGAGGGTTTGTCGATTTGCCCTTTACAGTGCCAGATGATGATGTGCTCGCCAGATGTGATGTGGTCTTTTTTGCAACTCCCCACAATGTTGCCATGCGATCAGCACGCGCCTTGATGGAGCGGGGTGTGCGAGTTATTGATTTGTCTGCAGATTTCAGGCTCAAGAACCGTGAGGAGTGGGAGTATTGGTACAAGGAGCCTCATCTAAGTCCAGAGTTGATTGAACAGGCTGTTTATGGATTGCCTGAGGTTAATCGCGAAAAAATCCGCAACGCCCAGCTTGTGGCTGTGCCTGGATGCTATCCGACGTCTGTTCAGCTAGGGTTTATACCTTTGTTGGAGGCAGGATTGGTTGATCCAATGCGTTTAATTGCTGATGCTAAATCAGGAGTAAGTGGTGCGGGGCGCAAAGCCGCTGTCGGCAGCTTGCTGGCAGAAGCTTCTGAGTCACTTAGTGCTTACGGTGTGGCGGGACACAGGCATCTTCCGGAAATATCACAGGGACTCAGGCTGGCATCGGGTGGTGACATTAGCCTGACATTTATTCCGCACCTCACGCCGATGATCCGAGGTATTAATGCAACGCTGTATGCGACACCTGTCGGTAGTGTTAGCGCAGACGATTTGCAGGAGTTGTACGAACGCAGATATCGCGACGAGCCATTTGTTGACGTTCTGCCTAAGGGAGGGTTGCCGGCAACACGGAACGTTAAAGGATCTAACATCTGTCAATTGGCAGTACATTTCCTCAAAGCAAGCAATACAATTGTTGTGCTTTCAGTGATCGATAATCTAGTAAAAGGTGCGTCCGGCCAAGCTGTTCAGAATATGAATATTATGTTTGGGTGCGCCGAAAGTGAGGGATTAAGAACGATTGCATTGTTGCCTTGATATTTTGCTTTAGCTATTTACTTGGAACAGTCGAGTCTGATGCCTGGTAGTGAGGTTAATAGTTGACCAAATTACTAGGGTAAGACCATAATCCACACTCGATTATTCGATTGAAGCTTCGAGGCCAGAATTTTTATATGACAAGCGTCCAAACTTTTGAACCAGTCATTATTTCATTGACAGATAATGCCGCTGATAAAGTAAAAATGCTGATAGATGAAGAGGGCACGCCAGACTTGAAGTTACGTGTATTTGTAACAGGAGGCGGATGTTCTGGATTCCAGTATGGGTTTAGTTTTGAAAGCTCAGTGTCTGATGAGGATACAGTGGTTCAGAACAAAGGGGCCACCTTGCTGGTTGACCCGCTGAGTTATCAGTATTTGGTTGGTGCTAAGGTCGACTATGTTGAAAATTTAGAGGGTGCAAGATTCGTAGTAAAAAATCCTATGGCATCGACTACGTGCGGTTGCGGATCGTCGTTTTCTATATAACAGGAGTCTAAGAATAATAGACTCCACCCAAAATGATTGGTTGACTCGCTCCTGTCAGGATTCCAGTATCTATTTTCTCTTTGTTGATAGTCTTTGAGGCCAGCCAAGCAAATGTGCTTGCCTCAATCCATTCAGGGGGCATTCCGCACGAGAAGGTGCTTTTGACCTCAAACGCCGGAAGCAACTGCTGCAACCTTGACATCAGGGTAGTGTTATGGACCCCTCCGCCACAAACCAGTAACTCATTTGAAGTGCCCGCTTTAACCAAAATAGTCAGGTTCACTGCGTCTGCTACGCTGCGGGCCGTCAATTCAAGTAAAGTCCGCTGTACATCTGCTTGATTTATCGAATCAAAATCATCGAGACATCGGTCAAGCCATGTTTGATTGAATAGTTCTCTTCCAGTGCTTTTGGGTGATTTTCTTTGGAAATATTCGTCCGACAAGAAGCGATCAAGCAACGCTGAATGCACATTTCCACTTGCGGCCCATGCTCCGCCAGCATCAAAAGGTTCCTGCAGGCATCGAGATATCCATAGGTCCATCAACGCGTTTCCGGGGCCTGTATCAAATCCAACGGGGGTAGAGGTCGGTGTGTCTGATATTAAAGTTATGTTGCTGATACCGCCGATGTTGAGAATGCAGCGGGTACAATTGCTATTGTGGAAAAAATATTGATGAAAGAGAGGGGCTAATGGTGCCCCTTGGCCACCCACGGAGACGTCTCGTTGACGGAAATCAGCAATTGTTGTTATTCCGGTTATGCTTGCAATTGTATTTGGATCGCCAATCTGAAGGCTGAATGCATCTGAGGTTTCTGGGGAGTGGTATATGGTCTGCCCATGGCTTCCTATTGCGGTGATTATCTCTGCACTTAAATGATGCTGAAAAAGTAACATGTTTATCGCGTTACCAAACGCCTTGCCCACGGCGACATTCAACTGGCCAAGCTGAAGGAGGGAAACGTTTGGATTCGCGCAAACGTTGAAAAGTTGCCGCCTCAGATCATCGGGATATCTGCTGGTATGACTTGCCACTAGTTCTAGTTTTTGCTCTTGCAGTTTGATTGCCACGCAATCAATACCATCCATACTTGTGCCAGAGATAATACCTATGAAGTATGCGGTGTCATCCATCAAGTTCAGTTTAGGGATTCAGCGGCGTTGTAATTGCTTGAATTGTCATAACTAAGCAGACGCCCATCTGGTCGGTTTCTAGCAAATTGTCGGATTATTTCCTTAGTGTGTTCGCGGAATCTATCCATCTCGGCATTGTCCAGCGCAACCACTTGAGGTAGCTGATCAACGATAGTCCGGGGATCCTTATGCACGCCACCGACCAAGAATTCATAATGTAAATGAGGGCCTGTTGCTCCTCCAGTAGCGCCTACGTATCCTATGATCTGGCCTTGGCGAACCTTTAACCCTTTCTTGACGCCAGTCGCGTAATCATTCAAGTGAGCGTATTTTGTTTCAAACGCGCCGTGGTGTTCGATAACTACTAGTTTGCCGTAAGAGCCATTGCGAGAGGCAAAGGTCACTGTGCCATCAGCTGTTGCGCGAACCGGTGTTCCGGTGGGAGCGGCATAGTCAGTTCCCCTGTGAGCCCTAATTGTATTGAGTATCGGATGCATTCGATTGGGATTGAAATTTGAACTTATCCTGAATACATCCAGTGGGTTCTTCAGGAATGCTTTTGCCATACTTTCACCGTCAGGACTGAAGAAACTTGATTCTCCGGACTCGGTTTTGTAGCGTACTGCCAGATGCTCTCGGCCTTGGTTTACAAACTGGGCAGCTATTATCTCTCCGGTTCCAACCAATTCGCCGTCAAGATACTTCTCTTCATAAAGGATGCTGAACTCATCCCCTTGGCGTGGGTCCATCAAGAAGTCAATTACCCCGCCGAACACATCCGCCATGCTCATTATGACGTTCGCTGGTATATCCGCTCGTTGTCCGGCCAGAAACAAACTATCCGCAATGCTGCCGTGGCGCATTACCTGAACGATATCTGCGGACTTGACTATAGGCTCAATGTTATAGATTGACTCATTCAGGGTGAATACGAACCCCTCCAGCGGTGATGTGAGCACCTCGAGTCTTTGCAGGTTTCCGGGTTCTGGGATATAAAAGCTGAGTTGATTGCCTGGGAACAGTCTGTTGAGAATTGAAGATTCTTCTGAGCTGTTAATTACTCTGAACAAGTCTTGTGCGCTAAGTCCCACTTGATTGAAAAGTGACGAGAGGTTGTCTCCGGGGCGGACGGTGACCTGCTTGGTAAATGACTTTTCGTGGGATTGGATCGCGGCTTCACTAGCAATTTTTGCTACATTTTCCATTATCTGATTTGCAGACGATCCGGTGCTGTTGAGTGCGGATTGAACCCGCAGTTCATCTATGTTGCTGACGATGCCATTAATTTCGTGGCGCAGGCGGTCTCCGTGGGCGGGATCTTCAGGTGAAAAAAGACCGACAAAAACAAGTCCCACGCCAAAAGCACAGGCAGCGAGAATATGATTTTTAGGCTTTAGTTTGCTGTATTTGCTGTAAATGTCGCGAGCTGAATTTTTCGGAGTCATGAGCTTTCTAATTTTGTCGATATAGGTTCTATGTCACGAGTCCCTGCCGCTGTGGAGAGCACGATCAGCGCCCAATTCTTATGGCTTTTGTCTTCTAGGTCAAGTCTTATTCTAGATGATGTTGTAGAATCCATTTTCCCCAGAATTTGTTAAGTGCGAGAGATGTTATGGCTGATTTGGCAATGGATTTGTTGAAGGACTTAGGGTCGAGAGGTTTGATTTCTCAGATATCATCAGAAGATGAGTTCAGGTCACACTTGGTTAGTGCTCGACGTACTCTATATAGTGGTTTCGATCCCACTGCTGACAGTTTGCATATCGGACACTTGGTGCCACTTCTGGCATTAAGGAGGTTTCAGTTGGTTGGGCACAAACCGCTTGCCTTGGTTGGAGGGGCTACCGGGCTGATAGGCGATCCCAGCTTTAAATCTGCCGAGCGCCAATTGAACACCGCGGATGTGGTGAGTGGATGGGTCTCTAAGCTTCAGGGTCAGCTTGAACAATATCTTGATTTTAGCTGTGGTGAAAACTCGGCAGTGGTTGTAAACAATCTGGAGTGGACTGGGCAGTTAAGTGCGCTTGAATTTCTGAGGGACATAGGCAAACATTTCTCTGTAAATTCCATGATACAAAAGGAGTCTGTCAGGCAGCGGCTGGAGCGAGAGGGTTCTGGAATATCGTTTACTGAGTTCAGTTACATGATATTGCAATCCTATGACTTTGCGGAGTTGTATAAACGGTACGGTTGCACGCTCCAAATTGGTGGCAGCGACCAGTGGGGCAACATAACTGGAGGAATCGATCTTGCCCGACGCATGCACCAGGGGCACGTGTACGGGCTTACGCTGCCTCTTGTAACCAAGGCGGATGGGCAGAAATTTGGCAAAACTGAGTCGGGCACTATTTGGTTGGATCCTAACAAGACGTCACCATACTATTTCTACCAGTTTTGGCTAGCGACTGCGGATGCAGATGTTTATAAATTTCTCAAATATTTTACTTTTATGGCGCCTGAGGAAATCGACGAGATAGAGGCGGCAGATTTGTCGTCTGGAAAACGACCTCAGGCGCAGAGTGTTTTGGCCGAAGCTGTTACAAAACTGGTCCATGGCGAGCAGGGTTTGTCGGCTGCTGTGAGAATTAGTAATTCGTTATTTTCTGGTGAACTTTTGGATCTTACGCAGGCCGACTTTGACCAGTTGTGCCTAGATGGATTGCCTGCAACTGATCTTGCCGGGACGAGCTTGAGTTTGGTCGAAGCTTTAGTAAGCACGGGGCTCGCTATATCCAATCGCGCCGCGCGTGAGTTTATTGCGGCAGGTGCCGTATATGTTAACGGGCGCAAAGTTGAGAAGCTGGATGCGACCGTAGGTATAGAAGACTCTCTTTATGGCAGGTATATAGTACTGAAGCGAGGGAAGAAGTTGTTTCATCTAATACGCTTGAAGTAATGGTTGTGCGCTATCGCAAAAATAATTCAATTTACTTCTTGCCAGATAAAAATACCGTGGCATAATGCGCGCCCCTGACATGAGAAGCTCATGAAAAGGGCTGGATCGGTTCGCTGATTTTAATTGTTGTTGAGCGGTTTTGGTAACGAAATTGGTCGATAAAAGTTTAAAAAATAGCTTGCCACAATGATCTAGAC
>JAUYSM010000085.1 GCA_030696315.1 Pseudohongiella sp. | reverse complement strand
GCCGGGGCTTTTTTTTGCCTGATGATTTCATACATCCCACTAAAGCTTTTGCCGCCGGAGTCGATATTTCTAACAGTCAAAATACAAGGAGCACGGTTATGGCATTTTTTACCCATCACAAAAAAATATAAGAAGACTGTGAAGCCAGGGCCGAACGAGTGCAGCAAGATCTGTCATCTGCTCTTCAAGAGCGTGACAATAAAATCCATAAACTGAAATTGGAAATTGAACAACTGGGGCATGCCAGTCAACGACCGGCTATGCTGCTGGGAAGCCGTCAGATTGGTGATCCCTTGATTCAGTCGGTTAGAGAGTCTTTGGCTGGTAATGCCAGCAACCTGATGACAGAACAAACCAGCATGGTGAGTTTGCAAGCCATTTTTGGCCAGACGTTTGATGCGGTCAAGAAGTTGGGTTTGCGGGCAAAAGTGATCAGTGATCACGCCAACAAAAACGCTAGCACTGCCCGGGAACTGGACGAAACCGCCGGAAACATTCGAGCGTTTGTTGCTGTTATCCAGGACATTTCTGAGCAAACCAATCTTTTGGCATTAAATGCTGCGATTGAAGCCGCGCGTGCAGGTGATGTGGGCCGTGGTTTTGCTGTGGTTGCAGACGAAGTTCGTAACCTTGCCTCAAAAGCTCAAGATGCCAGTGAAAAAATCGAAAACTTGATCGCCAAGGTTATTCAACAAAGCCAAAGCATTTCGCTGGTGGTCGAAGAATCCTTGCAAAGCAGTCAGGATGTTGCAGCTTCAGCAACGCAGATTGACGAAGTCACCCAGCAAGTTGTGGCAAAAGCTGAACACATGAAAGATGTCATTAATCTTTCGGCAGTTGGAAGCTTCATTAACACCGTCAAGATCGATCACATTGTTTGGAAAATGGACGTCTATCGACGTATTTCTGCCAACGATCTGTCACAAAATCTGACAACGCATCATGAGTGTCGATTAGGCAAGTGGTACTACGAAGGTGATGGTGCACGCAACTTCGGTCACCTGTCGTCGTTCAGAGCCATGGAACAATCACATCGTGACGTGCACGAACACGGACGCGCGGCACGAGAAGCAGCCTTGTCCAAAAACGATACCGCATTACAACAGGCTCTGCTCAAAATGGAAGAGGCCAGCCTGCAGGTTGCATCGCGGCTTGATCAACTCGAGCAAGAAATCAAGCGCAATGCCTGACAATCAAGTGCGCTGACTCAGTGACTAAACCAGCGTTCTTCCATGGTCAGGCAGGTGTCATCGAGCGAGGCTAACAGCTCCAGTGATGGGGCTGTTTTAGGCAGTTCCCAGTGGAAAAAGTATTTGCCCGCCTGCATCTTGCCTCGGTAAAAGTCTTCGTTTTTGCCGCTGGCAACAAGCATCTGCTCCAGCCAGATCCAAGCCACAACAATATGTCCAAACGCTTCCAGATACACAGAGGCATTTGCGAGTGTCAATTCAGCATGACCACTGTTGTGTAGCTGTCGGGTAACATCTGCCAGTTTGTATAATGTGGCATCCAGCATCGATGCATATTCCGAAAGATTAACATCGCCTGATGCGGCATTGGATGTCTGCAGAATAGTTGCCATTAACTGTTCAAAATTGGCCCCATCATTGATGACAACTTTGCGTCCGAGCAGATCCAGCGCCTGGATACCATGGGTGCCCTCGTGAATCGGATTTAAACGGTTATCGCGATAAAACTGCTCTACGTTGTAGTCACGCGTGTAGCCGTAACCACCATGAACCTGAATGGCCAGATTGTTTGCTTCAAGACACCACTGTGACGGCCAGCTTTTTGCGATCGGCGTTAATATGTCGAGAAGGTTGGAAATGCTATCCAGCTCGTCATCCAGTGCATTGCGTTGTTCATCAATCAATCTGGCGCAGTATAGATTCAGTGCCAGTCCGCCTTCCGCGTAAGCCTTTTGTGCCAGCAACATGCGTTTGATATCGGTATGTTCAATCAGAGCCACTGGCGCGGAGTGTGGATCTTTATTGCCAGGCAAACGCCCCTGTTTTCTTTCCCGGGCATAATCCAGCGCATGCAGGTAACCGGTATAACCCAGGGCCGCAGCGCCCAGGCCCACGCCAATCCTCGCCTCATTCATCATATGAAACATATAAGACAAACCTTTATGAGGCTCCCCTACCAGCCATGCAACTGCACCAGCCTGCCCGTTGGGTTTAAATTTACCCTCACCAAAATTGAGTAAGGTGTTGGTAGTACCTCGATAGCCCATCTTATGATTGAGACCTGCCAACACCACGTCATTGTGTTCGGTACAATTACCTTGCGCATCCAGCAAGTGCCTTGGCACGATAAACAAAGAAATACCTTTGACACCCGCAGGGCTGCCCGGGATTTTTGCGAGCACCAGATGAACGATATTCTCTGACAGCGAATGCTCTCCGGCGGAAATCCACATTTTGTTGCCAAACACCCGATAGCTGCCATCGGGCTGCGGTTCTGCACGGGTTTTGATATCTGCGAGTGATGAGCCTGCCTGCGGTTCGGACAGACACATGGTGCCGAAAAACCGACCCTCCATCATCGGCTTGACCCATGTATCGATTTGCGCAGGCGATCCATAGGTCATGAGCAGATTGGCGTTTCCGATGGTTAAAAAGGGATATGCAGCAGTTCCCACGTTGGCTGCAAGGAACCAGGCAAAACAGGCCTTTTCTACCAGAGTTGGCAGTTGCATGCCCCCCATCTCGTAATCTTGTCCTGCGGCCACCAGGCCTGCTTGTGCAAACAAATCCAAGGCGGCCTTTACCTCTGGAATCATGTGAACTGTTTCACCATCAAACCAAGGTTCATTTGCATCATTTTTTTTGTTATGCGTGGCAAAGTGCTCTGTTGCCAACTGTTCACACAAATCAAGTGTGGCATCAAACGTTTCTCTTGAATGATCTGCATAACGCGGCATCCCGCACAATTGCTCGGCGTTGAGCCACTCGTACACCATAAAATCAATGTCGCGCCGACTGAGTATCAAGGATTTCATTTGTTTTCCTTCAGACCTTAACGGGCCTTGACTGACACCGTCAGCATGGCAATTGTGTAGCGGATTAACTGTAATCCGTCGGGATAGGTACTCAATGCTGACTTTGGGCCTCGCGTTTGCATGATGACGCCATGTAAAGCGCCTTGCATATAAAATGCAGTTTGCAAGGGATCCGGCACCTGCGTAGCACTGACACTGCCGTCACGCAGTCCATTGTATAGCGCATCGACCATAATTTTGTTTATGCGCTCGCGGCAGAATTCCATGGCTTGCATTTGCCCATCTTCTGTCTCAGGGCTAGGGAACGTCGTGACACTGGTGAGCACATCAAAATAGTGCGGCTCTTCTATCGAAAATGCATGATAAGCATGACCAATCCCTTCGATTTGTTCCAAACCGGTGGGGTTCTGCTGCAAAGCGTGCTCAAAGCGATTCTGAAGCGAGGTCCCTGCTCTCAGCATGATCCCACGCATGATGGCGGCTTTGTCCTTGAAATAGACATACAGCAACGCTCTGCTGAGTTGTGCCTCGCGAGCGATGTCGTCCATTGTGCTTTGCTCGTAACTTTTTTGGAAAAACACCCGTTCAGCAGCATCCAGAATTTCCTCATGGCGCTCGAGTTTTTCCATTTCTCTTCGTTTTTTTAAGGTCATCCGGTTTTCCATGTGCTGTATCTGGCTGTCTGATTGTCCACGATGCAAAGATTTCAGACCAGTACTTAATACATATTGACAATATGTCATAGTCTGACAATATGTCAAAGATCAGGGTGAATTAATTTATTAACGTGTTATCCCGACCTTTAGCGAGCCCATTTTTATGATGATTGCCTTCGAGCTTGTTGCTAGCCATCTGCGTGGCAAACTGCTGAAACATTGCTACCTATTGATAATAGCGTTGTCTGCTTGCTCAGGACCTGGCGAGTTTGACGCAGTTGCCGCGCCTGCTGCCAACCAGGGAATACCGGTGAGGCTGGCAAGTGTCCAGTTACGCAGTGATAACGAGTTGTTGCGTTTCTCCAGCATCTCCAGAGTCAGGCAGCGAGCCTTCTTGACCTTTCAAGTGGGCGGCGTCATACAGAGCCGTACCGTCGAGCTGGGTGATCATGTCGCGGCCGGCCAGACCCTGATGACGTTGTATAGCCCTTCACTGCAGCCCGCTGCTGAAGCTGCGCAGTTTAGGCTGGAGCAACTTGAATCCGACAAAATTCAGGCTGACAGAGAATTGGAACGGCTCAATACCTTGTATGAACGGGGTGTTATTCCATTACAAGAACTGGAACAGCAAGCGACTCGCTCACAGGCGCTCGTTTCAGCGGTGAGCAATGCCCGTGCGACTGCTCAGCAAGCCATGAGTCTCCTGAACGAAGCTGAACTGGTCGCGCCTTTTAGTGGCACAGTAGAGCAGATACTGCTGGAGCCCGGCGAGTTTGCGCAGCCAGGACAAGCCGTTATTAGAGTGTCTTCAAGCGCTCAACTGGAAGCAGAGATTCGGGTGCCTGCCCATCTGACGGAAGGATTGAGCCTTGGGCAGTCACTCAGCGCATGGCGCAGTCTTGCCTCTGGCATGAGTGATGATGCTACGTTTACCGTGACCATTCTGGAGATTGGACAAAGCAGCACTGGTGACGTCAGCCTATACCCAGTGGTGGTGGGCTTGCCTGAGCAACATACCCGCACAGGGGAAGCGCTGGAAGTTGGAGTGCCAAGGCGCAATGACGCTGCGCTGATCATCCCGATGTCTGCGGTGATGCGCTCAGCAGATGGACTCACTGTTTTTCAGAGCGTCAACAACCGTGTCACGCGCGTCGCCATTGAAGTTGAACAGTTGCAGGGTGAGTTTGCGGTCATAAGACCCGGTGTGCTCAGCGAAGGCGCACAAGTTGTGTATGCGGGCTTGACGCGACTGGCAGACGGTGACTTGATTGAGGTGCTGCCATGATTGATCAGGTGCTGAACAAGCCGCGTTTGGTCTTTCTGGTGATGTTTATGTTGTGCCTGTCCGGGCTTGCTTCATTTGGCAACATGGCAAGGCAAGAAGATCCGCAGTTTCCCTCACGAAATGGATTGATTACCGTGCTCTATCCCGGGGCTACGGCCGAAGCGCTTGAGCGTCTGGTGCTGGAACCCTTGGAAGATGAGATCTCTCAGGTTGAAGAAGTAGACGAATACTCTGCCATAGCACGCACAGGTGTGGCGCTGCTCAGTGTCGGATTAAATGAGGATATTTACGACACGGATCCTGCGTGGGAGCGTGTCCGTCAAGCCATGGACAGAGCGCGCCTTGAGTTTCCGGATGGCATCAGTGAGATGTCTTTGGATGACCGCCTGACCGGGCTACCTGCGGTCGTACTGGCGCTGGCGGGCGATCCATCGGTGGTCGTGCTCAGTGACGCCGCTGAACGCTTGAAACGTGCCCTCGCCGGCCTGCCTGGTTTGTCACGGATAGAAATTGAAGGTGATGCCGACGAGCAAATTACCATTGCCTTAAATGATTCGGAACTTGCGCGCTTGCAAATTACGCCCACTCATATAGCAAACGCGCTTACCCAGCGAAATCAAGTCCGGCCAGGGGGCTTTATAGTGCTGGATAACAAGCGCATAGGGTTGATAGCAAACACCGAGTTTACCGATGTTGCTGAACTGCGCAGTACGCAAATTCCCCTGCCTGCTGGCGGATCTGTGCCCTTGTCTGTCTTTGCAGATGTCTTGCGGACAGCAGCAGAACCAGAGCAACCTGCTGTCTGGCAAGATGGTGAGCGCGTAGTTGCCATCAATATTTATTCGCGGGCAAATCAGGTAGACGCCATTCGGTTTGGAGATGATGTCCGGGCGCGTGTTGCGCTGATAGCCCCGGATTTTGCCCCTCTGGAAATTCGGGAACTGTTTTTCCAGCCTGATCAGGTCAGTTCGCGTTTGAACGAGCTCCAATTGAACCTGCTGGTCAGTATGCTGATCATTACTGCGGTTGTGTTTCTGGGCATGGGCTGGCGAATGGGGATTCTTGTTGCGACCATGTTGCCGGTTGTTTCACTGATCAGTCTGAGTATTTACGACATGGGAGGTGGCGTATTACATCAGATTGCCGTGATCGGACTGGTGATCTCACTGGGTATTTTGATTGATAACGCCATTGTGATGGTCGAGAACATTCAGGACCGTCTTAATCAGGGCGGCACGGCCTACGAGGCAATGTCCGACGCCGTCAAAGAGCTTGCTGGTCCCCTGGGAGCCTCTACAGGCACGACACTTGCTGCATTTACACCTTTATTGCTCTCGTCTGGAGGCACTGCGGATTTTACGCGCGGCATACCGGTAATGATTATGCTGACGCTGAGCGTCAGTTACATATTGGCCATCAGTTTTACACCACTGCTTGCCGCCTGGTTTTTGAAACCAGCACCGGCGCGACGTGATATCTGGTTTGAACAGGGCGGCCGTGCTCTCGCTAAATTAAGCGAGCGATTTCCGAAAATGATTATTGTTGCCGGGTTGATAATTGTAGTTTTCAGTGCGCTTTCGATTCGATTTCTGAGTATTCAGTTTTTCCCGAATGCCGACCGACCGCAAGTTGTCATCGAAATGTTTTTGCCTGAGGGTACCGACCAGTCACACACTGCCGCGGTTTCAGCTGATTTTGAGCGCTTGATTCGCGAGCAGGACAACGTGCAGTCGGTGCATCGATTTGTGGGCGCTACCGGTCCAGGCTTCTATTACAACCTGCCAAACTCCACACGATCTCCAAATCGTGCACGACTGGTTGTCAACTTGCAGAGTCTGGATCAAACAGCGCCCTTGATGGACTGGGTGCGAGACTATGCCGCCAGTAAAATGCCGGAAGTTGATATTGTTGCAGGGACGCTGGCCCAAGGCCCTCCGCGCACCGCGCCTGTTGAAGTGCGCGTTCAACATGTGGATGATCAGACCCGATTGGCTGCCACCGAGCAAGTATTTGGCCTGATCAAATCCATCCCCGGGGCGGTTGATGTGCGTCACGATATGGATCTGGGCACACCGGTCGTGAAGGTGACTGTAGATGACGCCTCTGCAGCGCGTTATGGACTCAGTCGGGCCGATGTTGCCAATACGTTGTTTGCACGCAGTTTTGGTTTGCCTGCCCAACAGTTCCGCCAGGAACGAGAGCCAGTTCCGATTGTTTTGCGCTCTGTGGATGGTACTCGCAGTAACTTGTCTGCCCTGCTCTCCAGCTATATCTACAATGCAGCAGGTGATGCTATCCCACTCAGTGTGATTGCGAAGGTGGAGGCGGACTGGCAGGCCGCCAGTATCCAGCATCGTAATGGCGTGAGAATTTACAGCGTGACGGCTGGTTTGGATGAAGGATTCAGTTTCAGCCAGATTCTGGATAGTTTAAATGCCAAACTTGAATCAGATCCGTTGCCGGCAGGCACTACAATCGAATTGGGTGGTGATCTGGAAAGCTCAGGGGATGCCAACCAGGCCATTCTGAATACCGCGCCCATTGGCATTCTACTGTTACTGTTTTTCCTTTTATTGCAGTTTAACTCTTATCGCCGGGTCGGCATCATCCTGCTGACGGTACCGCTTGCGGCGGCCGGCATTTTTCCTGGTCTGGTGTTGAGTGGTTCGCCGTTTGGCTTTCAGCCACTGCTGGGCATCATTGCGCTGGTGGGCATTGTTGTGAATAACGCCATTGTGTTGCTGGATTTGATAGATACACGTTTGAAGTCTGGCGATGATATTCAGAAAGCCGTCACTGAGGCCGTGACAAGGCGCACGCGCCCAATTCTGCTGACAACCGCCACGACAGTGGCTGGATTGTTGCCATTGGCATTATCGTCGTCAACGCTGTGGCCGCCCATGGCATGGGCCATCATATCTGGTTTGCTGGCCTCAACGATTCAGACTTTGTTGGTTGTACCAGCCGTGTGTCGCCTGACGCTAGGACGTACATCTCAAAAGCAAGACGCATCGCCAATGCTAACCACCGCATAAAGAATCACGCCAGAGGCAACTGTGTCGAAGAACTATCAGGCGCAATGCGCCGTTCTGAGACCCAGTTGCCTCTGGCGTGATTCGACGACCGAGGGGTCGTGATTCGACTTTAGTAAGGCTGTTTGTTATTTACCGCTGATCAGGCAATTTATAACCATCAGCATCCAGCTTGGCCCGTACCACTTTTTTGTCCATCTTGCCCGTTGCTGTCAGTGGAATAGCGTCCACAAACAACACATCATCCGGCAGCTGCCATTTAGCAAATTTGCTTTCGCAGAAGTTGATCACATGCGCAGGTGTAATTTCCGCGCCTGGCTTTTTGATCACCAGTGCAACCGGCCGCTCGTCCCATTTCGGGTGGGGATGCGCAACCACACAGGCTTGTGCAACACCGGCAAGCCCAACAATATGGTTTTCAAGATCAACTGATGAAATCCACTCCCCACCTGACTTGATCAGGTCTTTAGAGCGGTCAGTGATGATGACGTATCCTTCCGGGTCTATTTTGGCAACATCACCTGTGATCAGCCAGCCGTCATGGAATTTGTCGGGTTGTGGATTGTTAAAGTACTCCGAACAAATCCAGGGGCCACGAATCAACAATTCACCAAATGACTTGCCGTCATGGGGTAGTACATTCCACTTGTCATCAAAAATTTCAATTTCAAGGCCCGGAATCGGCAAGCCTGCTTTGGCTTGATTATGCGCGCGCTCGGCGTCAGACATCGCCAAGTGGTTTCGTTTGCCTGTGCGTCGACTGATCGTCGCCAATGGGCTGGTTTCTGTCATGCCCCAACCTTGCACCATTTCAACATTGAGTGCGTTCCAGTACCACTCGATCAGTGAGGGGGGGGGTGCTGAGCCACCACAAGTGAGTCGTGTGAGCGCTTTAAATTGATATTTACCGGGGTTGGCTTCCATCAAGCCTTTTACACCCTGCCAGATGGTGGGCACGCCAGCAGAAATTGTAATGTCGTAATCCATCAACATGCGCGCCAGGTGATCAGGCACCATAAAGCGATGAGGATAAATCTGCCTCATGCCCAGCATGGTGGCCACCCAAGGTAAGCCCCAGGCATTGGCATGAAACATTGGCACAATGCCAAGCAAGCTATCAGTCGCTGACAAGCCCATCACATCGGTCATGGCGATGGAAATTGTATGCAGGTAGTTGGCACGGTGGGTATACATGACGCCTTTGGGTTTGCCCGTTGTGCCACTGGTGTAACACAAACCCATCGCGGAGTTTTCATCAATTTCTGGCCACTGGTAGCGCGTCGGTTTTCCAGAAATAAATGCTTCATAGTCAATGGCATTGGGCAGGCTTGTAGACCAGTTTTCAAACCCGGGTTCTGCGGCGACGATAATTTTTTCGACACTGGGCATTTTTCCGGCCAGCTTTTCAAAGAGCGGAAGAATATCCGCGTCAACAATCACAACTTTATCCTGCGCATGATTGATGATGTATTCGAGATCAACCGGGGATAGACGGATGTTCAGTGTATGTACAACCGCGCCCATGCAGGCAATGGCGTGATAGGCCTCAAGGTGGCGGGCACCATTCCACATAAACGTCGCTACACGATCGCCAATCTGCACACCCGCTTCGTTAAGGGCATGCGCCAGTTGATGTGCTCTGTTGCGCGTTTCAAGCATGGTCTGACTGCGCGCGCCGTCTGCGGTTGCAGTCAAAATCTCTACGTCGGGCTGCAACATGGCCCCCCGATCCATTAGCCTGTGCATCAACAGGGGAGTCTTTTGCATTGTCATTTATTCTGCTCCTGACATAGTTCTTCGAAAGAACTGAAGACTAAACCAGCTACAAGAACAGTTCAACAGATTGTGAATGGATTCAGCTTGCCAAGGACAAGACTCGACGATTGCGGATATCTACAGAGCTGGGAATTCGAAACGCAGAAATAAAAAAGGACGCGCAACAAGACGTGGAACTGCGGGATGAGGCCCCTGCCCGCTGCGCGTTTGGAACTAACTGGCGATACCTTACTGGCGGGTATAGGTGACTGCAATAATCTGTTCACCCGCCTCATTGCGCTGGACCATCTCGATTTTGGGGCTGGTTGGGCCAAACATCCACTTGACGTTGAAGTACACACGATTATGAACCGGCGGCAGCGTTATGTACGATCCGGCAAGGTTGGTGGACATTGAAATGCCCACACCATCCCACATGCAGGCTGCAACGCCACGCGATTCTATACGCCAATAGGCTTCTGCAAATTTGGGGGCAGGAATATTAATTGGGGTAATTGTCAGCTCACAATTATCGCCTTGATCCGACTTGTAGACGCCATCAATTTGAGCGAATGCTGACTGGCCTGCAAACAATAAGCCTGTTGCCAAGCCACTAATGCCAAGAAATTTTGTAAAACGTGTTTTTGTAATCATGGTTGCCTCGGTTCCTGTTGCAAAGCTGATGGTGCGTGATGCGTTGTACTGCCACCGGCCAATACTAAATCAGTCTTTACGAAAGGTTTTGATTCAGATCAAAGTGCACTCATCATGTGCAGAGGCAGACGCTTAAAAAAGCGGAAAAAATCTTTGCAAAAAAAATGGGCCGGTCGGACTTTCGTCCGAACGACCCTGAAAAATACCCATCAAGAGGAACTACGTTTACAACAACTTCAAAAAATCCTGATCTTATACTTCCGAGCGAACCCGCTGATCCATGTGCGCAATCGCCCAGTGTGCAGACAAGATCGCGCTTTCCATCCAGGCAGACTTCTTACTGATTTGGTCTCCGATCATGTAATGGCGGCCGCTGGGCTGCTGCAAGGTGTTGTAGTGCCGCTCATTTTCAGGTGTTGACTGTCCCCAGCGAGCTGAACAACCCAGCATGTGATTCATACGATGCCACGCGATGGTTACGCCGTGCTCTGCCATGGCTCGATACTGCGGATGGATTTTTTCGCCCTGGGACAGCATGGATTCGATACGCTCTTCCTGGGTCATCCGTGTGAAGTCCATGCCGTTGCCGTATTCATAGGCAGCCAACATAACGCCTTTTTGGCGTAACAGGCCGTGGAATGGATACCAGATTTGACGAATCGGCTGATTTGTCCAGGTAATACCCCCGTAAATTTCCTCGTTTTCCCAGAAACGTTCTTTCATCTGGAAAGCGCCTTTATAGGCAACACCGCGCCGAATTACTTTCATGGCAGCGCGATACTCTTCCGGGAAATTAGCCTCTATGCCCACCATCAGGTGAGAGGGAATACAGTTGAATACGAAATCAGCTGTAATTGTGTGGCGTTGGCCGTCCTGGTCGTAGGTGACATCAATGCTGTCGCCATGATCATGAACCGCCATCACCATGGCGTGATACTCAACTTTGCCTTCCAACTGTCGGAGGAATCCCGCTGTAATCTGATCCATGCCACCAATTGGTTGCATCAGCATGGGGCCTGTTTCACCTTCGTTCTCGGTAAGCACTGAACGCAGAGCTCCAAGATTGGCTTGCAGCAGATCGCGAACCTTGATCATCTCTTTTTGTACGGGCTCGTCGATAAAGCCGCCGGAAGCTGGCCCGTTTCTCATGCTGCCAGTGTATTTGCCGCTGGCGTCAAGATCGCCAAACATGCGAATGGTGGCCAGCATTTTTTCTGCTTCTGCTTCGGTGAATGGCTCGTCCAGTTCAGCGTTATTAAATCCTTTGAACATCAACTCAGCCATAAAACCTTTCAGGTTGGTGCTGATATCGATGTTGCGCATGGGTTTGCCACCGTTGAACTCTGTGTCGTGCACCAGCGCATGTTTGTTTTCATTGATAAAAAGTTCCAGCGGAATCTGAAGTTCTTTGCAGTAGTGCAACAAATTTTTGTGTGAGCTTGGGATTCGCGCAGCACCACAGTTGAAATATAAATGCGGTTCATCGTCAAATTTGCATACCTGAGGGTTGCCAATTTCATCAATCAGCGTGCCGTGGCGAACGGTCATTATCCGGCCACCGCATCGGTGGGAGGATTCCAGCACTGTGCAGTTGTAACCGGCTTTGGTCAGCTCATAGGCTGCCGTCAGGCCAGATATACCACCACCAAGAATAACGATTCTTCGCTGTTGACCGCTCAGTGGCATCAGTGTCGGCACACTGGCGACGGAGGTAGCGGGTATTAGACCCAGTGCTCCACCCACACCTAACACGGCTGCGGTTCCGCCAGTTGCGGCAATCAAATTCAGAAATTCACGACGGGTAACTGGTTTTGACACGGACAAAATCCTCTGCAATCACAATTTCTTATAAACCGGATCAGACTTCCGGACTGCTTATGAGCTGCTATTATTAAACAGATACAGCAAAAAAGTCCTGCCGGAAATATCCCCGAAACCTACTAATACACAAAAACACATGCTGACCGTGGCACTTTATTGGTGCGCCACTCTCCATCTGGCACCAGCATAGCGCCAAAAATTCCATGCTCCTACCAGGCGCCACCGAAAAAGCGGCAAAAATTACTGGCCCTCATTTTGCATGCGAGATCCGTACCTGATTAGGCCCCATACATCAATCACGCTTGTTTGGCCGCGAATAAACTGCAATCCGCTTGACCTTTGGGAGGGTTTTTGTTTGCATATCCGCAAACAAGAAATCACCGATATGACACAAAATATAACTGACAAGCTTGATAACAGCCCGATAAAAGTTGGCGCATGGACGGTCAGTCCTGCCGCTTGCACCATTTCGCAAGAAGATCGGGAAATCAAGATCACACCACGCAGCATGGACGTTCTTCGGCTGCTGATTGCGAATGCCGGGAGTGTAGTCAGCCCATCCGATTTTCTGGATACCATCTGGCGCTCGCCGATCGCCTCCGATCACGCCGTACACAAAGCAATTGCCGAACTTCGCAGCGCGCTGGAAGATGACGCTCACCAACCCATCTATATCAAGACCGTGCCCAAACGCGGATATACCTTGATCGCTGAACTTGGTCAGGTTGCTGTGCCCCCTGCCGCCAAACCTGAGCACACACCTGAGATTGTTGCACTTGATGCGGTGGTTGATGCGCACAGAATGTCGGTCAACTCCCCCGCTGACTCCTGGTTGCGTCGCGCTTTGGTGGCCGCAGTCTTGTGCGCGCTGGTCATACTCATACCTTTATTGTGGCGCACAGCTGACAGCACGCCAGAAGCTGAAGGTGTGGTCAAGCTGGCGGTGCTGCCATTTGAGTCACGCGATTTTACTGATGAAAATCAAATTCTTGCGGAAGGTATTAGGGATTCTCTGATAAACGGACTGGGTAAAATCAGTCATCTTCAGATACTGTCCGCCGCCAACGCTTCCAAGACATTGAGCGCCAGCAGCAATCTGGATCGTAATTTTTTGCGAGATGCCGATCATGTGCTTCAGGGCAGCGTGATGACAGCGGACGGCAGATTACGAGTCATTGTGCAGTTGGTTCGTGCAGGTGATGGGTTGCGCGAGTATTCCGACCAGTTCGACCTGCCAATGAATGACATTTTTGCGGTACAAGACCAGATTGTAAGTAATGTTGTGAGTGCTTTGAGTATTTATCTCAACGATGTTGAGCGCTCCGAAATGCTGGATTGGGGCACAACCAATCCACTGGCTTACGAGCGTTTTTTACGAGGCGAGTTCTACAATAATCAGTTTAATCCCGCTGATTGGGAGCGCGCGATCAGTTATCACAAGGCTGCTATTGAGCTTGACCCGAATTTTATGAACGCTTACCACGGGCTTGCGACGGCTGCGAATAATCTGGCGGTCTATAGCGGTACTGCAAAAATCAATGAGATGTACGAGCTGGTGCTGGATGTGCACCGCGAAGTATCCAGAATAGAGCCAGACAGTCCTATTCTGGATTCGATTCAAGCCATAAAACTGCGTATGCGGGGCTCAAGCTACATTCAACAAGAGATGCAGCTTCGAGAACAGATCATGTCGGGCAATCCACCGCACTTTGCAATGGCGCACTATGCGCTGCTGCTGATCGGTGCGCGTATGTATAAAGAAGCAGCAGATTTCCTGAATCTGGCCTCTGAGGCGGGTCCTTATGAAATCTCTCCCGACGAGGTGTGGAGTTATCGCATCAATGTACTGACGCCATCGGAGGCAATACTGGCGCGCAAGAATCAACTGCAAGATCGCCCTTTCCATGTCAGTTTTCTGGGATCTGTTGCGGTGAATCTCGCCATGTTAGGCGATTTCAGGCAGGCACAAATCTATTTAAATCAACAGCGTGAAGTTGATGTTGAAGGTATCCTGGAACATTACACAGAGGTCATCATGAGCTTTCTGGCTGGTGATATTCAGCCAGGTTCGGAAGAATTTCTGGCGGCACTGAAGGATCATCCTGACTTCTACTACAACAATGGCATGTTGTCCTTTATGGTGGGCGATATTGAGCGCGGCATTTCGTACTGGCAGAACCTTGAGCCCGAACAGTTACGCAGACTGTTTAACGTGACACATTCCGCCGAAAAATATTTCCCCGATCACGTGCTTGAGTCACCCGATTATCAGGGTCTGCTGGAGGCGCTGGGCGCTGGTGTCAGCTGGCAACATCGATTGATGGAAGGTGTCATGCAGATGGAGCAAATGACGGGTGTGAGCCTGAGTCGCCAATCGCGTGATGCTTATGATAAAGGTGTGTTGATGAAAGATAACAACCTCTGGTCTGAGCAACAATGGGCGGAATTCAACCACCATAAGATGCAGCGACTCAGCCAGGCGTCTACGCTCGGCGCCAATCGAATTCATTAAGACCTGCCGGGGTATTCTGCAGTCTTTATGACTTTTGTCCTTAAAAGGCACAATCATGTGCCAGATCAAACCCTTACTATTCTAATCCTGAATAAACTCAGTTATGCTGCCTTCAACCATGCAACAACCGGGCATGGTGTTCAGTCAGAATGAACAGACCTCGCGAATTACCTGTCCCTCAGGACGATTTAGTAGGTATTAAGAAGGTTTCCGGGAGGACTTTCGCGAACCCATGTTCTCATAATCGGGGCAGCCGTATAGCTGAGACTTACAAGAATACAGATCCCAAGCGGCAGGCTCTTAATCGGTTCATGAACAAGACGCACTTACTACAGAAAAAGGAAAAATCAATGAATAAAACTCCAAAACTCTGCACACTCTCGTCCGTACTCGTATTGCTCGGGTCTATGGCGGCAGTTGCTCCAGCAGCTTTTGCACAACAAGGTGGTGCTGCACCGGAGCTCGAAGAAGTCGTTGTTACCGGCTCACGCGCCGCGCCACGTACTGCGATGGATTCAGCAGCGCCAGTTGACGTGTTTTCAGCTCAAGACTTCCAGGACCAGGGTACCTCAGACATCAACGATCTGATGCGTAACCTGGTTCCAACATTCAACGTTCAGACTCAGGACATCAACGACGGTTCCTCACTGGTACGTCCAACGACTCTGCGTGGTCTGCCAGCAGACAACACCCTGGTTCTGGTTAACGGCAAGCGTCGTCACCGCTCAGCGGTCATTCAGTATGGTCGTTCAGGTACCCACTTCCCTGACATCCAGATGATCCCGCCAATTGCCATGCGTCAGGTTGAAGTGCTGCGTGACGGTGCTTCTGCCCAGTACGGTTCAGACGCTATCGCTGGCGTATTCAACTTCCAGTTGAAAGAGAACAACGAAGGCGCGTCCTTTGAATACAAAACTGGCCAGTACACCGAGACCAGCGACGGTACTCTGCAGTACGTTGCGGGTAACGTAGGTTTGCCACTGGGTAATGATGGTTTCGCAAGCATCAGCTTCGACGTCACCAACCAGATGCGCAGCGACCGTTCAATCCAGCGTGCTGATGCACAAGCCATTATCAATGCTGGCAACAAAGCTGTTCCTGTTAATGCACAGAAACAAGGTCTGCCAGATGTTGGCAACTTTAACATCGTGATCAACGCTGGCATTCAATTGGCTGCCAACCAAGAGCTCTACTCTTTTGGTGGATACAGCGAAAAATCTAACGAACTGGACTTCTTCTACCGTCCAGCTGAAAACCGTGGTGGTCTGTTCACCAGTGGTGCAAACCACCTGATTCTGGATACCACGCCAAATGGCACCGGCAATTGCCCAACCATTCCACGTAGCGTATACCCGAACGCCGGTAGCTCCTTGACTGTTCTGAACGCAGTGGGCGCAAACCCGAACTGCTTCAGCTTCCTAGAGTGGTTCCCAGGTGGCTATACGCCTGTGTTTGGTGGCGACATTGTTGACTTCTCAAACGTGACCGGTGTGCGTGGCGAACTGTCTAACGGCACGCGTTATGACGTCAGCATCAACAACGGTTACTCAGAAGTAGAATTCTTCATCTATAACACCACCAACCCATCGATGGGCCCACAGTCACCCACGTCATTCAAGCCTGGTGTATACCAGACCATTGAAAACACGCTGAACTTTGACTTTGTGACCCCGATTGCGGTTGATGGCCTGTATTCACCGCTGAACCTTGCGTACGGTGCTGAGTGGCGTCGTGAAACATTCCGTGTAACTAACCGCGACGAAAATGCGTGGAAAGTTGGCCCATATGCGACCAGGGGCGCAAACATCGGTTCTGACGGTTTCCCAGGTTTCTCTCCCACCGCACAAGGTTCATGGGATCGCAAAAACTGGGCGTTCTATGTCGACATCGAAGCTGATGTGACTGAACGTCTGTTGTTGGGCGGCGCATTGCGTTACGAAGACTTCTACAACACCTTCGGTGGCACAACTGAAGGCAAGTTGAGCGCACGTTATCGCCTGACTGACACGCTGAATATCCGTTCAACGTTCAGTACCGGTTTCCGTGCTCCATCACCAGGCCAGGCTAACATCTCCAACATCTCTACTGGTGTTGACGCTGGTATCACCATCAACCAGGGTCAGATTCCACCAACCAACCCCATTTCTGTGGCGTTTGGCGGTAAAGAGCTGGCTCCTGAGCAGGCAGAAAACTTCTCCTTTGGTCTGGCGTGGGACGTTGCAGGCGTTGACCTGACAATTGACTACTTCAAAATCAAAATGGAAGATCGTATCCTGAACTCCAGCAACTTCGATATTACACCTGCGATTGCAGCGCAACTCGAAGCGTCAGGCGTTGTAGGAGCACGCAGTATCACTCGTTTCTCCTACTACACCAACGACCTGGATACCACCAACGAAGGTGTTGAAGTGGTTGCAGCTTATACCCACGATTGGGGCAACAGCCGTACTCAGTTCCAGGGTTCTTGGGCCTGGACTGACCAGACCTTGGACAGCTTCACGCCAAGTCTGTTGAACCGTGCAGCACAGTTGACCCTGACTGACCAGATTCCATCAAACCGTGGCAACTTCCGCGCTAACCACCTGATCGGTGACCTGCGTATCACTGGCAGCGCGAACTACTACGACAAGTACCTGGTAGTACCTGTGACCGCTAACCCTGCCCGAGATTACTGGGCAAATAACGAAATCATCTTCGGCGCCGAAGTTGCTTACACCTTTAACGACAACTACACCGTTGTTATTGGTGCAGACAACTTATTCAGCACCAAGCCCGAAGAAGTTCGTCCAATCGACGTGGGTTCAGGTACATCTAACCAGTACCTGACCTCTTCTGGCTTCAGCCCGAATGGTCGCTTCCTGTACGGCCGTGTACAGGTAAACTTCTGATCTGAGTGATTGCTCTGGTTTGAAGCTTGATAATGGAAGGGGCGAAAGTAGTTTTCGCCCCTTCTTTTACAAAAGATGGTTCTAGTCGTACAAACTACAAGTGAACACGTATTTTTGTTCAATCAAAATCAAAGGTTTTCTGGTATGAAAAAAGCAGGATTCTGGTTAAATCTGGCGCTGGGTGCCGCACTGTGTACAACATCGCAGGCCGCAACCGTAGACGGCGTGGAAGTCAGTGACCGGTTCTGTCTGACTTGCCACGGCACTGATGGCCAAGGCAACATTGGAATAGATGCTCCTCGCCTTGCTGGAATGGAGCGATGGTATTTACAACGACAACTGGAGATTTTCAGGGCGGGCCTGCGCGGCACGCATCCGGAAGATCTGAATGGCAAAGAAATGCAGCCAATGGCGGCCATTCTCAGTGATGACAGTATTCAGGATATCCTGAATTGGGCTGAGACCTGGGAATACAAACCCGCAGAGATTACCTTGACCGGTGGCGATGCCGCCCGAGGTCGTACACTTTATCAGACTTGTGCAGCCTGTCATGGCGCCGATGGTGAAGGTAATGAAGCCATGCAGGCACCTGCCCTGCGCGGTCAGAATGATTTTTATCTGGTTAATCAGCTGAAAAACTTCAAAGCTGGTTTACGCGGATCAGATTCCGCTGATCAACAGGGTTCGCAGATGCGAATGATGGCCCAGGGGATCCCCGATGATCAGGCCATCACAGATATTGTCAGCTATATCAACACGCTAGGCCGTTGAGCGCAACGGGCTTTAACAATAGACCACTTAAGGAGAATGTGATGACCCGATCCCCAATCAAGCAGGTTTTGACAGGCGCAGTATTGGCTTGTGGCCTTTCATTGGCAGCAGCAACTGCGGTTGCTCAAGACGTAATTATTCACCCGAATGCCGGCACCTTCCCGATTGCAAACGCTGTTGAAGTTGGTCCAGGCGCTTCCATTATTTTCCACAGCGGTGTCACACCAGCGGCGGCGAATCCGGATGCGCAACGTGGTACACCCGAGTTTTATGGTGACACCAAGACTCAGGCAATCAGCGTATTTAACCGCATGCAGGCAGATCTTGAGCGCCATGGCCTGAGTATGGGTGATGTGGTCAAGATGACCGTATTCCTGGTGGGCGACCCGGCGATGGGTGGCCAGATGGATTTTGACGGCTTCATGGAAGCCTACCGAATGTTCTGGGGCACACCAGAGCAGCCGCGACTTCCAGCTCGATCAACCGTACAGGTTGCCGGGTTGGTAGGACCGCTGATGTTTGTTGAAGTTGAAGTTATTACTGCAACAACACGATAAGTGCACTACGGTCGGGTGGTATTCCCCTCCCCTTGAGCCACCTGACCGTTTTTATCTGATGTTCAGATCAGTGTCGTAGACAAATAAAAAGGCCCGGTTCAGTGACGAACCGGGCCTTTTTTATGTCAGTAGCTCTATCCTGCCGATTGCTCGGCGGGAATCAACTATGATTGTGGTTCCCACTCCACGCTCATGTAGAACTGGCGTCCCCACGGAGTTTGCAGACGACTGGCGAAACCGCCCAGCATCGGCAATCGTTGTGGTTCGCGATCAAACAAGTTGTTAACACCTACGCTGAGATTGATGTTGCTGTCGAGATAACCATCAAAGAGATAGTTATATTGCGCGTTGGTGATTGTCCAGGCGCGCACGCGACCGTTACTGGGTGCTGGTGTGCCGGTCAGTGCATTCTGAATCACCGCATCAAAAGCAACACTGTCTTGATGGTTATAGGTCAAAGATGCGCTGTGATTGTCGCGGTACCACGCCAGACGTGCTTGGGCTTTCAGCTTAGGTACCGGTCCAACAATACCCGTTCTGTCATTTTGTCGTCCTAGTGCATCGACGATTACACCCTGGCCACCATCATATTCATAGTTGGTGTTGTAGGTTGCGCTAAGCGTCGTGGTAAAAGTACCTAAATTACTGGTATCGATGCTATAGCGGGCGCGTGCATCAAACAGATCAACCCAGACACTGCTGACGTTTTTGGCTTGACTGACCACGCGGTTGACGCGCTGTGTGGTCGGGTCTCGCGTTACGCTGGCCAGCGGTGTACCACCTGCAGCAATCCAGGCGTTAGCAGCGTTTCGGGTTGCTGATCCGGGAGCGCTGCTATAGCTTGTGCTGGTAGAACCAATCGCTTTGAGCATCTCCTGGAACTCGATTCCCACGATATCGAGGGTGCCCAAGGTTCGGATTCGATCAATGTACTCGATCGACTGGTAGTCCATGCTGAGTGTGAAGCTGTCCAATGGCTCCCAGGTAAAACCGACATTCCAGATATCAGAGGTTTCCGGCCGCAGGCTCGGATTGCCGGATGAACAAGTCGCACCTCCGTTCAGTACGCCACCGGTCAGTGGATCAGCACCAAAAAATATCTCGCCACAGTTTTCATTGGGGTCAAACGGACGAGCACTGGCCGGTGTTGGTGCAAGGAAGCTTTCGCCAACCGAGCCACGCAGCGCCAATGTTGGCAGCACTTCCCAGCGTAATGCTACTTTAGGGGTTGTTGTAGCAAGATTGTAGGTTGTAAAACGTTCGTGGCGCACCGCAATCTGCGCGTCAACGGTCTCAAAAAGAGGCAGTTCCAACTCCAGATACGCCGCTTGCACCCGACTGCCGTATCGGCGGTCTACCGGCACGCTGTCTGCAATACTGGCATTGTAGTTCTGGCGGATTTCAGACAAGGGGTGAGCATTACTGATTTGGGCCACATCACGCATCTGGTACCCCACCGCCATTTGCGACATGCCGGCAGGCAGTTCAAATAAGTCACCTGTGGTGTTCAACTCGAAAACAGTCAATTCACTTTTACCACTTCGGTATCTGATGGATGGCGCGATCCAGTCGACCAGTGCCTGACTGTTACCGGTCACACCCTGTCGATAGAAGGGAGAACGTGTATCAGCTGAACCGAAGGGATTGAACCACTCGTTGCCAGCTGCTCCCCCCTTACCAATCAAAGCTGACTGCAGATTGACCATGTTTATTGAGTTGTTCAGGGTGTTCGTGTGTGAGCGTTGGTAACTATAGGCAGTATTGGCAGTCCAGCTGCTGGAGATATCAAATTCTGCACTGACCTTATACCGTTGAATCAAAGAGTTATTTCTGTTTTTACGGGCACCTGTTTCTTCATCAACATAGGAGGGCAAAGTACCGGCAAACATGAACGGGCGCCACTCATAAGGCACAACATCAAAGCCATAAGGGTTGGCAGGATGATTGGCTGGGACAACAAGACCATCACGGTTATTGCCGTTTAACTGATAAGTCAGTGTCTGGTGACTGTCTTCAGCGCGGTTAGCCAATGACATCTGGGCATTCAGCCGGACACCATTGGGCAACTCGTAGTTCAGGTTCTGGAAAATATTGGATTCCTGCTTACCTTCTGCCAATGGCCACTGCACAGAGTAGTTTACAAAGCAGTTGTTGCCGGGGCGCACAATACCACTGGGGTTATTGAAGGGTTCGCCAAAGTCCGTGACATCATTAAATGTGCCACAACTTGGATCGAGTAAATTACCGCCGGTCACGGTACCGCGATGTAACTGGCCAGGTACCGGGTTGGCATTGTTCACGCGACGATAGACACCGGGGTTGCCAGATGTCGCCCAGCCATACGAGGCTCTTAACAGGCGTGGTCGCTCAAAGTTCATCAAAGGAGATGAGTCCGCGTGATCTACCGCAATGACATATTCCAGACCGTTACTGAAGCTACGGCCCCAGAGAATACCCAGGCGATTATCAGCAAAATCATTGGACTGGTCACGTTGGTGATTCAGGCGCACGCGCAGGCCATCAAAGCTTTTGATTGGAATAATGTTTACCACACCGGCAACCGCATCGGAACCATACAGTGCTGAACCGCCATCGAGCACCACTTCCATGCGTTCGATCGCGATTTCAGGCAGTAAGGTGTTTATTGCAGAATCAACAGAGCGCATGCCATCCATCAGGGTCAGGGTGCTGTTTTCACCCAGGCCCCTCAGATTGAATGTGGTGCCCACGCTGGTTTGCGCGCCTGATGCACCAGCATTCACGCTGGCCACCGTGTTGGTATTCTGGGTATAACTCAGGTCACGGATGTAGTTGCCCATATTGGGTGCGCCAGAGGCCTGAATATCTGCCTGGCTGACGGTATCAACTGGGTTATTTTGTGCAAATGCGCTGTTACGAATGAATGAGCCCGTGACAACAACTTCTTCCAGCTCTGGTGCATCCTGTTGTGCATAAGTAACAACGGGTATCGCCAACGAGCCGGCTATGACGCTATGGATCAGATAATTCAGATAACGCTTTTGTTTGTTATTGTTCATATCGTTGCCTCTCTTCCTGATATTTTTCTTGTGTATAGCCGAGATGGAATCGGCCTTGTGTCGTAGTGACCTGAGCAACAGGTCAAGTTTACCCCGACGTTACCAATATACAGTTCATGAAACCGCGCTGGAGTTATCTGTAAAAAAGTCACAATCGGTATCACAAGCTTGTAACAATTAACGATTTTTGCCGCCCGGTGTTACAAATTATTACAACTCAAAATTGCGCCTATCGTTTTAGTCCGATCATTTTCATATGCACGATTTTTGTGCAAAATAACGCACCAGATCTGTGCGTTAGCGCAGTTTGCCTGAACAGCCGCTCTATCGAAAATGACCTTAAGAGCATTGCGGTTTGAATGCGCTGTCCCGCATACTTGCCATACCTTGTCGCGATATAACAATCTGCAACAATCAGTAGCACAAGGGTTTGTTATGGATATCTTTCCAAGGAAAATAAAAATCAGATGGCAACCGAAGATCACTTGCAAAGTTTACGCAATTACTTGGGTGAGTCAGCAAAGATTACACCTGACTCGCATTTGCGTAATTATGTCAAAACTACATTTCTTACTCTTGAAGGCAACGCCCTTCCTTTGCGAGTACCATTCGAAAAAGCACAAGACTATATTGGTAAACTGGTAGGGGTTACCAAATGGTTTACAGTGGACCAGACGCGGGTGAACAAGTTTGCTGACGCTACCGGCGATTATCAGTTTTTACATATTGATAAAGAGCGCACAAGTCGCGAAAGTTGTTATGAAGGCACGATTGCTCACGGCATGTTAACAATGTCTTTGCTGCCAACATTTGCGACACACGGCACCTTGAAAATTGAGGGAACCAGCCAATACATCATTTATGGACTTGATAATGTACGGTTCCTGAATCCGGTAAGAATAGGCAGCCGAATTCGTGGCAGTTTTCGACTGATCAGTGCGGAAGAACGTGGTGAGGGTGAATACTTGTTACGTCACGCTGCCACAATAGAAATAGAACATCAGCAAAAGCCGGCCATGATTGCAGAGTGGATAGTACTGGCATTGGTATAAACGGTTTTAAGTCTACACAAAACGCTCTGCGCTTGCCCGCATCCAATCTTCTGCGTACGCAGGTGGAATCGCTTCGTTCAAGAGTTGATCGGGAAGCAACGGTGTATAAATCTGATTGAAGTTGCGCATCCCTGCTTCGGTACGCTGATAAAGATCACAGGGTGTCAACTCACTTGGTGAGTTGTGGCCTAAGGCGCCACAGAGTTCCAAAAATGCTGCAACTGTTCCTGCCTGATAATTTTTTACCCGAATGGATCGAAGATCTACATCCACAGCTTTTGCACGTGCAGGATCCTGTGTGGCAATTCCAGTTGGGCATTTATTGGTATTGCAGACTTTTGACTGAATGCAACCCAAGGCCAGCATCATGGCGCGTGCTGAATTGACTAAGTCAGCCCCTAGCGCGATTTTTGCCATCATGTCAAAACCACTCGCGTTTTTGCCGGCACTGATAATTTTGATCTGCGTTCTCAATCCTGCACCTTGCAGTACCTGTGACACAAAATAAGTTGCTTCCAGACAAGGCATGCCCAAGCGATTGCTGAATTCAACAGGGGCTGCACCTGTGCCGCCTTCTGCACCATCAACGGTAATGAAGTCTGGCAGAATTCCGGTTTTCAGCATCGCTTTCACAATTGACATAAACTCGGATTTTTTGCCAATACACAGTTTAAAACCGACAGGTTTGCCGCCGCTTAATTCACGCAAACGCTGAATGAACTTTAACAAACCATCCGGCGTATCGAACTCAGGATGATTGGCCGGCGAGTAAACCGTTTTGCCAATTTCTACAAGTCGTATCCTGGCGATCTCTGCACTGACTTTGGCACCCGGTAAAACTCCACCATGTGAAGGTTTTGCGCCTTGTGAGAGTTTGACCTCTATCATTTTGATCACATCGTGTGTAGCCGCCAGCTTGAATGCTTGGTCATCAAAGCGGCCGTGTGTGTCCCGGCAACCAAAATATCCGGTACCAATTTGCCAGACCAGATCGCCACCGCCCGATAGATGATGCGGGCTGATTCCGCCTTCACCGGTATTGTGATAAAAACCGCCTAGCTGCGCGCCTTTGTTAAGGGCAGCAATAGCGTTATTGCTCAGCGCACCAAAACTCATTGCGGAGATGTTCAGCAACGCCGCAGAGTACGGCTTCAGACACTGAGGGCCACCAACACTCACACGAGCGCTGTCTGGATTTATATGGCGCGCATTAATCGAGTGAAAAACGCTGAGGTAACCTTGAGCGGTGATATCTCGTTCTGTGCCAAACGGAAGTGTGTCATCAAGACGTTTTGCGCGCCGGTAAACCAGGTCGCGGGTTTCACGATTGAAGGGTGCTTCCTCAAGATTATCCGCAATAAAATATTGACGAATCTCCGGTCGAATACGCTCAAGCATAAATCGTATGTTGGCAAAAACAGGAAAGTTCTTTCGCAAATTGCTGTCTGCAACAAACAGATCATAGAATCCAACCACACTGAACGATACAAACAACAGCGCCATAAACAACAAACCAGGCTGCAGTAACAGATCAGTGGGATGTAAGGAAAAGCGAGTGGCATACAGCAGTAGATAAATACTGGCCGGTACAAGTATCAGTGTTACCAGCCAAAAAAAACGTACTGCTGTTGTCATACTTGTCTTCCTTGTTTGAATTAAATTCCCTGACAGATTCTAGCCTTTGCCTCTGCATACTCACGCTTCAATCGCTCGATGTAGACAGCGGCCGGGGCAACTTCTTTGATCACGCCGATGCCTTGGCCACAACCCCATATATCACGCCAGGCTTTTTTCTCTCCACCGTCGCCAAAATTCATCTTGCTTGGATCGGACTCGGGTAATTGATCGGGATCCATGCCGGCATTGACAATACTGCCTTTCAAATAGTTGCCATGAATACCGGTGTAGAAGTTGCTGTAAACAATGTCATCAGAATTGCTGGCTACAATCATCTTTTTGTAGTCGTCTACTGCCCTGGCTTCTTCTGTCGCGATAAAAGGTGATCCGATGTAGGCGAAGTCAGCGCCCATAGCCTGCGCAGCCAGAATCGCGCCGCCGGTAGCTATTGAACCAGACAACAAGACTGGACCATCAAACCAGTCTCTGACTTCTTGAATCATGGCAAATGGACTTTTCACACTGGCGTGTCCACCTGCTCCGGCCGCCACACAAATAAGGCCGTCAGCCCCCTTCTCAATCGCTTTGTGCGCAAATACGTTATTGATCACATCGTGCAGAACTACCCCGCCCCACTTATGAACACCCTGATTGACGTCTTCACGGGCCCCAAGACTGGTAATGATGATGGGCACTTTGTACTTTTCACATAGTGCCATGTCGTGTTCCAGTCGATCGTTGCTGCGATGAACAATTTGGTTGATTGCAAAAGGTGCCGCCGGCTTATCTGGATTGGCTTTGTCCCAGGCTGCCAGGGTTTCAGTGATTTCAGCAAGCCAGTCTTCCAATTGTTCGGCAGGCCGGGCATTCAGAGCAGGCATAGAACCCACCACGCCATTGATGCACTGCGCAATAACCAGCTTGGGGTTACTGATGATGAACAACGGAGAACCTATCACTGGGAACGGCAGATTTTGAAGTATGGGCGGCAAACGTGACATAAAAACTCCGGTAATTAATGGTTGTTGGTAGCTGACAGAACAGTCTTAGAAACCTTCAAGGACCAGCTTCCCCAAGGTATGTTCAGACTTGAGCAGTTGATGTGCAGTTTCGAGATTTTCAGGCGTGATGCGGCCAAGATGTTGACCTACTGTGGTTTTAACGATGCCTTTGTCGACCAGGCGTGCAACGTCGGTCAACAGTTTATGTTGTTCATCCATATCACGGGTCTTGAACATCGCGCGTGTAAACATAAATTCCCAGTGCAGTGACAGGCATTTCTGTTTCATCAGTTTGATGTCCAAAGGCTCAACTGGATCATCGATCAATGCCAGCCGTCCTTGTGGGCGCAGCATGGCAACCAGGTCCGGATAATGTTGCCCGGTGCGGTTTATACCCGCAACGTCGGTTACATCAGTCAGACCTGTCATTTTGAGTTCATCCGAGAGTTTGTGGGTATGGTCCAGCACATGGTGTGCGCCCAGGGATTTCACCCACGCTTTGCTTTCAGACCGTGACGCGGTTGCAACAACGGTCGCGGAGGTCAATTGGCTGGCCAACTGCACAAGGACAGAGCCGACACCGCCGGCTGCGCCGACAACAAGCACAATGCGATCTGAGGCTGCAGTGCCCATAGGCACCTGCAAGCGTTCAAAAAGCATTTCCCATGCAGTAATAGCCGTCAGCGGTAAAGCAGCTGCCTGCGCATCCGATAGACTGTTGGGCGCCACTGCCGCAATACGTTCGTCAACACATTGAAACTCAGCATTGCAACCTGAGCGTGTCACATCACCCGCATACCAGACACGATCGCCAATTTTGAATCGGGTCACTGCCGTACCGATTGCTTCTACAATACCAACAGCATCCCAACCAAGCACTTTGGGCTGATCTGCCGGGGGGGTGACGCGACCACGAATTTTGGTATCAACAGGATTTACAGCAATAGCACAGACGCGCACTAACAGATCATGGGCGTCAGGTGCTGGCGTGGGGGTTTCAAAACTGAACAGCGGCCCCGAGGTGTATCCAATCGCTTTCATGGCAACTCCATCTTTAAAAAGTTGCCCTGAGTATACTGCAGAAAACAATTGTCGTCAGAAGTCAGTTTCTTCAAAAAAAAGGCAGCCAAGCTGGCTGCCTTAACGGCGAATGACCGTATTAAATCCTACCTCGCGGGCTTACTTTGACTCAATCAACAGATCACGTTTGGCCTGAATCGGGATCTGACGTGGCTTGAGCGTTTCAGGAACTTCGCGGCGCAATTCAATGTGTAACAAGCCGTTTTCCAGATGAGCGTTGATCACTTTGATATGATCCGCCAGTTGAAACACCCGCTCAAAATTGCGCGCGGCAATGCCCTGGTGCAGGTACTGACGTTCTGAGGTGTCAGGGGTTTTTTCCGCGCGGACTTTTAATGTCTGCTGCTCAGAATGCAGGCTGAGCTCATCCTGCGTAAACCCGGCAACCGCCATGGTAATTCGATAGTCATCCTGCCCCAGCCTTTCGATATTGTAGGGTGGATAAGCCGGTTGATTCTGTTCGCGCTGGGCAATGGAATCCAGCAGCTGGCTCAAATGATCAAAGCCAATGGTTGAACGGTAAAGTGGTGCAAAGTCAAAATTTCGCATATCGAATCCTCATAGAGCAATAAGATTAAAGACAGGTTTTAGTGCCCATCAACGTGATCGGGCAAACTGAACAGACCTCAAAAGAGCCTCCGTCCTGAGTCTGTTAATAAGGTCAAGGTCCGCATTTTCAAGACAAGACAGAAAAATTTTCTTAAAAAAAGCAAAATTTTTTGGCAGATACCGAGCGGGTGATCTATAAAAATTGTGGTATCAGGACGATGCCAACGCTTGGATGACGTCTCACACCCGTCATTTGGCAACAGCGCCCTGTCAGGGAAGGCAGGCGCCGGATCATCACTGCTTCCTGCTGGTCCGGTCTTTTTTACGGGGGCAATTACTGCCCCCGTTTTTTTTTGCATGGCATTAAACAGGGTGACTGACCAATATTTTTGAGTGCGTCATCAAGTCAAAAATTGTAGCATCATGACCATGATCTTTTCAGAGGCAGTGCTGCGGATAACTTTTTATGAAAAAAACTGTATTGATTACCGGTGCGTCCTCCGGATTTGGTAAAGCCTGCGCCGAGCGCTTTGCACAAGCCGGGCATCGGTTGATTTTGCTTGCGCGACGCGCTGATCGCCTGAACGACCTGGCAGAGCAACTCGCGTCGCAGTGCGACGTGTGTGTGCTTTGTGTAGACATTACCGATGCGACGGCTGTACAAAATGCTTTAGCAAGTCTGCAGGCACCCTTTGACCAACCCGACGTCTTAATCAATAACGCTGGTCTGGCACTTGGCTTGTCCCCGGCTGATGAGGCTGATCTGACCGATTGGGAAACCATGATCGCTACCAACGTAACAGCACTGGTACGCATGACACGTTTGGTTTTACCAGGCATGGTTAAGCGCGATCACGGACATGTGATCAATATCGGCTCAACGGCTGGGCATTGGCCCTATCCGGGCGGCAATGTCTATGGTGCCAGCAAAGCCTTTGTACAGATGTTCAGCCGAGAGTTACGCGCGGATTTACTAGGCAAAAAAATCAAAGTCAGCAATATCGATCCCGGTATGGCAGAAACTGAATTTTCGCTGGTCAGATTTGATCAGGCAAAAGATAAAGCAGATAAAGTCTATGAAGGCACCAAACCTCTGAGTGCTGAAGACATTGCAGAGATCATTTTCTGGGTATGTAGCACGCCTGCTCATGTCAATATCAACACGCTGGAAGTCATGCCAGTATGTCAGGCATGGGGGCCACTAAAAGTCGACCGTACCATGAGTTTTTCAGCTGAGTGAGGCGCGTCAGCGCAGCCCTTCGTTTATCACAAGCGATACAGGTTTGTCAGATTTGTTATGAATCTGATAAGCCTGCCCTGCTGCTCGCCACGCCCAATCACCCATAGAGTGCAGCTCATTGGTAATACCATCTGCGCGCGTAATATGAATGCGTCCGTCACTCACCTGCACGATGGCAACCGGATAGGCATGTGTGATCGGAGTGCTGCTTTCGCCAGCGCCCAGCTCCAGCCTGAATGAGCGAAACCAGGCATTTTCAAGTTGAGCTTGCACATTTAATCCCTGAACAGGCTGCACCGTGCCTGAAAAGGCAGGTCCATAGTTGGCCAAGGCGATGATTCTGAAAAGTCCAGGTCCTTCATTTGTTACGCGATGTGTGAAGTGTTCGTCTACGTAACTGGTGGTGCTTGATACTCTGCCGTTAAGGGGCCCAGCGCCATTGCTGATAAACGTGTAGAAAATGGCTGAGTCGTGTGTATGCGGCAAGGTAGTATCTGCAGGATTGATCTGTACATCAATCAAGCGCAGTTGGCCGTCGGTGTGAACAGTTCTATGCCTGGGTTCTTGCAGAATATTGACCGTGCGCACACGGTCAAAGGCCTCTTCGTCAATCTGTTGATCCTGGGCTGCCATAGGCCCGGAGAACATACTGACACTCAGAGCTACGTTCAATAGACAGACACTTTGCCATTTAAACAGGTTCATGACCTCAATCCTCTTGTTATTTTTGCTACACCCGAGCGGGTGATGTTCTTTTTGGATCTGCTGCCGGATAATGCCACCAACAACCTGCTCGCGGAAACAACAAAATGTATAAGTCACTGCCCTCTTTTTCTGTTTTGGTACTGCTTTGTTCCTTGATAGTGGGCCTGCCCTCCGCTGTCATTGCACAATCCCAAGATTATGATATCGATGAAACCTCTCGTGCAGCGGTACAGGTGATTGTTGACAACGCAACAGGCTCAGGCACGTTGATCATCATTGATAACAAACCAACGGTGTTTACTAACCGGCATGTTGTTGAAGGTTTTGATGTGACAACCATTGCGGTGCTGGTAGATCCCAACGCGCCAGCGCAACCGATGTTTATCGCCAATCTGGTTGGCTTCTCGCAAGAGTATGACTTTGCGGTTTATACACTGACTTCTGATTTACAAGGTAATGCGGTAACAGCCCGGCAATTGCGTGATGGCAGTTTCGGGGTTCGTATTCCTGATATCACCGTACAGGAAATCGGCAATAAAAACAGTGAGGTAAGACGAGGCGATACGGTTGGTATCTTTGGTTATCCCGGTATTGGTGACGACGAACTGGTTTACACAACGGGGATTATTTCATCTGTGCAGTTTGGTGAGTACAAAGGCGAACGATTGCCCATGTGGTACCGCACCAACGCGGAGATGTCCCCGGGTAATAGTGGCGGTATGGCGTTAAATGGACGTGGCGACTTTATTGGCATTCCTACCAGTGTCCGAACAGAAAACCTGACGGGCGGCCGTCTTGGCAGTCTGCTTGCAGTTCCTTTTGTCATGGCCATTCTGGCGGATGACGAAGGTTTGGTCGCATCATGGTCAGGCGTGGATTCCAGTGTGGCCGATTCAATACTCGATTTCTCACGGGAACCTGGTTTTGGATCAATCACCTTGACCCCTGCAGAGTTGATAGAGCCCTATTTTACCGACCTGATTTCCGGTGGCAGCGTTGATGTCAGTTATGTCGGCGAGGGCTGTGTCGGATTTGCGGCCAGCAATCCAGATCTCCGAATTCAGTTAAGTGAGGCGACGACGAACTTGACTATCATGTTTCTTGCCGAAGATGAAAGCGCGGACACCACCTTGATTGTGAACGCACCCGATGGTTTGTGGCACTGCAACGATGACGAAAGCGCAGAATCCCTGGATCCTGGATTGTTGTTTACTGAAGCGCCGGCTGGGCAATACGACGTCTGGATTGGCAGTTTTGACAGAAATGATTCGGTAGCCGGAGTTTTGGCACTTGTTGATGGTGCCGGCTTTGAGAACCTGGATGCCGGTGTTGAGGCTATCGGGGCCGGACTCGATTTTGCCGCAGAACCCTACTTCGGGGCGGCGGAGCTGGCTGCCGGGTTTATGCCAGATCCGCATGTGGTGACCATCAGTGCGGGCGGAGCGGTGGATGTTGCTGCCGCCGGTTATGGCAATGAGTGCCGAGGTTTTGCATCAAGCGCGCCAGACTACAAATTGACCTGGAACGGCGACAGCACGACCCTGCAATTGTATTTTGTAGCAAACACCGGTGGACAGGATGCTACGTTGATCATCAATAAACCTGATGGCAGCTGGTCATGCAACGATGACGCTCCCTCCTCATTAAATCCCGTCATCACAATCAATAATCCCGGTGCCGGGCGTTATGACATCTGGGTTGGCGCATACGCGCAAGGCGAGTTCATCAGTGGTGAATTGAGAATTACCGAAATCAGCACCACGGTACCATAACACTTAAAAGTTGTTGCCCGTTTTATCAACGGGCATGTCACTTACAAATTTACAGTGATCTTGCTGATCACCCGCAAGGCTTTTTGTATCGCGAGTTCTGTGCTTTCATCTTTGGCCAGTGCAACACCCAAGCGGCGTTCTCCGTTCACTTCAGGTTTTCCGAACAGCCGCAGTTCAGTGTCAGGTTCGGCCAAGGCCTCATGCAAATTGCCGTATTGCATGTCACGTGAATGTCCCGAAACCAACAGCACCGCCGATGCACAAGGTCCCAGTTGCCTTATGACAGGTACTGGTAGTCCCAAAATGGCTCTGGCATGCAAAGCGAACTCTGACAGATTCTGTGACAGCAAGGTGACCAGACCCGTGTCGTGAGGACGCGGAGATACTTCACTGAAATAGACTTTGTCACCTTTGACAAACAGCTCTACCCCAAAAATCCCCTGACCGCCCAATGATTCAGTCACTGCAGCCGCAATGCGCTGTGCTTCTTGTAATGCAATCTCAGACATAGCTTGCGGTTGCCAGGATTCGCGGTAATCACCACGTTCTTGTCGATGACCGATTGGCTCACAAAAAACCGTGCCATCACGGTGCCTGACGGTCAACAGTGTAATTTCATAATCAAAGTTGATAAAACCTTCTACGATGACTTTACCTTGACCGCTGCGGCTGCCTGACTGAGCGTAATCCCAAGCATGATGCACGTCAGATTCCGTGCGGACTGTACTTTGGCCTTTTCCTGATGATGACATGATAGGTTTGACTACACAGGGCAGCCCAACCAGTTTGATAGCATCAAGATATTGCTCTCTGGTTTGCGCAAACTGATACGGTGAGGTTGCCAAGCCCAATTCCTCAGCAGCAAGGCGACGAATACCTTCGCGATTCATGGTGAGTTGTGCAGCACGAGCCGTAGGTATCACCTGCCAACCGTCGGCTTCCAGCCTGATCAGTTCATCCGTCGCAATGGCTTCGATCTCGGGCACGATCAGGGAGGGCCGTTCCATCTCAACCAGATATCGCAGTGCTGCACCATCCAGCATATTGATCACATGGCTGCGATGTGCCACCTGCATAGCGGGCGCGTTGGCGTAACGATCAACTGCAATCACTTCGCAACCCAGTCGCATCAACTCAATGGCGACTTCTTTGCCAAGTTCACCGCTGCCTAATAACATGACGCGGGTGGCATTAGGTGATAAAGGCGTTCCTATCGTGGTCATAAACGAATCCAATCTGAAAAAGGACGACTATTAGGTTTCAACAGCGAGGTTTGACTCTAGCGGAATTCATGACTGGCAGCAAATCACAGCGGTTTGCTGGCAACCACAATAATGTTAAAGCTGTTCTTTGACCAGGCTTGCAGGCTGTTGTAGTCATGCTCAAGCAAGGTGACTTCATAACCTGTTTCGATCAGCCATGTGCTCAACTGCTCTATGTTGATGGCCGTCATGGTATGACGGTCGCGCCACACGCGAGGCATGGTGTTGTCAGCACTTTCATGTGTGTCAGCGCGCTCCTGCGTGATGGATAAATGCAAATCCATCACCTCACCCTGCCCTGCATAACTCCAACCTGAAACAAAGGTCAATCGACTGCTGGCGGTATTTACTTGCGTGTTGACAAAGTGGCGGTTGTTTATGCCGTTAATATCGACGGTGTTGAATACAAAAACGCCACCCGGTTTTAATGCGTCAAAGGTGCGCTTTAAGGTGCGTTTCAGGCTGGAAACAGGATGGCTGTAATGAATGGAGTACAAAAAACAACTGATCAGATCATATTGATCGTCACCTTGAAATGATGACATGTCAGATAAGATGAACTTGGCTTCAGGACACCGAATGGCAGCTTGTTCAAGCATGTGAGCACTGTTGTCGAGTCCTGTTGCAGCAAATCCCAGGCTCTGCATGATCTGGATATGCGCGCCGGTCCCGCACGCAAGATCCAGATATTGTTGACCACCCGACGCTGAAAAACCGTTAAATACACGTTTTGTGAACGCACATTGTTCGGCGTAATTCACCTCGGCGCAAAACAAGTCGTAAAAACCGGACAAGTCGGCATATAAATTTCCGGTCTCGGTCATAGATCAGGGCTTGTCTGTGAGTTTGCAAAGGGTGCGTAGTGTGCAGAGTTGGAGCTATGTGCGTCAAGGCAGCAGGTGTTCGTATTGCTGATCAGTCAGCATACGCATGAATGCCTCAAGCGCGTCCATATGCAGGCGCGACAATGGGATGCCCCCATTGAGTTTTTCCATATCGCGATGTCCATCTATTTCAGGTTCACCCCAGGGTTGTTGTGTCTCGGGATTGATCTGACTGGTACCGCCAGTGGTGTTGAATTTGTTATAAAACAGCAACACCGTCCTCAATTCATTAAAAATGCCGTTGTGCATGTAGGGTGCGGTGACGGCAACGTTACGCAGACTCGGTACTTTGAAACGGCCTTGCTCCATAAAACCACTGTCTACAAAATCAGCGCCTTTGCCATTGGCATCGCGCAGCGCCGTGTTTGCTGCCAGGCCAATATTCTCGTATTGATAGTTGGAGAAGGTTTCTCCGACACTGTTAGGCAAGGTATTGAGCTGATGGCAATGGCTACAGTTTGCAAACCCTTGGGAGAAAAACAAACCCATGCCTATGGTTTCAGGTAAAGTTGGTTTGTATTCGCCACGCAGGTATCTATCGTAGCGGGAATCAAACGGCGAAAATATTTCTGTGCGTTGGTAAGCTGCGACAGCGCTCGCAAATGCATCATTCAAGGCATCCGGCTTATTCCAGATATCATCAGAAAAGAGCGTGCTGAAAGCCTGCTGATAGAACTCTTTTTCCAGCAATCGTTGTTTCAGAACCGAGACATCAGGCAGTGCCATTTCAATTGGACTATACAAGGGCGAGACAGCTTGCTGTTCCAGACTGACTGCACGTCCATCCCAAAAATAACCACCTGCAAATTTACCGTCTTCTATCTCATGCATTGCAGGAGTTTGAGCCGCATAACTTAAACTGGGCGCCTGCCGATCACCCAAAGAGCGACCGTCTGCACCTATGGATGCTGCAGAATTGACGTGATTGAGACGTGTATCAGTAAACGCACGGGCAGGATCATGGCAAGTGGCACAGGACTGTGAGCGATTGAACGATAGATCAGTATCAAAAAAAAGTTGCTGACCCAGTGCTTCAAGTTGAACACTTGTTTGGGGTATTTCAGTGGACTGAGCGTTGGCGTAACTGAAAAACACCGCCATCAACACAAGTGGCTGGCGGTGTTTCAAAAGTGCATTTAATGCTGACAAGACCACACTAGTTATCCAGATCAATATTCACGGTGTTGTCGCTCACGGCAGGCCGATGAGCCATCAACTGATCCCTGAGTTTTTTAGGATCAAGTAATACTTCCTGCTGGTATTGCGTCACTTCTTCTACCGAGTAAGGCTGCAGATTTGCACCCGCAGGTGCAAAGCGGCTCAAGAGCAGATTCAGAACGGCCGTCAATTCCTCGGTGTTCAAGGGCGCTTGCACGACGCCGGGCACCCTTGCAATATACGCGCGACCCTCCGTAAAACTTGCGAAGTACGGCATTTCAACACGCAGATCCGGCACATGGGGTGGCATGCCAGAGCCATCTTCGATATGACAGCCGCCACAGTGCAGCAAGTAGTTGTACTCGACGTTTTGCGCGCTGGTGTTTGCCGATGCCATCAAGGCAACTGCAAACACCCCCGCCGCAAAGCCCGCCTTAACGCATGCCATTACTGTCGCCATGACCAATTACCAGCGCAAGTGTGCAGTGATATGCGTGGCTGGTTGAACCAAAGCACCACAATATGCTGTTGGACTTGGACGGGAAGTAAACTGGTTTGTCGCCTTCACCGCGCGAGCATCCACAGCTGCCGCAACTGCTTTTGCCACAGCAATCGTTATAAGAGATCAGATAATCACGGCCATCGGCTGGGTTGTGACATGTGCCTACCCAGGCAACCGTAGCGGTCTGCGAGCCAGCAGGACACTGTGTATTGGAGCCGCCACAACAGGTACACAATGTGCCGCTCATACCGCAATAACGCCAGTATTCGCATTCTTGTGGATCGCCCATCTCGACGATGTCAGCCACGCCGTTCACCGCCGTACGAGGTGTTACACCTTGTGCATTGGCTTCTCGAAGGACTGGTAACAGTGGGAATGCTCCCATACCGGCCATAAACATGCCGACTTTGCCCAGAAACGAACGGCGCGATGTGTGCCCCGCCAGAAATCTGATTGCGCCGGTCGTTCTGGCATCAAGATCTTTCCACAGTTGTTGGATCAGTTGTTCTCTGTCGCTCATGCCTTTTCTCCTATAACTGCTTGATGACCAATCACCGGCTTTTTGCTGACAACCGCTTCTTCGAAAACATGTTCTTGTTTGACCAGATATTCCTGGACTGACTCATATCCACTTTGCATGGCATTAACCAGCGACTCCAGGTGTTCACGGCTGTTAACCAGACCTTTTGAGCGCAGTACGCCTTTTTCATCCAGCAACACGGCGTAAGGCAACTTGCCTACTTCAAACTTCATGCCAAGATCCATCGACACGACGTACGGGTAGTCCTCTATCTTCATACGCTTGATGTAGTCTTCGTGCTTGGCGGTCTGCCCACCATCACTGCCAAATACCAGCTCCAGTTTTTCACTTTTTGCCATGCTCACTGCCATCGGTACCAGGTCTTTACAGATTGGACAGGTGGGTGACACAAACATAAGCAACTTGGCCTTTTTGGTAGGCCCACCGATGGTGAGCGGCATACCTTTAATATCAACCAGAGACAACACCGGCGCCTGTTGCCCGACTTTTGGGCCCGCCGTTGTCATCAACGCTCCAGCCGGAGCCAGACGGGTATGCAGAATACCGATCTGACGCGCCAGAGCGATTACAGCAAATATCAGTACCAGCACCACCAGTGCCAGCAACATCACTATGGCAAACAAACTATTTCCCATGAGGGTAGCTCCTATTTCCTGAGTCCAAAGTTTTTAAGCAAGGAATGATTTTTGACCAGCATCTCAACCATCAGATAGGCCATCGCCAGCACGGCGGTGAACAAAGCCACAAATACAAGATCTATGGTGGTGATGGAGCGGTCGATCACGGGTACAACCAACAGCAGCGCTCCTGCCGCCAATACTGTGTTACGAACTAACAGCATGACTGAGAGTGGCTGGGGTGTATCGCCGCAGCCACAGTCGATTTCACTGCGTCCGCGACTGAGATTGACCGCCATTGCCAGGGCGTACGCTACCAACAGAGCTGCCGCAACCGAGGCCGCAAAAGCGCGTGTAAAAGGAATCAGCAACAAAAACACCAGACCCATTTCAATCCATGGCAGTGTTTTTGCGCTGATGCGCAGCAAGGAATCTGGCACCAATTGATAAGCAGCCAGTTGCGCCTCAAAACGCCGGATGTCATTTAACTTATGCCGGGCTGCCATAAAAAACAGCAGGGCCAGTGAGGTTGAGATGACCAGAGGAAGTAGCGGATCTATCATCATATTCTCCCTTTTGGTGTCCGGTTGATCAGAACAGGTTCTGGATCAGGTTGCCGCTGACATTGATGTCCCTGATTTTTCTACCGGTACTTGCATCATGTACCTGCAGACCGGAGCTGGTCATCAACAACAATAAAGGATCGTCACCGGGCGTGAGTTGCACCGAGGTTACGGTCTGGTCGCCTTCCATCTTGATGCGATAGCCACGATTTTTTGTGATCGTGCTGAATGCCCACACTTCGGTACCCGGTTTTTCAAACATCTCCTGGCCACCGCCATCGTGCATGACAGTCATCATCAGATTGGCTTCCGCGCTGTACGTAAACGGCTGACGGCCACTGATTCGCCAGTTGTCATCGTTTACACGCTCAACGCCATTTAGATCCGCTGTACCATTGGACTCAGGATTGATTGTCCATCCCTCGGAAACAACCACATTGCTGCCGTTCAAGGTTGCTTCGTAGACCAGTCCTTCCAGAGACACAAACATCCAACCGTTTGCGCTGGGCACTGCGTAGTCGTATACGGGGTCTTCCATCACGTCAAAAAATGCTGGACTGCGCGCGCGGCTGGCTTCTTCGCCATCAGGGCCAAGCGCGATGTATTGGATGGTGCCGTCGCCGCAGGGCATCATGAAGCCTCTTCCCAAAGGATAGACCGCTGCACAGCCAGGGGTGGCGATTTCGCGCACAAACTGGTCATTCCTGATATCCACCAGGCTCACCGACATTGCCGGCGTGATGTTCCAGATACCCAAAAAGCTTTCGTCAATCAATCCGATCATTCCACTGTGACCAATGCCAGCGGGCAGCACCGGCAATGGAATTTCTCCCGATGGCGATGCAGACTCAATATCAAATGAGATGACGACGTTTTCGAGATCACCGTACACATCGCGCTTGTAATAACTGCCGTATGTGTAGATCTTGCCAGCCGATACGTGGGGGCTGATGGCGGGTGAAAAACGTGAAAGTGGCAATGTGCCTTTCACTTCACCCTCTTCCACGTCTACCAGGTAGGCGGTATTTCCACCGCGTACCGACACCCATCTTTCTGTCGGCTCACCGATAGAGGTCACACTTCCGACAATGCTATCCCACTGCGCGTTGGCTGCCCCACTGCTCAACAAGAGCCCCAGGACCAAGAGTTTGCGTTGCAACATCTGACACTCCGTATTGTTATCAGGTTTATCGTTATCTGGCACAGCAGCTACGTGCTCTGAAGATTTGACAGGTACATTTTTAGCACCAAGTGTCTTTTAAAGCTGTAAGTCATAATACGTAGCGGGGCTACACGGCTGCGTTTACTGACCTTTCCGCACTGGGATTGGTCATACAAAAAGACACTTTACCTTTAGGCGTAAGCCGGCAAGAATGACGCCAGTTTCAAAGGACAATAACACTATGACTGCCAGCACTCCAGACTTCACCAGCCTGATCCCCATCCTTGCAGCACTGCTTATCTCAATTGGTCTTCGCAATGTTATTGTTGGTCTCTTTATAGGCCTGTTTATAGGTGTTTTGCAAATAAATGGTCTGTCAGTATTCGAAGGTATCGGCCTGCTGGTAAGAGATCATCTGGTCCCTCAAGTCACTGACAGTTACAACGCTGGTGTGCTGGTATTACTTGGCTTTATCGGCGGGTTTGTTGCCCTGATGGAGGGCTCAGGTGGTGGCGCGGCCTTTGCCCAAAAAGTTACGCGCTTTATTACCAATCGCATCAAACTGCAATTTTCAATCTGGATGGGCGGAGTACTGATATTTTTTTCGGATCTGGGTACGCCCCTGATTGTTGGTCCAGCCTTCAGGCCGCTGGCAGACACCATGAAGTTGTCTCGCGCAAAGCTGGCTTTCATCATTGACTCAACTGCCTCGCCCGTTGCGGTACTGGTGCCGTTTATTGGCTGGGGCGTTTACATCATGAGTTTGCTGGAACAACAGGTTCAATCACTACAAATCGAGACCACTGATTTTGCAGCCCTCATTTCAGCTATACCGTTTCAGTTTTATGCATGGCTGGCGGTATTGTCGATTCCGGTGATGGCACTGGTACAAGTCGATTTTGGCCCTATGCGCAGGTCTGAGTCTTTGGCCATTGACAGCAAGTCTGTCGTGGACAACAACGTTGCGGATAGTCTGCCAGTCCTGACTCAGAAAAATGCACGCGCCTCTTATGTATGGTTGCCACTGCTGGTTTTAGGGGCCGTGCTGGCATGGACCTTGGTGCCCTTGGGCTTTCCGTTTGGGCGGGTCAGCGGCGCTGATTTCAGAGCGGGACTGTCCACCGCCTATATTGCCGCCGGATTAAGCTTGGTGGCGTTGATGGCCTATTATGGTTCACGCACCATCATGGACAGTGTCCGTCAATATCTCGATGGTGTTGGACGTATGACACAAGTTGCCATCATGTTGTTGCTGGCCTGGGCGCTGGGTGACTTGTTGGGTGTGCTGGGTACAGATGTTTACGTTGCCTCCATTGCGGCGCAAACCATAAATCCGGTGTTTTTGCCGGCCATGATTTTCCTGGTTTCCTGCCTGATATCTTTTGCCACCGGCTCATCCTGGGGAACCTATGCCATCATGATCCCCCTGTCATTACCCGCTGCGGTGGCGGTGGGCGCGCCTTTGGAGGTATGTATCGGTGCGATACTGTCCGGAGGTCTGTTTGGTGATCATTGCTCGCCTATATCAGAAACCACCATTCTCGCTGCAACGGGTGCAGGATGTGACCAGTTTGAGCACTTTCAGACACAGCTGCCCTACGCCCTGAGTAATGGCGCGCTTTGTATTGTTGGATTTTTGGTGGCAGGCACGCTGTCATCGGTGTGGGTGATCGGCATGCTGATTCTGGCGCAGATAGCATTGATGATGTTTATCAAGCAACGCCAGAATCAACAGTTACGCTAGAGCGACTTAAGGTTTTACTTTAAATGCCAGCAGCACATTACCTGCCTGCTGGCTGAAGCGCTCGTAGCCCGATCCAACAAACACCATCCCTGCGCCGGCTGCTATGGAATGCGCATCAATAGAGCCGCCGCGCGCTTCAATGCCGTTAACAGTGTCGAAAAAATCTGATGTGTCAAATTCAAACAGAATACGGCCGTCGGCATTGTCGAAAATAAACAGTCGGCCATCAATGTTGCCTGCCACCAGTGCACCATCGATGACCAGCGGCATGGCTGAAAAACCATAGCGCTGTGCACAGCTTGCCACTCGTTCAGCCCGACCATCGTCACAATCAGGTCTTGCGCGATACTCCCAGTCAGCTCTGCCGGTAGCAATATCAAACGCATAGATACCTGAGCGAATCACATCGTCAGTTCGGTTGGCACCATTGGGGTCACTGATAGGCAGCAAGACCTTTGTGTTATCAACCGCAATGCCCCAGTGATTGCCACCCAACGCCCCACCCTCACCGATACGTTGCTGCCAAAGCACCGCACCATCGTCCGGATTTAATGCCCACAGATGCCCGGATTTCTGACCCGCCAACAGACGTTCGCTGCCATCGGGCAATTGCACCAGTGTGGCAGCACTGCCGAAATCCCAGTCCTTGCGGATACTATCCTCCGGTGCAGGGCAATTGGGTCCAGGATTACGCCCTGAACAAGCCATGTTCCATACGTCATTGGCGATCGCCTGAAACTGCCAACGCACTTCGCCGGTATCAATATCCAGTGCAATGATCGCATTGCTGGTATCTGTTGCAGGTAACGAGGTGTTCTCGCCGGTGGTGACGTACAACAGGCGACGTTTGACGTCCAGGCTGGGGCTTGACCAGATCGGTGCGCCTGAAGGCCCGCGCAAACGAGCGCCTGCCGAGTTGACGGCGCCAGTGTACGCTGCCGGTGGCATGGTGACATACGTCCATAATCGTTGGCCTGAAGTAATATCCAAGGCGGTAACGGCGCCACGGCCATCACAGCACTCATGTTCCGCCTCAGCGCCGCGTGCGACGCCTGATGCAGAGACAGGCACATACAGACGATCTTCAAACGGTAGCGGAGCACCCGTCAGGCGCGTTGCAACACCCTCATCAACCTCTCCTGCTACTTGCCATAACAATGTGCCCGACACGGGATCCAGCGCGTGCAGACGAGCTTGTTCATCGGTAATGATCAAGTAGCGTTGTCCATTATCTTGTGGCTCTGATATGGCTGCCGAGGCTCTCAGCGCAGCACCGGCGTCGTATGACCATTTAATGCATCCGGTCTGCGTATCAAGAGCCAGCAGATACCCGGTTGCGCCGGCAGGATAAAACAGCGTGTTGTCACTGATGACGGGAGACGATCGCAGACCTGTGATGTTTGGGAAACCAATGGCCCAGGCAAGTTCCAGCTGGTGCAGATCAGCTTTGTTCAGACCGGCTTGCTCAGCGCTAAGATTGCGCGAAAAACCAGCATCAACACCTGCGCCAGCCAGCTTTATAGACGCCAGTGATACAGACTGATGTTGATCACTGCAGATGTTGTTGCTGATCCAGTTGTTATCAGGCCGCTCTGCTGCCAGATAATCAATCACCGCTGCACGTTGTTCGTCAGTCAGTCCACTGGCCTGCGCAGACATCAGGCCCTCTGTCAGGGTGTACTCAAGCATTTCAGCGGTCATTGACTGCAATGTGCGCAGGCTGGCCGCGCGCGCGTCGCCACCCGCATGGCAGAATGCACAAACCGTCTGATAAATCTGTTCACCGGGATGGACGCTCTGCGGTGTTTGCGCTGTCGAGATGGATGAGTACGCCAAAACTGCAGCGAAAGCAGTCAGTCTGAACAAAAAACCTGTGGATTTTGCCATCGAATTTCTCATTATTTTTTAGTTATTGTGTGGGTAACGGTAACTCTTTGCCGAAGTTAACCAGAAAAAAAACGGGATGACCAGATCTTGCGTACCAGCCTGCTGAGCTGCTGTTCATTGGCGCAGAAATAAATGTATAGTCAGATTGGTTCTGGCGTGGAGACCTCTTTAATGAATTTACCTGATATAAACCCCAACAGAGTTTCGATCTCTGTCAAAAACGGTATCGCAGATATCCGCATGACCCGCATTGACAAGCGCAATGCGCTGGACAGTGAGATGTTCAGTGCTCTGGCCGCCATGGGCGAGCATGTCAAAACCTTGAATGATGTGCGCGTAGTTGTGTTCTCTGGCGATGGTGCGTCCTTCTGTGCTGGACTGGACTTTGCCTCGTTTCATGCCATGGCGGCAGGAGGCTCAGCAACTGGCATTAAAAAAGACGGTCAGTTTAATGCAGGTGCACTGACCGAAGGAGGTTTGACACACCTTGCCCAACAAATCTGTTGGGTCTGGCAACAAATTCCGGTGCCAGTAATTGCTGCCGTACACGGCCATGCCTTAGGTGGTGGAATTCAACTGGCGCTTGGCAGCGACATCCGGTTTGTGCATCCAGATACCCAATTGTCGGTGCGTGAAATTCATTGGGGCATTATCCCTGATATGACGGGCACACTGACCCTGTCGCGTCTGGTGCGACCCGATATTGCAAAGGAACTGGTATTTACTGGCAAGATCATTGATGGTCGGGAAGCCTTTGCAATTGGTCTTGCAACGCATCTGTCAGATGAACCCTATCAGGCTGCCATGGCGTTGGCAGTGGAAATTGCAGCACGCAATCCACATGCCGTCAGAGCTGCCAAGCATCTGTTGAATTTGCAGGCCAACCAAGGCGCTGCAGAGCAGTTTGCGGTGGAACGAGAGATGATTTTTAGTTTGATGGGATCAGCAAATCAAAAAGAAGCTGTTGCTGCAAACTTTGAGAAGCGGGATCCGGTTTTTCAGGATCCCGCTTGATAGCAAAAAAGCGTTCGGGCTCATGAGCCCAAACGCTTTTCCATCACAACCCCGTTCGGGCTCAAGAGCCCAAACGGTAGCGCAACTTCACTACCAACGTATCCACGACAGGTTCTGACCAGGCTTCGGTCAGCAGGCCGGTGTAGTCATCAAAGGTGTTGCCGGGCAGATTGCCACCGCGGGTATACACGATAAACAGATCCGACAAAGGCGCGATTTCCCAACGATATCGTGCCTGGAATGACATGCGGCTGATGGTGAAATTGTCGCTGGCCAGGTTGGGTTTAGGCACTTCTCGTAGTTGCTCTATTCTATTAGGATTCACCTGCAAGAACTTGTTTTCATAAGCTTTAAGACCGGTCCATTGCATGCCAAAACGCAACTGCTGTCTGGCGTTTATAAAATAGTCTACCGTGAATTTGGGTGACCATTGTGTCGCTTCAAAACTGGTATAGCGACCATTACCACGGTACACCAGCAGTCCATCACGCTCTGCGTATGACACTTCTGCGCTCAGTGAGAAGTTATCCACTGGCCGATAGTTTATACCCGTTGTCGTTGTTAACCACTTCTCCCCCAGATCTTCGGTATTGGCATCAACACCAAAGGTATAACGAATAACTTTGGAAGGATCGGTTTCCCAGTTTGCGACAAATTGCCATCGCCCTGGCACATAATAATCGCCACTACCTCGCCCAAGCCTGTCATCAACACGGCGGTGGTAATAACGCAGACTGAGCATGGATGAATGGTTATTCAGGTATGTGTAGTTTCTGGTACCAAAAACCCCTTGTCGCACCCAATCATTGTTTCCGTTCCACTGATTGAAAAAGAAAATACTGGTGCTGCGCGATCGTAAACCTTCAACATTTGACTCGTTACGGTTGTAGTTGTAGTCAAAGTGCATCAAGTCGTTACGTGTCAAAAATCCAAGAGTGTTCAGTTCGAGCTTGTCGTCGTGATACCCCGCCGCGATGCGGTGTTGGCGGCCACGTTGCGGTTGAAAAATCAGGTCTGCGGTTGCACCTTGGCCTTGGACACCGTTTACGTCACTGTGCAGCAGCTGACCATCAAACACCCAGCGCGCATCCGCCGAGAAGTAGTGCATATCAACGCCGTTAACAATCGCATCGACCTTTGAATGGTTGACAGAGGTGCCCATCCAGCCAATTGAGCGTCGTCCCCCACCAACGGTGTCTTCGTACAACAGACGACCTACTGTAAAGTCGCGCCCTTCAGCATCCAGTTTTACTACCGTACCGTCGGGCCTTGTGCCACGGATGTCCATATCCGCCTCCGACGCCAATAAGGTACCGTACCGCCAGGAGCCGTTCTGGCCGGTAAACTTCACGGCACCAATCAAGTCAGATTGTGCACTGACATCGGTCGCAACCGTACTGACACCAGAAGGTATCGAGTATAGCGCCGCGCTACCGATGCGTCGGGTATTCAACATGGTGGTGGGACCGCCAGGACCCCGTGCGCTCTGGTTTCTGGGTGAGGTTGCAAACACATCCTGACCTTCCAGGAAAAATGCGCGCTTTTCCGGGAAAAACGTTTCAAATGCCGTCAGGTTTACCACCACATCGTCGGTTTCGACGTTGCCAAAATCCGGATTCAAACTGGCGGAAAGCTGTGTATTGGTCGTGGGTCGCCAGAATACTTCTGCACCGGCCCTGACTTCATTGTCATTGCGGATGGCGTCGTATTCCGACGACAAATAGGGATACCAGGTAATCTGTCGACGCGGTTCGATATCCTGCAGCTCAAATTTTTGAAAGGCTGACAGGAATTCATTGACGGTTGTTGGCAATGCCGGGAACGACCAGGTTTCGTTTAACGCGCCGAGTTGCCGTTCTGTGTACACCCCAATTCGTCGGGTGTCACCGGGAACCTGTGGTAGTGCCATCATTGACCAGGGGATAAAAAACTCAGCTACCCAGCCACCGTCAACCACACTGGTTTCTGCATCCCAGGAGCCATCCCACTGCATGTTCATGGAACGCTCTGGCAAAATGGTTCCGTCGGTTTTAGAACCGCCCAGATTCACACGCATCATATAACCGTAAAGGCCATCACCAGAGGCATCAATACTGATGACAACGCCATCACGCTCGAGTCGAGTATCTCGTGGTGTCATACGTGCAACCAAGCTCTCAGTATCTTGATGGTTCATGACCCCCACATAGATGCCGCGCTCGGTATAAAAGATTTTTGTGTCTGTACGAAGAGAGGCTTCTGCCAGTGTATCCGGCAGAATCACACGCATTCCGTCTATGACAGGCACTTGCTGCCAAACAGCTTCGTCAAGACGGCCATCCAGAGTAATGTCGGCGACGCCTTCATCCATGCGTGTCAATTGTGGAACAACTTCTTGAGCGTGCAACACGCTGATCGGTGCCAAAGCGACCAAAGCGGCAGACGTGGCGCAAATTGCAGCATACAACTTACTGAATTTATTATTTTTTAACATTATCCCTTGCTCGTTTTGCAGGCATGCACAAACGCGCTGCCTGATTAATTTTGATGCAGTCAAGGGACTATAACCTTGTTGGTTTGATTTACCGCACAAGGCTACAATTAGTTGCAAATATTGGACAGAAGTAAGTCTTGTGCCTCACTGGGCTGCATGAACCATCTCAGGGGCGCATGTTCTGTTGGTAATTCAACATCGAGAACAGTCCGGTGTTGGCGATTTTCCAATATCACTTGTTTGGCAGCGACCAACGCAGCATGGGTATCCAGCGCGCTTTTTGCGTCGACAACATGATCATCCATCCAATCGATTTGCTCGATGGAACTACGGCGTCGACCGTTAGCTGTGTTCTCTGAGCCCTTGATCAGCGAAACGTGGCGCCACACACCACAAACCGGATCATATTGGTACTCTGGCAACATACGCCATCCGAACTCGGCAATCATTTCCAATGCATCAAGCAAATAGGAAAATTCTTCATCAGAAATAAAATAGTTAAAGTTCAAGCGCACCCAGCCCGGACGCAGAACAGCGACGCCGGCTGTCACGGCCGCCTCAATTTTTTTGCTGTAAATCATATCCATATCGAGTAAGGCATGTGCATAGGGACCTGCACAGGAACAGCCACCCCTGACTTGTATGCCAAACAGGTCATTTAACAAAGACACCACAAAACCATAATGCAGCTCCTTGCCTTGGTGTCGAAATCGTAAGGAGAAAATAGGCAGACGTTCACAGTGCAAACCACCCAGCACTTCTATATTCGGATTATTGCTCAGACGCTGCATCGCCAGATGACATAAGGCGCTTTCGCGTGACTGAATCTGCTCAGTGCCAACTTGTTGTTGTAATGAAAACACCAGTCCAGCCCTGATCGACTCTATGATTGCAGGCGTACCGCCCTCCTCCTTGCGCTCGACATCTTTGACATACACATGGTCTTCGGGCGTTACGTACATCACCGTGCCACCGCCCACTACCGCAGGCACTCTGTTCTGGAACAAGTGCTGCTTCGCAACCAGAATGCCCGGTGTGCCCGGGCCGCCGACAAACTTGTGAGGTGACAAAAAAATCGCATCGAGCGCATCAACACCATTCATGTTAATGCTGACATAAGGTCCGGCAGCCGCATAATCCCAACAGGCCAAGGCTCCAAAACGTTTTAACAGCGCGGTGACTGACGCAACATCTGATTTGATCCCTGTGACGTTGGACGCCGCTGAGAAACTGCCGATTAACAAAGAGCGATGCTGGTGCCGTTGCAAAGCCGCTTCAAGCGCATGCATATCAATGCCACCTTGTTTGTCGAGCGGAATCACTTCAACAATGGCGATGCTCTCGCGCCAGGGAAGTTCATTGGAATGGTGTTCATAAGGTCCAATAAATACCACCGGGCGCATTTCTTCGCTGAGGCAACTGGAGAGTCCGCACACAGCATCCAGGTCGGCGGGCAGGCTGAGGTTCATGACACTTATCAACTTGTTGATCGCGGCAGTGGCCCCTGAGCCGCAAAAAATGACCTTGTCTTGTTCAGTGCCATTGACGGCGCGACGTACCATTTGCCGGGCGGATTCACGCCATTCAGTTGTCAGTGCGCCGGTCAGCGTTGTTTCTGTATGAGTATTGGCATAAAACGGCAGCACCTGTTGGCGAATGAAGTCTTCAATGAAATCAAGACTGCGCCCGGACGCAGTGTAATCGGCATAAATTAAAGGCTTTACACCGAACACCGTCTCAACGGGCATGGATTGCCCAATCACCCCTTTGCGAATTTTTTCAATCAAACTGCTCATAAACATGGTGCCCGAAAGTGAAATGATTGCGCCTAGTTTATTACCGGCGGCTCGGAACATTGTCCCCTTTTAGCTTGCACTTCTTGTAAATATCGGATTATTGTTCCATTTATGGAATTATTATCAGAACAGTGTGCCAATTCTGTCAGGCGGCACTTATCCGGAGAATCGCGGTGGCACAACAACTCGACTCACAAGATCGACGATTGCTTGAATTGATGCAGGCTGATGCTGCTTTATCGGTGGCAGATCTGGCCGAAAAAGTGGGCATGTCCAAATCCGCTTGTTGGCGCAGGATTCAAAAATTTGAGGAAAACGGCACAATTCGACAACGCGTCACACTACTAGACCCTGCCACACTGGGTCTTGGATTGACGGTGTTTGTCACGATACGGACCAATCAACATAACGCAGCCTGGGCCGAAAAATTCAAATCTGTGGTGCAGAGCGTAGAGGGTGTGCTGGAAGTCTATCGACTGGGTGGTCAGATAGACTACCTGCTCAAAGCGGTGGTGCCGGATATGCCCGGGTATGATCGTCTGTATCAAAAACTGATTGATGCGGATCTTTTTGATGTCACCGCCAGCTTTGTGATGGAGGAAATCAAGGCAACAACAGTGTTGCCTCTCTAAATGTCAGCCGGCACTCTAATCAGGCACTCGAACCCGGCACTCTAATCCAACCCTCCATCAGCACACGTGCGCTGCGGCTCATGATGGCTTTTTTCACCTGCCACTGTCCGTCTTGTTGAGTGGCTTCTGCCCCAACACGCAGTGTGCCGGATGGATGACCGAACTTGACGGCTGAACGATGGCCACCACCTGCCGCCAGATTGACGAGTGTTCCCGGGATGGCGGCAGCGGTACCGATAGCTACAGCGGCAGTGCCCATCATGGCGTGATGCAGTTTGCCCATTGATAAAGCTCTGACCAAAAGATCAATTTCAGCGGCGCCGACGTGTTTGCCACTGGAGGATATGTAGTCTTTGGGCGCAGACACAAAAGCAACTTTAGGGGTGTGCTGTCGCACAGCTGCCTCGCTGGGGTCTTTAATCAAACCCATTTTGACCGCGCCATGAGCACGAATGGTTTCAAACATGGCCAGCGCCTGATTGTCACCATTTATTGCATCCTGCAGTTCGGTGCCGGTGTAACCAATATCCTGTGCATTAATAAAAATGGTCGGAATACCCGCGTTGATCAGAGTGGCTTTTAACAAACCAACACCTGGAACATTCAGATCATCGATCAGATTGCCTGTGGGGAACATGGTTCCCCCGGCATCACCTTCGCCTTCGTCAGCTGGGTCAATAAACTCCAGTTGCACCTCTGCGGCGGGGAATGTCACGCCATCCAGTTCAAAATCGCCTATCTCTTGCACCTCTCCGTTAGAGACAGGTACGTGAGCAATAATCGTTTTCTGGATGTTCACCTGCCAGATGCGTACCGTACAGACACCATTTGCAGGAATTTTGTCAGCACTGACAAGCCCCTTACTGATGGCAAAACCGCCCACGGCGGCAGACAGATTGCCGCAGTTGCCGCTCCAGTCGACAAACGCTTTATCGATGGAGACCTGACCAAACAGATAATCCACATCGTGGTCTGTCTGTGAGCTCTTTGAGATGATCACTGTTTTGCTGGTACTGGAGGTTGCCCCGCCCATGCCGTCGATCTGTTTACCATAAGGGTCTGGGCTGCCAATAACTCGCAACAACAGATTATCTCGTGCAGCGCCTGGCACCTGCGCTTGCTCTGGCAGTTCGTGCTGAAGAAAAAAAACACCCTTACTGGTGCCGCCACGGATATAAGTCGCCGGGATTCTCAATTGACTCATGCTGACACTCCACCTTCCGTGCTTACGAGCGTTGATTCAAGGAAGTCCTGCGCAAAACGCTGCAGCACCCCGCCGGCTTCATAAATAGAAAGCTCTTCGTCACTGTCCAGTCGACAGGTAACCGGTACGGTGATTGACTCGCCATTTTTTCGGTGGATAAGCAAACTCAGGTCGGCGCGAGGTTTGCGCTCCCCGCTCACGTCAAAGGTTTCTGTTCCATCGATTCCCAGAGTTTTGCGCGTAGTGCCGGCTTTGAACTCCAGAGGCAACACGCCCATGCCAATAAGATTGGTGCGATGGATACGTTCAAATCCTTCCGCCACAATCGCCTCAACGCCTGCCAGTCGCACGCCTTTTGCTGCCCAGTCACGTGATGAGCCCTGGCCGTAGTCAGCACCGGCAATAATAATCAGCGGCTGTTTACGCGCCATGTAGGTTTCAATGGCTTCCCACATGCGTGTGATCTGCCCCTCTGGCTCAATTCGGGCCAACGAGCCTTGTTTGACCTTGCCATCCACTACCACCATTTCATTGATGAGTTTGGGATTGGCAAACGTTGCACGCTGAGTTGTCAGGTGATCTCCGCGATGTGTGGCGTAAGAGTTAAAGTCTTCTTCCGGCAATCCCATTTTGTGCAGATATTCACCTGCCGCACTGTCCATCATAATGGCGTTGGATGGCGACAAATGATCGGTGGTGATGTTATCGCCCAGCACCGCCAGGGCGCGCATTCCCGTCATACTGCGCGCACCGGCCAGGGCACCTTCCCAATAGGGTGGTCGACGGATATACGTGGATTTCTCTCGCCAATCATACAGCGGGCTGACTTTGCTGTGGTCCTGACGATCCAGATCAAACATCGGGATATACACCTGACGGAACTGTTCGGGTTTCACCGAAGCTTTGACTACAGCATCAATCTCGGCATCACTGGGCCAGATGTCTTTTAAACGGATCTCGCGGCCATCAACAACACCCAACACATCTTTTTCAATATCAAAACGGATGGTACCGGCGATGGCATAGGCAACCACCAATGGCGGTGATGCGAGAAACGCCTGCTTGGCATAGGGGTGAATCCGCCCATCAAAATTTCGGTTGCCTGATAACACGGCTGTGGCGTACAGATCGCGATCAATAATTTCCTGCTGGATTTTGGGATCCAGTGCACCGGACATACCGTTGCAGGTGGTGCAGGCAAACGCAACGACTCCAAATCCGAGTTGCTCCAGTTCAGATTCCAGACCCGCTTCCTGCAAGTACAGTTTGACGGTTTTGGAACCGGGCGCGAGCGAGGTTTTTACCCATGGTTTACGTGTGAGACCCAGCCTGTTGGCATTACGTGCAATCAAACCGGCAGCGACCACGTTGCGGGGATTGCTGGTGTTGGTGCAGCTGGTAATGGCCGCAATAATCACTGCGCCATCTGGCATCAGACCATCGGCTTCCTGCGCTCGGGCCTCCGTCAGATCGGAGGCAATTCCTTTACTGGCAAGATCGCTGGTTGCCACGCGCGCGTGCGGATTACTGGGGCCTGCCATATTGCGTACAACCGATGACAGGTTAAACGTCAGCACGCGTTCGTACTCCGCGGTTTTTAAACTGTCGGCCCACAAACCCAGATGTTTTGCATAGGTCTCAACCAACTTCACCTGTTCGTCTTCGCGGCCGGTGAGTTTTAAATACTCTATGGTTTGCTGATCGATAAAAAACATGGCCGCAGTAGCGCCATATTCCGGTGCCATATTGGAGATGGTTGCGCGATCACCGAGTGTGAGCGCCGCGGCGCCTTCACCGTAAAATTCAAGATAAGCGCCTACCACTTTTGACTGACGCAAAAACTCTGTGAGTGCCAGTACCATATCGGTGGCAGTGATGCCTTCCTGCAATTTGCCGGTAAGCTCAACACCAATGATGTCGGGCAGACGCATCCAGGATGCGCGGCCGAGCATGACGTTTTCGGCTTCAAGCCCCCCTACTCCGATAGCGATCACGCCGAGTGCATCGACATGCGGTGTGTGACTGTCGGTACCCACACAGGTGTCAGGAAATGCAACACCTTTGTCGACGTAAATCACTGGCGACATTTTCTCCAGATTGATCTGGTGCATGATGCCGTTGCCGGGCGGGATGACATCAACGTTTTTAAATGCCTGTTTGGTCCAGTCGATAAAGTGGAAACGATCTTCATTTCGACGGTCTTCAATGGCGCGATTTTTTTCAAAAGCCTGTGGGTCATAACCGCCACATTCGACGGCCAATGAGTGGTCAACAATCAGTTGAACCGGTACCACGGGGTTTACCTGTGCGGGATCACCGCCCTGATCTGCAATCGCATCTCTGAGGCCTGCAAGATCAACCAGCGCGGTTTGTCCGAGAATGTCGTGACAGACGACGCGCGCTGGAAACCAGGGAAAGTCGAGATCGCGTTTGCGGTCGATCAATTGTTTAAGAGAGGCGGTCAGATTCTCGGGGGCGCAGCGGCGGACGAGATTTTCCGCGAGTACGCGGGAGGTGTATGGGAGCTTTGTCCAGGCGCCGGGGGTGATGGTGTTGATGGCTTCTTCGGCGTCGAAGTAGTCGAGTTGGGTGCCGGGGAGCGGTTTTCTGTGTTTGGTGTTCATTTTTTATGCCTTTGGGTTATCAGGTTTCTGATTGGCAATTGTTTAAGCTGGTTGGTCTCGTTGGGAATGTATAGCGGGGCAGTCCGTTAGCAGGTTGGCAGAGTGAGTATGGTGGACACGCTGTGAACCCATCCCTGGGCGCTCGGCGACGCCCATCCGGGGCGTCGACGGTCCACCATACTCACTCTGCCAACCTGCCTTAACTGTCAGTGCCACCGTCGCACATCAAACTTTAGCGCCCTTTACTATCTTGCATTGCTGAATACTCAGCACTCTTGCTCGCTTTGCAGTCTTGCTCATCGCACAAACACTGCAGATCCACACAAGCAGCCACTGCTCTCAGCGCTGACTGATCGGCGTTACTTTTCTGGGTTCTGGGCCGGTGTATTCTGCGCTGGGGCGTATGATGCGGTTGTCGGCGCGTTGTTCCATGACGTGGGCGGCCCAGCCGGTGAGGCGGCTCATCACGAAGATGGGTGTGAACAGCTTTGTTGGGATGTCCATGAAGTGGTAGGCCGAGGCGTGGAAGAAGTCGGCGTTGCAGAACAGTTTTTTCTCGCGCCACATGACTTCTTCACAGCGCACTGACACGGGGTAAAGAACTTTGTCGCCGACGTCGGCGGAAAGTTTTTCGGCCCACGACTTGATGATGGCATTGCGGGGATCGGACTCTTTGTAGATGGCGTGGCCGAAACCCATGATTTTTTCTTTGCGCGCAAGCATGCCCATCATTTCCTGTTCGGCGTGATCGGCGCTGGTGAATTTTTCTATCATTTCCATCGCGGCTTCGTTGGCACCGCCGTGCAGCGGACCACGTAAGGAGCCGATGGCGCCGGTGATGCAGCTGTGCATATCAGACAATGTAGATGCACAGACTCTGGCGGTAAATGTTGAGGCATTAAACTCATGTTCTGCGTACAGAATAAGTGAGACGTTCATCACCTGTTCGTGCAGGGCGTTGGGTTTTGCTCCGCGTAGCATGTGCAGGAAATGTGCACCGATGGATTCATCATCGGTCAGTTCGTTGATGCGTACGCCATCGTGAGAGAAACGGTACCAGTAGCAAATAATTGATGGAAAAATCGCCAGTAATCGGTCGGCAGCACCCTGCTGCTGGCTAAAATTGGTCTCAGTTTCCAGATTGCCTAACATGGAACAACCCGTCCGCATGACATCCATGGGATGCGCTTCTTTGGGAATACGCTCAAGGACTTCTTTTAAGGCGTTTGGCAACCCACGCAAGGCCTTGAGTTGAGATTTATACGCTATCAGCTCTGCAGCGTTTGGCAGATGGCCTTTGAGAATCAGGTGAGCCACTTCTTCAAACTGGCAATTCTCAGCGAGATCTTGTAGATCGTAGCCGCGGTACGTCAAACCAGAGCCGGACACACCAACGGTGGACAGCGCGGTTTTACCAGCGATCTGACCACGCAGCCCCGCGCCACTCAATACTTTAGCTTCAGCCATTTTTGTTTCTCCTGATGTTATTTTTTCTGTTGTGCAAACAATGAATCGAGGTGCTGCTCGTAACGATGATAGTCAATGCGATCATAGAGTTCAGCACGTGTCTGCATGGTATCAATTACGTTTTTCTGTGTGCCATCACGGCGAATAGCGTTATAGACATTCTCGGCAGCTTTGTTCATGGCGCGGAAAGCAGATAACGGATAGAGCACCAGTGAAATATTGACCGAGGCCAGTTCCTCTGTTGTATACAACGGCGTCGCACCGAACTCGGTAATGTTCGCCAGTACTGGCACCTTCAATCGATCTGTAAATATTTTATACATGTCGAGTTCGGTGATGGCCTCAGGGAAAATCATATCAGCGCCGGCTTCAATACACGCCGCAGCGCGATCCAATGCCGCATTCAACCCTTCAACGGCCAGCGCATCGGTGCGTGCCATAATCACAAAACTACTATCAGTACGGGCATCTACCGCTGCTTTTATGCGGTCTACCATTTCTTGCTGCGTCACAATTTCTTTGTTGGGTCGGTGACCACAGCGTTTAGCGCCGACTTGATCTTCGATGTGCATGGCGGCTGCGCCAAATTTGATCATGGATTTGACTGTGCGTGCCACGTTAAATGCACTGGCTCCAAAACCGGTGTCGACATCCACCAGCAGTGGCAGGTCGCACACGTCAGTGATTCGTCTCACATCAATAAGTACATCATCCAAACCGCTGATCCCAAGGTCTGGTAATCCCAGTGAACCGGCTGCAACCCCACCGCCGGACAGATAGATCGCTTTGAAACCTGCGCGTTTTGCCAGTAGAGCATGATTGGCATTGATAGCACCAATCACCTGCAACGGATGTTCTTCTGCGACGGCATCACGAAAGCGTTGGCCTGGTGTTTTACTCATGGGACTTTGTCTCCTGCATACGTTGTTCAATATTGCGACGGGATGCGCTGATGTGTCGACGCATTAGCATTTCTGCAAGTTCGCCATCACGATCCGCAATGGCCTGAATGATACGGTGATGTTCGGCAAACGCTTGTTGCGGACGTTTCGGTGTCGTTGAGTAACGGTATCGATACATGCGCAACAAGTGATAAAGATCTGCGCACAACATTTCGCTGAGTGTGCGATTTTTACTGCCCTGAATGATCAGGTAATGAATGTCCAGGTCACCTTCCTGTTGATAATACGATTCGTTGGCCTGCAGTCCGCCGTGCTGCTCATGCATGGCGAGCACTTCACGCAAGCCTGTTATTTCAGCATCGGTCATATTTTGTGCGGCCAAGCGACACGCCATGCCTTCTAGCGCCTCACGCACATGATACAGCTCAATCAGTTCCTCGTAGCTCAGTGACGCAACTCTCACACCTGCGTGAGGAATCCGCACCACAAGACGCCGGCCTTCAAGGCGTCTAATGGCCTCACGCAATGGGCCTCGTCCAATACCAAAGGTACTGCTCAGGTACTGCTCACTGATCCGCGCGCCTGGTGCGATCTGCCCTTTGACTATGGCGTTCTGGATTTGCTCAAAGGCGCCATCTGATAAAGTTTGACCAGTGGTCTTGGTTTCGGAAACAGACAATTGTAGATAATCCTTTGGAAATATCTGTTCGAAGACAGTTAAGGAGCAGCAATCATCCCCCTCTCTCTATGGATTGTCAACAATCGCCTGAAATTGGGCATTTATGATCCACATCAGAAATTGATGTGACAAACCAGCACCTGCCCACCCGATTCTGTGGTACTTTCATCATTACAAACAAAGGATTTCCAGCGTCAGGTCTGCGCGGGGAATACCAAACCAAAAAAACCACTATTACCCGTTGGGGACAAAAAATGAACTTGAACAGCGATCTTATTAATGAAATTGATTTGTTGATGAAATTTGATCTCAGCAGCGCCCGAGTAGGCCTGAAAGTTCACAGCAATGCCGACCCTGAAGTGATCGCAGCAGCCAAACGTCTGTATGCAAAGGAACTGGTAGAGCATGAGGACGGCGGGTTTCTGACAACCCTTGGTCACGAGGCCGCTGAGCACCTGCAAGCAGTGCACGTTATTTTGTCTGGCGTAAAATGACGCAATATATTTAGAACTCAACACAACTTAAATTCAGCAGCATGAATCAGGAGTACATGATGACTACCGCAGAGACTACAAAAACGTCGACATCGGATCACAAAACCAGGGCCGCTGACGCAGAATTTGAGGCGAGTAAAGCGGCCGCCATGGAGGCTTTTGATAAACTGCTCGAAGCTCGTAATCATTTTCAGAATGCAGCCACTGCTGCCGGTATTGATCTGAAGCACGAAGCACTTGAACAATTATTGGCCGGTAAAAGTAAAGCGCAAGATTTGGGGCAGGAGCTTAGCGAGCTGGCAAAAACCAAACCTGGTACTACGGTGGCGCTGGCCTTTTTGGGAGGGTTTGTACTGGCGCAGTTACTGGGCCGTCGATAATGACGGACGAAGCAACATCTGAGCCGGGCACTCAAGCTGATAAATCTGAGCTGAGTGCAAGTATCGAATGGTTTCGAAGTCTGGTGGTGATGACCAGTGCGCTGTTTCGCCTCGCCGTCGCAGAGCTCTCGTTGGCGCGTGAGGACCTTGGCCGACTGATCATGAGTACCTTGCTTTTTCTGCCATTGTTATTGATGACCTGGGTGGCGATCAGCATGCTGGCCGCCTGGATCGTATACGAGCAGAGTGAATCAGCCACATTGGGATTTTCTGTCTTTGCAGCCATTCATGTTCTGGCATCGGTGGTGTTATTTAGGCGCATCAGCACCTATAGACGCAGCCTGTCTTTGCCGGTGACGCGTACTCAGTTAAGTGCGATTATTGGAGAAATTCGTCGTGGGCAGGACAATCCATGAGACGAGCCGAACGCCAGACTCAAATACTGCAACTGCGAAATGAGTTGGAAGGCCAGCGACACAGTGCACAAGAATTGAGTCGACAGCCTCTGGCGCTTATTAGCAGACATCCGGCTATCACAATCACGCTTTCAGCGCTGGCACTGGGCGTCGTCACAAGAGTGGCCTTATCAAAATCACTGCCAACCGTCATAAAAATAGTGGGAGTTCCATTGCTGCGACAGGTCGCAAGCCATGCATGGACGGCTCTCCAGCAGACGCGGCAGACCAAACAAGTTTAGAGATTGGCCTGCCTGCGCATTTACTGGCTTGTTTTATTGGGTTATCGGGTTGCCCGATACATCCAACTCAAACATTGGATATCCTAAGGCGCGAAGCGGTGCCTCTATCACTGCTTTGTCACCAACAACCAGTATCACCATTCGCTCAAAAGGCAGCTTTTCACTTGCCAGACTGTTGATCTCCGTTTGTGTAATGTTTTTAACAATGTCAGTTTGTTGTGCAGTCACGTCTGCAGGCAAATCGAACTTGATCATTCGGCCTAAGAAACCTGCTTTCTGCGCGGGAGTTTCATAGTTCAATGCTTCGCGCTGTGTGATCGCCGCACGCATAAAATCAAGTTCCTGATTTCTTATACCCTGCTCGCGGTAGCCTACAATCTCATTCACAAACTGGCGAACTGAATCATCAGTGCTGTCTTTCAACACACTTGACGACGCCGTGAATGGCCCGGCAAAAGACGTGCTGGAAAAACTGCTACGGGCACCGTAGGTATATCCCTTGTCCTCTCTCAAGTTCAGATTTATCCTGCTGGTAAACGCAGCGCCTAGTACATAATTCATCAAAGTGCTTTTGTAGTATTCACCGGTAGCGTCGTACGGCATATCAGTGACATACCCGATTCGAATCTCTGATTGGGCGGCGCCCGGCTTATCTACCAGGTACAGTGTTGTTTCTGATGCCGGCGCAGCCGAAGGCACCTCAACAATCGACAGCGCCTCCCTCTTCAGACCATCCAGAAAACTCAAGCCCGATACCAAACTGGCCTGATCAACATCGCCCACTGCGACTATTTTTAATGCGGCACTGGCAAACGCATCTCTTGAAAAAGCCTGGACGTCGGCCAGTGTAATGGACTCAAGCGACTCGACGGTGCCTTCATCCGACACGGCAAAAGCATGGTTTTTGCCATACAACAAGGTGTTATATACATTGTTGGCGATGCTGTTGGGCTGTTGTTGCGCCGCCTGCAATGACTCTATCTGTTGTCTGCGCAAACGGCCCAGACTTTCCTCGTTCAAATCTGATGCAAGCAAACGTTGCTCCAGTAACAACAAGGTGGCTGGTAAATTCCGGCTTAAGGACGTCAGCGTGACTACCATGTTTTCCCGGCCCGCGCTGACAGTCAGGGTGCTGCCCAGTTTTTGCAAAGCAATTTCAAACTGTTCTGCGCTGAGCTGCTGGGTGCCTTCGTTCATCATGGATGCGGTCAGTGCAGCCAGGCCGTATTTGTCTGCCGGATTCAGTAGATGTCCGCCCTCAAATTCAAACTGCAAAGTCACCGATGGAATCTCATTGCTTTGCGATCCGATAAGCTCTGCACCATTGGCAAGTGTTACCTGCCAGAACGGCGGAACCTCCAACTCAGGCGCAGGGCCGGGTGCTGGTTGCACGGAACGATCAAAGACGTCGCTTACCGGCCTTGGTTCAAGTTCGTCGAGCGCAGAGTCCGTAACAGCCAATGCGCTCTGGGGTGTAAAGTTGTCCGGGCTCGCAAGGCCTTCCGGTTTGTCCTGACTCAATACACTCATCAACACCGCTGGCTTGCCAGCCACGTAGGTATTAAAAACTCTGAGTATGTCGTCACGCGTCAGGCGTCGGATTGCGTCGATTTCAACAGGCAAATAATCGGGGTTATCCACCAGATAGTCGTACATCGCCAAACGTGCGGCTTTACCAGACACGCTGCTGAGTGCATTAATCAAGGCCGCTTCACTCTGCCCTTTAAACGTTTCCAGGTCATCATCAGAGATCGAGTCACTGTTAAATGCAGCAAGTAATCCGCGGATTTCTTGCTCAAATTCGGCGAGTTCTGCACCAGGATACGGCTGTACGTCAAACCGCAAGCTGCCGGCCAACTCCAGGCTGCTATGCGAGGCGCTGGCCGCAATTGCACGATTGTTGACCACAAACTGCTTATAAAATAATGAGTTTTTGCCGTTGCCAATAATACTGGCCAATGCGGCGAGTGCGGTGCGATCCGGATGTGAATAAGGCACTGTCGGAAATGAAATCGACAACATCGGGAAGCGGATATAACGGTCAACATACGAGATGTATCGGTCACTATCCAGTGTCACTGCTTCAGGCACTACCCTTTCAACGGCTGGGCCAGGGGGAATGCTGCCAAAATATTTATCAAGCAACGCCAATGCTGCCTGTTCTTCGAAGTCGCCAGCGATGATCAGCGTCGCATTGTTGGGGCCGTACCAGCGCAGAAAAAAGTGTTTCAGATCATCCAGCGTGGCGGAATCCAGATCATCGAGATAGCCAATGACTGGCCATGAATAGGGGTGCCCTGAGGGATAGAGCGCAGCCAGTGTTTTTTCATAAACCAGACCGTATGCCCGGTTATCATAATTCTGACCGCGTTCGTTTTTAACGGTGGCGCGCTGGTTTTCAAATTTCTCTTGTGTCACGGCCTCCAGCAAAAAGCCCATGCGATCAGCTTCCAGCCATAAGACAGTTTCAAGCTGATTACCAGGCACGGTCTGGAAGTAATTGGTGCGGTCGGCGTTTGTACTGCCGTTCAGCGTGCCACCACTTTCCGTCACAATACGAAAATGCTCATCGTCACCAATATTGGCTGAGCCTTGGAACATCATGTGTTCAAAAAAATGCGCAAACCCAGAGCGCTGCGCTTCTTCGCGCGCTGAACCTACATGGTAGGTAACGTTGAGATGGACCAGCGGATCTGACTTGTCTTCGTGCAGGAGCACCGTCAAGCCGTTTGCCAGCACATATTTTTTGTAATCAATGCGGATATCACCCTCACTGCGAGTAACAATCTCTGTCGCTTGAAGTTGGCTTTCAGGCATCTGCGTTTCAGCAACCATGCCCGTGGCTGTTGTATCGCCGGGATCATTGTCGTTGCCAGAGCAGGCAATCAGGAAGGCTGCTGAAACAGCCAGAGTGATCATGCGTACCATAATTAAATCCCCGGTGAATTGTCTGCCTGAATGTTTCCACAGTCGCAACTGAATAACAATAACAACGCAGTCACCCTGATGAAAACGCTGCGATGCCTTTTGAGCACAGTTTCTGCTAGTATGCGCGCCTTAATTTACCGCCAGCATCGAGCCCCCCGTGATTTCCACCGCCAACCTCACCATGCAGTTCGGATCCAAACCTCTGTTTGAGAATGTGTCCGTCAAATTCGCCAAAGGCAAACGTTATGGTTTGATTGGTGCCAACGGCTGTGGCAAGTCCACATTCATGAAGATTCTCGGCAACGATTTGGTGCCTACCAGCGGCCAGGTGATGCTTGAACCGGATGTGCGTCTGGGTAAGTTGCGCCAGGATCAGTTTGCTTATGAACAGTTTACGGTGCTCGATACCGTCATCATGGGCCATGAAGAGTTGTGGAAAATCAAATCAGAGCGCGATCGGATTTATGCGCTCGAAGACATGACGGAAGCTGACGGCATGGCTGTTGCCGAACTCGAAGAGCCGTTTGCCGAGATGGATGGTTATACCGCCGAATCGCGTGCCAGCGAGTTATTGTTAGGCCTGGACATTCCATTGGAGCAACATACCGGGCTGATGAGTTCGATAGCGCCGGGCTGGAAACTGCGTGTATTGCTGGCTCAGGCGTTGTTTTCCGATCCTGATGTGTTGCTGCTGGACGAACCTACCAACAACCTCGATATCAATACCATTCGTTGGCTTGAGCAGATCCTGAACCAACGTAACAGCACCATCATTATCATTTCGCACGACCGCCACTTTCTGAATGCAGTCTGCACCAATATTGCGGACATGGATTATGGTGAATTGCGTGTCTACCCAGGCAATTACGATGATTTTATGATGGCATCGACGCAAGCCCGTGAACGCCTGCTCAGTGAAAACGCCAAAAAGAAAAACCAGATTTCTGAACTCCAGGCGTTTGTCAGCCGCTTTTCTGCCAACGCGTCCAAAGCCAAGCAGGCAACCTCTCGTGCCCGTCAGATTGAAAAGATTCAACTGGAAGACGTAAAACCTTCAAGTCGCGTCAGTCCTTATATCCGGTTTACGGAAAATAAGCGCCTGCACAGACAAGCCCTGATCATGGAAAACGCAGGCAAATCGTTTGATAAACCTTTGTTCTCTAAACTGGGTTTACAAATTGAAGCTGGCGAACGGGTTGCTATTATTGGCCCTAACGGTGCGGGTAAGACCACGCTGCTGCGTTGCATGATGCAAGAAGTACCTTTGGACACCGGCAAACTGAAATGGGCAGAACAGGCTGATATAGGCTATTTTGCTCAGGATCATGGTGGCGAATTTGTAGAAGAAATCAGCCTGTTTGACTGGATGAAACAGTGGACAAAAGGCGATCAGCAACTGGTGCGCTCTGCGCTTGGCCGGATGTTGTTCTCAAACGACGATGTTAATAAAACCTTACCGGTTCTGTCCGGTGGCGAAAAAGCACGCATGTTGTTTGGCAAATTCAGTCTGATTAACCCCAATGTGTTGATCATGGACGAACCCACCAACCACCTTGATATGGAGTCAATCGAGGCATTGAACCTTGCGCTGGAGAATTACCCTGGCACGCTGATTTTTGTCAGTCATGACCGCGAGTTTGTGAGCTCCCTGGCCACACGCATTATTGATATGCAGCCTGCTGGTCTGATCGACTTCAAAGGTAACTATGAAGAATATTTAAGGAGCCAGGGTATTTTTTGATCGGCTGATTCCAGGTGATTCGTAAATCTGTCATTTAAGCGCACTAGGATGTGTGGATTCTGACAAAGGAAGAATCACCATCATGCCTTCAATTTATGCGCGTTATGCGCGTTTGACCGGCTTTTACCGCCTCAACAAACCCTACTGTTTATTACTGGCTGCGATTTTATGCAGCCCTGTTCATGGCCAGAATACTCTGGTCCCTGCCGGCCAGAACCCCTATCAACCGGATTCCTTTCCAGACAGAATCATCCTGACCGCCACCCAAAACCCCGCCATCAGCCAATCGGTAAGCTGGCGAACGCATACGGCGATTGTGGACAGTTATGCGCAAATCAGTGTTGCCGGCGATTCACCCGCACTGCATTTGACTGCAGAACTTGTCAAAGGCAACAATTCAACACTGGACACCATGAACGGTGAAGGCCGGCATCATCAGGTGGTATTTGAGAATCTGGCGCCTGACACCCTATACGCATACCGAGTCCGGGGTGATGAAACCTGGAGCGAGTGGTTTCAGTTTCGCACGGCATCGGATGATACTGCCCCGCATACCGCCATCTATTTTGGTGATGCACAAAACGCAGTGAAAGCGCATTTCTCCCGGGTGATTCGTGAAGCCTTCAGCACGGCGCCCAGAGCGCAGGTGATGGTGCATGCCGGCGATCTGGTCAACTCCAGTGCCGGTGATAACCATGATGATGAATGGGGTGAATGGTTTGATGCCGGCAGTTTTATCAACAGCATGATTGTTAACGTCGCTGCGCCGGGTAACCACGAATACCGGGCTCAGGAGTCAGGTCCTCGGTTGCTGATCCCGCAATGGCCCGTGCATTTGCCGGCAGCAGGCAATGGGCCTGCTGAGTTAATGAGTACCGTTTTTTATATGGACTATCAGGGTGTACGCTACATTGCGCTCGACTCTCAGCAGGCCTTGCAGAGCGACGAGATGATGCAGGTTCAGGCCACCTGGTTGCGTGAAACGTTGAGCAACAACCCGAACAACTGGACGGTGGTCACCTATCACCACCCGATGTTCTCTGTGTCACTTGGCAGAGATAATCCGCGCTTGCGCGAACACTGGCAGCCGCTGTTTGATGAGTTTAATGTTGATCTGGTCCTGCAAGGACATGACCACACCTATGGTCGCGGAGAAAATGTGGCATCAGGCGCTTCCGGTCAATTGAACGGCGCGGGACCCATGTATGTGGTCTCGGTGTCTGGCCCAAAAATGTATATGATCGGCGATTCAGCGCCCGAGACGATGGACAGGCTGGCTGAAGACACACAGTTGTTCCAGGTTATAGAGTTTACGCCTGAGAAAATTATCTATCAGGCGCGCACTGTCACCGGCCAATTGTATGATGCGTTTGATATTGAACGACAGGCAGATGGCAGCAAGCGCGTGATCGACAAACGTCCTGACACACCACAACGCTTGTGCACCAATCCGGAAGAACGAACAGGCTCCAGTTGCTGGGGCGGCAACAGTCATACAGAACTCGATGTGGACCACGCGCATTGATGCCGGGAGTAACCCTATGAAAACGTTTCAAGTGTTAGGCTCAGCGTTGGTTATCACATCAACAACCGCTTTTCTGATCACCAACAGTGCTTCAATCAGTGGCAATCAGGACACTGAAGAGCGCTGGTTGGCAGGTGATCACCATGTTCACAGCCGATACAGCGTGGGCTGGAATCAGGAAACTAACCCGCCCACTCCGGTGCTGGCAGGCGATGCCATCTACCCTATTCCGATGAATGCTCTGATGGCCAGAAATTACGGCCTTGACTGGATG
>JAUYSM010000084.1 GCA_030696315.1 Pseudohongiella sp. | reverse complement strand
GACGCCTTGGTGTCGTTTCCGGGTTGAGCCGATCAGAACACAAAGCTGGTGCCATAGGCTGGCACGTCGCAACGAATACCTTTGTCCAACCACAGTTTTTGAGAGAGTGCTTCCAAAGCTGTGGCTTCCCCATGCACCAGGCACAGTCGGGGTTTGTCTTTAAAATTCGCTGCCCAGTCAATCAGTGCGCTTTGTCCAGCATGCGCTGACAAGCCCCCGATGGTTTCTATGCGGGCGCGTACTTTAAATTCCTCGCCAAACATTTTGATTTCTTTTTTGCCGTCAACCAACAGGCGTCCCAACGTCCCCTGTGCCTGAAAGCCAATAAAAATGACCGTGCTGGTTTCTCGCCAGATGCGATGCTTGAAGTGATGACGGATACGACCGCCCGTGCACATGCCACTGCCAGCAATAATAATGGCACCCTGTTTGACTTTATTGATTTCCATGGACTCTTCGGCACTGCGGCACAGTTTTAAGGTCGGCAGGAAGCTCCGCAATGACTCTCGGCCTGAATCGGTCAGGCAACGGATGTCAGTATCGTCCATGATATGCAACCAGCGGTCATAGATTTCGGTGACTTCTATTGCCATTGGGCTGTCGAGGAATATCTGCCAGTTATCCAGTTCACCAGCGTGGTACAGGCAGCCCAGATGAAAGATCAGTTCTTGCGAGCGGCCGATGGCAAAGGCCGGAATGAGCACATTGCCATCGCGTGCCCAGGTTTCGCGTAGCACAGTACGTAACTCGTCGACAGTTTCGTCATGGTTGCGGTGATTACGATCGCCATAGGTACCTTCCATGAGCACAAGATTGGCTTTGTCTGGGGTTTCGGCGTCATTCATCAGCGCGGAGTCGTTGTTACCAAGGTCGCCCGAGAACACCATGATCTTGTCTTCGCCGCGTTCGGTCAGGGTTAACTCGACGATCGCAGATCCCAGAATATGGCCGGCATCCAGAAAGCGCACACGCGCGGAGGAGCCGATGTCAAAAGCCACATGGTAGGGTTGTGGAACACATTGATGCAACGCGTGTTCGACATCACGAATGGTATATTCCGCTTCAATGGGCGTGCGGCCACTGCGTAAACGACGAAGATTGTCGCGCTCCAGATCACGTTCGTACAAACCGTAGGCATCCTCCAGCAGAATTCTCAGCAACTGGCGTGTTGCCTGCGTGCAATAAATCGGGCCTTTGAATCCGTCATGCACGAGCTTTGGCAGCATGCCGGAATGGTCAAGATGTCCGTGAGATAACACAACAGCGTCAATTTCCCTTGGGTCAAACGGGAATGTGTCATGTCCAACCCGGTCTACCGCATCCCCACCCTGATGCATGCCACAATCAAACAGAACCTTGCCCAATGCGGGGGATTCAACCAGATAGCAGGAACCGGTGACTTCCTGAGCGGCGCCGTAAAAAGTGATGGTGGCCATAATGTTATCCTGTTGCATCGTTTACAGAGTGTGCGAGTGTACATCAATGCGATGTGGCTGCGGTTATGCCCTGAGTCTAACGCAATCGGTGTACTGTCGTCAGACGTGATCAGCTAGAATGCCGACTGGCTCAATAATGCAAGGCGTGTGGGGGAGGAAAACGTGTCACTGAATCAAGCATCCAGTTCGCTGAAAGATCGGCGTTTTGTATTCAGCGACCGTTGGCTGGCGGAATCAGTGCGACTTGATCTGGCGTTGCTAGCCCCTCAACCGCAGTTGGATGCGGAGCGTTTTGCCCGGCAACAACAAGGCAGTCCGGAACAGCGTGTGCTCGCTTGGGCAGAAAAGCTTTCACAGCATGCTGGACTCAAAGATGCCTTGCATGTCTGGCGACAGCGCTCTGGATTGTTGTTGATTGTCATGTGGGTGCTGGCATTTGCTGGCGGAATGTCTGCGGCTCTCGGCATCATGGGCAATAGTGATGCGCCGGTGAACGTGCTTTGGGCACTGGGTGCCTTGTTGGGTTTTAATGTATTGATGCTCGTGTTCTGGATGCTGAGCCTGGGGATGACGCCGGGCGAGCTTTCCATGGGTCGGGTCTGGTTCTGGCTGAGTTCCCGCTTTGCTGGCAACAAGACAGCGCTGCTGGCGCGGTCTTTTGCAGGGTTGAGCGCGCGTATTGGAATCAGCCGATGGTGGATGGCCGCGGTGACACACAGTATCTGGAGCTGTGTGGCGGCTGGCGCATTAATTGGATTGCTCTTGGCGCTTTCGTTGCGCAGCTACGTGTTTGTCTGGGAAACCACCATTTTGCCGGCGTCTTTATTTAACACGTTGGTGCAAAGTATTGGGTGGCTGCCCGCTCAGTTTGGGTTCGCGATGCCAAGCGAAACAATGGTTAATGCCGCAGGCGCCCTGAGTGGCGATTGGGCAACACAGTCTCAGCCTGAGCGCAGAGCATGGGCGGGTTGGTTATGCGGGGCACTGCTGGTGTACGGCTTGTTACCACGCTTGTTGTTACTGTTGTTCAGCGCCTGGCGCTTGACCCGGGGAATGAGTCGTTATCGGCTGGACCTGCATCATGCAGATTGGAACGCACTCAGCGCGCGATTGTCGCCCAGCGATCAGGCAGTGGGTGTCATCGACCCTGAGCAAGCCACCGTGCCCGGCAAGACCTTCACGGGGCAGCGTTGTAACACGGCGCAAGGCGCAGCCATCATTGTTGCGTTCGAATTGAGTGATCAGATTGTGTGGCCTACTGCCGCCTTCAGCGATTTTCATCATGAGCGTGTTGCCAATCGCCAGGAGCGCATCAATTGTCTGGCGCTCCTTGATCAAGCGCCGCCTCGTGCCTTGTTACTGGTGTGCGATGCTGCTCAGACCGTTGATCGCGGGTCATTGTCCTGGCTTTCTGATGCATCGGGTAGAGCCTTGCACGTTGCCGTCTTGTTGGCTGGCAGCGGTACAGGCAGCCGTCGCCAGTTATGGCGACAGCATTTGCAGACACTCGGAATATTGCCTTCGTCGGTTTTTGATGAAGACGCAGACGCTCGTTTGTGGCTGGAGGCAAATGCATGAATAAGCTGCAGGGAATCGACAAGCCTGTTCATATTGCGGTGGCTGGCCATACCAATACCGGGAAGACATCGTTGTTGCGCACGCTGACTCGTGATGCGCGTTTTGGTGAAGTCAGTGATCGCCCCGGCACAACTCGCCATGTTGAAGCGGCACGATTACTGGTCAACGGACGTGTGCTGGTTGAGCTGTATGACACGCCGGGAATCGAAGAGCCCATTGAGCTGTTGGCCCTGCTTGAGCAACAGGCTTTGGTCAGTGGATCCCGGGAAGACGGGCCGCAGCGCATAGAGCGCTTTCTGGCGTCGGCACCTGCCCGCGAACAATTTGAGCAGGAAGCTAAAGTCTTGCGTCAGATGCTCAAGAGTGACGCCGCGTTTTATGTGATTGATAGCCGGGATCCGGTGCTGGCAAAACACCGCGATGAGCTTGAAATACTACGCTTGTGCGGCGTACCTTTGCTGCCCTTGCTCAATTTTGTCGCCGATGCGTCAGCCCGGGAAACAGCCTGGCGCGAGGCCTTGGCAGGACTGGGTCTGCATGCAATTGTGCGGTTTGACATTGTGGCACCCACCGAAGACGGTGAGCGGTTACTGTACAGTAAACTCGCTGGTTTGCTTGATTCCCATGCGGATGTCTTGAATGCCTTGATCGAGAATCACGCTGAGGAAACCCGGCTACGGCAGCAGGCAGCCGCGCAGCAGATAGCAGAATTACTGCTGGGTGTCGCTGCCTGTCGACAACGAGTATCCACGCTGGATCCGCAAGCACTGGCCTTGGGTGCACAGGCATTAAATGACGACGTAGTTAAACGTGAACAGGCATGTGTGGAGCGATTGCTAAGCCTTTATCGGTTTTATCCGGATGATATTGAAACCGCGGCGCTGCCATTAATTGACGGCAAGTGGCAGCAGGATCCGTTTGACCCTGTCATGTTGCAATATCTGGGCATGCGTGTTGGTGGCGGTGCCGCAGCCGGGGCCGCCGCAGGGGTTGGCATTGACTTGATCGCGGGCGGGTTAACGCTGGGTGCGGCCACATTAGTGGGTGCTCTGCTAGGTGGTGGACTGCAAACCCTGCGACATTACGGTAGTAATCTGATGGCCATGATGACGGGTGAAAAGAACCTCAGAGTTGATGACAATATCCTCAGAGTGCTGGCTGCGCGACAGTGTGGATTAATTCTGGCACTGGAACGGCGCGGCCATGCGGCTCAGCAGGCAACGTCTGCAACCACGGCAGTCCGCCCGGTACTCAATGACTCTGAGTTGCCTGCCGAGTTGCGTCTTGCCAGAGCAAATCCGCAGTGGTCACATCACAATGCCGATATGCTCGGTGACGAGCGTTTGCAAAAAGCAATCAACACCCTGAGCGCAGAATTGACGCAATCCATGGCCACGCTGCGCATATAATGCCCACCTTCGTGAATTGAACAGATAACACTCATGCCGGGAGCTTGGTAATGGTTCATCCTGCTGCGATAACAATCGGCTTGCTTATCATCAGCAATATTTTTATGACATTTGCTTGGTACGCGCACCTTAAAGATCTGGCACACAAGCCTTGGATCATTGCCGCGTTGATCAGCTGGGGCATTGCGCTGCTGGAGTATCTGTTCCAGGTTCCTGCTAACCGCATCGGGTATACCGTTATGTCGGTTGGGCAACTGAAAATATTGCAGGAAGTCATTACGCTGAGTGTGTTTGTTCCATTTGCCTTGTTTTATCTGAAGGAGCCGTTAAAGATGGACTATCTTTGGAGTGCCTTGTGTCTGTTGGGTGCGGTCTTTTTTGCATTTCGCAGCAAACTGTTTGCCTGACGCTGCACTAAAAGGACATTTACTATGACAGATCAATCACAAGCGCGTTTGCGTGGCGTGTTGACAGGTGTGTTTTTTGGCACCGGATCGGGTGTCATTACAACATTAGGTTTGATAGTGGGCTTGTTTGCAGGCACAGAATCACTGGCAGCCGTGATGGGTGGCATTCTGGTCATCGCTGTTTCCGATTCCATGTCAGACGCGTTTGGTATCCATTTGTCAGAAGAGGCGCGCCCCGACAGCACCAGCAGAAGTGTCTGGCTGGCGACCATGGCTACATTTGTCACCAAGTTTGTGATGGCATCAACGTTTGTACTGCCCTTGTTGTTGCTGCCTTTACAGCACGCGGTTATTGCCTGTCTGGTATGGGGGGCCATTGTGTTAACCATACTGAGTATTTTTATCGCAAAACAACAAAAAGAGCCGTGCTGGTCTGTTGTGGCTGAACATCTCGGCATTGCTACGCTGGTGATGATTTTGTCATGGTTGGTCGGAATGGGCGTAAATAACTGGTTGGCCGGGTAAAATCGGACTGGCCCAAGAAACAGAAAACGAGGAGATGACTATGAAACTTGAATCACTGGCCCTGCACCACGGATACACATCTGAGGCCACAACCAAAGCGGCCGCGGTACCCATCTATCAGACCACGTCATACACCTTTGACAATACCCAGCACGGCGCAGATTTGTTTGACCTCAAGGTGGCGGGCAATATTTATACGCGTATCATGAACCCCACAACGGCGGTGCTTGAACAGCGCTTGGCAGAAATGGAAGGTGGTATCGGCGCCTTGGCACTGGCCTCAGGCATGGCTGCAATCACATACGCCATTCAATGTATCACCCGTACGGGTGACAATATTGTCAGTACCAGTCAGTTATATGGCGGCACCTACAACCTGTTTGCGCATACCTTGCCAACGCAGGGTGTTGAGGTGCGCATGGCGTCATTTGACGACTACGAAGGGCTCGAGAAACTCATTGATGATAAGACCAGAGCATTGTTTTGCGAGTCGATTGGCAATCCGGCGGGCAATGTAGTTGACCTGCAAAAACTGGGAGAAATAGCCCATCGCCATGGCGTTCCGCTGATTGTCGACAACACAGTCGCCACGCCATATCTCTGCCGCGCCCTTGATCAAGGTGCTGATATTGTTGTGCACTCACTGACCAAGTACATAGGTGGTCATGGCACAACAGTGGGTGGCGTGATCATTGACTCGGGCCGCTTTGACTGGGTAGCAAACAAAACACGCTTTCCAATGCTCAATGAGCCTGATCCGTCGTATCACGGCGTGGTTTATACCGCTGCCTTGGGGCCTGCGGCTTATATTGGTCGTTGCCGGGTTGTGCCTTTGCGAAATACTGGCGCAGCGTTGTCGCCTCACAGTGCATTCCTCATCCTGCAAGGGCTGGAAACGCTGGGGCTGCGCATCGAGCGCCATTGCCAGAACGCGCTGGCTGTTGCGAGTTTCCTGAAAAATCACCCCAAAGTATCGTGGGTGAACTATGCTGCTTTGCCGGAAAGTCCCTACAACGCACTGTGCAAAAAAATCTGCTCGGGTCATGCATCCGGCATTTTAAGTTTTGGTATTAAATCCAGCGCCGGCAAAACATCAAAAGAAGCGGGTGCGACGTTTATTGACGCCTTACAGATGATTCTGCGTCTGGTGAATATTGGGGATGCCAAATCCCTGGCCTGTCACCCGGCGACTACTACGCACCGCCAGTTAAGTCCTGTTGAGCTGGCCAAGGCCGGAGTCAGTGAGGATCTTGTACGTTTATCAATCGGTATCGAGCATATAGACGATATCATCGCCGACATCACGCAAGCGCTCGACAAGGTTTAAACACCCAAAGGAAATACAGCATGAACCACACACGCTATCTTGGTTGCCTGGCAATATTGTTAGTAGCCTGCAGTGACGCAGAGCCAGTACCACCGCTTGATGAGGAAGCCTTGCGCGCGCAAGGCGCTGAGCTGGCTGCGCAGTTTGTAGGTACTTTGTTACCCACCTTGCAGCAGGCCATTCAGGCCGGCGGTCCAGTCAATGGTATTGAAGTGTGTGCGGTTCAGGCGCCGGCGATTGCACAGACCCTGAGCGAGCAAAGTGGCTGGCAGGTCAAGCGCGTCAGTTTAAAAACCCGTAATGGCGCATTGGCAACGCCTGATGCCTGGGAAACCAGCGTCTTGCAAGCCTTTGATCAACGGCAGTTGGCAGGCGAACCGGCAGCGCAAATCAACTATGCCGAAGTAGTTGCCGGTGAGTTTCGTTACATGCAGGCCCAGCCTGCGGGTCCGCTATGTCTGACCTGTCACGGAACCGACATCGCAGCAGACGTCAGCGAAGCCTTGGCCCGCCACTATCCTGATGACATGGCAACCGGTTATCTGGCGGGACAAATTCGTGGAGCGATCAGCTTGCGTTCACCAACAGACCCGAGATAAAAAAATGAATAACAATGAGCCGGATCAGCAGACCGAAACATCGAGCAACGGATTTGTAAGGAACACGCTACGCACCTTGAGATCGGGAGAGAACCCGGTGCATCTGTTTGCTGCAGTGACCGGTTTTATTGTATCGAGCGGCGTGTCATTGGCGTCTGGTGTTTCACTGACATCAGAGGTGCCCGTCGCCTGGGCCTCTATTGGATATTATATTTTTGGCTTGCCGTTGATGTGCCTCGTGATCTATCTGCTGGCCAGAGCGTATCCTGTACGAGCTTGGCGCTGGACCCTGAGCATGATGCTCGGGCAAGTGTTCTCTTCCATTTTTTTTGGTGCAGGCCACATGTTGCCCGTCGCCATGATCTACGTGACCGTGCTGTCTGTGCCACAGTTTTATGTGGGGACGCTGGGTGCCAAAGCCGGTATGCGACGCCGGGCAGCAAACGACTCAGGCAATTAACTAACATTTAAATAGCAGTAACAGGACAACACATGACGTTTAAGGGCAGCCCCAAATACACTCACCAGCAGACTGAAAAGATTGGTGTGTTAATCACCAATCTTGGTACACCGGATGCGCCGACACCAGCGGCATTACGCCGTTATCTCAAAGAGTTTTTATGGGATCCGCGCGTGGTGGAAACGCCGCGGCCTATCTGGTGGTTGATTCTGAATCTGGTAATTCTGAATATACGGCCCAGTCGGTCTGCCAAGTCCTACGCAACCGTGTTCACCGACGAAGGCTCGCCCTTGTTGTTCCACACCCGTCATCAGGCTGACGCACTGAGAGCAGAGTTGAAAGCGCGCGGGCATGACAACGTGGTTGTAGATTTTGCCATGCGTTACGGCAATCCATCGATTCCATCGGTATTACAGAATATGTTTGATCAGGGGGTTGGCAAATTACTGGTGCTGCCCTTGTATCCGCAGTATTCAGCATCCACAACCGCGTCTACCTTTGATGCCATCAGTGCGGACTTTACCAAGCGTCGCTGGATGCCGGAGTTGCGCTTTGTGAATCACTATCACGACTACGCCCCGTTTATCAAAGCATCAGCCATTCGAATCAGGGAGCATTGGCAGGCACATGGCCGTGCGGACAAACTGATGTTTTCCTTTCACGGCATCCCCAAACGCTATTTGCTCAACGGTGACCCCTATCACTGTGAGTGTTACAAAACCTCGCGACTGATTGCAGAGGAACTCGGGCTGACGACTGATGAATACATCACCACATTCCAATCCCGTTTTGGTCGCGAGGAGTGGCTGAAACCCTACACCGATCACACGCTGAAGGCATTTCCTGCCCAAGGCGTAAAGTCAGTGCAGGTTTTTTGTCCGGGCTTCTCAGCCGATTGTCTTGAAACCATCGAAGAAATTGGCGAGGAAAACAAAGAATATTTCTTGCATGCGGGCGGGGAGCGTTACGAGTACATCAGCGCACTGAACGACAGGCCCGAACATATTTCTGCGCTTGCGGATTTGTTGCAGTCAAATATGCAAGGCTGGCAACCAGCTGAGGTGGATACTCAGCGTCAGGCGCGCGCGATGGCCTTGGGTGCGGAAAAGTAGGTTAAAAGTAAAAGGGGACGGAGGCGTACGCCTCAGGTTAGAAGGGGACGGAGGCGTACGCCTCCGTCCCCAGTAGCCACTATTACTGCGCAGTAACCGGCTCAGCGGCCAGCCACTCATTCAGATCAATAATGTCCTGCGGCGTGAGCACACCGGCGGTGCGCTTGAGTTGCAGTGTATCGACCACGTAGTTGTATCGGGCATCTGAGTAGTTACGCAGAGCCACGAACAATTGCTGGCGCGCCTGCACAACGTCAACAACATTGCGCGTACCGACTTCATAACCGGCTTCAATTGCATTCAGCGCTGATTGCGCAGACACAATTGCCTGCTGGCGCTGTGCTATCACCAGGGCATCTGTATTCACGCGGCGAAACGCATTGCGGATATTTTGAGTGGTCTGGCGACGGATCAGGCTCGCTTGTTCCTGTTGCGCAACCAGATCATATTCTGCCTGGCTGCGACGGGCAGTGACAGCATGACCGGAGTACAAGGGGATGGTGACCTGAACCGCGACGCTAAATCCCTCAATGACACCAGTTGAGCGCACACTACCATCAGCACCCTGACCGGAGTTCGAGTCGGTATTCGAGTAGCTGCTTTGCAAGCCGATGGTTGGCAGATGCTCAGCACGACGAGCCTGCACCGTCTTGGCCTGAGCCTCCACGCTGTAACGCGCCGCCAGCAGTTGTGGATTGCTGTTCAAAGCTTCCTGAACCCAAGTGTCCATGTCGCCATCCGCCGGGGTGATTGGAAAGTCAGCCCGCAGAATTTCAAGATTGGGATGTGGCTGGCCGGTAATTGCTTCCAGCGCTTCATAGCTGGATGACAGGGCGTCCTCAGCCAGAATGGTGTTATTTCGGGCCAGATCGTACGCAGCCTGAGATTCGTAAACCTCAGTAATAGCAACCAGACCAACCTCTTCACGCTGGCGGGTTCGTTCAAACTGGCGCATGGCGGCTTCTTCTTCCTGCCTGCGCGTGCTCAGATCGTCGATGGCGCGCAGCACGGTAAAGTAGGCTGTTGCGACACGAATGATCAATTCCTGCTCTTGCGCAGCAAAGTTGTAAAAACGTGCCTGATCGGCTTCCTTGGCACCTTGATAGCTGTACCAGGAATTCATATTCAGCAATGCTTGCTGAACGCTGACGTTGTAGCGACGGGTGCTGGCATCCAGATCGGTAAAACTGATGGTGCCTTCGGGGCCAGTAGATTGTCGCTGTTCAGAAAGGCTGGCACTTGCCTGTGGCATCAGGCTTGCGCGCGCCAGTCGTACCTGTTGTTGCCCGGAATTGAGCTGGGCTTGTGCTTGACGCAGTGCGGGGTCATTGCGCATGGCCAGTTCAAGAATGCTCACCAAATCGTCAGCAAATACTGGTTTTACGCAAACAAGCAGTCCTGCCGCGAGAACTATCGTGCGGGTAAATCGTCCCATAATCAGAAATCCTGTTAGAAAGTTCATTAACTGAAACGCAAGCGATCAGAGTCTGGTCTTTATATAGACGCTGCAAAAGCCCTTTGCGTTTAACTGCAGACATCTGCTGGATGATGTCTTTTATTGGTCCCGGATTTGTGCCCCGATTGTCGCCATCCCAACAATCATACGTAACAGGAGCCAGTTCCGGTTGTGTCGGGCATTCTACACAGTGTTAACGGGTGGCGTCCAAGTGCCATAAGCAACAATTTGCAATCTATGAAGGCATACTCCGGATAACACTTTGTGGGCTAATCAGGCATAATGATCACCCACTTTTTAATCCATGCAACGTAAGGCATCCCGCGCCCCGTGCATCTATACAGACAGGATAGAGTAATGAGTGCCAAGCCCGAACACTTTCTCGACAGAATTACCGAACTGGACGACAGAACCCGCTATACGTTCGGAAGCTCGCGCAAAGTGTATGTAAAAGGCAGCCGTGACGACATTCTTGTGCCAATGCGCGAGATAACACAGGCTGATACACACACTGAAAAAGGCCTTGAGCACAATCCGCCGATTCGCGTGTACGACACCTCGGGTGCGTACTCTGATCCCGCGTTTAACATTGATCTGCGTGCGGGATTGCCTGCAATACGAGCGCGCTGGATTGAAGAGCGTGGTGATACCGAGTTGCTGGCCGGTGTGACATCAACATTTGGCAAACAACGTCAGGATGATGTGCAGACGGCACACCTGCGGTTTGAACACATGCGCAAACCGCGCCGGGCCAAAGCAGGCGCTAATGTTTCACAACTGCATTACGCGCGCAGAGGCATCATCACGCCTGAGATGGAATATATCGCCATTCGCGAAAACATGAGTCTGGCACAGGCGCGTGAACATGCGGCGTTGGGTTTTCAGCATCCTGGACAGTCCTTTGGTGCGTCAATACCAAAAGAGATCACGCCTGAGTTTGTGCGCGATGAAATTGCCCGGGGGCGCGCGATCATTCCGGCCAACATCAATCACCCGGAAATTGAGCCAATGATCATCGGCCGTAACTTTCTGGTGAAAGTGAACGCCAACATTGGTAACTCTGCGGTAACGTCTTCTATTGAAGAAGAAGTGGAGAAATTGGCGTGGGCTGCGCGTTGGGGTGCCGACACAGTGATGGATCTGTCCACGGGCAAAAACATACACGAAACCCGTGAGTGGATTATCCGCAACTCCATGGTGCCTATTGGTACGGTACCGATTTATCAGGCACTGGAAAAAGTCGGTGGTGTAGCGGAAGACCTGACCTGGGAAATGTTCCGCGATACCCTGATCGAACAGGCTGAGCAGGGGGTGGATTATTTCACCATCCACGCGGGTGTGTTACTGCGTTATGTACCGCTCACCGCTAAACGCGTGACCGGCATTGTGTCGCGTGGTGGTTCCATCATGGCCAAATGGTGTCTGGCGCACCACAAGGAAAACTTCTTGTATACGCATTTTGAAGATATTTGCGAAATCATGAAGGCTTATGATGTGTCGTTTTCATTGGGTGACGGGCTTCGCCCAGGTTCAATTGCCGATGCCAACGATGCCGCGCAGTTTGCTGAGCTGGAAACGCTTGGCGAGTTGACCAAAATTGCGTGGAAACACGATGTGCAGACCATGATCGAGGGTCCTGGCCACGTGCCAATGCACATGATCAAAGAGAACATGGACAAACAACTGGCTGTGTGTGACGAGGCGCCTTTTTACACACTGGGTCCGCTGACCACTGATATTGCGCCCGGTTATGACCACATTACTTCGGGAATTGGTGCGGCCATGATCGGCTGGTTTGGCTGCGCCATGCTGTGTTATGTGACGCCGAAAGAGCACTTGGGTCTGCCAGACAAGCAGGATGTCAAAGATGGTTTGATGGCTTACAAAATTGCCGCTCACGCAGCTGATCTGGGTAAAGGCCACCCTGGCGCGCAGCTGCGCGACAATGCTTTGTCCAAGGCGCGTTTTGAATTCCGCTGGGAAGATCAGTTTAATCTGGGGCTGGATCCGGAAACAGCGCGCGCCTTTCACGATGAGACATTGCCGAAGGAATCCGGTAAAGTCGCGCACTTCTGCTCTATGTGTGGTCCAAAGTTCTGCTCTATGAAGATTACTCAGGAGGTGCGTGAGTACGCTGCCGGGTTGGAATCAGGGCAAACAACGCCTGTGGTTTCCGAAGCAGAGCAGGCAGTGCTGGATCAAGCCATTCAGGCAGGCATGGAAGAGATGGCCGATCAGTACAACCGTACCGGGCGCCAGCTTTACCACAAGGTGTAAGGCCCAGGGTAACTATAGCCATAAGAATTGAATCTAGAGAGTGATTGATGATTGATTTAAAAGCTGATGATCTGAACATCGAGTCTATCGAGACTTTACTGACGCCGGCTCAGTTAAAAGCTGAACTGCCATTGGATGGCGTGGCGCTGGAGTCTGTGCGTGATGCACGGCAGACAATTTTTAACATTCTGGATCGCAAGGACCCGCGACTTTTTGTGGTGGTGGGGCCCTGCTCTATCCACGATACCAAGGCCGCCATTGAGTATGCTGAGCGTCTGAAAGTCTTGGCGGATGAAGTCAAAGACACCTTGTATCTGGTCATGCGCGTGTATTTTGAAAAGCCGCGTACCTCCATCGGCTGGAAAGGGCTGATCAACGACCCGTATATGGATGATACGTTCCGCATTCAGGATGGCTTACGCATCGGTCGCAAGTTGCTTTTGGACATCGTCTCCATGGGACTTCCTGCCTCAACCGAAGCGCTTGACCCAATTTCGCCGCAGTACTTGCAGGATATGATTGCCTGGTCTGCCATCGGCGCGCGTACCACTGAATCGCAGACACACCGTGAAATGTCCAGTGGCCTGTCGTCAGCAGTGGGTTTTAAAAACGGTACCGATGGTGGATTGATGGTGGCGGTGAACGCCATGCAGTCGGTCAACAATCCGCACCGTTTCCTCGGCATTAACAAGGAAGGTCAGGTGGCGGTTGTGCGCACCAAAGGCAACCCCTATGCGCACGTCGTCCTGCGCGGTGGTAGCGCAGGTCCAAACTACGATTCTGTACACGTCGCACAAACAGAAGATGCGCTGCGTAAAGGCGGTGTCAGCACTAACATCATGATCGATTGCAGCCACGCCAACTCCAACAAGGATCCGATGATTCAGTCCTTGGTATTAAAGGATGTATCACATCAGATTCTGGAGGGTAATCAGTCGATTGTGGGGGTGATGCTGGAGAGCAATATCAATTTTGGTAATCAGAAGATTCCAAAGGATCTGTGTGATCTCAAGTACGGTGTGTCTGTGACGGATGCCTGTATTGATTGGGCGGAGACTGAGCGTAGCATTCGTGAGATGGCCGCGAAATTGAAGGATGTGCTGCCGGCGCGTGGGGCTTGATTGTATATCTGGATAGCCGCAGGCGGAGCGGGACATTCCTCGCAATGGCGCTGCGCGCCTGATTATTGCTCGCTCATGTCCCGCTCCGCCTGCGGCATCGATTGACAGTGCCAGCCCCACGCGCCGGCATCGCATCCGTAGCCGCGAGCGCACGCCTGAGTAAGGGGCCGTCTCAGGTTTTGAATGAGCACTCAGCGCAGCGGGTGGTGAGCGAAGGACAATAAAGACGCCAAAGGCGTCGTCCTGAGGAACCACCCGCTGCGCTGAGTGCGATAAGCACCAACCTCACGGCCCCTTACTCAGGCAGCACTCGCGCGCAAAACGACTCGATTTCGACCACCGGCCTTTGCCGCATACAACGCCAAATCAGCCTCCCGATAGGCATGATCCAGCATATCCTCCGCAGTTGCATCCAAGCGCGCCACGCCGATACTGACGGTCAGTGCTACCTCATGGGCCACGCCTTTCTGATTTGCCAGCTCAAACCGATGCTGTTCGATAAACGCACGAATATTCTCCGCCACTTGCATGCCTTGATCGGCATCGGTGTTGCGCAGCAGAATTGCAAACTCTTCGCCTCCCCAGCGCGCTACCCGATCGGACGCGCGGACAGTTTGAGTCAATAACTCAGCCAGTTGACGCAGCAATTCGTCTCCGGCCGGATGACCCAACTCGTCGTTGATGTTTTTAAAAAGATCCAGATCGAGCAACAACAAGCAGGCAGGAATTTTCTGGCGATTCATCAGAGACTGTTCTTCTGTGGCAACCATCTGCAGCATACGGCGGTTGGCGAGCCCGGTCAGGTCATCGCGTGTTGCAAGTTGCTCGAGCTGACGGTTACTCAGCTCAAGTGCTTCCTTTTGCTGATAAATCACATCGCGCTGTTGCGCCGCTTGAATATTTTGCTTCCACAACACCCACGATAAACCAATAGCGATACCGCAGGAGGTGAGTCCATTAAGCAGATTCGAAATCAGGATGGCTTCATTGGTCTGGGTCAGAGGTAGAACCAAGGCAAAAAGGCAAAACAACAGGGAATAAATGAGCACTGCCGTCAGGGGGTTTACGATAAACAACGCACCGGCCACAGTGCATGCCACCAGAAATGGTGTGACTGCGGGTGTCACCAGCTGATCAATCGAGGTCACTACCACGCCCGCCAATAGCACCGTTCCGTGCAGAACCCTAGTGATGCGACGCCGCGCAGTGATCGACAACTGTCGACCAGGGCGAGTCAATACGCAGAAGGCAGCACACATTAAAAACATGAAGCTATGGTAGACCACAATCCCAAGGCGCCATTGTTGCTCAATGTCTGTCTCGAAACTCAGCGCACTAAAAACCGGAATATGTGCAGCCGACACCAGTGTCGCAATCACTGACAAGATAAACATTCGATTAAACGATTTGCCCGCGAGCTCATCGCCAAACGCGTGGTGGTCGCGCTGGATCTGCGAAATACGAGATTTAATACCATTGAGCATCATCTGCGCAGTGTAGCTGAACTCGATGCGGCCCACTAGCACACTGAGCCAAGGGCAGTGAGCGAAGAACAATCAGGCGCGCAGCGCCGTTCTGAGGAACTGCCCTTGGCTCAGTGTGCGACCGGAATCGAAGGACAATCAGGCGCGCAGCGCCGTTCTGAGGAACTGCCCTTGGCTCAGTGTGCGACCGGAATCGAAGGGCAAAAAAAAAGCAGGCCATAAAGGCCTGCTCAAAGTCACTCTTGCCACAAGTTTCACAACACTACTTCAAGGAGTTACTTCCAACACACTCATATACAAACACTCGCTACCACTTACTACTGCCACTACTACTACAAACTACTGACAGAACTTAAAACAACTTTGCTTCGCTGCTCTGCTTTACCCTGACGAATCCATTCCTGCACCCATGGGTTGGCGAGAATGGTATCCGCGTATTTTTGTGCGGGGCCACTGAGTTCCGCCCCATATGCGCGAAATGCAATGGCCATGGGCGCATACATACAATCAGCAATAGAGAATCGACCAAACAGGTACTCGCCGCCGGCACCGTGTTTCCGGCGGCAGCAGCTCCAGATCGCGTCGATACGCGCGATTTCGTCGGCGATCGCGTCTGTCACCGACAACTTGACGGACGCGTGGCAGTTCATCGGCCAATCGCGCTTCAAATTCGGGAACTCCGCGTGTACTTCAGCGCATATGGAGCGTGCGGTCGCGCGTTTACGAGGGCTGCTGGGCCAGCCTTTACCATCCAGCAAGGCTTCCGATATGTATTCGCAAATCGCAATGGAGTCCCATACGGTGGTATCGCGATGCTGAAACGCCGGCACTTTCAGCGAGGGCGATAAAGGCCCCAGCTTCTCGGCAGTATTGCCTTGATAAAGTGCTACGTTGACCTCTTCAAACGGGATTTCGAAGTTTTTTAACAATAACCAGGGTCGCAGTGACCAGGATGAAAAATTCTTGTCTCCAATTACCAGTCTGGTAGTGCTCATCAGTGCAGGCTCCAAGCAAAAAATATCCAGCAATAGCTGTTGTTCTCTGGGGATTAGACAGGAGATTTCTTGCGTTGGCAGGCGTAAACAAGGGCATTGTGCTGAACAAATATGTCAGAATAATGGCATGTGGTTACGCGAGGCTTCGACCACTTTGTTGTCCGCATAAATACGGTATAGTCAGCGCCCTGAGGGTATTTTGGGGAAGGTGTACGATGGCTCGACGAATTGCGATTGTTGAAGACGAAGCAGCAATACGTGAGAACTACGCAGATGTGTTGCGTAAACAAGGCTACGAGGTCCAGACATTCGCCAACAGGCGCGATGCCATGCGCGCGTTTGACTTGCGATTACCCAATCTGGCGATTATCGATATTGGTCTGGAAAACGAGATCGACGGCGGATTTGCACTTTGCCAGAGCCTGAGATCGATGTCAGAAACCTTGCCTATCATTTTCCTGACTGCGCGAGACAACGACTTTGACACGGTCAGCGGCCTGCGTATGGGCGCAGATGACTATCTGACAAAAGATATCAGCCTGCCACACTTGTCGGCACGCATTGCCGCGTTGTTCCGTCGGCAGGATGCGTTGAATCAGCCAACCTCACCGGAAAACCTGCTGCAGCGAGAAAAACTGGTGCTGGATATTGGCAGGCTGACCATTCAGTGGGATGGGCAGGCTGTTCCACTGACTGTGACAGAGTTCTGGATGGTGCACGCGCTGGTCAAGTTTCCCGGTCATGTCAAAAGTCGCCAGGTGTTAATGCAGGAATCCAAGATTTTTGTGGATGGCAGCACAATTACCTCGCACGTTAAACGTATCCGTAAGAAGTTTATGCAGGTTGCACCGGAATTCGACTGCATAGAAACAGTCTATGGCATGGGGTATCGCTGGAATACACAAATGATTGGTGGCGGCGACGTTGCCATCGATGGAGACAGCGATGGAGATGGAGGCGATTAGCAGCGGGTGCCTGGAACATGACTAAAGCCCTTAAACACCCATTTGGCATTCGCTTCAAGCTGGTATTTTTGTCCAGTTTTCTGCTTGTTATCCCGTGGTTGGGGTATCGCTATATTCTGGAAATGGAAGACTACTTGCGCCGTGGTCAGGAACAGGTTGTGCTTGGCACTGCCCGGGCTTTGGCGACTGCGCTGAACGAGCGCCCTGAGCTTTTTGACGAAGGCACGTTTGGTCCCGCGCGGCGCAGCGAAAACCTGTATGTCTATCCGATCTATTATGCATTGGGTCTTGATGATAATACCCTCACAGACTGGGGCGATTATCAACGCTATGAACTGTCCTATGGTCGGGCAAATACCATTGCTACACCACTGAATCCTCAAAGTGAGTTCTCTCGTTACTACCACAACGATGAGTCGCTTAACTTCAAATTGTTGGTGGGCGAACACAATCGCTTTTTGTATGCCTACATCAACGTTGTAGACAACAATGTTGTGTATCGAGCGCCTGACAGTCTGAGCATTCACCGCAGTGATTTTGTGCAGATTTCCATGAGCGGCCCTGATGGCGAGCTAAGGCGTTATGTTGTGTCACCCCGCGGTCCGGAATTCATTTATGCCTACGAAATAGGCAGTGATTTGCGCGATATTGGTTCGCTGAGGCATGAAGAGCGCATCAGCGGTCAGTGGTATGAAAATCTGGATGGCTACACCATCGAGCTTCGCATGCCTTTAACGATGCTGGGTTCCAAGCTGGGATTTGCTGTCTATGATGTAGACGACCCTGAAACCCGCAATGTAACGGCAGTTGTCGCCACGTCGAATGTTAACGATATTGAGCGACTTGGCGCTGTTCAGAGGCCTACACCGGAAATTGACAAGATTGTCGAGGGCATGGGGTATACCGACTCTCGTATCCAGGTAGTCGACAGAACGCGTCGTGTATTGCTAAGTGTTGGTGATATACAGTCGGCAACCGGATTGTCCTTAACCTCGCCACAGGACGACGAAGAACGTAACAGGTATCTGCGCATTCTCGAAGACAAGATACTTCACCCTATTTATTATCAGATACTGACCAAGCCCTCTAACGATTTTATTGATGAACTGTATGTCGGTAGCCGCTTGGAAGGGGCACATTTGAGCTCCGCATTGGGAGGCGAAGCCCAGACCCAGTTCAGAACAATCAACGAGGATCAAACCCGAATTCTGGAAGCCGCTTACCCCATCTTTGCAGACGGCGAAATTATGGGTGCGGTTGTGGTCGACCAGAATATGAATGGTCTGAGAACCTTCCGTAATCAGGCCATGGAGACACTGTTCAATACTATTCTCGGTGTCATGTTACTGGTAGCGTTTGGCTTGTTCTTTTTTGCATCACGGATATCAACACGCATACGAGCGCTGAGGAATCAGGCAGAAAATATTATTGATGACAACGGGCGGCTCAAAAATACAATTATCGCCACAAAAAGTTCAGATGAAATTGGCGACCTTTCCCGAAGCTTTTACAACATGGTGGAACGCCTGGGTCAATACACCAACTATCTGGAGAACATGTCGTCGCGCTTGTCGCATGAGCTACGTACGCCCGTTACCGTAGTGCGTTCCTCCCTCGAGAATCTGGGCATGGTTTCCCAAGACAAAGAGTCTGCTGTTTATATCCAGCGCGCTGAAGAGGGGATCAGTCGCCTGAACCTGATTCTGACCAATATGAGTGAAGCAACCCGGCTCGAGCAGATGCTGCAGACCTCAGAGAAAGAAAAAATAGATCTGGTAAAGGTCTTGGCCGGCTGTGTTGAGGGGTATCGATTGGCCTATCCCGATGCCGTCATCGACGCCGATCTTGAAGGTTGTGTGATGATCAACGGTGTGCCGGAATACATCGCACAATTGATGGACAAACTCATCGCTAATGCCGTTGAGTTCAGCTACTACAAAAAGCCAATTACTGTTTTCTGCCGTGCGATCAAAGATCGTGCAGTGGTGCGAGTCACCAACTACGGACCTTACCTGCCTGAAGAAATGAAGGGTCGCCTGTTTGATTCCATGATCTCGGTGCGGCCTCAGGAAAAACAGCGCGAGCCACACTTAGGCATGGGGCTGCATATTGCACGATTGGTGGCAGAATTCCACCAGGGACAAATACGAGCCGACAACATCAAAGAGTATGAGGGCGTGGCGATTACGCTGGTCATTCCGTTGCTGGATTAACGTGGCACGGGCTTAACGGAGCAGGGGCTTAACGGAGCAGGGGCTTAAAGGGGAGCGGTGTCAGGAGTCGGAGGATATTTCCGAAGGAAATGGGCTCCGACTCCCTATGTTGCCCATTCAATCGCTGTCAGTGGCAATCAGTTCACTCAGTTCGCGCGGCACGTAATAGTCTGGCGCATTTTCTTTCACCACCGGCGAATATTCTGCCCAGGCATGACAGGTGTTCAGAACAAAAGGTTTGCCAGCATGGTGGCGGCTGTCTGAGTCTGCCTTGCGACGTCGATGGTTCTGCAAGGGTCGTATGGTCTGAATGGCAACTGTCGCCATGGGGTACAACAATTCAGTCAGGTGTGTGCAGCCTTTTAAGCCGCCGAGTCGACTGCGGATCATGTTGCGCCAGCCCGGCCCCATGGTCACTCCGATCAACTTTTTATAGTCAATCGCGATGTCCGGACAGATTGCAAACGGACTGTTGTCGGTGGCGGCTTCGATATCCTCAATGACAAACTTGTCATTGATGGTCACACGCAGCAACATCTCATGCAAAGCGACGCCGGGCTCTATGGTGCCCCGCCAGTTATTACTGAACGCATAAGTTTTTGTATCAATCAGATGGGCCTCGATATCAAAACGACCATCTTCACGCTCAAAGCCTTCAAAATTGACTTTGCGTGTATGGATATGTTCCCGTGCTACGGGATTGGGTAAAGGCATGGGGTGCTCCTCCGCTTGAGGCGCGGGATTATACCTCAGGCCACTCAAAAACTGACTTAAAGCTTTTGTGCAGATTCACTCAGAAGTACTCAAAGCTGATCAGTACGTTACGAGGTTGGTCATTGTCATCACGTAGGTTGCTGATGCCATTAAAGTTTTTGAGTCGTTTAGAGTCCTTGTCATAACCAATGTAGATAGGGTCGACAAACCAGCCAACGGCGCGCAGCATGCCAGCGGGCCGGACCACAAAGCAGTAGATATCTGCATTATTAGCATCGCAGAATCGGTGGTCAGTTTTAATCAGACTGATTCTCACCGTGTCCAGACGCGAGGGGACCAGCATGGCCGCACCAACGGATGTTCCCGCAACCAGTGACTGCCAGTTCTTCCGTACAAAAGGATCAAAACCTGCATCCACAACCACGGAATCCCGGTACGTCAGCAGTTCTTCCCGATAGCGTTCACTGTCATGCGCCTGAAAACCCACTTTGATCATCGCTGATCGCGCATCTTCCAAAAACTCCGTGTTGATTCTTGCGGTATTGCGGTAGTCGATATGTTGTATTTCCGGTGCTGTCAGTGACCGAGAGTAATCAATGGTCTTCTCGGCAAACACGCTGCCATCCGGGCGGCGGTATTGGACACGGGTGGTCAGGTCCAGATTGGGGTCTTCGGCAAAATGATATTCTCGGTAAAGCACGTCCGACTTGTCGGGTGTCCATGCCGTACCAATTGCCCACAAGTTGGCTTCGTCAGTAGCGCCGTAACTGCTCTGCCAGAGCAGTCCGGCGACAATCAGTAAGCTATGCTGAATAGTTCGACGTCGGTTCATTTTGGGATTCTCGCGTGCAGTGCCTGCATACGGTGTTGAGGTTTCGCCATGACAATCTGTGCCGTGTGGATGACCCGTTCCATAAAACCACCTTGGCAATATGCCAGGTAGTAGTCCCACATCCTGATAAAATCAGGCCCGAAACCTTGCGCCTGAATGTCCTTGAGCTTGCTCAGGAACGTTTTGCGCCAGCGTTCGAGCGTCATCGCATAATCGCGCGTGATGTCTTCCAGCCCTACAATCTGCAGATCAGTATTTTTGGCAACATGTGCTGCGATGACACTGTTGCTGGGCAGACAGCCGCCCGGGAAAATATAACGCTGAATAAAATCAACTGTGCGTTTTGCTGATTCGTAACGTTGATCCGAAATCGTGATGGCCTGTATCAGCATCAGGCCATCCGGTTTCAAGAGCGAGGAGCATTTTTCAAAATAGTTGGCAAAATACTCATGCCCGACGGCCTCAATCATTTCAATAGATACCAGTTTATCGTATTTGCCTGTCAGGTCGCGGTAGTCCTTCAAAAGCAGTTCTACCTGGTTTTCCAGACCTTCTGCTTTGACACGTTCGCTAGCGTGTTTAAATTGCTCTTGTGAAATGGTGGTGGTGGTCACTTTACAGCCGAAATGTCTGGCGGCATGAATTGCCATGGAGCCCCAGCCTGTGCCGATTTCAATCAGATGGTCGCCTGGTTTCAGTTGCAGGCGTTCACAAATATGGTTGAGTTTGTTAATTGATGCTTCATGCAATGTCTGCTGCTCGTCACGAAAAATAGCAGATGAATACATCATGGTCGGGTCAAGAAAGCTTGCAAAAAATTCATTGCTCAAATCGTAATGTGCGGAAATGTTTTTACGTGATCCAGCAATCGTATTGCGATTACGAAGATGCATGATCTTGTCCATAAATCGGGCAATCGCTGCCTTTCCGCCATCCAGTGCATCCAACATGCTCATGTTGATGACCATGATGCGCACCAGGGTCACCAGATCCGGAGTATGCCAGTGTTGCTGCATGTAGGACTCGCCTCCGCCGATACTGCCGTTAAAGGCGACGGCAGGATAAAAGGCCGGATGCGACACAATCACGTGTGCCGTCAAGGCCTCTGAATTCGTCTCACCAAAGCTGTGCACGGCGGTGCCTTCGTCAATCACAATTCTTCCTGAGCTGATCTGTGACAACTTTCTGAACAGTAAATGTCTTGCTATGCGTTGAATGCGCGTCGCGTGGCTCATAAAGTTTTGGACAGGTGAACTTTGCTCGACGTCTAAAGCATGTTGACGCGCAGCCGTTTGAACTGCGCCGGTCTGACGGTTACCCGGAGATTTCATAATGGCTTGTCTCTTTGTGTTATCGCCGGCTGTGGTATAGCGGGCTGTGTTATCGCAGGTGGAACATGAGCGGGGTGCGCAACAATGGGCACTTTTTTGACAAATAATTTTAAAGCTTGCCAGTAGATGGCAACAAACACTTGAACGGTCATCAGTGGATACAGCATGAGCATGCGCCTCAAGTTGCCGGGCGTAAGAGCCTGTTTTTGCAAGGACAGGCTGGCATTAAAAACCTGGCGATCGGCCTGCCAGTTCTGGAGATTCAGATTCAAACGCTGGGCCGGTGAGGAGCTGCGCCAACGATAGGTCATATTCATGGGCATAAAAGGTGACACGTGCATTTGTTTTTCAAAGCTGAAAGCTCCATCAGAGACAGTGCCACACGGGATAACATAGTGCGTACTTTCGCCCCAAGGCGTGTTGGTTACTTCTGCAACAACAAACCGCAATGCTCCGTCTTTTCCAAACACGTAGTAGCAGGTAATCGGGTTAACCAGGTATCCAAAGTAACGCAAGTTGCTGAGTACACACACAGCGCCATCCGGGCGCTCACCGGTTGATGCTTGCACGCAATCCAGCACCGCCTGCTTTAAATCAGGGGTCTCAGGATTGAGAAAGTCTTTGCGGCGGAACCATGCCAAGGCTGGATTGCGCGAAGACCAGCACCACGAGTCATCAAACACGGTTTTCAGCTCATCCAGATCGAGATACATCATAAACACGCGGTATCTGAAGTGATGCAGTACCGGGTGTAAGCGTCTATGCCTCACAATGCCAGTGTAGATGGCGCTGTTCATCCCGCTGTTTTCCTCTTGGCGGCGTTGTCAGTTCTGCGTTGTTTGCTGATCTGCCGGTACCAGATGCCATTAAATAGTTGTGCCAATCGCAATACCCAGGTCAATCGGTTCGGGAAATTGTATTCCAGAGGCCGTTTTATGAGTGCTGAGGCAATTCGCTGTGCTGCGTTCTCCGCATCCATTTCAAACGGCATTGGAAAGTCGTTGGCGGCGGTCATCGGCGTGGTGACAAACCCTGGGTTAACCACTGTCACATCCATCAGATCGCTATAATCTGTGCGAACTGAATTCAGCAGGTAGCGAGCTGCTGCTTTGGAAGCGCCATAAGCCTCCGCGCGAGGAAAACCGATAAAAGCCGCCAGGCTGCATACACCCGCAAGGTGAGGTTTAGTGCTGGCTGCTTTCAGCAGCGGAAGGGCGGCATTGATTGAATGAATAAAACCAAAAAAGTTGGTATCCATTACCCGTCGGAAAAGCGCAGGGTCAAGATTCCCCTTCTTGATGTACTCACAGGTGCCAGCATTAAGCACTGCCAGATCCAGATGAGGAACAATAGCGCGTAGCGCCTCGCTGGTGCTGTTAACAGACTCGGCATCTGTCACGTCAAAGGGCAGGCAGCTGATCTGGCCCGGCAGCGATGCAGCAGCATCACGAACCTGGTGTAATTTGTCCAAGGTGCGACCACTGATCACCACGTGTGAGCCTTGTGCAGCGTAATGCAGGGCGAGGGCGCGTCCAATCCCGGACCCTGCGCCGGTTATCCAGACATTGTGACTGCTGTATTCATTGCTACTCATTTCATGTCCAAAAGGCGTAGAGGTAAACAACTATGCGCTTAAACGATTATTAATGTACCTGATTACTGATCCAAGTACCGGCACATGCTGATAAAGCATAGCGCCAAGATCAAAGAAGTCTTCATGGTAATAAACACGGTCAGTAAACCGAATCAGCGTAACACCCCGTACTTCCACGGGATTTCCGCCATTGAGGCTGGTATGACTAAAAGTCATCTGCCAGACGATGGTAGCCGTATGTTCACCAATCTGCTCCTCCAGATAGTCAAATTTCATGTATTTGGTGCTGGCATACAGGCTGCGTAAATAATTTTTTACAGCCAGGCGGCCATGCAGCGCGTGTGCCGGATCCCGAAATTCCACGTCCTGAGTGTAAACGCGCTGAATGTTTTCAAGCGAGGCGATGCCTGGATTGCGGTAGAAGTCCTTGAAGTCGTTCAGTAAAGCGGTTCGCAAATTTTCGCTGACTGAATTCATTTCGGTGGCCATTTAATTAAACTCTGAGGGTAAGCGTGTGCTAGATAGGATTAGATACGGCAACTGCAATCAGGTGGATCAAAACACGCGCCTTCTAGATGGGTGATCCGAGTCTGAAGAGCTTGCGTAGAATGTGGGTCTACGCTAAAAATGATGGCATTTGTAGACGCGCTAACCGGAATCCACGTGGATAACAATGACGATATGGACAGTGTAGCAACACAACTAACGCGAAGTTCTGTGCCCGACTTATGGGCTGAAAATGTACGGCTGGTCGCGGTGAAGCGCGACAGAGCAGCATTTCAATTGCTGTATAAGCACTTTACCCCACTGATTCGAGCTTTTTTGCTCAAAAGCATGGGGTCTGGGGCAAATCGGGCTGAGGCTGAAGAGATTACTCAAGAAGTGTTAATCAAGGTGTGGAATAAAGCCGCATCTTTTAACCCGGCCAAAGCCAGCGTCAATACATGGATATTCACGATTGCGCGTAACACGCGTATCGACTTTATCCGGCGCAATGACCGCAACAACCGCGAGATTGATATCGAAGATATCTGGCATGAGGCTGAATCGCCTGAACCCCTGGTTGACATGCAGCAGCGTCGTGCTGAGCAGGTCATCAAGCAAGCGATGGCAACCTTGCCGGAAGAGCAAGTGCAGGTGTTGTACAAGGCGTTTATGGAAGGCAAGTCGCACAACGAAGTTGCAGAGGAATTGGGCTTACCGCTTGGTACTGTCAAATCCCGGATCCGACTGGCACTGAATAAAATGCAGATACTGATAGACCGATAGTATTCCGACAACAAGGCTTAAACAGCTGATTTAATTTTTCAGGTAATAAAATGGTCTCTTTTCACCCAGACTCAAAATTTTTGACAGATTTCGCCGCGGGCAGTCTGGCAATGTCAGAAGCGGTATGTGTCGCTGCGCATCTTGAATTTTGTGGCAAGTGCCGCGCTCACGTGCAACAACTCAGTGACGTTGCTGCCCAGATGATGGCAAGGTTAGAACCGATTGCTGATGAGCATGATGGCTTTGAAAGTCTGATGCAGCGCATCGATTCTGCTGAGCCTGCAGCTCCCCAGGAAAGTGTGGTCCGAGCAGGCAGGCCTGCGCTCGCTGCCTCCGGAATCCCACGGGTCGTTGAAAAACTGGCTGGTGACAATCTGCAAGACCTGAACTGGGTCAAGCTGGGAGGCTCGCTGCGAATCGCTCCCATGGATGTTGGTTGCAAGCGTCGCCAGACTGCCATTTATGACATCAAAGCCGGGCGACCGATGCCTGAGCATGAGCATCGCGGTGAGGAAATTACCGTGTTGTTGAAGGGAAGTTTCTCGGATGCTGACGGTAAGTATGTGCGTGGAGATTTTGTTGTGCGGCATGCTGGTGAGCGACATCAGCCAACGGCGACGCTGGATACGGATTGTATCTGTCTGGTGAGTCTGGAGCAGCCGGTGAAGCCGAGTTCTTTGTGGTATCGGTTGCTGGAGCCTTTTGTGCAATATCGTTTGTCGGGGTTTAGTCACTGAGGCTGATGGTCTATAGTGAGTCAAGAATGGCGGCCAAGGTGGTCGCCATTTTTTTTTCTGGTAGCGCCCGGCGGGAACCGGGGCATTCCTCGGAACGACGCCTTCGGCGTCTTTATTGTTCCTCGCTCATGCCCCGGTTACCGCCGTGCTTGTGCCAGACTCAGGGGTAGCGTAGCGCTTCGGCGTCTTTATTGTTCTTGGCTCATGTCCCGGTTACCGCCGGGTGGCAATCAGTGATAGCGGTGCATCGTCGACTGCGGCATAATTTTGCGCTCTACCGGGGGCAAGGGAAATCATGGCGGCGCATCTTCCGATTTATGAAAAAAGTGATGTTGAGGTGCTGGAGCGCCATCGCGTTTTTAAGGGATTTTTTGCAGTTGATAAACTGAGTTTACGTCATCGCCTGTATGCCGGTGGCTGGAGCCAGGTGTTCACGCGTGAACTGTTTCTGCGCGGCAGGGCCGCGGGCGTGCTGTTGTATGACCCGGCGCGCGATCATGTTGTTTTAGTTGAACAATTTCGGGTTGGCATGCTCAATTCGGCCCATCAAAGCCCGTGGGCGCTGGAACTGGTCGCCGGTATGGTGGACGAGGGTGAATCACCTGAAGACATGGCGAGTCGAGAAGTGCTGGAAGAAACCGGGCTGACAATCGGTCAAGCACAATTCATATGTGAGTACTACAACAGTCCAGGCGGCTGCGACGAACGCATCAGCCTGTTTTATGCGGAGGTTGACTCCAGTCACGCTGCTGGCGTGCATGGGTTGCCTGAGGAAAATGAAGATATTCGTGTGGTGGTGCTGCCCAGGGCGGTTGCCATCGCTGCAATGCAGCAGGGATTGATCAATAACGCCATGGCAATAATCGCATTGCAGTGGTTGCAGATCAGAAAGATGGAGTCCGGAGCGGAGTCTGCTTGATGTTGGAGTTCGAGTATTACGAGTTGGCGGTTCCGCCGCGATATCGAGTGGATCTTGCAGCGTACATGCAGACATGTGACGCCAATTATTGTCGTTTACTAAAGCTGGTGCCTGCTCTAGAATCAGGAAAGCCCGCTCATTCAGGGGAGCTTCCGGCATCAGGCAGTTGTTGGGAGTTTGACGCCAGCAGCAGCAAAATCGGTGCTGGCAAAAAGGCGATCAAAAAATCAAACAATAAAATGATCATTCGGGTTCGGTTGCTGGAGACTTTTCGATATACCAGCACGCTTGAGATTAGCATCAGTTACGGCTTCCCGCAGTGGGCGCCGGCACCTGTGATGCTGGTGCGTATGTACCACGACGCGGCCACCGCTGAACCGCTGAGTTATCAGGGACATCGGCAGATACCGGCAAAAAGCCATTTGCCCAATGCTGATATGTATCATCAGGACGAAAAGAGGCAGATCAACGAATTTCTTGCAGAGTGGCTGGGCTGGTGTTTGCAGCCAGGGGTAGTCGCCAGGACGTCAGATTTTCTGTGTGTCGATTAAATTATGCAGAAAGATTCATCGGAATTCAGAGATACACCGCTGCGCCTGATACAGATCACTGATACACATCTGTACCGCGATCCGCGCGCTGTTCTGCTTGGCTTAAACACCCAGGAAAGCTTTGAAAAGATTGTGGATCTTATCGCCAGTACGCGAGGCTCGCCTGACGTTATTGTAGGCACTGGTGACATTGCTCAAGATGCTTCGCGTGAATCCTATCAGCGTTTTGCGTCGATTGTGTCCAGACTGGATGCACCGTTTTACTGGATTCCGGGTAATCACGATAACCGCAAAGTCATGTTGAGCCTGACTGAATACCCAAACGCCTTTGAACCACGGTTGATTTTTGGCAACTGGCAAATTTTGATGCTGGACACCAGTTCCCCCGGTAACGTGCACGGTGTGCTGTCAGATGATGAATTGACCCGGCTGCAACATCACTTGGCGCATTTGCCGACCGGTATTGAGCACACCATGGTTTGCCTGCATCACAATCCTGTGCCGGGTAGTGCCAGTTGGATGAGTGATATTGGTTTAAAAAATGCCGACGCTTTGCTGGCAATATTGAAAGCGCACCCAGGCTCGGTTCGCGCAGTTGTTTATGGGCACATCCATCAAACACTGGATTTTGAGCACGAAGGTTTCAGATTTTTTTGCACACCGTCTACCTGTATTCAATTCAAGCCACATGTTGAAGAGTTTGCCCTGGACATGCTCGCACCCGCGTATCGCTGGTTTGATCTGTATGCGGATGGCCGGCTGGAGACGGCGGTAGAACGATTACAAGATTATGTTATTAAGGTAGATATGAATGCCGGTGGCTATTAGTCCACCCGATCTCCGCACGTTTGAGAACACGAAGTTTATGAGCAACAGTTATAACGCCGATGCTATTGAAGTCCTCACCGGTCTTGATCCGGTGCGTAAACGCCCCGGCATGTACACCGATACCACCCGCCCCAATCATCTGGTTCAGGAAGTTGTCGACAACAGCGTAGACGAGGCGCTGGCCGGTCATGCCAAAACCATTACGCTGATCATGCATAAAGACGGCTCCATTGAAGTGGAAGACGATGGCCGCGGTATGCCAGTTGATATTCACCCCGAAGAAAAAGTAACCGGTGTGGAATTGATTCTGACGCGCCTGCACTCGGGCGGCAAATTCTCAGGTAAAAATTACGAGTACTCTGGCGGTCTGCATGGTGTGGGCGTGTCGGTTGTAAACGCGCTTTCGCATTTTGTGGAAGTCACCGTGCGCCGCGATGGCAATGTGCATCAGATGCGGTTTCACAACGGCGACAAAGCCACCGAGCTCAAAGTGATCGGCACGGTGGGCAAGCGTCAGACTGGCACTACGGTGCGGTTTTTGCCGGATGAAAAGTATTTTGATTCACCAAAAGTCTCCATCACCCGACTGAAACATGTACTACGCGCCAAGGCGGTATTGTGTTCGGGGCTGCGCGTGGTGTTTATCGACAACACCGCCAGCGACGACAAATCACAAAGTGAAGAGTGGTTGTTCAAGGACGGCTTGACGGATTATCTGCTGCAAGGTACCGGCGATGACATCACGCTGCCGGTCGAGCCGTTCACCGGCAATATGAAGGGCAATGACGAAGCGGTGGAGTGGGCGGTGCTCTGGCTGCCGGAAGGTGGCGAACTCTTGCAGGAAAGTTACGTCAACCTGATTCCCACCGCGCAAGGCGGCACACACGTCAATGGTTTGCGCACAGGCTTGTTAGATGCCATGCGGGAGTTCTGCGAGTTTCGTAATTTATTACCGCGTGGTATTAAACTGACGCCAGAAGATATCTGGGATCGCTGCGCGTTTGTATTGTCCACCAAGCTCAAAGATCCGCAGTTCTCGGGACAAACCAAAGAGCGTTTGTCTTCACGTCAAAGTGCAGCGTTTGTAGGCGGCGTTGCCAAAGATGCGTTCAGTCTGTGGCTGAACCAGCATACCGCCGAAGCCGAGCAACTGGCGGAGATGTGCATCAATAACGCCAACAGTCGCCTGAAAGCCAGCAAAAAAGTGGCCAGGAAAAAAGTTACCAGCGGCCCGGCGCTGCCAGGCAAGCTTGCGGATTGCTCCACACAGGATGTCATGGCTGGAGAACTGTTTCTGGTCGAAGGTGACTCCGCAGGTGGCTCAGCCAAACAGGCGCGTGATCGTGAAACACAAGCCATCATGCCGCTGCGCGGAAAAATTCTGAACACTTGGGAAGTCGACTCCAACGAAATTCTGGCCTCGCAAGAGGTGCACGATATTTCTGTGGCGCTCGGCGTGGATCCCGCTTCCAGTGACATCAGCGGTTTGCGTTACGGCAAGATCTGTATTCTTGCCGATGCGGACTCCGACGGATTACACATTGCCACCTTGTTGTGCGCGCTGTTTGTCCGCCACTTCAAGCCTGTTGTTGCTGCCGGCCGGGTCTATGTGGCCATGCCGCCGCTATACCGAATCGACTGTGGCAAAGAAGTGTTCTACGCCCTTGATGAGGATGAAAAGAACGGCATTCTTGACCGATTGGCTGCAGAAAAGAAAACCGCCAAACCGAATGTGCAGCGTTTCAAAGGTCTGGGTGAAATGAACCCGCTGCAGTTGCGTGAGACCACCATGAGTCGCGACACGCGCCGCTTGGTGCAATTAGTGTTGCCTGATGATGATCGGGCCGCTGGCTATAGCGAGACGGACGAAGCGCTGGATATGTTGCTCGCTAAAAAAAGGGCAGGGGACAGAAAATCCTGGCTTGAGGAGTATGGGAATCTGGCGGATATTGCGGATTGAGTTTCTTGGTGTCCGCTTGGTGCGTTAGCGCACGGTGATGGAGAATGAATACGGAGCAGAATGCCTCTCAGTGCAGTATTCATAAACTGGGTTTGACTCCGAAGACAATCTCAACGTCATCCCCGCCGAAAAAAAGGAGCTCACCATGATAGGTTTATTAGTAGTAATCGTTCTTGTGCTGGTCATCGCCAGACTTATCTAAATTCAGCCGAAACTTGCCGCATAATGGGCTTGCCCAGCTGGGCGAAATTTTCTGTATGGTGATGCCGTTCGCCATTGTTCAACAGTGGCGGATACCAGTATGCAACTCATCGTTGAAAATCTCGCAAAGCTGTATGACAAAAAGCGAGGGCTGGCGGCGACGAGCTTTGAAGTGGAAACAGGCGAACTCATCGCCATTGTTGGCCACAACGGTGCTGGGAAATCTACCCTTCTGAAAATGCTGGGCAACTGGATCATTCCGGACGACGGAACCGTCACCATTGACGGGTTTGGGCTAGCCAATAGAAAGGCAATTATCGGAAAGGTGGGTTTCATTCCCGAAGTACCCAACCTGTTTGACTTCTTTTCCGTCGAATATAACCTCAAGCTCTTTGCGTTGCTCTCCCACACCCCGTTCTCACGGGTAGAAGTCATTCTGCGCGAATTCAGTTTGTTGCCCTTTCGCAAAAGTAAGGTCCAGTCACTATCAAAGGGCTTAAAGCAGCGGGTCAATATCGGACGCGCGCTATTGGCAGATCCTGCGATTCTGCTTTTGGATGAGCCTACTTCCGGTCTCGATTTCGAAATGACAAGAGAGATCTATCGCTTGTTACAGGCGATGCATTCGGCTGGCAAAACAATCATTTTTACATCTCACCGACCAGAAGAGATCAAAAATCTTGCAACACGCATTATGGTGCTGCATGAAAGTCGCTTGGTTTTTGATGGTCTTCCTCACGCATATTTCCAATCAGAGATTCATGAAAGGCTGTATGCACTGTGATTGGAAACATCATCATACTCACCATCAACGATCTGGCAATTGCGTTCAAGAATAAGACGTTTCTTCTGATTTTGTTTATTCCCCTTTTTGTGTTTGTGACACTGAATCTGGTGGACGATGCAGGATCAGGGCCGGACAAAATCAGAATCGGCTTGATTCAACAGGAAACTCTTGCGCCTGATATTGTGCAGAGTATTCGCGCGGCTGAACAACTGGTAGAGCTAACCTGGTTGGCAAATGTGGACGAGGGAAATCGTTTACTGAAAGAGCGACAGATTGACGGCATCTTAACAAGGAATGATGCAGCAACAGGTAGTCTTGAGCTGCTTGTTCTGAAAAGAGATTCTGTTCAGACGCTTGCAATTTTACAGACGTTTTCAGCACTGCAAAAAGTGGCAGAAGGCGCGCGCCCGGATTGGATTACCAACGTCAGTTCACTGCACGAAAGCGATGTGCAAAGAGAAACCTTACCGACATGGGTATTGATGTTAGTGCTGTTGATCGGGTTTGTTATCTTGCCGGCGCAAGTGGCTGAGGAAAAGGAAAAGAAGCTGCTGCTTGCCCTGCTTCAGACGCCTATCAATGAAGTTCAATGGTTGGCGGCCAAAGTGCTGCTGGGAATGTTGTTGATACTGACGGCGGTGGTGTTTCTGCATGTCTTGGGTCAATTCGGTCCGGTACATCTGGTTGACTATGTCGCGATACTGCTTGCAGGTAGTTTTTGCTTCAGCGCCTTCGGAGTCTTCCTCGGCTTTTTGTGCCGCACTCAAGCCAGTGCCAGAACTTTGGGCGTCATCTTCTATTTGCCGCATCTGCTGCCGTCGGCCATGTCGGATGTATCACAACAATTAACTGCCGTGGCACCGTTGTTGCCGTCTTATCAACTGTATAAACCGCTTCAGTCCATACTTCTCGAAAATGCCAGTTTGACGGATATGGCCTTCGACTGGGTCTACCTGATCCTGCTAGGGCTATTAATGTTTTGGTTCTCATACCTGTTGATGAAACGACGTTGGCTGATGTGATCACTTAAGCTGCAGAAACGCCCTCAATACAGCAGAATCCAAAGCATCAGTATGCTCAACCCGACGGCAAGCATCAGCGTGTAGGTCACGGCAAGCAGTGCCAGTCGAAGCAGTGTCACTGACCAGCGACCGCCATACACAGTGCGAGTTGCTAGCAGTGTGTAAATTGGCATGGTCAACCACGCGGCTGGTGTCACAAACGTTAATCCTGGCACAGCAATACAAAGCATCAGGAACCAGAAACTATGTATGTGCAGTGCAAACACCAAATGTTCTGCATAACGCCAATGGCGGCGCGCATATATCCAACGCAGCAACAGCGCAAATACCGGCACCAAGACAAACATCACTGAGCCCAGGCTACCAATAAATCGCTCACCGCTGAGTGTCGCTTGTTGCCAAAGGCCTGCCGGATCTGTCGTCAATCGTTGCTGCAACCGCTGACACGTCGTGTCGGGCAAACCATCACAATAGAACTTGCCTTGGTCGAGGCCCGCGCTGATTACACCAAGATCGAGTACAACAATGTGTGATTGTGGTATGTCCAGTAGCAAAGGCGGTGCGCTCACCACTTTGGCATTAAAAAGTGTACCCATGCCAAATAGAGCCAAAAGACTGATGCTGAGGTAAAGCCGCAGCGGCAGCACGTATTTGCGTCGTTGGCCCGCCAGATAGTTACGCGTCAGCATACCCGGTTTCAGCAACAATAATTTGAGGGAGCGCCACAGCGCGCCTTCGACGGCCAGATAGTTGCCCGCAAATTCCTGTAGGAATTCCATCACCTTGGGTGGGCGCAAGCGGGTTTCCTGCCCACAGTGAGGGCAAAAGTGTGCGGTTTCAGGGATTGCCTGCTCGCAATTTGGGCAGATATCCTGGCCGGTGTCAGTGGTTGTCTTGGTTGGCATGGTGATTGAATATTCCCAAATGCAATAATGTGTTTCAAGCACTGTTTTTTATAGCATATGGAATGGACTTCACAATAAACTTCGGGCACCCCCGCAGTTCAGGTTCATTAATTAAAATAAGGAAAAACATCATGAAAGCACTCCCAAGGCTTGTTGTAACGCTGGCACTGTTATTGGGCGCACCTATTTCGGGCGCTGCCTTTGCCGCAGAGGCAGAAGCTCAGCCGCAACCGATCATCATCAATAACAACGGTATTGCTTTCTCCCGCCTGGAGGAAGGACAAGTACTTGCCTATGATCCGGTCGCGGCATTTGACGCTCACACGGTTCAGATAGCCGATTGCAGCGCGCACAAAGTTGACTTGCAAGGCGTGAGCTGGTGTTTTGCCAGTGCCGAAAATGCCCAGACTTTTACTGCGGCAACCACGGAATCTGGCCAGAACAAATATGTACCCTTTGGTGGCGGTCACTGCTCCTTGGGACTCGCCTTTAACAATCTGGTTGCACGGGGTGATCCCCGTACTGCTGTGCGCGTGGGTGACAGCCTGGTGCTTAATGGTAATTTTGATGTGCGCGCCCGCTTCTTGTCAGCCACGGAAACCAACATGAGCAATGCGTTGAAGAATTTTGAGACCGCGATTGCTGAAGGCAAATTGATCGACTGACTACATGACATAGCGCTGATGCCTGTGGTGCCGTTTTATGCGGACCGCAGGCATCACAACAGCTGCTTACTTCTCGGCGATCTCTTTCATGCTGGCCAGTGCGCGCTCAAATGTGGCACGACGTCGGGTGACATCAGCGTCTTTGGCGGCTTGGTCAGCCAGATTGGAAACATCCAGCATTAGTGTATAAAGCAGCTTGGAGCTGGTGGCGCTGACCGGACGCGCCTCCATAAAACCGTGATAAAGGTTATAGAACTGGCCTTCTACAGCTGGCTGTGTATATCCGTAAGACAGCGGAGTCTGAGCAACCAGCACCTCGGTGATTCGTCCGCTGGCCAGTACTCGGACAGTCCCAATGCCGCCTTCACCTGAGGTGATGGTGCAGTCAATTCCCAGCCACTCGCTGATATCACAATAGTCGCCAACCGCCGCCCAAGTCTGTTCTGCAGAACGGGCGACATCAATTTCCATTTCGATGGTGACGTACTCCTGCGCCAGCGTATAGCTGGAGAGCAGGATCGCGGGGGCGGCGAGTAGTGAAAGCAGAGCCTTTTTCATGAGAGATTCCTTATTATTGGTGTGTAAGTCCGGTTGATGGTAGGTAAAGAGTAGCTGAGGCAAGCAGCGTCGGCAATGGCAACTGTCGCAGCGCATCACTCGCTCGTGCCATCTATACTCTAATGAGAGGTATGAATAGTCTCTCTGTGATAGCAATTGCAAGATGACTACTTGCAGTAGTCATGAGCGAGGATTAGAGTTATGACTATCCTCAATGACTATGGGATGTAACATGAACTCTGATCAGGTATCAAAATCCCAGTTTAAGGCGCGAGCATTGGAATATTTCAGGCAAGTTGAAGCATCGGGCGAGAAAGTGATCGTGACTGACAAAGGGCAACCAGTCATTGAGGTGCGGCGATATCAGCAGGATAATCGCTCACCGCTGGAGCGCTTGAATGGCAGTGTGCTAGAGCTCAGGCGCCCGACGGATCCCATCAGTGATGATGATTGGGAGGCAGTAGATTGATTGTACTGGATACACACGTATTACTGTGGTGGATAGGAGGAGACACGCAGCTTTCTGCCAGGGCGCGCTCAGCCATTCATCAGGAGCACAACAGTGCACAAGGGCAGATTCTGATATCAGCCATCTCTGCCTGGGAAATTGCGATGCTGGTTGAAAAAGGGCGATTGACGCTCAGCATGAGTGTTGACGATTGGCTTGCGGCGGTGGCTGAGGTTGAGTCAGTCAGGTTTGTGCCCGTTGACAATGCAACCGCTATTCAGTCTGCGAGATTACCGGGGGATTTCCATAAGGATCCGGCAGACAGAATGATTGTTGCTCTGGCGAGACATATCAACGCACCACTGCTCACTTCAGATGAAAAAATCAACGCGTACAAGCACGTTAAAACAATTTGGTAGTCAGGTTAACGCGCTTCCGAGACTCCGATTGTTGCTGCTTACAATTGCCTTACTTGTTCATTTAAGTTCCAGCACCACGGGGCAATGATCAGAACCATAATAGTCGTTCAGTATCTCAGCTGTCTGGATGCGCTGCTCAAGGGCTTTTGATGCCAGAAAATAATCCAGACGCCACCCGATGTTTTTTTCGCGCGCACCGCCTCGCATGCTCCACCAGCTGTACTTCACTGTATCCGGATACAGGTGCCTGAATGTATCGATGTACCCGGCATTGATCAGTCTATCGAGGCCATCAATTTCGATCTGGGTATAACCTGCGCTTTTGTTGTAATTGGCCTGAGGTCGGGCAAGGTCAATCGGGCGATGACACACATTCAGGTCGCCGCAAATGACCACGGGTTTTTTCTGCTCCATCTGCAGAATGTGTTTTTGGAAGGCATGATCCCAGCGCGCGCGATACTCAAGGCGCTTCAGACCTTCGCCAGAATTGGGTGTGTACACTGTCACCAAAAAGTAGTCGGGGAACTCTGCCGCAATGACACGGCCTTCCTGGTCGTGCTCTTCAATGTCCATACCATACTGGATGGCGAGTGGTTCGGTGCGGCAGAACATGGCGGTGCCGGAATAACCTGGCCGCACTGCCGAATGGGTATACAAATGGAATTCTTCCAGGACCCCCACGGCCTCCACTACCTGATGATCCTGAGCCTTGGTTTCCTGCACGCAGAGCACATCTGGTTGCAGTTGCTGCAGTGCCGTCAGGAAATCTTTTTTTATGGCGGCACGAATGCCATTGAGGTTCCAGGAAATCAAACGCATGTTGGGGCCTGTGTCTTGTCGTCAAAAAAGTGGATGGCTCACATAAGAATACCTGCACTCAGACGTCCAGACCACCTATCTATGGGGTAGGACGCGCCTTCCTTTTCACGTAAAACACCCACTGATGAGTTTTTTGTGAGTTCAATCCGTCCAAGAGGAACAAAAAATGCACAGCGTCCACATCAGCAGGTCTCAGACCGTTCTACGGACTCCATCCATGACTGTGTCGGCAGCAAGGCGTACACGTAGCATGCTGGCAGCTCTTATGATGAGCATGGCTGTGAGTACAGCTTTTGCCAATCCATCCGATCTGGATATCAGTTTTAACAGCACCGGCTACATGATGGATAACTACAATCCTGACAATAGTAGCAGCCGGCAAAATGCACCATTTTTACCCATCATTAACGCCGATGGCAGTTTTGTTGTGTTTGGGCAGACCAGCAATGGCGCAACTGCGACCGCGTTTGTGCAGAGTTTCAGCGCCAATGGTGTGGCGCAACAACCCGTTTTGATCAATGACGCCCGGCCAACCATAGCTACGTACTCAGCCGCAGACAAAATTATTCTTGCTCGCAGCAGTGTATCCGTCGCAGGCATCAATGCGCCCGGGTATCTCAAGCGATTGAACAGGGACGGCACACTGGACAGTTCCTTTGGCAATAACGGCACGGTGGCGGATCCAGACATGTTGCTGCTCGGATCCGAGATTACACTCGGCGAGGACGCTCAAGGCCGGATTATGGTGACATCATTCTCCAAAGGCTTGATGCGTTTTCTGGCTAATGGTGCTCTGGATAGCAGTTTTGGTGCTAATGGTATTGCTCCGCTACCCGCGGACCGTGCGCAGTTTGAGACTTTCCTTGCACAGGCGGTGGCAACCGACGGCGGCTATTATGTGCTGACCGGTGGCAGTGGCGGCGATGCTAATAGTTTGCTGCGTTATACAAGTACCGGCGCCCTGGATACGGCGTTTGGCACAGGTGGCCGCTTAAAACTGTTAACTAACAGTGTGACCAATACCATTGCCGCCATGCCTGACGGCGGTGTGCTGGCGCTGGAAGGTTGTAAGCAGGGTACTTCAACTTGTCGCCTCAATCATTTCAGTAAAACTGGCAGCTCGGTTGCCATGTCTGCCCGTATCAGGGAATTGCCACAAGGCATCACGGGGCAGGCGCGGTTGACACGCGGCGCGTTGATCAAACGTTTGAACGATGGCCGGATTCTGTTGAGTGCAGACTGGGTGGGTACTATGTCGGCGCCGCCGTTCCTGGCGACAGGACAGCTGTTTGGCATGTTTAACGCTGACCTGACGCCAGTCACTGAGTTTGATGGTGACAATGGCTTGCGTGTGCACAATCCAGGCTTCGAATTTAATACCACGATGCCTAACCGGGCGGCGCTGAACGTGAATGCTGACGGCAGTATTTTGTACGTGGCAGAAGCAACCAACTCTAGTTTCAACCCCAGAGTGGCGGCCATGCGTCTAAAAGGTGGGCTAACATCTGTTGTGCCCGCGCCTTATGTACCAACAGCGGATTGGCCAAAACCCTTCAGTGGCGTCACCCCAGCCACCAATCTGGCCATCAACGTGAATACCATTGGTGAGCTGGTACTGGAAACGATGAGTATTTCGTCCTGCGTGATCATTCAGAGTAATGGTGTGCAGGGCAGTCTGGAGGGTGTTGAGCGCTTTGATATCGGCTTCAAAATTCTCGATATGGATCAGGGCATAATTCAGGTGGTAAAAACACGCCCATTTAATGAGTCCGGGTCGTTAACTGCCAGCGGTGCTTTACCAGACTGCAGCGGGATCTACGAGGCCACCACCAACCGCTACACCGATTTTATCCAATTGGGCGCTCAGACCTTCACGGTGATGTTTGAGGTCATTGATGAGCCGCAGTTAAGGCTGGTGCTCAGAAGTGCGGTGGAGACACCAACGCGCTAACTGACGTGTGTGTTTTGCAAGGTAAGCATGGAGTGGCAGGCACGGGTAAAGTGTCTGCCACTTTTTTTTGGCATAGCCCACACACTACAGCTGCACAAGCACAATGTGCTATAAAAGCACATCATCAAAAACGGACACATACCCCGCACTATGACCATGAATATCACCATCAATGAGGATGGCGTCGAACAGATTGCCATGAGCAGCTACACGCGCCAGGCGTATCTGAATTACTCCATGTACGTCATCAACGACCGCGCGCTGCCACATATTGGCGACGGCCTGAAGCCGGTGCAGCGCCGTATTGTGTATGCGATGTCTGAGCTGGGCTTAAAAGCGTCGGCCAAGTTCAAGAAGTCAGCCCGTACCATCGGTGATGTGATTGGTAAATTTCACCCGCACGGCGATTCAGCCTGCTACGAAGCCATGGTGCTGATGGCGCAGCCCTTCAGTTATCGATATCCACTGGTAGACGGCCAGGGCAATTGGGGTTCACCTGACGACCCCAAGTCCTTTGCGGCCATGCGTTATACCGAGTCGCGTCTGCAAAAATACGCTGACCTTCTACTGTCGGAGCTGGGGCAGGGCACCGTCGACTGGAAACCCAACTTCGATGGCACCATGGATGAACCCATGCTGTTGCCTGCGCGTGTGCCCAATGTACTGTTAAACGGCGGCAGTGGTATTGCGGTGGGTATGGCAACTGATATTCCACCGCACAATATGCGCGAAGTGGTCAGTGCCTGTATCCATCTGCTGGACAGTCCCAAGGCCACACTCGCCGACTTGATGCTGCATGTTAAAGGTCCTGACTTTCCAACCGATGCCGAGATCATTACCCCAGCTGCTGAACTGCGTGCCATGTATGAAACCGGTCGTGGCTCAGTGCGCGCCCGCGCGGTCTATAAAGTTGAAGATGGCGATGTGGTGATCACTGGTCTGCCCTATCAGGTTTCCGGCGCTAAAGTGTTGGAGCAGATTGCTGCGCAGATGCAGAAGAAAAAGCTGCCGATGGTAGTGGATCTGCGTGACGAGTCCGATCACGAAAACCCCACACGCATTGTGATCGTGCCGCGTTCCAACCGCATTGATGCCGATGAGTTGATGCTGCATTTGTTTGCCACCACCGATCTGGAAAAAACCTATCGTGTGAACTTCAACATGATTGGCACCAATGGCCGCCCGCAGGTCAAAGATTTGCGCAGCCTGCTGGTGGAGTGGCTGGCGTTCCGTACCGAAACCGTGCGTAAACGTTTGCAGTATCGTCTTCAGAAAGTGCTCGATCGCCTGCATATTCTGGAAGGTTTGCTGATTGCGTTTCTGAATATCGACGAAGTGATTCACATCATCCGCACGGAAGACAAACCCAAGCCGGTGTTGATGGCGCGTTTTGCGCTCAGTGATATTCAGGCCGAAGCCATTCTGGAATTAAAACTGCGTCATTTGGCCAAGCTGGAAGAAATGAATATCCGCGCCGAACAGGATGCATTGGCTAAAGAGCGTGAAATGCTGGAAGGTCTGTTGGGTTCCGAGAAAAAACTGCAGAACCTGATCAAAAAAGAACTCAGTGACGATGCCGAGAAGTATGGCGACAACCGACGCTCCCCGTTGATTCAACGCAGCGAAGCATCTGCGTTCAGTGAAGTGGAATTGATGTCTACTGAGCCCGTCACCGTGGTGCTGTCCAAGGCAGGTTGGGTGCGCTCAGCCAAAGGCCACGATGTTGATCCCAATAGTTTGCAATACAAGTCTGGTGATGAGTTCAAAGTGGCGGTGAAAGGTAAAAGTAATCAGAACGCGGTGTTCCTGGATTCCACCGGGCGCACGTATAGTCTTGCTGCACACACCCTGCCGTCGGCGAGAGGCCAGGGTGAGCCGTTGACGGGTCGCCTGACGCCGCCCTCGGGGGCAACATTTGAAGCGATCATCATGGCCGATGACAAGCAACAACTGCTGATGGCCAGTGATGCCGGTTACGGTTTTATCACCAGTGTGGCGGATCTGCAGGCTAAAAATAAGGCCGGTAAAGCTGTGCTGAGTTTGCCCAAAGGCGCTAAAGTCATGTCACCCATTTTGGTACAGTCGCCCGAAACGGATGTGCTGATCGCGGTGACTAACGAAGGCCGCATGTTGTGCTTCCCGGTCGCGGAGTTGCCCGTGTTGCCGCGAGGCAAGGGGAATAAAATTGTGGGCATTCCATCGGGTCGGGTGATGGACCGTCTTGAGTTTGTGGTATCCATGGCAGTGATTCCAGCAGGCGCGTCTCTGACCGTGTATGCCGGTAAGCGCCATGTCACCCTGAAGGCATCGGATCTGGCGCACTACACAGGCGAACGTGGACGACGTGGAAATAAACTGCCACGTGGTTTCCAGAACGTCGACAAAATTGAGTTGGCCGAATAGGACGCTATATAAAGAGAATGGGCTCAGTCCGCTGGCAGTTGGCTGAGCTCCTCCTCGTTAAACAATCCAAAATCCATATGATCCGAGGGTTGCTGCAGGCAGTTGCCCTGTACAAAGTTCACATTGGCCTGCCATAGGATTGGCAATAGCTCTACTTCTTCTACCATGGGTGCAATCACCCGAATCCCCTGGCCGTGCAAAACGCTGACCACTTCATAAAGCCGTTCGCGCTGGCGTGCGTCCACATCAATGTTCTGCAACAAGGCCCGATCCAGTTTGACAAACTCAGCCTGTACTTCACCCAGCATACGGAAAGGATCCAGACTGCAACCAAAATGCGTCACCGACAATTCAAAACCCAGTTTGCGGACTTGCGCACAAAACGACCTCGCCTGTTCTGGCGCACTCAGAAAGTCGATTTCACTCACTTGAAGGACTATTTGTCGCGGACTTTGTTGTTGACGTTGCAACTCCTGAGTAAGCCAGGCCAACAGCGTTTGTGATAACAATGAGTTAGCAGTGAGATTGATGGTCAGGCGCAATTGCTCGTTGGCATGATGGCGAATGGCGCGCATGGCGTGTGTCAGCACATAGCGGTCAAGTCGCTCACCGATACCATGTTGGTTGGCCGCATCAATAAACTCGGTGGGATACACAAGCCGGTCGGCCATGGGTAATCTGACACGTACTTCATAATACTCGCGCGCATCTGCTCTCAGACAAACGGTCGGCTGATAAACCAGCAACAGATTTTCATCCTGCAAGGCCTGCCGCAGCAGCTCAAGTGTTGCGCTGCTTTGATTTAAGCCCTGATTGCTGCCTGACTGGTGACGGCGAATGGCTTGATGCTGGCGCGCCCGAATCAGCAAGGTATCTGCATCGGGTGCTTCATCCGTGATCATCGCCGCACCGACACTGAACTGCAGGCTTAAACCAGCGGGGACCAAGGGCAGCAAGGTGGCGTTTAGACCGTCCAGAGTTTGCAACAGGTGCTGACAACTTTCCGTGTCGGCGTCTGGCATCAGCACAATAAAGTCGCCACTGTCCAGGCGGCCCAGCACGGATTGCAGGGGGCAACGCGAGGCCAGTACACTGGCAATATCACGCAAAAACATATGCATATCAGTTTTGCCTAGCACCACAGCAATTTCGGGGAGCTGGCTGGCGCTGAGCATCAACAGGGCACTAAATCGGCCTTGATAGACGGCGCTGCTGATGGCCTGATTGATGGAGCGTAGCAGGTGTTCTTCGTTCAATAATCCGGTTTGCAGGTCGCGGCTTACCGCTTCGCGCACTGCGTTGGACAGGGCTGCATTGCCATGAGCGATTTGAACAATCAGTTGCAGGCTCTGCATGCCATTGATGCTGACCGATGCACTGTCAACCGTTGATAACACCTCTTGACCATCGCGCCTGACGGCGGTGAACTCGCAACGCTGATGACCAGCCTGAAAAGGGCCAGTCATAAACGTGCGAACCCGCTCGACATCTTCTTCCGCCACCAGATCAAGAAAGGAGATGCCCTGCGTATCCGCCAGTGCTGGAAACCCGAAAAACCGCAGCCAGGCCGGATTGGCATACTGGTGAAAACCATCCTGTAAACAGGCGATGGCATCACGGGTGTTGTCCATGAATACTTGCAGACGCTGATTGAGTTCGCGGGCGTTGCTGATCGCGCGGCGCATCTCGCGGCGTTGCAGTAGCTGGTCAAGCTCGCGACGTACCTGATACACAAATTGCACCTGTCCGGCAGCGGATTCCAGCTGAGGCTCGCCGATCAACCCTGCAGCACCCAGGCTCAACATGGGCAGCCAGCGCGCGGGTGTTTTGCAAATCAGCAAGCAGGGGATATCACGGCGGGAGCTCTGCAATTGTCTCAGCAGTGCCTCGCAACTCTGTCCCAGGGAATCTGCCAGTAACAGAATCAGATCATGGCTCTCGCCACCCGGTACATCATCGGGCAGATGAGTGCCATCAAATTCCCGGGGATTGATGCTGATACCCGCACGGCGTAACAAGGACAGCAGGTTTGCCGCAAGGCCTTCTGCGCCCTGATTGATCAGGATGTTATGTATCGTGCTTGAGTTCATATCAGTATGTTAGTGTGTGATTGAAGGTCGTGCTGGTTTTGTCCTGTCAACGGACGGACTTTATCGGTATCCTAAGCTCATCGGCAGATTGTGCAATTGATTGAACGAATCTTACGCCGGAACTACTAAATTGATGACAGAGTTTATGTTATGGCGTCTCCATCAGACCCTTCCCAACAGTCCCCAGAGGACACTTCTGGCGACAACGGCACGGTGTCTTTGGCAAAATTTTTGCCGCGACTGAAGCAGATAAAGCGCGCCCGAAGCCAGTTGATGGTGTGTTTTCTGACCTTTCCGCTGTACGTCATGGCGGTCACCACGTTGCTGGGTAACGGTCAAGACATTGGCGTATTGATGATGCTGTATATGGCCCTGTACGCAGGCTTTGGCATCAACCTCTCGATCAGACGTTGTCCACGTTGTCATCAACAATTTTTTGTGAAAAAGTACTTCCTCAATCCGTTTCCACGCAGCTGTGCTCACTGTGGATTGAGTTGTCATCACGCTGCTTAACGGCATCAGTATGTTTACTGCACCCAATCGGGTGCTTTTTATTAACCGGAGAAAATTACAATGATTGGATATATCACGCTGGGAACCAATGATTTTGCCAAAGCCGCCGCGTTTTATGATGTATTGCTGGCGGAGCTGGGTGGCAAACGAGCGATGGAAATGGACGATCGCTTTATTGCCTGGGGCAACAGCCCTGACGCGCCGATGGTCAGTATCATCAAGCCGTATGATGGCAAAGAAGCAACGGCGGGCAACGGCACCATGATTTCACTGGCTGCTGATTGTCCTGCTACGGTTGATCGTGTGTACAAAAAAGCCATTGAGCTGGGCAGCAAAGATGAAGGTGCCGCCGGCCCACGCGGTGACTCGGGCTTTTATGCAGGTTACTTCCGTGATCTGGATGGCAATAAACTCTGCGTGTTCTGCACAAGCAAGTAATCAGCTCTTTGTCTGAATGAATGGCTGCCATGTGTCGGCAGCCATTTATTCCAGTGCCTGAAGCAACTGCGCAAACCGTGAACTGACCGGGTACGCCCCGGAGGTCCAACCCAGGCGCACAATAACTGTGTCAGCTGAGGGGATGACCATCACATACTGCTGGCGATTGCCCTGTGCCGAGTACGCCTCTACCGGCAAGTCCGGCCATCGTACCGCTGCGCCAGAACCGTCTGAGTTTAACCACCACTGATAACCATAGGCACGCGCGTTTAATGAGTTGTTAGGCTGCACGGACTGCTGAACCCAGTCTTCACTGACCACTCGCACACCGTTTAACACACCTTTGTTCAGCATCAACTGTCCAAGTCTTGCCCAGTCACGTGCAGACGCATACAGGTACGAGCTGCCTACAAATACGCCGGATGCATCAGTCTCAAAAACAGCGTGCTGAAAACTGAGAGGCACAGCAATGTGTGTTCTGTAGTCCTGCATGGCAGCTGCGAGTGAACCGCCAGTTTTATCAAAGTACAGGCGTGACAGCACATTGGCGGTTCCGGAACTGTAGTTAAACTGGCTGCCGGGTTGTTCGGCCAATGCTCTGCCAAGCGCATAGTCTGACGCGGATGCTTCGGTAAACAACATGGCGGTTGCGTCGTCGCCAGGATTGTATTCTTCGGAGAAATCCAGGCCATCGGTCATGGTCAGCAGTTGTTTGATGGTGATGTCGCGCCGATTATCGTTTTGCCATAGCGGGAAACCGGCAGTGTCGTCGGCGCTTAACAGACCGCGATATTCCAGATTGCCAATCATGACTGAGGTCAGGCTTTTGGCCATAGACCAGCCCAGCAATGGTGTCTCAGCAGAGGCGCCTTGTGCGTAAGACTCTGCAACGATGTTGCCCTTATGCACAACCAGCAAGGCGCGGGTATCAAGCCCGGCGCTGTTGTCCTGAGCTACCAGGGCATCCGTGAGTGATTGAATGGATGGATTGATGCTCTCCACCCGGGTGCCATGCGGCCAGCGGCTGGTGAAAACGGGCAGCGGCGGATGATTCAGCTCACTGCGCTGCGTATAGCCTGCATAGTCGTTGGCGCAGCCCAGACCTTCGACGTAAGTCGCAGTGGTGGGGGCCATCCCAAAAAACGAGGTGCTGACAGTGCGTGCTTCATCGTTATATTGCACGTCAAGGCGCTCGAGAATGCTTGAGTACTGCACAAGATCTGCAAACGCTAGCTGCTGCGAAAAGCCGCTGACATAGCGTGCGCTGCACAGCAGTTTTGCACCCATACCAGATGCCACGCCGGGCGCGCTGATAATGTAAGACGGCGTAATGCCATTGGCAGATAACACTGCAATCAGCAGCATGATAATGACGGTGGGGATCAGTTTTTTCATGATTGTTCTCCTGCATATTCGCGTTTGCCGAAAATCCCGGTTCCAATTCTGATCATGGTAGAGCCTTCTGCAATCGCAGCGGCATAGTCATCACTCATGCCCATCGAGAGTGTATCCATGCGCGGATAAAGCGTTTGCATCTCGCGGAACAGATCCGCCAGCGGTCTGAACGCGTCCCGCTGTAACTGATGGTCAGCACACGGCGCCGGGATCGCCATCAATCCCCGCAGACACAGCCTGTCCATGTGTGCAACGGCCGCACACAGATCACGCGCCTGCTGCAGATCGACACCGGATTTGGTGTCTTCATTGGACAGATTGATCTGGATACACACGTTTAAGGGAGCCAGCTCCACCGGTCGTTGATCCTGCAGGCGCTGGATGATTTTGAGTCGGTCAACACTGTGCACCCAGGCAAAATGCGCAGCAATGTCTCTGGTTTTATTGGATTGAATGGGGCCGATAAAGTGCCAGATGATGCCTGGTGTCGATGATTGCGGGGCAGATAGCTCGGCAATTTTTGCCAAGGCTTCCTGAACGTAGTTCTCACCAAAATCACGTGCGCCGGCGCTCCATGCCTCGCGAACCATGGCGGGGCCATGCGTTTTACTGACCGCGAGCAGTTTCACGCTGCCGGTAACACGCTGATATAAACGCTCCTGTTCACGTATCGAGGCAAGCAACTGATGATAGTTTGAAGCGATGCTGTTGATGCTCATTCAAATGTCACAACTGGATGATAACGGCCATGATAGTAGCATGTTGGCGCGTTGATAAAACGAGCTTGCCGTACCAAGGCCTTGGCTTTATTGTGTTCAGTACCGTTACAAAGGGCCACTTTCAGAGATAAACAATGGATATCACTAAACTGCTGACATTTGCCGTCAAAAGCGGCGCATCGGATTTGCATTTGACCGCCGGCATGCCACCCATGATTCGGGTTGATGGAGACATGCGCAGAATCGATTTACCGTTGATGGACCACAAAACGGTCCACGGCCTGATCTACGACATCATGACCGACAAACAACGCAAGGACTACGAAGAATTTATGGAGACGGATTTCTCCTTCGAAGTCCCGGATCTTGCGCGCTTCCGGGTCAATGCATTTAATCAGAACCGTGGTGCTGCCGCGGTATTCCGAACCATTCCGGCTGACGTCTTGACCATGGACAAGCTGGGCATGGGTAAAATTTTTGAGCAAATATGTGGTTTTCCTCGTGGTCTGATTGTTGTCACTGGCCCCACGGGCTCGGGTAAAAGTACAACCCTCGCTGCCATGATCGACTTCATCAACAATACCCGTTACGAGCACATTCTGACCATTGAGGACCCCATTGAGTTTGTGCACCAGAGCAAAAAATGCCTGGTGAATCAGCGAGAAGTGCACAGGGATACAATGGGGTTTAATGAGGCGTTGCGTTCCGCCTTGCGTGAAGACCCGGACATCATTCTGGTAGGTGAGTTGCGTGATCTGGAAACTATTCGCCTGGCGTTAACCGCCGCTGAAACGGGTCACCTGGTTTTTGCAACACTGCATACCACGTCAGCGGCCAAAACGATTGACCGAGTGGTTGACGTATTTCCTGCTGCCGAAAAGGCCATGGTTCGGTCTATGTTGTCGGAGTCCCTGCAGGCAGTTATCTCTCAGGCGCTGCTGAAAAAAACCGGCGGGGGTCGGGTTGCTGCACACGAAATCATGTTGGGAACCCCGGCGATCAGAAACCTGATTCGGGAAGATAAAGTGGCTCAGATGTATTCTGCCATTCAGACAGGTGCCAATGTGGGTATGCGCACACTGGATCAGCATTTGCAGCAGCTGGTGCAATCAGGGTTGGTCAGCAAAGAGGCTGCACGAGGTAAAGCCAAAGCGCCCGAGGCGTTTATGTGAAGTAACCGGGTTGGCAACCTGATGTTAGGCTGCCAACCGGGTGTCAGTTACAAGCCTGCTCAGGTGTAGCTTTCAATCGCAGGACAGGCGCAGAACAGATTACGGTCACCGTATACGTTGTCGATACGATTGACCGTTGGCCAGAACTTGTTGTCGCGCAATGAGGCTACCGGGAAGGCAGCTTCATTTTTGCTGTAAGGTCTGTCCCAGCTTTCGTCCATGATATCGGCCAGCGTATGTGGGGCATGCTTGAGCATGTTGTTTTCGGCATGCAAGTCGCCCGACTCTACACGTGCAATTTCATGACGGATACAAATCATGGCTTCGATAAAGCGATCCAGCTCGGCACGAGGTTCGCTTTCAGTCGGCTCGATCATCAGTGTACCCGGTACTGGAAATGACATGGTCGGCGCATGGAAACCATAATCCATCAAACGCTTGGCCACATCTTCTTCCGTAATACCACTGGCAGCTTTTAAGGGGCGCAGGTCAATAATGCACTCATGCGCTACCCGGCCATTTTTGCCGGTATACAACACCGGGTAGTGGCCTTGCAGGCGTTGTGCAATGTAGTTGGCGCTCAAAATGGCAACCTGCGTCGATTTTAATAAGCCCGATGCGCCCATCATGGAAATATACATCCATGAAATTGGCAGAATGCTGGCGCTGCCCCACGGTGCGGCTGATACCGCGCCACTGTCAGCATTGGGGCCATCGAGTTTGACAACCGAGTGATTGGCCACAAAGGGTGCCAGGTGCTTTTTGATGCCGATAGGGCCCATGCCGGGACCGCCGCCACCATGCGGAATACAAAACGTTTTGTGCAGGTTGACGTGTGATACGTCGGCACCAATATCGCCGGGGCGTGACACACCCACCTGAGCATTAAGATTGGCGCCGTCCATATATACCTGGCCGCCGTTATCATGAATCAGCTGGCAGATATCTTTGACCGCTTCTTCAAATACACCGTGGGTGGACGGGTATGTGATCATCAATGCTGCGAGATTGTCTTTGTGCTGCTCGACTTTGACTTTGAGGTCGCCCACGTCAATGTTGCCTTTGTCGTCACAGGCAACCACCACCACTTTCATGCTCAGCATTTGTGCGCTGGCCGGATTGGTTCCATGAGCTGAGCTTGGGATCAGGCACACATTGCGCTGCGTCTGACCAATGCTGTTCAGGTAATTGCGAATCGCCAGCAGGCCGGCATATTCACCCTGAGCACCGGAGTTTGGCTGCATGCTGACGGCATCAAAACCGCAGATTTCTGCCAGCATATCTTCCAGTTCACGAATCATCTGCAGATAACCCGTCACCTGTTCGCGCGGCACAAACGGATGCGGCTTGCTGAATTCCGGCCAGGTAATGGGTAGCATTTCTGCCGTGGCATTGAGCTTCATGGTGCAAGAACCCAGCGGAATCATGGCATGGGCAAGCGACAGGTCACGATTCTCAAGGCGTTTCAGATAACGCAGCATGTCGGTTTCGTTGTGATACCGATTAAACACCGCGTGAGTCATGTATTCAGAGCTGCGCTGCAGTGCAGCAGGGATGCCAGCGTCATCAGCCAGCGCCGCATCAATCGCTTCAACGTTCAGTCCTGAAGCATCAGCACCTAGCACAATCTGCCAGAGCGTTTCGACCTCAGCAGCACTGGAGCATTCATCCAGACTGATGCCCAGTGTCGCGGCATCTGTGGTGCGCAGGTTATAACTCTGTTGCGCGGCGCGTTGCAGCACGGCTTCACGTTGTGCGCCTGTCACTGCGAAAGTCAGTGTGTCAAAAAAGGCGGTGTTGGTTTTGATGCCTTTTTGAGTGAGACCGGCAGCCAGAACGCGGGCGAGACGATGAATGCGCAAGGCAATTTTGCGCACGCCTTCCGGGCCGTGGTACATCGCATACATGGCCGCAATATTGGCGAGCAGAACCTGCGCTGTGCAGATGTTGCTGTTGGCTTTTTCGCGACGGATATGTTGTTCGCGAGTCTGCAGCGACATGCGGAAAGCTTGTTTGCCGCGCGCATCAACCGATACACCAATGATGCGGCCCGGCACCGCACGTTTGTATTCGTCTTTTGTTGCGAAATAGGCGGCGTGTGGGCCACCAAAACCCATAGGCACACCAAAGCGTTGCGTGTTGCCTACAACAACATCTGCGCCCATTTCGCCGGGCGACTTCAGCAGTGCCAGACTCATCAGGTCAGCGGCGACACACGCGATAGCATTTTTTGCCTGCAGTGCTGCAATCACATCGCCAAGATCAGTCACAACGCCGTTACGATCCGGGTACTGGAATATGGCACCAAACACATCATGGTTGGCGGCATCGGCAGCGGGGCCAACAATAATGTCAAAACCAAAACACTCGGCACGGGTGCGGATCACATCGACGGTTTGCGGCAAGGTGCCTTCGTCGATGTAAAACGTATTGGATTTGCTTTTGCTGACGCGTTTGGCCAGAGCCATTGCTTCAGCGGCTGCGGTGGATTCATCCAGCAACGAGGCGTTCGCCAGTTGCATGCCGGTCAAATCCAACACCATTTGCTGGTATGCCAGCAGCGTTTCAAGACGCCCCTGCGAAATCTCCGGCTGATAAGGCGTGTAAGCCGTGTACCAACCCGGGTTCTCCAGCACATTACGCAGAATCACCGGTGGCGTGACGGTCTCGTAATACCCCAGCCCAATCAGTGAACGGTGAAGTTTGTTCTGCAGAGCCAGTTGTTTCAGGCGATCCAATGCCTCTTGCTCACTGCTTGGGGCAGCGAGCGCCAGTGGGCGGTTCAACGCAATCACGTCCGGCACGGTGGCGCGGATCAGATCACTCAATGAGTCGTAACCCAGTTCGGCCAGCATGGCCTGCGTATCATGATCATCAGGTCCGATATGGCGGCCGATAAACGATTCAGATTCTTGCAGGGATCGCAGGGGCGTATTTATATTCATTCACACATTCCAGCGTAGGTATCTGCGTCCAGCAGCTCTTCGAGTTCAGCGGGATTGCTTGGCAGGATGCGGCAGATCCAGCCATCGGTATAGGGTGCGGTGTTGACGGTTTCCGGCGCATCGGCCAGATCTTCGTTAACAGCAATAATTTCACCAGAGATCGGCGCGTAGATATCAGAGGCTGCTTTTACAGACTCAACCACGCTGATTTCCTGTTTAGCATCAACCACTTTGCCTTCTTCCGGCAGTTCAATAAAAACGATGTCACCCAGCAGTTCCTGGGCATGGTCACTGATACCCATGGTCACAGTGCCGTCTTCTTCGAGTCGCAGCCATTCGTGGGTGGCGGCATATTTCAAATCATCAGGAAAATCGCTCACGGAGAGTTCCTCGTGCTTATAGTTAGTAGTGGATAGTGTTGTGGCTTATTCGAATACTTTTTTGCCCAGGCGTACAAATCCCGGTTTTACCAGGCGCACGGGGATGAGTTTGCCGCGGATGTCTACTTCACATTTTTCGACAACGGCATTCTGCGAACCAGACGGGATTCTAGCCAATGCAATGCCATGCTTCAATGTGGGCGAAAACGTTCCGCTGGTAATGACACCGTCCTTGATTGACCCATCAGAAAACGTGCACTGCACGCGCAGGCCTTCGCGCAATACACCGCGCTCTTCCATGACCAAGCCGGAGAGCTTTGGCAGTTCACCGCGCTTAAACGCCTCGCGTTGGTTTTCCAGCACACTGCGGCCTATGAAGTCACGATGAGCCGGTTCCCAGGCGATGGTCCAGCCCATATTGGCGGAGAGGGGAGAGATGCTTTCGTCCATGTCATGGCCGTAGAGATTCATACCGGCTTCCAGGCGCAAGGTGTCGCGCGCCCCCAGACCAATGGGTTTAACGCCGGCCGCAAGCAGTTCATCCCAGATACCAGGTGCTTCGTTATCTGGCAGCATGATCTCCACGCCGTTTTCCCCGGTGTAGCCCGTGCGGGCGATAAACCAGCTGCCAAACTCAGCACCACTGAAGTTTTTCAAGCTTCCCACTTGTACGGCTTCAGCAGATGCGCCTTTGCTGTTTAGCAGATCCATCACAATGTGCATGGCAGCCGGGCCTTGCACGGCCAGAATGGCCAGCTCAGGGCGTTCCGTCAGTGTTACATCGTATCCGGCAGACTGCTTGCTCATCCAGGCCAGATCTTTTTCGCGGGTGCCACAGTTGACCACCAGGCGGAATCCCCAGGCCATGCGATACACAATCAGGTCATCAATGACGCCGGCCTGTTCATTCAGCATGCCCGAATACAAGGCATGACCAGTTTCTTTCAGGCGCGCCACGTCATTGGCTAACAGATAACGCAGCCAGCTTTCTGCCTGCGGGCCTTTCACATCCACAATCGTCATATGAGAAACATCAAACACGCCAGCGTGTTGCCGCACGGCGTGATGCTCATTGATCAGGGAGTCGTATTGAATAGGCATATCCCAGCCGCCGAAATCGACAATACGGGCGCCGGCGTCGACGTGTTTATCAAACAATGCGGTACGCAAACCCACAGGTAGAGTCCTCGGAATGAAAGGGCGCCATTTTACTGGCTACGGGTAGTTTTTAACAGGCGCGAGTGCGACTTAGTCCAATTCAGCCAGGAAGCGACCGCTACGCGGTCGAAAGCTATGCTCACTGTCCAGTGAAAACACCACTGAGCTGGAGCGGCCAACAATCTGATCCCTTGGGATAAAGCTGTACATGCGACTGTCAGCGCTGTTATCACGATTGTCACCCAACACAAAAAAGTGGTCGTCAGGCACTTGAGCAGGGCCATAGCTGCGTGTTGAGCGGTTGCTTCGACTCGGCGACAACATGGCCTGATAGGTGCTGTTAAACAAGTGCTCTTCAATGGTCACGCCTTCACGGCTTTCTTCCAATACCTCAAAATCCACAACGGTGTCATTGACCATCAAGACATTGTTGCGCATATAAACAGTATCACCCGGCAGGCCAATGATACGTTTTACCAGGCGTTTGCCCGCTGCAGAGGAATCAATGATGACGATGTCACCATGGCTCGGCTCGCCAGTCGTCATCACAGTAATATCGGTAAAAGGAATCTTGAGGTCGTAGGCAAGCTTGTTAACCCAGACCTTGTCGCCATCCAGCAGAGTTGGCTGCATGGAGCGCCCGGAGATGGAGTTCAGGTCAGCGATAGCGCTCTTGAAACAGACTATGGTCGCCAGAATCAGCAGAAATTTGCGGTTTTCACGCCAGAAGGCGAGCAGGTAGTGTTTCATTGCTGATCTTTCTCATAGGAAAATCAAGAGCGTGGAGAAAATTAACCAACCAACATTACGCCATTGCCTTAAGTCGGTCAATCCAGTGATTAGCCAAGCGCTTTTGAGCCAAGCAGGGTCAGAATACAAAGTGCGATCGCCCATGTGACACACGCCGCGATGTCCAGAATTACATACTTGCGTGTGCCAAAACCAGAGACCCCAAGCAGCGCCGGGACGAGGCTGCGGATCGCTGGGATGAAACGACCGATAAACACCGCAAAACTGCCGTGCCGAAGGACAAGTTGCTCACCCCGATTGAGTTGAGTAGCATATTTTTGAGCAAGTCGTGAATGGTGAAAGCCGGGACCTGTGCGATGACCGAGCCAGAAACCGACTTGGTCGCCAGCGACTGCCCCCGCAAACGCCAGTAATCCAATTTGATAAAGCCCTATCACGTCGTTGTTAAGTAACAGAGTTGTTGCTATTAACAAAAATGCGCCAGAGACAAAAATACCAATGCCAACGCATGATTCAGCAAAAGCAAGACCAACCACAATTATGGGTGCCAGGTTACGATTGCTGTTAAGCCACTCAGTAAATAAGGTTTCTATTTTGGTTTGCTCGCATTTGAAGTGACTATCACATTGCCGGGTTTTTCTATCCAATTCTACGTCCACGGCTGCTTGGTGGATCTGAGTAGCGTGTTGGCAGGTATAAAAAGTCGAATTGACAAGGTCTGGGTTTGAGATAATCATACTGTACAAGTATCCAGATATTTGTGCAGTGTTGATGTAATCGATCTGGCAGGAAAAACATGTCTCTATCCGCCTTCCACCCGGCCAGCCGGGCCTGGTTTGAATCCACACTGGGACAACCCACCCCGGCGCAGGCGGACGCATGGCCCAACATCAAGGCCGGCAGACATACGCTGATAGCTGCCCCTACCGGCAGTGGTAAAACCCTGGCAGCGTTTTACGCCGCTATTGATGAGCTGGTGTGGCAGGCACAAAAAGCTGCGTTGCCGGCAGTGACCCGCATTCTGTACATTTCCCCGTTGAAGGCCTTAAGCAACGACATCGAGCGTAACCTGCAACTGCCGCTGGCAGGCATAGAAGATGAGTTGTTTATGCAAGGTGCTCATCCGGCCGACATACGTGTGGCGGTGCGTACTGGTGATACGCCGCAGTCCGATCGCCAGAAAATGCTGAAGAATCCGCCTCATATTCTGGTGACCACGCCGGAGTCGGTGTATCTGTTGCTGACCAGTATCCACGGTCGCAACATGCTGCGTGGTGTCACAACTGTCATCATCGATGAAATTCACGCCATGCTCGGTGACAAACGCGGCTCGCACTTGTCCTTGTCGCTTGAGCGGCTGCAGGCGCTGACCAGACAGCCTTTTCAGCGTATCGGTTTGTCCGCGACACAAAAGCCTATCGACATGGTGGCGAATTATCTGGTTGGCAATCATCCCGGCGCGTCGTGCGCCATTGTGGATAGCGGATACAGTCGAAAACGCGATATCCGTATCGAAGTGCCTTCGTCGCCTTTATCTGCGCTGATGAGCAATGAAGTGTGGGCAGAGCTGTATGAGCGCCTGGTGGAATTGATCAAGCAGCACCACACAACGCTGGTGTTTGTGAATACCCGCCGCTTGTCTGAGCGTCTGGCCATGGCCTT
>JAUYSM010000078.1 GCA_030696315.1 Pseudohongiella sp. | reverse complement strand
GATTCTACCCACAGAGCGGAAACTATCTGGCGGTGGACAATGCCGGCATGATTTACGTGCTTGGGCCCTATACAAACAATGTGATACTGAATGTTGGGCCGGTCGAAGCGTTCAGAAGCGCAATTCTGGGGCAGTAGCACTGACGTTCAGCGCGCGTTCTGTAATCAACAGAGCGTGCGCTGAGCCGGTGTTACAGATCAGAAAACAGGATGGATCAGTTACTCAAGCCATAAAACCGTTTTGCTTCCATAAACCGGTTTTTGGCATTGCGCCAAACAGGCGGCAACTTGGTACTGGTCAGAAATTCCAGCAAGTGCGGTAGCAGCGCCGCTGCAAATTCTTCGGAGGCTTCACGCGGCAGTAGCGTCGGTAAGTGATCAATCGCCTGTACATAAACGGGCCAATGATCACTGCCGTTGGCGCGTCGGAATGGCGCATCCAGGCTGGTGGTGGCGTTGTACACCGCTATTGGGTTATTGGGGTTGTTGGGGTCGCAACTGACGTCACTGATGATTTTCAGGCGCTGGTTATCGGCCAGCAAGCCAGGATCGATCATCGGGCGAATCGGTTCGCGCAGATAGACGCAATTGATAAACACATCGTGTTCAATAATCGCTCGTATGGGTTTTTCAACCGCATTAAATTCAGCAATATCCCAGCGGCTGATGTCGACGGTTGCTCCCAGTTGACGTAACAAGTCGGTGGCACCTGTGCCACAACGCCCCAAGGCGCCCATCACCATAACGCGAAGCGATTGTCCGCCGAGCGCAGTGGTGACGGTCTCAACCAATTGCTGCTGGCTGGCAAAGCGTTGTGCAGACGGAAAGGCTTGGTCAGAGTGTTGATAGTGTGCCAGTCCCAGCATACCGAGCGCCGCTCCGACAAAGCCTGCCCAGTAACCAAAAGCTGCAATACGACGGCCTTGATCATCCTGCAAAAACTCCAGATCAAACAACGCGCCGCCGCCACTGGCATAGCGTTGCAGCACTTGTTGTGCACCGCTTTGCCCTTTGAAAGTGTGCGAAAAATAAATCTGCGTGTGGGCAATCGCTGTATCAGAATCAGCCAGTTCTTTCAGCCCAAGGATGATGGCATCGTCAGGCGCTTGCCACCAAGCAAGATCGCTCAGCTCTGCGCCAGCTGCAAGATATTCCTGGTCGCTGAAAACGCGGTGCGAAGACCGCTCGACCACAACGTTGATACCGTTTTGTGTGAGTGTTTTTGCACCGTCAGGTGTCAGAGCGACACGCCATTCACCGGCTTTGTCTTCGCGGCGTAACCACAAGGTTTTCATGGATTGAGTTTTCCCAGGCTGGAACGAGACGCGAGATAATACGCAAATCCGGCCAGCACCGCCATGATGGTTACGGGCAGCCAGGCGGGGGATTCACCGGCCTGCAACAGAATGGATGCCAGGATAAAACCAAAAAACGTCAGCACAGCGCTAAAGATCGCATAAGGGAATTGCGTTTCTACGTGTGACATATGGTTGACACCACACGACATGGAGGACAGCACAGTGGTATCCGAGATGGGTGAGGCGTGATCACCAAACAGGCCGCCACTGATCGCTGCGCCAATACAAACGATCACCGGCGTATCCAGAGCCACGGCAATCGCGACAGCCACCGGAATGATCAGGGCAAAGGTTCCCCATGACGATCCGGTTGCCAGCGACAGCGCTGCGCCAATCAGGAAAATCATACTGGCCAGCAACCACACCGGAAAGTTAATGGCGTTAAGCAGTTTTGCAATGGCCGCGCCGGTTTCCAGAGAGGCCATGACATCACTGAGTGTCCACGCCAGAATCAAAATACACAGAATAGGCATGATGCGGCCCATGCCATTAAAAAATGCTTTGGAACTACTGCTGAAGTCAAAAATCTGCAGACGATGCAAAATGACAATGGTCGCGATTGTTGCGGTGGTATACGACAGCGCCAAAGATATGCGTATCACTGGGCCAGTCAGCATGCCTTGTTGCAACACAAAGTAGGTGAACAGCGAGATCATCGACAGGAACAGTGTGCCAAGTGCCACAGCCACCACTTTAGCACCATGCTTTTTCAGTGCACTGCTCAGTTCTGGCAGTTTTGTTTCCGAGTCTTCGTATTTGTGCGTTCCGGCCAGAAACTTCTGTTGCACTTGTTTCATACGTCCCAGCCAGACATTAAACACCGCGACAAATGCGACGCCCACCAGTGTCAGCAAGGGATACATCATATAAAACCAGACTTCCCTAAAGGCCGTGAAACCGTCTTTGACAATGCCTTCCGCTGCGTACGAACTCTCCATCAAGCCCATGGTATAGGCGCCCCAACTGATGATAGGTATCAACACGCAGACCGGCGAGGAGGTTGAATCCACAATATAGGCGAGTTTTTCGCGACAGATTTTTAATTTGTCGTACACCGGCCGGTACACAGGGCCAAGAATCAGCGAGTTTCCTGAGTCGGTAAAAAAGATAACGATACCGCTGAACAGCGTGCTCAATTTGATTTTCAGGGGCGAGGTCACATGGGTGCCCAACAAACCTGAAAACGCCCGCATGGTGCTTGACGCCTCAAGCAGATAAATGAACCCGGAGATGATCGTGATCACAATAATGATCTGTGCGTTGGAGCCTTCCAGTTGCTGAAAGATGCCGTCATTAAACACGGCAACGGCAGTATCCAGCGGGTGATATTGGTTGATGATGGCGTAACCAAGCACAACGGCACTGAGTAGGGACAGGATGACGCGACGGGTGGTGAACGCAAGTATCAGCGCCAGCGCGGACGGCGCAATGGCCAGAAGTGAATCCATGGTTTATTCCTAATTATTGGTCTGAATGGCCATCTGAAACTGCCGTGGACAATAAACCATTGCAGCCCGGTGGGCAATTGCATGACGTCAGGCGCGTTTTGAAGAATTGAGTTTGACCCGGGGTGCCGAATCGGTTATCTCTGCGACCAGAGTTTTAAATCAACAACATCAGAGTGACTCGTGGAAACCAGTGATCTGTTAACAACCCTGCTGAGTTGTGCGTTTTTTATGGCACTGGTAGCCTGGATCTCCTACCGAAAAACCCGCGGCGACGTCAGCACCCAGGATGGCTATTTTTTGGCCGGCCGTGGCTTGAGTGCCATTTTTATTGCAGGCTCGATGCTGCTCACCAACCTGTCTGCTGAACAGTTGATCGGACTCAATGGTTCGGCATACGGGTTTAATTTAAGCAGCATGGCGTGGGAAGTGACTGCGGCATTTGCCACCATTTGTATGGCCTTCATTTTCCTGCCGCGTTATCTGGCGGGTGCATTCAGCACCCTGCCGGAGTTTCTGAACAAGCGCTTTGATGATGGTGTGCGACGACTGTCAGTCATTTTGTTTATGGTCGGCTACGGCTTGGTTACCATCCCCTCTGTCTTGTATGCCGGCTCGATTGCTGTGCTGCAGCTGTTTGATGTCCCAGGCTTGTTAGGTGTCACTTACAGTCAGGCGCTGTGGATGACCATTATCACAATTGGTTTTATTGGCAGTCTGTACGCCGTGTTTGGCGGCCTGAAGGCTGTGGCCATTTCTGACACCTTGAATGGTATCGGGCTGCTGATTATTGGTATTGCGGTGCCGGTGCTGGGCTTGTCCGCGCTGGGAGACGGCAGTGTCAGTGATGGCCTGTCGATTATCACCAGCACGCATACCGAAAAACTTAACGCCATTGGTGGACCAGCGGACCCGACGCCGTTTGGCACCTTGTTCACGGGCATGATCCTGGCCAACCTGTTTTATTGGTGCACCAATCAATATGTGATTCAGCGCACGCTGGCAGCAAAAAATCTGGCCGAAGGGCAAAAAGGCGTGCTGTTTACCGGGTTCTTCAAAGTCATGGTGCCGTTTATGATGATGATCCCCGGTGTCATTGCGTTTCATTTGTACGGCCCGGGTCTGAGTTCGATTGATCTGGCGTATCCCCGGCTGGTGCGAGATGTGTTGCCGGTGTATGCCTCCGGATTTTTCCTCGCGGTGTTGCTGGGCGCGGTGTTCAGTTCGTTTAATTCACTGTTAAACAGTGCTGCCACGCTGTTTTGTCTCGATGTTTACGCGCCGTTGAAGAAGAAACCTATCGATGACCAGACCATGTTGCGTGTGGCAAAAATCGCCAGCGTCGTGATAGCGCTGTTTTCTTTTGCGGTAGCGCCCTTGCTGCAGTATGCCCCCGAGGGGCTGTGGCAGTTGATTCGAATGTTTACCGGGTTTTACAACATCCCGGTGATTGCGGTGGTCATTGTTGGTTTGTTTACTACCAAAGTTCCCGCGCTGGGCGCCAAGGTCGCCATCATTTTCCATGTCATCGCTTACGGCTTGCTGCGGTTTGTATTTGATGAGGATGTGACTATTCATTTCCTGCATGTGTACGCCATACTGTTTGTGATTGAAGTCGCCATCATGCTGGCATTTGGATGGGCGCGTCCGCGGGCTGAAGACTGGTCGTATCAACCGCGGCGATTGCTGGATCTGACGCCCTGGCGTTTTGCGATACCGTGCGCGGTCACCTTGATGTCCTGTGTGATTGCCTTGTATCTGCTGTTCTCGCCCATCGGTTTGGTTGGAGGGCTTAGTGCGGCGTTCTGGCCACTGATCGGGTCGCTATTTGTTGTCAATATTCTGATTTGGATAAAGCAGGCATGGCCTGTGTTTGCGCGGTAAACAAATGACAAAACCACGTTTGAGATTTTTTGAAAACTCCATCAACCAACGGCATATTACCGACGCAGACCGCTATCTCTACAAGCAAGAAGCTCCCCGCCATAATCTGGTGGTCATTGGTACCGGTACCATGGGCCAGGAACATATGCGTGTGGCTGCTTTGTTGGGCCGAGCCCGGGTACTGGGTATTTATGATCAACAGCCCGAAAGTATGGATGCCGCGGAGGCCACGTACCGTTTGGTGAGCAGCGACCCTTTGCGGCGTTATGCGGATCTTGAATCTGCCTGCAATGACCCTGATGCGGATGTACTGATGATCTGCACACCCAATTTCACACACTTTGAGGTGCTGAAAACAGCATTGAGCAGTGGTAAACCCATCTTTTTAGAGAAGCCGATGGCAACCACTCTGGCGGATGCGATTGCTATCGTGGAGGCGGCGCAACAGCACACTGCTTTTGTGCAGATTGGGTTGCAGTACCGCTATAAAGCCCAATATCAGGAGGCCTTTTACGAGGTAAAAAACCGGGACAGCCTGGGGCAGATTCACACCATCAGCATGAGTGAATTCCGTCCGCCATTCCTGGACAAAGTGGGGCAGTGGAATAAATTCAATCGCAACACCGGCGGTACGCTGGTCGAAAAATGCTGCCACTACTTTGATCTGATCAATCTGATGGCGGATTCAAGAGCCGTGCGGGTTTATGCCAGTGGTGGGCGCGCAGTGAACTTTCTGGATTTCCAGAAAGAGGGTGTTGCGTCTGACATCGATGATCATGCTTTTGTCAGTATTGATTATGCCAATGGTGTCCGTGCCAGCTTTACACTGAATATGTTTTGTCCCGATTTTTCAGAAGAGCTGATTGTGGTGGGTGATCAAGGTCGACTATTGACACATGAGCGTTTTGACTTTCATGCGCAGCTGCCAACAAAAGCCTCCATAAAAGTTGAGCTGGGCGAAAACGGTGCTTCACGCAGCACAGAATTATCGTATCCCAAACTGATTGAACAAAGTGGGCATCATGGCGCGACCTATTATGAGCACATCGCGCTGATGGATCAGTTGGAGGGTAAGCAAGTCGATTGTGCCAGCGTGCAGCAAGGATTGTGGTCCATGATTGTAGCCAGCGCAGCGCAAGAATCGCTGCGCAGCGGGCAGGTAGTGAGTATCGACAGCTTTTTGCAAGCGCAGCAACTGGAACATCTATTGGAAGGCGGTAAGGTATGAACAGCATTCAAGTGAAACAGTATCCAATGCCAGCCGTGGGTTTTGGGCTTTGGAAAATAGCAAAAAACGATACAGCTGACCGAGTGTACAAGGCGATTGCAGCGGGCTACCGTCATCTGGACAGTGCGGCCGACTACGGAAACGAAAAAGAAGCCGGTGAAGGTATCCGCCGCGCACTGGCGGATGGTCTGTGCACGCGTCAGGATTTGTGGATTACGTCCAAATTATGGAACAGCTTCCACCACCCGCAACATGTGCGTGAAGCATGTGAAAAATCCATGTCGGATCTGGGCGTCGATTACCTGGATCTGTACCTGGTACATTTTCCGATCTCGCTGAAGTATGTGCCGATCGCCGAACGTTATCCTCCTGAGTGGATATTTGATCCAAAAGCACAGTCGCCCACCATGGAAGTTGAGCCGGTCCGCTTGTCGGATACCTGGCGTGGCATGGAAGGTCTGGTTCAGGCAGGATTGGTGCGCAATATCGGGGTGTGTAATTACAACAGCGCACTGCTGCATGATTTGATGGTTTACGCCGTCATCAAGCCGGCGATGTTACAGATCGAATCGCACCCCTATCTTACACAGGAGCGACTGATACGTCTGGCGCAAAGTTATGACATCGCAGTGACTGCGTTTTCACCACTGGGCGCAGGTTCTTACATTGAACTGTCAATGGCTAACGATCAGGATTCTGTGTTAAACGAGCCGGTGGTGCGCGAGATTGCCAAGCGCGTACAACGCACGCCCGCGCAAGTGGTCTTGCGTTGGGGGGTGCAACGCGGGACGTCGGTGATTCCCAAAACCTCGCGGATTGAACGTCTGCCAGAAAATCTGTCAGTGTTTGATTTTGTGCTCAGCAGTGACGACATGGCAGCAATCACCGGCTTGAATCGGAATCGACGATTTAATGATCCCGGCGTGTTCTGTGAGTTGGCCTTTGGCAAGTTTTATCCCATTTATGACTGAGGTGAACGTGAGTACAGCAAGTAACAATACCGCACTGTCCATCGACTCGCTCGCAGTCGACGGACAACAGTTTCACCCGCAGCCGTTTCCGCTCATTTACGCGATGTCCGCAAACAGCGAAACTGATCCGGGTGCGGTGGCGGCCTGGGTTCAGGCGAATCTGGACAAACTGAAGCGTGAACTGTCAGAGCACGGTGCTATTCTGTTTCGCGGATTCCCGGTAGTGTCTGACTTGGACTTTGATGCCTTTATCCAGCATTTTGGTTTAAAAAATTTTACGTACACCGATTCATTGTCGAATGCCGTCAGACGCAACCGCACGGAGCGCGTGTTTACCGCCAACGAAGCGCCCGCCAATATCGCCATCTATCTGCATCATGAAATGGCGCAAACCCCCATTTATCCATCTGCCCTGTTTTTCTTTTGTGAACTGCCTGCTATCACGGGTGGCGCTACACCGCTGTGCCGCTCGGACGTGTTACTGAATCAGATTGAAGCAGTGCTGCCGGAATTTGTGAAAGCCTGCGAAGATAAAGGTGTCAGATACACCAATACCATGCCTGATCAAGAGGATCTGCAGTCCGGGCAGGGGCGCAGCTGGCGCAGCACGCTGAATGCGCCTGATAAGGCGGCTGCAGAGTCGAAGCTGCAGAGCCTCGGATATCAATGGCAATGGTTGCCGGAAGACAATCTGCGCGTGACCACACCGGTACTGCCTGCGGTGCGCACGCTGGATGATGGCCGTCGTGTGTTTTTTAATCAGTTGATCGCTGCCTTTCAAGGCTGGCAGGACAAGCGCAATGTCGCACAGAAATCAATTTGTTTTGGTGATGGCAGTGTGATTGATCCGCACGCCATGGCCATTGTGATCAAACTTGCCGAAGACCTGTCGTTTGACATGGCCTGGCAAGCCGGCGATGTGGCGTGGGTGGATAACTCAGTGGTGATGCATGGTCGCAAACCGTTTACGGGCGAGCGTCGGGTACTGGCATCGTTGCTTGCTTGAGTTGTTCCTCCAGCAACCATAACCGGTCTTGTCCCCAATGTGCGCTGCCTTCATTGACTCTGAAGGCGGGCACTCCCCAGATACCCAGTGTAAACATTTCCTCCCGGTTAGCCTCGGCTACTGCGCGCCAGCCGGGATCAGCCAGTGCGGCATGCATGTGTGCCTCACTGATACCCGCGCGTTTACACAACTTGAGCAAACCCGAGTCACTGCGCGCGTTAATACCTTCTGCAAATACACCGCGCATAAACGACACGGCAAAGGCTTCGCCTTTGTTGTGTTGGATGGCATGATGCAGTACTGCCAGCCCCCGCTCAGTCGGTTTACCAACAGGATCGGCAATCATGCCAAACGGCAGGCCTACGCGCTCTGCCTCTCGTTTGGTATCGCTGACAATGTAAAAGCGTTTGGCATCAGGAATGGGCAGCCCGCGCATCACCATGGGCAGCACAAACCGCAGTCTGAGATGGGCATGGTATGCATTTGCCAGGGCAATAACCCGCGGCAATACGATCCAGCTATAGGGGCTGCGAAACGAGAAATACAAATCCAGAATCGGGCGCTGAGGTCCTGACGATGCAGTAAGCGGCGTTTGAACCTGTGCCTGAATATCGGGTTTAGCCACAGACACCACTGAGGTTTCGAGTCTGGGTACAAATGGTGTGACTTGGCTATGCTGTGCCAAGGGTTGCAAGCGCTGCTCCAGATAAGGCAGGCGATCCAGACCCCAGTACCATTCGCCTTCAAAGTAGAACATGCCGCCCAGATAGTGCCCCAGCATAGCGCGCAAGGCTTTGCCATCGTTCAGCGCTGCTGCGGCATATCCGGTAGATGCGATGCCCAGTTCTTTGAAGCCAAGTTCATCAAGGACGCTGAATGCGTGCCGAATCTTGGCGGCAGTCTCAGCAAATTCAACAACGTCACTGATCCCGGCCAAGGCCGCCTGTGCCTGACCAAGTGCATCGGACGAGGGCGCATGCCGCCAGGGCGGCGGCGTCAATTTGAGTGCATTGGCCAGATCAGCAGCGTCACGTAAAGACCAGTCCCTCAGGCGCTGCGGTTCCGGTGCGGCTCCTGCATCGGGTGCTGGCACCAGATGCGGAACAATCTTGATTGCATAAGTAGCCGCAAGGTGAGGCAGGGCACGCACGGCAAGATCGGAATAGGGATCGTCCACCTGATGAAAGTAGTGTACAACAGCTTGCTGACCGCGCAGTCGCCGCAACAATACAGCTTTGCTACGGCGTAGATCGCGATACAGAGGGCTGGTGAGGAAAGCCAGACCACGCGTACGTACCCATCGTTTGATCGTCATAACGCCATTCCCTGATATGATTTTGTGCCCAGTAGACAAGTGCCGGGGTGGTTATTATACTTCTGGATAATATCATGCGAATTTTAGTGAGGAAACGCCTGTGACTGCTTTGTCTGCTGTGCGCGCTTGGTCATTGGTCATTCCCCTGATGGCAACGGGTGTTTTGTGTTCAGCGGATGAAATTCCATCTGATATGGTGCTGATCCCTGGCGGCGAGTCGCCGATTGGCTCAGAGCAAGGTATGGACGATGAGCGCCCGGTGTTTCGCGTACAGCTGCCTGATTTCCTGATGGATCGCACACCGGTTACCGTGGCGGCATTTGCAGATTTTGTGAAAGAAACCGGATACGTTACTACCGCAGAACAATTTGGTGATGCGGCTGTAATGCAGTTTGGCACCGGCCGCTGGTTCTTGCAGCCTGGCGCAAACTGGCAATTTCCATTAGGACCAGACAGTAGCGCTGCCCCAGCCGATCATCCGGTCACACAAGTGTCGTGGGATGATGCGCAGGCATATTGTGGAGCGCGCAATAAACGATTACCCAATGAAGTGGAGTGGGAGTTCGCAGCCCGCAGCGGCCACGAGGGTGATGTCAGTTACGCCTTTGGCGACAAATTGCTCAAGGAAGGCGACTTTCTTGCACAGGTCTGGCAAGCCAATACCTGGAACGGCACCTTCCCGATTATCAATACCTTGGAGGACGGATTCGCAACCACCTCACCTGTCGGCCACTTTGGACTGTCACCTGCCGGACTCAGCGATATGGCCGGTAACGTCTGGGAATGGACGTCCGATTGGCATGGCAGTTATGTCGGTCGAAGCAGCGCCAGCGACGCACCTGAACAAGGCGCTACCAAGGTGCAACGTGGGGGTTCATTCTTGTGTGAGGCCGCAGTCTGCCACGGTTACCGGGTGTCTTCACGCAGTCACTCCTCGCCAGACAGCTCGTTGATGCATGTTGGGTTCAGGTGCGCGCGCGATGCGTAAACACTTTCTGATCTCACTGGTATCACTGATGATGGCGCTGCCAGCCGTCGCCGCGCAGCCAAATATTGTGGTGATTCTCATCGACGATGCGGGATTTACCGATCTGGGCGTTTATGGCAGTGAAATCAGTACGCCGAATATTGACCGCCTGGCAGCGTCCGGCGTGATGTTCAGCAATTTTCATTCGGCCCCGACCTGCGCGCCGTCACGCGCCATGCTGATGACCGGTGTGCCCAGCCATCGTGCGGGCGTAGCGACACTGGATCATCTCAGGCCCCCTGAGCAGGCTGAGCATCCCGCTTACAAAGGTGAACTGGCCAGCGATGTACCAACGCTTGCAGAACATCTGAAACAGTCAGGGTATGCCAGCTACATTACTGGCAAATGGCATCTGGGGCATTCCCCGGAAAGTCTGCCCGTCGCGCGCGGGTTTGACCGCAGCTTCATTCTGGACGCGTCCGGCGCCGACAACTGGTCGCAGCGCACCTATCTGCCGCAATATGATCAGGCCGACTGGTTCGAAGATGGGCAGCGTGGCACCTTACCCGATGACTTCTATTCATCCGAGTTTCTGGTCGACAAGATGATTGAGTTTATTGAACAGACAGCGACGGGCCAGCCATTTTTTTCCTATATTGGTTTTCAGGCTATCCATATTCCTGTTCAGGCACCACGTGAATACATTGAGCGCTACAACGGCGTTTATGATGCCGGTTGGGAAGTGCAACGTCAGCGCCGACATGAGGCTGCTATTGCACGCGGTTTGCTGCCGGCCGACGCCGAGCTGGGACCGGTTCCAGAAAGATTGCGCAAGTGGGAAGATCTCTCAAATCGCGAGCGCGAACGCAGTATCCGCAGTATGCAGATCAATGCTGGCATGCTCGAAGCCATGGATTTTCATCTTGGGCGTATGATTGATCATCTCAAAGACACAGGCGCCTACGACAACACGGTTTTTCTGGTGCTGTCAGACAACGGGCCTGAACATAACCATCCAACGGCTGATGCCGGATTCAGACTCTGGCTGCAACTTGAGGGGTATTCACAGGATGTCGCGACGCTGGGAGAGCGCGGCTCATACGCCTCCATTGGCCCGGAGTGGGCAATTGCCGGCAGCGCAGCGGGTTCATTATTCAAATTTCACGCCAGCGAAGGTGGCACACGGGTGCCCTTGATCATGTCAGGACCGGGCATTCCAGCATCAGGTGTGCTGCATCCGTTCAGTTTTATTACCGACCTGGCCCCCACCATTCTCGATCTGACCGGTACGCGTGCGCTGGCCAGCGGTCCGGCATTCAGCGGCCGCAGTTTGCTCGACGTGTTGCAGGGTAGAGCTCCCGCCATGTATGGGCCAGACGACGCCGTTGCACTTGAAGCTTCCGGGCAATCTGCCGTGTTCAAGGGCGATTACAAACTGGTGCGCAATCTGGATCAATATGGTGACGGTATCTGGCGTCTGCACAATGTTGTTGTAGATCCAGGCGAAACCCGGGATCTGAGCGCCGAGCAACCCGCTCGCGTCGCCCGGATGCTGGAAGATTATGACCGTTTTGCTGCGCAAAATGGCGTATTGCCGATGCCGCCAGGCTATTCTGGTGAAAGAATGATTGCCGACGCTTCTACACAAAAAATACTCGATAAATATGGCATGACCTTACTGGCAATGGCCTTGGGTGGGCTGTTCGCTGTACTCCTGTTTTGTGTGCTTCTATACAAACTGCTGCTCAAGCCATTGTTCAGACGGAATCGGAAGGAGCGCTATGCTGGCGCGCGCTGACGCTCAACAGATACACCAAAAATATCAGCACCATCAGCCCATCGGCCACAATGACCGGCATGGCGGTCCCGGCAAATTCGCGCCCCGGCCCCGCAATCAGTATCAGCAGCATGGCTTTGCTCACTGCTGCTACCAGCAGCACCAGTGTGCGATGCACGGGCCGGAACGCGGCATATATCAGCATGGCACCCACGAGGGTAATCAGCATGCCCCAGCTGCGTACAACCACGTCCGCCAGAGGGCCTTGCAGTGTCGCCCCGAAGCTGCGCTGCAGTGCGAGTTCTGGTGCCACGATGGCCAGTGCCATCGTGCATGTCAGTGCACCGCCAGCCAGCATGATCCACTTGATATTGTTCTGAATAAAACGCATGTGCATGTCCTTATAAAAATGGATCAATGGGTACAGATCAGAGGCCGCAATCTTGCACACGCCTGAAAAATAATCAACAACGAGGTTGGGATTGACCATGGCTCAATTGATAAAAAAAATAATGATCGCAGCAACGCTGTTGATGTCAGGAGTTGTGTCGGCACAAGTGGCTGATAACTTCTTTAAAGTCACGCATGTGGCAGGCAATGTACACATGCTGGAAGCCCCGGATACCGATGGCAATATCGGTGTGTTTTCAGGCCCTGATGGTGTGTTGCTGATTGACGACCGATACGACAGGGATACAGAAAATTTGCTGGTGGCTGTGCGTTCTATCAGCGATGCCGACATCAGGTTTTTGGTGAATACCCATGTTCACCCTGATCATATTGGTGGCAACAATAACCTGGCAGCTTACGGTGTCACCATCCTGGCGCATGACGATGTGCGTGTGCGTATGCTGACTGAATTGCGCATACCGCGCCGTGGCGGCATCACGTTTCCTCAACCGCCACCGGGTGCGCTTCCTGTCATAACTTACAGTGACGCTATCAGCTTTCATCTGAATGGTGAGGAGGTGCGTGTGTTTATCGCTCCGCCTGCGCATACGGATGGCGACAGTTTTGTGCATTTTCTAGGCTCTGATGTGATGCATCTTGGCGATGTGTTCCGCACTAATATGTATCCCATTATCGATGTCTACAACGGTGGCAGTTTTCTGGGCATGATTGCTGCGATGGAGTTGGCAATCGAGTTGGCAGGTCCGGACACCAAGGTGATCCCCGGCCATGGCAGTGGGGTCAGCAATCGCGCCGGCATGCAGGAAGTGCTGGCGCTGCTTTACGATATCCGTGAGCGTGTCGCTGCACTTGTGGCGCAAGGTTTAACACTGGAACAAACCATGGTTGCCGCCCCCACTGCGCATCTTGATGAGCGTTGGGGAAAAGTACCGTCCTGGACGGCAAGCGACTTGATTCCCATCGTTTATGAGGAGTTGCGCGCGCTGAACAACTGAGCGGCCTAGCAGCACTTGAAGATCACACACAGGTAAATTGTCATGACTAATATCACCACTGAGATTGAAGCAAGTTTACGTGCCAGATTGGATGCCCAGCGTCAGGACTATCTGCAGCAAGGCGAAGTCAGCGCCAAACTCCGCATCGATCGCATTGATCGCGGCATCGACGTGCTGCTCAAATATCAGGACAAACTGGTCGAGGCATTAAATAGTGATTTCAGTTGTCGCTCACGTCAGGTAACCCTGCTGACGGATATCGCCGCTTCACTGACACCGCTGAAACATGCGCGTAAACATCTCAAAAGCTGGATGAAACCACAACGTCGCCCCAGTTCATTCCCGTTCAATTTGTTGGGAGGACGTTCACATATTGAGTATCAGCCGCTGGGTATTGTTGGTGTCATTTCCCCGTGGAATTTCCCGGTGAATCTGACCTTCGGTCCCTTGGCAGGCATACTGGCTGCCGGAAACCGCGTGATGATCAAACCCTCGGAGTTTACACCGGCAACATCTGACGTCATGAGCGAGATGGTCAGCAACGCCTGGGACGCCAACGAGGTAGCGTTGTTTACCGGTGGCCCAGACGTCGGACAAGCTTTTTCAGCCTTGCCGTTTGATCATTTGTTGTTTACCGGTGCTACCTCTGTTGCCCGACACATCATGGCTGCCGCGGCGCGCAATCTGGTCCCGGTCACACTGGAGTTAGGTGGCAAATCGCCCGTGATTATTTCGCGCACTGCCAATATCGAGCAAAGCATTGAGCGCGTGATGCTTGGAAAAACCTTAAACGCCGGTCAGATCTGCCTGGCGCCGGACTATCTGTTGGTACCAGAAGAATTGCTGGAAACTGTTATCAGCACTGTACAGAAAGTTGTGGGGGCCATGTACCCCACGATGTTGCAGAACCCCGAATACACCGCCATTGTGAATGAACGCCACTATCAGCGCCTGACCGGGTATTTGCAGGAGGCAACGCAGCGCGGCGTCAGAATAATGAGCGTCAATCCTGCTGGTGAGGATTTTGACGCGCACAAGGATCAACGAAAAATTCCCCCCACCTTGATTATCAATCCGCACGATGACATGCAGGTGATGGAAGAAGAGCTTTTTGGCCCATTGCTGCCGATACTGACTTACAAAGATTTCGCCGAAACCATTCATTACGTCAATGCCCATCCGCGCCCGCTCGCAGCGTATTACTTTGGCCACAATAAACAAGAAGAGCAGGCGGTACTCAGCCAGACAACCTCGGGGGGCGTGTGCATCAACGATGTCATCATGCACATCATGCAAGAGGAGTTGCCCTTTGGTGGCGTTGGGCCAAGCGGTATGGGTGCCTATCACGGTGTCGATGGTTTCCGTACCTTCAGTCACGCCAAAAGTGTCTACCGACAGACCCGTTTTAACATCGGCAAATTGGGTGGCATGCTGCCGCCCTATGGCAAGGCAACTGAGCAGACCATCAAGATGCAGGTAAAGCGATGAGTGAGCAAATAAAGCAAGATCGCGCACCGTCGCGAAAGAAGATTCCTGTGCTGGCATTTTTGCTTATTCCCGCTGCCCTCATTGTTGGCGCGGGTCTTTTATTTCAGGCCGACATAGGTCAGCGCGTCTATGAACGCCTTGCTACGCAGCGCGCGCAATTTGACCGCATGGCGACACTGGAGCCGGGGTTGCATGTTGCATTTTGTGGTACCGGTGCGCCTTTGCCGGATCCGTCACGCGCAGAATCCTGCGCAATTGTTATTGCCGGCAACAATTTGTTTGTGATCGATTCCGGTAGCGGGTCAACCGTCAATATTGCGGGCATGGGGCTGGCGCCAGACAGGATCAAAGCGGTATTTCTGACCCATTTTCACTCCGACCATATCGCCGACCTTGGTAATCTGGCTCTGCAGCGCTGGGTGAATGGCGCGCACACAAGGCCGCTGACAGTCATCGGGCCCAGTGGGGTTGAGCAAGTGGTGGCAGGGTTTAACCTCGCCTACGCCCGCGACCAGATTTTTCGGCCGGCACATCACGGTGAGAATGTCGTGCCGTCATCCGGTGGCGGCTTATTGGCAGCAGCGTTTGAGTTGCCCGAACGCGTGACGCCACCGGCCAAAGAAACGCCAGTTGATATCTATTCCGCTGACGGAGTATCAGTCACAGCGATGCGTGTTGACCATGACCCGGCAGCGCCGGCGGTCGCTTATCGCTTTGAATATGCCGGACGCTCGGTGGTGTTCAGTGGGGATCTGATCATGTCACGTTCGCCCGGGTTTGCGGATTTTGCACAAGGCGCCGATCTGTTGGTTGTGGAAGGTCTGCAGCCCAGCTTATTGAGCGTGCTCGAACAGAACGTGATTGCGCGCGGCGATCCCAATCTGGGGGCCATCATGCAGGACGTGTTGGACTACCACACCACACCCGCAGAAGCTGCTGATGTGGCGCAGCTTGCGCAAGCGTCTGCGTTGATACTCAATCACGTGGTTCCACCCTTACCCAGTCGTCTTCTGGAACCGGCATTTCTGCGTGACGCGCCGTCGCGCTTTGATGGCCCGGTGCGGGTAGCGCGCGACGGCATGTCGGTGTCCATGCCTGAGGGCAGTAACGAGATACAATTCGGCAACTGGTTCTAGATCTGTCGTGATAATGGACTAGATACTCGGGACAGCCAGCACATTAAAACTGATACTGACCCGATCTGTGTCGCTCAGATTTTCATCAACACCGTGTTCCAGCCAGCCTGGGAACACATACATCCGACCCTCTTCCGGGCGCATGCGCAATTCGCTGGCAGTAAATTCTGTTGCGTCGGTAACCGGGTAGGTCATCATTCTGGACGCAACTCTTGGGTCGCGGAAAAAAATACTGCCACACTCGGGCGCTTGCAGGCTCACGTAGTACACACCACTGAAATGGCAGTTTGGATGAAAGTGCACCTGATTGGACGCCCCCGGCGGACTGATATTGACCCAGGCCTGTAGTTGGTAATCCAGATCTGGAACAAATTTTTGCGATTCAGCAATACGCTGGCACACCTGCACAATCCTCAGATTCATCTCTTCAAACTCAGGCAGATTCTGCAGATTGTTGGCGCTTTGCCAACCCTTGATATTGGTCTTTGCCACGCCTGCCGGGTGCTTGCGGCGTAGTTGATGTGCCTGCTCCAGCAGCCTCTCATTAAAGCGAGTTCGGTCATCAAACAGCGTGGTCCAGACCAGTGTCGGAAACAGGGCGGCGGGTTTAATTTCCAAGTGGCATTCCTTTTCATTGGTTTTTTTATCTGTCCGATTATTGTGATCTGCTCACCAAAATCAATAGATCTGACAAAATGTATGTAAATCAAATGCAAAAACGTTGGTTTTGGTCTTGTAAGCTAGCAAACAAGAGCATCGACAGCATTGTAACAATGTGTTACTTTTTTAAGGCGAGTTGATTTCCATGGCTTCTGACCGTCTGATCACGGATTCGAGTTGTGGACTCCACTATCTGGCCCACAGTTGTACCGGAATTTCCACAAGAAGTCCGGGTAGCCCAGCTAACTAAATGAAAAATTAGAATAAATAGATCAATAATTAGAACTGGAGCAACACATAATGTTTCGTATCCCCTACAAGCGCAGGTTACTGTGCACGTCTGTCTGTCTTTCTCTACTCCCACTTTCCAATCCTGGCTTTGCTCAACAGGATGAGGAAATGGTGGAAGAAATTATTGTTACAGGATCGTTTATCCGTCGCAGCGAAGGTTTTACTCAAGCCTCTGCGGTTACTCAAATCAATGCAGGTGATCTGGCTGACGAAGGCACGATGAATCTGGGTGAAGTGATTCAGAACCTGACATTTGTCGGTGGGCCATCATCATCCATTACAAACACCATTCAGGGAACTTCGTCGCGTTCCACTAACATCGACCTTCGTGGTCTCGGCGCTCGCTCAACGCTGGTGCTGGTCGATGGCAAGCGTATCGCCGAGGCAAACGTTAACCTGTTGCTTCCCACTATTGCCATTTCCCGAATTGACATCGTGGCGGACGGTGCCGCCGCACTGTATGGCAGTGAAGCGGTAGCGGGCGTTGTGAACTTTGTACCGTACGGTTCTTACGATGGTCTCAAACTGGAAGCCTATTCAGAACAGGATTCTGAGAGTACATTTGAAGACCATTCTTTGCAGGCGCTTTGGGGCGGAGCCATAGGCGACCTTGATGTTGTGCTGGCAGGCCAGTTTAAGTCCAACACCCGACTGGGCTGGGACGAGCGCCCTGAACTGGCGCAGGCGGGGATGAACTACTCCTCCAATGCACCGGGTAACTGGGTAGTGCCAAACCGGAATGCCGCAGGTGAATACACCGGCACACGAACTAACCGCCCTGATCCTAATTGTGCACCGGCCTCTCAGCGCCAGTCATACGTGAAAGGTGAGAATAACAACCCATTTGGTATGCTGGTTGGCAGCACCGCGACAGGCACATGCTTCTTTGATTTCGGCGATACCCGCAGTTACCGTGATCCCATGGACAACAACTCGTTGTTTGCCAATGCAACCTGGGATGTTGGTGATGATTTAACCCTGAATTTCCAAGGATTTACCTCGCGTTTGTACCAGACCTCGTACACATCTACTTCCAACCCCGGTAACTCACGCATTGGTGAGCTGCCTGTGGTGCGTGGTGAAATCCCGGGCAACCCGTTCCGCGCCGTAAACTCAGCAGGCGTACCGCTGTTTGGTATTGATGCGAACGGCGACGGGTTGCCAGATCGCGGCACAACTGATCGCAACGGTGATGGCATGCCGGACTATATCGTTACCGGTACAGCCGCCAATGGTGTACCGCTCTATGAAGACGTGCGGCCGCGTACGCTGCGCCCGATCAACAAAACCCACATCATGCCCAACGGCTTTACGCCCGACGGCGACAACATTTCCGGCAGTGTTGACCGCAACAGCCGTTACAGTCTGCAGGCCAATTTCAAAGTGCCTGTGCTGGAAGGTTGGGAAGGTTTTGCCGCTTACAGTTATAGCCACCGAAAAATCGGATTTATGGCGACTCAGGAATATGACATTGAGGCTATGAAGCAAGGTCTGCGGTGTGACCCGATCAGGGACCGGGATGCTTGTTATAACCCCTTCTTTGTCACGGATCAGGCGAATCAAAACTCAGCTGAGGTCATTGAGGCCATTGCAGCGCGCCGACGTTCCTTCTCAGAGAATGATCTGAGCGTGATTGATGTGGTAATCAACGGTGAGTTGGGTTTTGACCTGCCCGGTGGCACTGTTGGCGCCGCTATTGGTTACCAGCGCCGAACCGATAGCTACGATAACACGCCATCTGAAACCGCCATTCGTGGCGCGACCTGGATCGGCAGTCCAATTCGCGAATCTGTGACCAGTGGCAGTCGAGAAGTTGATTCATTGTTTGCCGAATTCGCGCTGCCGGTGCTGGATAATCTGGAAATTGAAGCGGCTGTGCGTGTTGAGGATTTCAGCACCGGACAGCGCTCCACCGATCCAAAAGTCGGCTTCACCTGGGCCGCTACCGACTGGATGAGCATCCGCGGTACTACCGGTGATGCGTTTATTGCGCCTAGCCTGCAACAGTTGCTGAACCCAGTCAGTTGTGCGCTGTCAACGGTCTCTGACCGCTTCTCGGCGTTCTCAGCGTTTACGACGTTCTGTAGTGGTGGTAACCCTGCGTTGCAGAATGAGACGTCTACTTCCAATCAGCTGGGTGCGGACTTTGCCTTCGGCGATCTCACCTTCTCGGTGACGTGGAACGAAACCGATTTCACCAACCGTATTGTGGGCATCAACGGTCAGCAGATCATGAATGCTGAATTTGCAGCGTTCCAGGCGTGGTCAGGTTTCACCGGCAGTGGCGTGGGCGCGGCTAACCGTCCCAGCTTGGCGCAGCTGCAATCCTGGCTGGCAAGTGGTCTGTCCAATCCCGATATCATCCGTGACCAAAGTGACCTGGGTACTATCCTGCAGGTGAACTCACCTGGCAGTGTTAATGCACAGTCAATCAAAGTCACTGCTTGGGACTTACAGGCCAACTACAACTACAGTCTCAATAACTGGGGTGACTTGCGGTTCAATCTGCAAGCGACCAACATGAGCGAGTTCCTGTTTGCTGACAGCACTACTGCTGCACCGCGTGATGCTGTTGGCAGCACCAACCTGCAAACTGGCACCGCGCCGGCGATACCCGAATGGAAAGCCAACCTGCGCCTGGGCTGGGTGATGGGACAGCATGCGGTCACCGGTACCGTACGGTATGTCGGCGCGGTCGACTATGATGGTACTCGTTACACGATCATTGACTCGTTTGCCAATACAAACCGTGTGCCCACAGCTGACTTGACCGAGATCAGGGCCTGGACTGACTTCGATTTGTCCTATACCTACCGCGGTCTGGAAATGTTTGACGGCGAGATGGGTTTCACTATTGGTGCTCGCAACCTGTTTGACCGCGAAGCACAGTGGACGGATGACTTTGCGGGTGTAATGGGCGAAATGCAGGATCCTATGGGTCGCTCCATCTATGCACGTATGGTTTACGACTTCTGATCTGCACTATTCTGCACTACGGTGTGATATCAGTTAAAACAAGGGGCCCCTGTTGGGGCCCTTTTTTTGGGGCTCATTTGTGCTCCCAATCGTTCATGCCGCTGACACAAAACTGTCCTGAAACTGTCACCGTCCTGTCTAACCTCTGACACATAACCGTCTCACAATCGCGAAGCACTCCGCCCCATGCGCACGATTTCATGGGCGCCGACGAGGGCCCTGCATTGCAGCTCTGCAAGCAGTCTACTCAATCATTGGAGACCTACCCATGAACAACAAAAAACCGGCAGCATATATCCCACAAAAATATGCTGCGAACCGTTTGTCACTTGCCATTGCTGCCAGCGTTGTAGCAATCAATGGCCTGTGCGTCGGAGTGGCGCAGGCGCAACCAGCGCCTGACATACAGGAAATCAGTGTGTTCGGCCAAGGTGAAGTGCGTCAGGTACAAAGCCTGAACGCCACTCAGCTGGACCAGTTCGCCGCAGGCACCAGCCCGCTAAAAGCCATTGAAAAACTGCCCGGCGTTAATTTTCAGTCTGCTGATCCTTATGGTGCTTACGAGTGGTCTACGCGCATTGTTGTGCGTGGTTTTAACCAGAACCAAATGGGATTTACATTGGACGAGGTGCCGTTGGGCGATATGTCCTACGCGAACCACAATGGTTTGCACATCAGTCGCGCAGTCATGTCTGAGAATATTGGTGGCGTGTCGCTGTCACAAGGCGCTGGCGCGTTGGCCACGGCCTCAACCAGCAACCTCGGTGGCACACTGGAGTTTGAAACCGCGCGCCCGAATGAAGAGTTTGGCATCAGCACCAACGTCAGTTATGGCAGTGATGCAGCACAGCGCCTGTTCCTGCGTGTAGACAGCGGTGAGCTGAGCACGGGTACACGCTTGTTTGTGAGCGCGGCTACCCAGGATGCTGACAAGTGGAAAGGCGGTGGTTCCCAGGAGCAGGATTACGTCAATCTCAAGCTGGAACAGACACTGGGTAATGCCTTAGTGACTGCTTATTACAGCGACTCGGATCGCGCCGAAAATGACTATCAGGATATGTCCAAGGAGATGATTCGTCGTCTTGGCAGTGACTGGGATAACTACTATCCCAACTGGGATCGTGCTGTGGCCGCTGCCCGGGGTAACTTCACCGGCGCAGTTAACAGTCTGGATGACGCTTACTGGAATGCTGCCGGCCTGCGTAAAGACACCTTGTCTTACGTCGCGTTGGATCTGCCAGTCACAGAAAACATCGACTGGAAAACCACAGCTTATTTCCATGACAACGAAGGTCAGGGCTTGTGGGGTACGCCATATCTGGCGACGCCAGGTGGTGCACCGTTGACCGTTCGCTCCACCGAATACCAGATCGACCGCAGTGGTCTGATCTCCAATCTGAATGTCAGCGCCGGCTCACACACTTTGAGTATCGGTCTGTGGACGGAAGATAACGATTTTGAGCAGGCGCGTCGCTTCTACGGCGAGCCTTCGGCTGCCGCACCGACCCGCAATTTCCTCGAGTTTCAGCGCAATCCATTGCTGACCCAGTGGGAGTACGCCTTTAACACGGAAACCACGCAGATCCATGTCAAAGATACCTGGCAGGCAACAGATGCCTTGCGTCTGGAATTCGGCTTCAAGAGCGTGCAGGTTGATGTGTCAGCACGCACCATCGTAGGCGACAACAAAACCGGCACAATCGATACTGACGAAGGTTTCCTGCCGCAGGCAGGCTTTGTGTATGACCTGAATGATCAGGGCGAAATCTTCGGCGCCGTCTCCAAGAATGTGCGTGCACTGATCGGATCCGCAACAGGCACGTCACCATTCTCCGCTTCGCAGGCTGGTTTTGATGCCATCAAAAACACCATTGAGCCGGAAACCTCGACAACAATCGAGCTGGGCTGGCGCTTCCGCACCGACGATCTCGAAGGTGTGATCAGTGCGTACAATGTCAGCTTTGACGACCGTCTGCTGGCGATTCAACAAGGCTCAGCCATTATCGGCGCATTCAATGCACTGGCTAACGTCGGCAGCGTCACGTCACGCGGTGTGGAGACAGGTGTCATTGTCGATTTGATCGACGGCCTGAGCTGGTACAACTCAGCCAGCTATAACCAGTCAAAAATTGACGATGATTACTTCTCAGGCACCACACGTGTGAACACCGCTGGCAAAACTGTTGTGGATTCACCCGAGTGGATGTTTAACTCAGAAGTAAGTTACGAGATGGAACGCGCGTTTGCCAAAGTGCACCTCAAGTACACCGGTGACCGTGAGTACACGTTCCTGAACGAAGGCAGTGTGGAAAGCTCTACCATCATCAACGTCAGCGCTGGCTACCGCTTTGGTAATCTGGGTATGCTGAAGGAACTGACCGCACAAGTTGATCTGACCAACCTGATCGACAGAGAGTACATCTCTACCGTCGGCAGTGGTGGTTTTGGCAACTCTGACCCGAACGGCACGGCGCAGACCCTGTTGCCCGGCGCTCCGCGTCAGTTGTTCTTGTCGTTGAAGGCTGCGTTCTGATTGACTGCTGACAAGCAATAAAAACGGCCGGCAACGCTACGGGGTTGCCGGCCTTTTTTTTTGTGGTGTTTGCTTGCATATGTGAGGGCTGGCACAATCCTCACACCAAATGAGGCTCAGAACATGTTAAACCGCAGAGAATTTTTGCAGGCGCTCTCCTCCAGTACGGTGGCCGCCAGTACGCTGGCGTTGGGTACCCTGAGCGCAGCCATCAGTTCGCTGAGCATGGCGCAGTCCATGACACACAACATGATTGCACCGGCAACTGCCACGCCGGGGTTTGTACCGGATGTGGAGCTGGAGTTGACCGCGCGCGTGGAGTCGCTTGCTTTGTTGCCGGGGCAGACCACGCAACTCTGGCGTTATGTCGGTACCGTGCTGTTCGGTGATGCCTCCGCGTTGAGTGTTCTCGATAACTCGCATATCCCGGTGATACGTGCCCGACAGGGGCAAAAATTCCGCATCCATTTCAGGAACCAATTGCCCGAAGAGAGCACCATACATTGGCATGGCTTGCATATGGTGCAGCGCATGGACGGTCATCCTATGTATGCCATTCCGAACGGTGCAACTTATGTATACGAGTTTACCGTTACAAACCGCGCGGGCACCTACTGGTTTCATCCACACCCGCACGAACGCACTGGTTTTCAAGTCTATAATGGACTGAGCGGATTGTTCCTGGTAACTGATGACAACGAGCAACAGTTGCAATTGCCGAGCGGCGAATTTGATCTACCATTGATTGTTCAGGACCGGACGTTTAATGCCAGCAATCAACTGGTGTACCTGCCCGGGCCGCCGCCGCGTAATGTCTGGATGCAGGGCTTCACGGGTCAGACTGTGCTGGTGAATGGCAAACAGGAATACTCGCGCACGCTGAAGCGCACGGCTTACCGGCTGCGATTGTTTAATGCCTCCAACGCCTCCAACTACATGCTGCGCTGGAGTCACGGCGCAGACATGACGGTGATCGGTACCGATGGCGGTTTGCTGGAAACGCCGGTACAGCGTGCATACCTGAGTATGGCGCCGGCAGAGCGCATCGACGTCTGGATTGATCTGTCTCAGCTGCCGGCCGGGCAGGACATCAGCCTGCTGGCAGAATCGTTTTCACCCGCGTTGAGCAATGTCACAGCCACACAAACCGGTGCAGCCCTTGTTCAGGGCGCCCGACCGATTGCGCGCTTTGTAATGGATTCTGAACAAGTACCGACCAAGGCGTTGCCACCACAATTGTCAGTGTTTCCGCCACTGAATCTGGCTGACGCAATCAATACAAGCAGTCCACGCACGGTGGTGTTGTCCATGATGCAGGGACAAGTGCTGCTCAACGGTCGCGTCTTTGGCGCGATGGACGAGTACACCGAGGATGAAATAGTGCGCGCCGGTACCACTGAGATCTGGGAGTTCGCCAATAACGTTGCGACAGGGATGCAAATGTCTCATCCGATGCATATTCACAACGTACATTTTAAAGTGATAGAGCGAATTCCCGCCGCAACTGAATCTGCAACAGCCCGCCAGATACGAGCAGGTTTTGTCGACGATGGTTTGAAGGACGTCGTGCAGGTGTTGCCCGGCGAGCGTGTGCGGGTTTTGCTGAAGTATGAACCACACGCTGGTATTTACCTGTATCACTGCCATATTCTTGAACATGAAGATCTGGGCATGATGCGCAACTTTATGATCCGCACCGCGTTGGCCAATAAACCTGTTGCAACCGTCGGCGGGGCGCTGTCATCAGCGCGTATCGAACTGGGTATCAGTGACAACAACTGGTTGGCACTCACAGAAGAGCTTCAGGCCCCCGCCAATTGCCACATTATGGCGGCTATCCAGCCTGAAAGCTCACACCTTGGGCGGCAAGGCAATATCATTGTGGTGGTCAGCCCGGATGGTGGCAATACACTATTGGCTGTTAATGGTCAGGGTCAGTTGTTGCCACTGGATACCAGTAATATTCAGGTCTTTTCCACGGTCAGCAGACTGACATCACGACACGAGTTTTCGCTGTTTAACGGCATGATGGCTATTGCAGACAGGGGAGTTTACGACCTGTTTGTCGGGTACACCGTGGATGAATCACGCCGTGTTGAAGACATTATTTACAACACAATGCCGTTACGCCTGACGGTGAGATAGTTGGGTGCCTGGAAAGCTAATACGGTTGAATCGCCTTAATCACCTCACGGGCCAGATCCCACTGGTTAAAACCTTGTCTGCCGTAGTCCAGTCCTCGTCGCACAATCACCAGATCGTGTGACGGCACTACCACGGTGAACTGTCCACGGTTACCGTTGGTTGAGTACGCATCCGCCGGCACATCCGTGCGATCTTCAGGTACCAGCCACCACTGACCACCGTATTGCCCGCCTTGGCCCACGGTCGCGGGTGCCGGTGTACGCGAGAACTCAATCCAGTCTTGTGAAATCAGTTGTTCACCGTTCCACTGCCCGCCATTCAGATACAACAATCCAAACCGCGCCAGATCTCTGGCGTTGGTGTACACCTGACTGCTCAGTACAAAGTCACCAAAGCGATCGGTACTCACCAGCGTGTTGCGCATGCCAATACGATCGAGCAGCGCTTTGCGGGGAAATTCGGCATAGGTGTTCTCGCCACCCAAGGCGAGTTTCATGGCATACACGCCGAGAATGGTGTCGTAATTTTCATAATCCCAGTGCGTGCCAGGCTCTCGAATCTGGGCGCGGGCCAGTGCTCCTTTCACCGAGCTGGCGCCAGCCCAGTAAGAAAGTCCTGATCCGGTGGCATATTCCATACCGTTATTGTCGATACTTTCCAACCCGCTGGTCATGTTCAAGACGTGCCGTAATGAAATGTTGCGGCGCGGATCAGACTCCGGCGAACCCACTGTTGGCAACCATTGCAAGTCCAGGGGCTCGTCAAGCGACAATTGCCCCTGATCGACCAGCATGCCAATCAAGGTGGACGCAATACTCTTGGCGGTAGACCAGGTGCGTGTGCGCGTGGTCATGTCGATGCCTGGCGCATAACGCTCCAGAATAATCTGACCCTTGTAAACAACCAGCAAACTCAGCGTGTCCTGCTCCGGGCTTGGTCGATTAAAGGCCCAGTCAGAGGCCGCCTGCAGTGCGACTGCATCAATGGTGGGCGGCAAATCTTGCTGGGTTATCTTATCGCCATCCGGCCAGGGTATCTGTGCCGCATCCCCTGCCGGCAATGGCAACGTCAGCTCTGGCAAACTGTCGATGTCCGCCAGTGTTTGGTCGGGTGCCAGGATGATGCAGCCGATGCCTTCGCGAAAAACCGCTCTCATAACGGGCGTTGAATCCGGGGTGCCGACCTCTACTGCGCGGCGCTCCCAGTCAACATGATAGTCACCGCCTTCTGCCGTGCCGACCGGATTGCGCAAAAATGCCAGCTCTTGCCGGAATACCTGCTCCAGAGTGCGATGGCTGGTGAACAAACCATTACACATGAATACTGCCTGTTGGCCGCGCTGCACCATGGCCCGCTGCGGCGCCCAATAGTCGTATTGCTCAAGTTGTTGGGCAAAACTTTCTGCCGCTATAACTGAACTCAATATCGCGGCGCACATGGCGTATTTGTTCATGTTTTCACCTATGGTTTGAAGAGATCATCAAAGTATCGCTGGAGATGGATATTGTCCAGTTTGTTGCTGGCGGGTAGGATGCGTTCATGACCAAAAAAACTGCCAAAGACTTCGACCCAACCACAACTCCAACCCCAACCAGCACAGCCAAAACCGGTTTCAAGGGCAATAAGCAGAACCTGCCCAGCAAGCCGTGTAAAACCTGTGGCCGTGAAATGACCTGGCGCAAATCCTGGGCAAAGAATTGGGATCAGGTGTTGTATTGTTCGGACAGGTGTCGCTCACATAAAAACGCTTGATTACGCTGCTGCACACACTGCAGCTCCTCTAAATACTTTAAATACTGAGTGTCTTTCTTGCCTGCCGTGACTTTCGGCTGATTGCGCTTTGCCAGGCCCGGTGTTAGCCTCGCCCCACAACCGGGTTAATACATGAATGAGTTCATATACCTTGATGCAGTCCATCACGCACGCATTCCCGGATCTGTTAATTAAAATATGTTGCTGGCTTCAGGCTGGAGGAAATTATGCGTAAGTTGTTCAAAGGGTTGCAGTTCAATGGCAGAAAAACGGTACTTGCCGGCGTTACTGCTCTGGCATTTTCACTGAGCGCTGCTCAGGGTTATGCGCAAGAGCGAGTGGGTGATTTTGCCCTGTTGGATCAGGACGGTATGTTCCATCACATGGCCTGGTACGATAACAACAAAGCCATCGCATTTCTGGTTCAAGCCAGTGGCGATGCAGCGACTAAAAGCTCGCTAGCCTCATTTAATGCGCTGAAAGAGCAATATGCTTCTCAGGGTATCGTCTTTATGATGATCAACCCGCTGGGCGAGCAACGCGCCGTTGTCAAAGCTGATGCAGACAGCCTGGGTATCGACATTCCAGTGCTGATTGATGATGCACAGGTTATTTCAGAAGCGCTGGGAATCGACAAAACCGGCGAAGCCTTCCTTTACGATCCAAAGTCATTCCGCGTGATGTATCGCGGCCCTGCAAATCAGTCGATGGCAGATGCTCTGGCTGCAGTCGTCGCTGGTAACACTATTGCCAATGCCGTAGTGGCCACACAAGGCACTGCCGTTACGTATCCTGCTCGCGACCGACTGCTGCAAGAAGGTGTTTCCTACAGCAAGGACGTTGCGCCAGTACTGGCCGAGAACTGCGCAACCTGCCACCGCGATGGCGGTATTGCACCTTTTGCATTAAACAGTCACGCCATGGCACAAGGCTGGTCACCCATGATCCGCGAAGTGCTGATGACCAAGCGTATGCCACCGGGGCAGATTGACCCGCACATTGGCAACTTCCGCAATCACTACACACTGACGCCAGATGAGCAGCAGAAAGTATTGCAGTGGATTGCAACAGGTTCCGTCAAAGATGGCGATATTGATCCGCTGGCTGAACTGACCTGGTCACAGGATAAGTGGGCATTTGGCGAGCCCGATCTGATCATCAAGATTCCGTCACAGAGCATTCCGGCGACCGGCGTGTTGGATTACGTTGATGTGGTTGTGCCCTTGGAAGGACTGGATCGTGACCGTTGGGTTCGCGCCAGCCAGTATGTTCCTGGTGATCGCACCGTGCTGCACCATACCTTGAATGCCTTTATTGAGCCGGGCAAGCGCCCGTCACAAGGTCTGATCACGCGTTTCAGTGATCCTGATCAAGCGTACATCACGCCATACATTCCTGGCGCTGACCCGCATGTTGAAGAGCCAAATACGGGTGGCATCCTGCGTGCAGGCACCATGCTGGCGTTGAACCTGCACTACACCACCACGGGTCGTGAGACTGTGGACAACAGTGAAATTGGTGTGTGGTTCTATGATGATGATGAGATCCCGACCGAACGTCGCCAAGGGGATTGCGCTTGTATCTTCACCAATACATGGACCGACATCCCTGCGTTCGATCCGGATTTTGAACAGTCTGCGTTTGTCACTGTCCCGAAAGATTCGGAGCTGATGGCATTCACCCCGCACATGCATTTCCGCGGCAAGCGTATGACCTGGGATGCTCATTACCCAGATGGTACCGTTGAGCGCCTGTTGAACGTTGCTCAGTACAACTACAACTGGCAGATGGAATACCAACTGGCTGAGCCGAAGTTTGTGCCCGCAGGTACCCGCATTGTGGTGACTGGCGCGTTTGATAACTCCGCTCAGAACAAAGCCAACCCTGACCCAGCACGCGTTGTGCCCTGGGGCCAGCAGAGCTGGGATGAAATGTTCTTCGGCCAGGTTTACTGGAAAGAAGTCAAAGAAGGCACGGCTGTCAGCGCAAACTGATCTCGCAGCAAGCTGAATAAAAAAGCAGGAGACCTTGGGTTTCCTGCTTTTTTTTTACGTTCAAATTGACTGCTTTTTTACCGCGTTTTCGTGCAGGGATTCATTTAGCTGATCCACAATGATGATCCATGAGGCGTCAGCTTTGAATTGCTCCATCAGAAACTGCCGTTGTGACTCGGACCAGAACGGCGCGTCACACAGCCGGACATCAGCCGGCAATTGATGCGATTGCATAAAACTGGCAATCGATTCTGTTTCTGACGCCAGGCCCAATTGCATAAACAATTCAGTCATTGAGTGGAACGACATAGTGTTGGTGTCTCCTGAATCATGTGGATGCCACGGTTGTTGTTGGTTGTGTCGAGCACTACTTCACATAGGTGTCCAACCATTCGATGGTTTCCCACAGCATGTGCATTAATGATTCCCGTGCCTGATAACCATGGCTTTCATGCGGTAGCATCACCAGGCGTGTCGGGCCGCCCACACCACGGACCGCCTGATACATGCGCTCACTTTGTATGGGGAAGGTGCCGGTATTGTTGTCGGCCTCACCATGGATAAACAGGATGGGCGCGGTGATCTGATGGGCAAAGAAAAACGGCGACATGGTGATATAGGTGTCCTGTGCTTCCCAGATATTGCGAGGTTCCGCCTGAAAACCAAACGGCGTCAGGCTGCGGTTGTAAGCACCACTGCGCGCAATGCCTGCTTTAAACAGATCAGAATGTGCCAGCAGGTTTGCGGTCATAAACGCACCGTAGGAGTGTCCGCCCACGGCAACTCTGTCGCGGTCCGCTATGCCACGTTCGGCCAGATAATCAATTGCAGCGCGGGCATTGGAAACCAGTTGTTCTATAAATGACTCATTGGGTTCAATGTCCGGTGCTGGCGCGACAATGGGCATGGCGGCATTGTTGAGTACCGCATAACCCTGAGTGACCAGAAAATGCGGCCCCCAATAACTGATGGCATTAAACCGATAAGGCGAATCAGTGAGCTGCCCGGCGCTGTCAGCTGACGCAAATTCGCGTGGGTACGCCCATAGGACTAAAGGCAGCGGCCCATCTGTTAGCGCGTTGTACCCAGGCGGTAACAGCAACTGTGCTGATAACTGCAGACCATCAGCACGCGGGTAGGTGACAAACTCTGATTGCACATCCACCAGTTCCGGTGTTGGGTGGGGGAATGCTGTGAGTGACCTGTGACTGTTGTTGGCAAGATTCCACTCTACAAAATTCGGCGGTTCCGTTTTGCTTTCACGCCGGGTGATAAATCGCGTGGCATCCGGCGAGCTGATGGCCACCACTGATTCAAAATACGGTGCCTCAGAGCGCCACATCTCTCGTATCTGACCATTGTCGGGGTTTAACGCCCTCAGAAACGGTCGGTTACCTTCATTGGAGGCGCCCAGCCCAGTCAAAAAAATCTCATTGCCTTCCGGTGCAGTTTGGATGACTGGCCGGCCAAAGCTGTTTATTTGCATAACCGGTGAGCCAGGATTCGAGTATTCATCTTCGTAATTGCGATCAAACATCAGCGTGGCGCTGGCCCAGGGATTGTTGTTGTCCGGGCTGACACGCCAGGTACGCGTTGTGCGATTGGCGCGCCAGGTTTCAGAAATCATAGCGAGTTCACCGTGCCCCCAGGTTATCCCTGCAAACCGTGTTGCAAGCCCGGCAATCTGACGCGGTGCTGCGGTAAACGGTGCATCCTGTAAATAGGCGATGTCGCGCACACTCACTTCTGTTGTGGGCACGCCGCCGTCTTGTGTCTCTACCCAGAACAGCGTGGCAGGAACATCAGCGCGCCAGGTGATGTTCCGTTTGCCTTCATAGGTTGAATTCACCGCGATGGGGATATTGTCAAGCAACGGCAAGGACTCGACTTCCGTAATAACCTGACCCTGAAAATCCCACACCTCTGTCACAGTCGGAAAACGACTGGCGGGTACAGTGTAGGAGTACGGTTTCTGCAGTCGGCTGATCAAAAGATAGTTGCCATCTGGCGAAACCGATGACTGGTTAAAAACCGACGCAATGCCAATCGGTCTGGCTACGCCATCGAGTTCTACCAGCAGCAGTTGCGATGTGAAGTAGTAATCGAATAATGCTTCGTCGTACGGATTGCCTAACAAATCCTGATAAGTTCTGGCAGGTGCTGCCTCTCCGGTGGATTCCTGAATGACCGGACCAAGAGGCGCCAGTGGAGCCTGCGGTGCATTGCCTCTGGTGGCAGGCACGCTGCGCACCAACAGCGCTGTGCTGTCGGGCAACCATTCAAACGGTGCGCCGCCCCAGGTGTTGTTGACAAGTATGTCGCCCAAACGTCGCGCGCTGGTCGTGGCCAGATCCGCCAGCCATAACTCCGTATGTGTTGCCTGTGACACCACAAACGCAATATGTCTGCCATCGGGCGCAAAAACCACGTTGCGGATAACCGGATTCTCCGGCAAACCAGTAATATCACGTTCACTTAAATCGGCAGGATTTTTAACAGTGATTCGCCGTGTGTAGTTCGCACGGCTGGGGCCATTGTCGCGCGGATTAATGCGTGTGCCGCCGAGGCGCAGTTCTGGTTGTGCGAGATCTGCAATCGTGGGAACTCCCGGTGAGTGCAGCAATAACATCAGACTGCGATCGGGAGACAATACCAAGCCTGGCATCGAGGGCGCGTCGACCAGGGCGGCCACTTCCGGTGGCGGCATACGATAGGTTTCCTGTGCAAACGTAGCAGCAGCAAACACCCAAGTCAGGAATAAGATCAAAGCAGCGAACAATGAGTTTTTCATGCAGGCAGGTCTCCCGAAAGCGTTGTCAACGACACTAACATAAGCGTGTATGCCGACCAAACTGAATTCATGGTGCTGTCATTGCAATGACATGCAGCAGAGTTAACTTATTTCTTTGTATTCAAGAATTGTTTACTCACATTTGTTGAGGCCGGTCTAATCAGTTTTGCCAATTGTTAATCCTCTGACATAAAACTTTGGTAACAATCGAACGTCTTGCTAACCAAACTATGTCCACGACCATTGCCAGAGGACCTGACATGCCTTTTCTGTCTACTTCACAGAGTGACCGCCGTTCGATTAAACACTTGTCTATGCTCGCCTGCGCAATCGGCTTTGCAGTCTCAGGCGCCCAGGCTCTGGCGCAACACTGGCCGGGCACTATTGAAGTCATTCGGGGTAACACTGCCGGCGGGACTATCAGCGGTATTGTGTTTGAGGACGTCAATGCCGATAGCCGGCGCCAGAATAGTGAGTCAGGTATCGCGGGTGTGTTGGTCAGCAACGGCCTCGATATTGTGCGCACCGACAATAACGGCCGCTACCAGATAGCCGTGCGTCCCGATATGGACTTGACCGTGGTGCAGCCTTCGGGATGGCAGGTGCCAGTCGATCACCGCATGGTTCCGCAGTTTGGTTATATCCATAAACCCGGGGGTTCACCTGCGCCATTGCGCTTTGGTGGCCTGCCCGACACCGGACCGGCACCCGCAGAGGTCAACTTCCCTTTGCGGCGCAGTCCCGACAACAGCAACAGTTTTAGCTGTGCCGCTGTCGGCGACAGCCAGACGTATTCAAATGGTGAACTTAGCCAGTTCCGCGACAGTGCCATTGCTGATCTGGTGCAGATGGATCTGGGTGGCAATGACTGCATGCTTTATCTGGGTGATGTTGTTGGCGATGACCTGAGTTTGTTGGAGCGCCTGCTGGAAGTCGGCTCCACAGTAGGTGTGCCGCAATGGATGGCACTGGGCAATCATGATCTTGACTTTGATGATACCAGTGATGCCGACTCCTCTGACTCCTGGCGCCGTATCTATGGGCCTACCTATTTCGCTTACGAAATTGGTCAGGTGATGTTTGTAGTGCTGGACAATATTGTTTATCCCTGTGGTGAAGAAGACATGCGCATGCCAGGACGCGAGTTCTGCGTGGATTCTGATCGCCCGGTTTACAACGTGCGGGTACATGATACTCAATTGCAATGGTTTGAAAACCTGCTGGAGCAAACGCCAGAAGACCGATTGGTGGTAATGGCTCACCACGGTCCATTATTGTCGTTCTACAGTGCCGGGTCACGTCAGCATCAGGATGACGCTACAGCTCAGATTCATGCCCTGCTTGATGGACGCGAAGCACTGTCATTGTCAGGGCATCTGCACACATTGGAAAATATAGCGCCCGGCGAAGCATTTGCCGGCTGGCAGGATGCACTGGGTGTCAGCGAGGCGCCGTTCCGTCACATTGTGGCTGGCGCCGCGTCCGGGCACTGGTGGCAAGGAGACCTCGCGCTTGATGGTGACTCAATGGCGTTGCAGCGCATGGGATCTCCCAAGGGTTTGCTGATGTTGGATTTTGAAGGTGCTGAGTACGAAGAGCGTTATGTGGGTTCGCGTATTGATCCTCGCCGTGGGCAGTGGGTGGATTTTAATACACCAGCGTTCCGCACATGGTTTGAGCATTTGCAGGCGTGGCGCGAATTGCCTCCCAGAGAACGTAATCCTGTCCCGCCGGTATCCATTAATGATCTGGCGGATACACGCATTCATACTCCCGAGGATTTGCGGGCAGGTGTGTATGTCACCGCGAATGTCTGGAATGGCAGCGCGGAGACCCAAGTCAGTGCAAGCATCAACGGCGCCAATCCAATCACGCTAGCACGCACGCAGGAAGGTCGTGGTGAGGCTGCGTATATCGGTGCTGATTACGCAGATCCGTTCGCCGCCAAGCGCCAGGCCACCGTTGGCCGGTATGCGATTGAGAGCACCATGGGCCGTGATCGTAATCGTGGTTACGAAGCCTATCGCGGTTCACGCTTTGAAGGTGTGCCCCAACCACAAACCGCCGTAGCCGACCGCAACTTGCATTTGTGGAAAGCGCAGTTGCCCGTCGATCTGCCAAACGGCGTACACGTCATCGAAGTCACCAGTACCGACAGACATGGCCGCAGTTACACTGATCGGGTGATTTTTGAGGTCCGCGATGAACGCCCGGATCCGCTGCACAGGATTGAAGTCTGGGACATGGATACCGGTTTATGACTATCGGGCACATTAGAAATTGGCATCTACGTGTCTGAATGCCAAACCAGCAGATTGGCCGGCGATAACAGCTTGTGAGGCACTGACGGACGCGTTCTGAGGAAAATTGCGGTTGTGTTTGGTGATGACAATGATAACCTGAGCCTTAAGCAGCATGCTGCGGCCGGAAAATCGAAAACAACAGGGAGCCTAGTTATGACAGAACTCGCAAAAGCGGACCAAGAAACATTTCTGACCGACGAGCAGATAGACTTTTTTAATCAATTTGGCTACGTCATAGTCGATTTTGGTTTTCCTGAAGAAACCCTGGATGAGCTTGTCAGCACCTTGCATCCGTACTACAACCCGGAGCATCTGAGTGCCCCGGCATTTGGTGCGCGCATTCAGGACGCCTGGAAGTTTGTAAAACAGTCACACACTCTGGCGACCCACAAAAATGTATTGATCTCACTGCAACAACTTTTTGGGCGTCAGGCGCTGCCCTTTCAGACATTAAATTTTCCGGTTGGCACCCAGCAGTTGACTCACTCTGACACCATACATTTTAACAGTATGCCATCAGGCTTTATGGCGGGGGTCTGGGTTGCGCTTGAAGACGTTGATGAGAACAACGGTCCCCTTGAGTATTTTCCAGGTACGCATTTGCTGTCAGAAGTCACCATGAAAGACGCCAGGCTGGAGCCCGGGTATCAAAACTACCCGGACTATGAGCGCTATATTGCTGACTATGTTGCCAAGCTAGGTATACCGGCATCTTATGGTCTGATGCCCAAAGGTCATGCACTGATCTGGCATGCCAATCTCTTGCATGGTGGATCCCGGCAAAATGATCACAAGCGCACCAGGCATTCGCAGGTTACCCATTACTTTTTCGAGGGTTGCCAGTACTACACGCCTATGCACAGCACGGACGGGCACATTGCTTTCAGACACCCGGAGTGGATTGATCCAGACAACTGGGTTATGCGTCCGCCAGTGCCAGTACCGGAGCCAGTAGCTGAGCCAGTAATGGAGCCAGTACCTGAGCCAGTAATGGACCCAGTGCCAGAGCCTGCACCAGTACCTGTGCCAGTGGCCGAGGCGAGTACCGCAGAAACTGATTTGTTGACAAAAGTAGCGCGGCTGAAAAACTGGCTTGGCAGAAAACTCAAATAGCGAGTTGCCAGAGCACCGGAACGACTACAGACCAGACTCATCCCGCCGTGCCCCGGCCAGAATGCCCGGCATGGCATAGTTGCCCTCATGGCAGGCGTATTCGTACACGCGGTCCGGTGAGCGGCGCATGTGCATAATGCCCTTTATCGGCTCCACAAACGTTGCCGGGTCGTTGATGGTAAATTCATACACCAACGATCCGTTTTCGTTCAGGCTGAAACGCTCTTCCAGCTGCATGTTTTTTGCAGAACCCCAGGCCGCATAAGGTTGCGACAGACTCGCAATTTTGTCGGTGAAGTGGCGGGTGTGCACCACCAGCGTATCGCCTTCCCAATGTCCGCGGGAATTGCCGGCCCATTGCGTGATGGCCGGGTTCAGATGTGGCCGACCGTCCAATGGAATGATGCGCGCGTCGTGGATCATTTCAGTCACCACCACCACGTGATCGCTGAATTGCAGTAACTGCATATTATTGTTGTACTTGCTCGGCAGCATGGGCGGCCCGGTGTTAAAACCCACCAGACAGCGCTCGGACAGCCCACGATCTTCCGGGTTGTCCTTGCTGATGCCACCCAGTAAGAAGCGCGCCGGCCGCTCGCTGAGCACGTCGCCGCTGGCCGAACTGCGTTGCAGGATGGCACCTTCGCTCAACGCGGGAATACGACCATTGGCAGGGCTGACAATAATGGACGTACGCAGGTTGTCGCCAACGCCATCTCCCCACTCGTCCCAGAAGTCGTTGTAACCAATATCCAGGCCATTCGGTTCACGTTCGAAGCTGGCGGCACGATTACTTAATACGCTTTGCTCAAATGCCGTAGCCTCTTCTTGTGTCATGAGTGCTTTGTCGCCAAGATTCTCCGGGCGCTGCAAGGGCGTGAGGGCTGCGAAGCTCCAATAACCTTGCATGTCAGGCTGACCGAATTCATTGCGGGCAGTTGAAAGTGGGTTCTGGGCGGCGAGTCTAGAGTCGGCGAGCAGCACAATTGTCATGGCGACTAGTGCTGGAAAACTGAAACGACGCGCTGTATGCCATGGCTTCAAGGTTGCTCTCCTGATTTGTTTTTTTAGAGTTTACATGCGTTTGCGCCGGGATCAATCTTTAAAGTCAGGTGTAATCATTTTTTTAGGAAGGTCTATCTGGTGACGGCAGCTTAAAAGACGGGCTTGACGATGAAAAATTACCGATTATGATTAAATTTTATTACTTACGGTGCATATCAATGCATAAAGGAGTTTGTCCATCATGACAACTGCAGCAAAAACCCGTTCTGTGACGGCGCATGTTCCCGTGCAATTGGCCGAGAAGGTTGACCTGATGGCAGAGCGTCTGGAACGGTCTAAAAACTGGATTGTAAAGCAGGCGCTTACCGCCTGGATCGATCAGGAAGAAGAGAGGAGTCGTCTGACTCGCGAAGCTTTGGCTGATGTAGACCATGGCAAGGTGATCGATCACCAGACAGTTCAGGCCTGGGCAGCCAGTCTAAGTACAGATAAGCCTCTGCCGGTTCCGCTCTGATGGAGTTAAAGTGGACGAACAAAGGTCTTTCCGACTTGGTCAGGCTCTATGAGTTTTTGGCGGTAACCAACCAGTCTTTTGCCGCACGTACGGTACAGCAGCTCTCGGCGGCACCGACGATGCTGCTGGCCAACCCTCGAATAGGTGAAAGATTGGAAGAATTTGACTCTCGAGATGTGCGACGGATTCTGGTTGGGCATTATGAATTACGCTATGAAATCGTAAACTCCACCATCTATGTCTTGCGCCTTTGGCACACACGTGAAGATCGATAGCATCAACTGAGTCGAGTCGAAACCGCCGGGTCTGTAACGTAAAAACGCGTTTGGAGCTAAGGCGCAAGAATACGCATCAGGTCTTTATAACCCCGCCCTACCTCGCCATATTTGTTATGGAACATTGATTTATATCAGTGAATTTTGTTCCGATTATTTTAAATTGGTCCCCTGTGACAGTGGCGCAAGTGCTGTGTCAATTGTTTAATCCAGGAGTGGGCAACGATGAAAAGAATAAAAGCAGTTGGACTGTTTGCATTAACAAGCCTGACGTCGGCAATGGCCAGTGCCGCTGAACCCGTTGGCCATGACATTACCTATGCACGTGACGTCTCAAGAATCATTCAGGACAATTGCCAGATTTGTCACCAGCCAGGACAAATCGGGCCGATGTCTTTTACCAGCTACGAGGAAGTCCGCCCATGGGCGCCGCTGATCGCCATGAAGGTGCAGGATCGCTCCATGCCTCCTTACCAATACGATATGGATGTGGGTGTGCAGCATTTGAAAGACGACTGGCGGATGTCTGACGACGACATCAACACTGTTGTTGCCTGGGTCAATGCGGGCTCTCCATTGGGAGATCCGGCAGACATGCCGGAACCCAAACAGTATCCGCCCATTGGTGAGTGGCGATTGGCAGCCGAATTGGGCCAGCCTGATCACGTCATCAAGTCTGCAGAATGGGATGTTCCGGCCACTGGTCAGGATTTGTGGTGGGAACCTGAGGTGGATTCTGGCATCACCGAGTCCCGTTGTATCAAGGCGGTAGAGACGCTGCCTTCGGCCTCCGCACACGGTTCAACACACCATGCCAACTCGCATTTCCTGGTCAAAAACGAACAGGGCGAGTGGGTTGCTGGCAGCCGCCTGTCAGAGTTTGCATTTGGCAAACTCGGCGAAAAAGTCCCCGCGGGTGCGTGCAGAAAAGTGCCTGTGGATTCCAAGGTTAAGTGGAGTATTCACTATTATCCCGATGGCAAGGCAGTGGAGGACGACCAGGTGTCGGTCGCTATCTGGTACTACGATGAAACTGACGACTTCGATGAAGCAACTGCCTACCCACAGGATCTGCGTCTATACGCCCTGGACGGCGGTGGTGATTACCTGATCCCGCCACACGGGAAACTGATTACCCAGGGGATGCACTCTTTTGACCACCCGGTTCGTATCGACAGTTGGCAGCCGCACCTGCACTTGCGCGGCGTGGCGATGTCCATGGAGGTTTTTGATCCCGCCACCGGACGTCGTGAAACGATCAGTCAGGTGTCAAACTGGAGTGCTGGCTGGAACCACAGCCATACCTATGAAGATGGTTTCCAGCCGCTGATTCCCGCAGGCGCAACCATCATTCTGAATGCCTGGTTTGACAACTCTGCGGCCAATCCCCTCAATCCAGATCCGGATCAGTGGGTGGGCGCGGGTCAGCGCACAACTGATGAAATGTCTCATGCCTGGATTGCCGTCACGCATCTGGACGATGAGGGCTACGAGAAGTTGGTTCAGGAACAAGCAGAGCGCGAGCAAAGAAGCATTTCAAGCACAGGAGCGGTGCAATGAGCAGACACTTAAATCTTGCAGTGGGTACCGTTGCCTTTGCATTCCTTGGGCTGGCAGCAACACTTCATGCGCAATTGCCTTCGCACTTGCGTGACTACGAATTGGCAGCGCCAAGGGCCACTGGCGATATCGTGGCACCCATGTTCAATGGCTGGATTGCCAATGAAAATGGCTCGACCACTTATATCTTCGGTTTCGCGAACCGCAATACCGTTGAGCTCGTGGACATTCCACTGGGTCCCAATAATCGCATTGAGCCAGCGCAGTTTGATGGCGCGCAGCCCACGCACTTCCCATCCTATAGCCGGGGTGGATTTGTCGGGATTCAAGAGCGCGGCGTATTCGCCGTCACGATACCGCCTGAAATGAAAGGCACCGAAGTGGTATGGACGTTGACTCATGCCGGGCATAGCTACTCCGTGCCAGCAAGGGCTACATCACCGGCCTACGAAATGAGTCTGGCACCTGCTGCATTTGGTTCACTGTCTCCGGCCATTCGGTTTGATAAGAATGGTGCTGAGTCTGTCGATCGCGTGGGCATTCAAGCGCCGCGAATCAACGCATCTGTTGGAAAACCAGTGACCTTGACAGCCTTCGTCCAGGATCGTGGCGATCGTGGTCAATATCTGAACGATGTAGATCCTATTTACCCGCTGGGGACTGAATGGATATTGCATCAGGGACCAGCTGTTCCCCACATCGAGCAGCCGACGGTCACCGGCCGTGAACGAAGTGATGAAGGTGGCGAAGGCTCTTTCAACAAAATGAGTCCCGATGGTTGGACCGAAGTCAGCACCTTGGCGACGTTTTCGGTACCAGGCGATTACCTGATCCGCTTGCGCGTTGATAACTTCGCGGCTCCCGATAGCCAGTTCGACAATCAGTGCTGCTGGTCCAACGCGTATGTTCCTGTGACCGTAACGCCCTGATAACAACGCACCAACCTTCGCGTTACACGGGTAAATCGCCTCGGATCAGCATCGTCCGGGGCGATTTATCCAGCACAGGCCCAGCACAGGGCCGGCACCGGCCATGATTTCGGAGCTCAGAATGACACGTACCCATACCCCGCATCGCACGACACTGGCAGTACTGCTACTGATGCTGATGCCCCTGCTGGCCAGCGCCAACATGCCCAACACACTGCTGGCCTACAAATTCCCGGAACTGGCGCAGCACTTTAATGCGTTCGAGATCGTGCATGCCGCGATCTTCGAAGAGATTGTACAAACCAATGACTCGCCTCAGTCTGCCATTGGCAAAAATCTGCTGCGTGAATCGCTGGCGGAATTGGCCAGAAAGCGCGGCTCGCACTACCATACCGCGGGTGATCACCTGGCAATGCTGGGGCCGTACCGCGTATTCGAGAGCCGCGTCACGCCGGGGCTGCTCGCTATGATCCAACAGGATTACAGCCATGAGCAGGCAGAAAGTGCGTTTGCCGACAGCGGTATTCTGCCGCCCGATGCGGTCGCGATTTTGCAGCGCGGCAGAGCGTTTCAAGCACGGATAATGGAGATCAGTATTGATGGGGGGATTCTGGATAAGCGCGCCGCCATTAATGAGACCGTGGCCGAGTATCTGAGCAACAAGCGCCATTCACTGCCACCGCAGCCCAAGTCGTCTGATCTGCTCTCCAAACACCCACAGGCCTATGCTTTTCGTGTTGGCTTTCCGCAACTCAGCGGTTTGTCCTGGGCGACAACGTGGCTGAATCTGGCAGCACTGGAGATCATCATCACCGGCACAGACGAGGACTGGATGCTGGATGCCGGCGTGGAACGGGCAGTGGCTTTGTATGTGGACAAGATCAGCCGCCAGCACGGCACCATGGCGCTACTGCCGACCGACATCCCGACGGCACCCGTGGTGGCTCCAAATCTGTACAGCGCGCACCGCGAGGTAGCGACCATCATCGATAATCTGACCATGTTCGAAATCGTGCTGGCTGATGTGCTGGCACATCCAGATGTGTTGGACCGGCCCGCAGCGATGGCAGCAGTGATTGAGCAATACACAGACCGGGAGAATTTCCTGGACAAAGAGATCGACTACCTGACCTTTGTTTTGCGCGGTGGTATTTACAATCAGGGCGGGCCTGCGTTGGGCGGCATGATGCAGTCCGAACGCAACCGTTCGCGGGATGCGTTGGAGAACCCGCATGTCAATATCAATCGTTTGCAGATGTAACCGTCATCAAATCAAAGGGAGGCTCTGGTCCCATGAACACGTTCAGCCGAATTGCCTGCCTTGGTGCGTTACTGTGCTGGGCCCATACAGCCACCGCCCAACTGGAGCGGGTGGGCGACGTCGCGCTACTGGATGAAACTGGCGCGTTTCATCAGCTTAGCCGCTACCAGCACAAACAGGCGGTGGCACTGATGGCGTGGCTACCGGGTTGCAGCGCGCAGGAGTCGGCACTGTCTGCTTTTTCAGCACTACAGGCTCGGTATGCGCAGCAGGATGTTGCCTTCCTGCTGATCGATGCCTCTGGTGCCATTACCAGGGCAGCAGGTGCCGTCGGCAACTTGCACGTGCTGAATGATGAAACACAGCTGGTCTCGGAATCGCTGGGGATGCAGCAGGCCGGCGATGTCAGATTGATCAACCCGCAGCGCTTGACCGTGCTCTATAAAGGGCCGCCGGGACAGGCGTTGGCTGCAACACTGGACACACTGACAGATAAACCTGTGCGAGAAACGCTCAGCGAGCCGCACAGCAGTTGCGCGATCAATTACGCGGCACGCGACGCACACCACAGCACTCCCCCGGATTATGCCGCGGATATCGCGCCGCTGATCATCGAAAAATGTGCGTCCTGCCACCGTGAGAATGGCGTGGGTCCTTTCCAGCTTGACAGCCATCTGTCACTGCTCGGCTGGTCACCGATGATCCGCGAGGTGGTGATGAACCGGCGCATGCCACCCACACAGGTTGACGCCTCTGTGGGGCAGTCCGCTCAGGCACACAGCCTGACACGCGAACAGAGGCAGATGCTGGTGCACTGGATTGATGGCGGTGCCCCGCGTGGGGCCAGCGAACAGGACCCGTTAGCGGATTTTGAGTTTACCGGTGGCGATGACTGGCTGCTTGGAGAGCCCGACTACATCGTCAACACGCCCCCCTATGCCATACCGGCAGCTGGCATACTGGACTATGTTTATGTGGATGTGGACCTGCCGTTTACCGAGGATCGCTGGGTGCGGGCTATCCAGTATCTGCCCGGCAGCCCCAAGTCCTTGCACCATCTGATGGCCTATGTGACTGCGCCTGATGAGGATTTCTGGGGCGCCGAGCGCGATAGCACCGCCGCCAGTCGACGTTTCCTCAGTGGTTATATTCCAGGCAAACCCACGGTACGCGAGTTTGCGCCGGGAACGGCCATTTATGTACCGGCCGGCCATAAATTATCCCTGCAGTTTCACTACATGACCTACGGCATGCAGAGCGAAGACAAGACAAAAATTGGTCTGTATTTCACCGAGCAGCCGGGTCTGAAAGAAGTGCGCACCCGCGCGGTATCTGCCAGTGAATTTGTAGTGCCACCGCGCACGCCGGAATTTGCAATGCACGCCCAGCACGTGCTGGATGAGGCGGTAGTGATCACCGGCGTGCGCGCGCGTATGAACTATCGCGGCAAACACATGCGGTTTGCGGCCGAGTTGCCCGATGGCAGCCGACGCGAGCTGTTCAGCATCCCTTCGTACAACTATGCCTGGCAGCCGCATTATCAACTGGATGAACCCGTGCACTTGCCGGCAGGCAGCCGCCTGCTGGTCTCGGGCGCGTTTGATAACTCGATCTCCAACCCTGCCAATCCGGACCCGTCTCGCGAAGTTCAGTTTGGCCTGAGCAGCAGCGACGAAGTGTTTATTGGCTATTTCACCTACTACGCTGCCGAATGAATTAATCAAGGCAGCGTAATAAGTGCAGATGACTTTATCTAAACCGTTTTGATCAAAACCGTTTATCCTCTTTAAATCCCAGATTGAGGCGCTGGTGCATGTAGGCCAACCCCAGCAAACACAGCCCCAGCAACAGGTAGGACATCACCCGCCACAAACCCTCGAGCCCACCCGTATCAATCAAAAACACCTTGAGAATCACAACAACCAATAAGGCAACCCCCGCCTGGTAAACCCGCATGCCAAATCGTGTGCCACCCATCAACACTGCAGCAACCGCGATCACCAGCCAGACAATTGAATAGGTATACAACTCACCTTCGGCCATGCCTGCCGCAAACAGCATGGTCGGCTCCCACAAGTGTCTGATTTCCAGGTTGAGGAATATAAATCCAGCCAGCGGGATGCCGATGGCCAGTGCTTTTCGGCAGTGTGGCGCGTAAAACGCATAGAGCGCCGTCATGATTAGCGGCGGGACGCCATAAGATAGCAATAGCATGTTAAGAATCGGGAATGTGGATACGTCAGAATTTGCGTTAAAAATGGGGCTTAGTGGCACCAGTACCAGCAGATAACTCACACTGGCCAGGCCAAGCAGCAGATACGACATAACGCGGTAGTATCGCTCGAGCGATTGGCTGGCGCCGGCGCGCAAGAAGTACACCAGTGCCAGTGATGACCACAGTGCGGTATTCAGCGACATCTCGGTCAGATTTACTTCAGACCGGAATACATTGCCGTCGTAAAGCCAGTAACGCAGCTCCGACCACAAAGACAACAACAGCAGGTGCAGGGTGGCCAATTCCATCCAGCGCTGTAAATCCAGCGTGTTGTGTCCTGCGCGTCGCAGCCAAAGCAGTGCAAACAATGCACAAAGACTTGGGCCATGCACCCCGGTCAGTGTCCAATGCGTATCCGCACTGTAGTCATAGATGAGCGGACTGGCCATCACACTGGTCAACACCAAGGCCATTACCAGTTTTAAACAGACGCGCAGATGGGTTGACGGGAAATGGCGTTGCAGTCCAGCTATCAGAATCAGGGCACTGGCCATCGCCAACGTGAGATGGCTTTGCTCCCAGATATCAGTCGCCGCCAGTAGGTAGGCCGCGATGGCAATAACATACAGGCCGTGCGCGACTCGGTGCAGCAGGGCAGGATCAATGTTGTGCTTCCAAGCGGCATGTTTGCGCAGTATAAAAAGACCCGCAGCAAGGTAAATGGCGCCGCCCAGCGCTGTCCAAATGCCCCAAACGGCAGACCACTCGGCACCGGTTGATAACAAGCGAGTTGCCAGAAACCAGAGCATGGGAGTGACCAGTATCATTTCCAGCCAATAGCGCCATGCATGTGGGCGGCGGAAAAAATACAGACCTATGCTGACAAATATGCCGGTCATCATCATGGCGTAGATCAGTGACCGAGGTGCGGGTGCCACGGTGTCCATGGACAGCGCGGAAAAATCTGCGCTGGCCAGCCAGAACAACACATGCAAAGGCTGTAAGACAAGCACCAGTTTTTCGACAGCGTGGTACCGGGTCGCCGCAAACGCAAACGCCCCTATCATGGGCAAGGTCAGCAGAATGTCTGGCCATTCGCCAGCTTCCCCGGCAAGCGAAAAAACGTACGCAAACAAAATGCAGGCAAACGTCGCCAACAGGGGCAGCGGATGTTGTGCTGAATCCGGGCCAATGACCAGTACGCCGGGTTCAGCGTCAACGTGCTTGTCACGAACCATGGTTTGGTAGAGACAGGCAATTGCAAACGCCAGCAGATAGCCGTGCTGCAGGGCGGTGATATCACCCATAGTAGAGGAAATCAGCCACCATCCCAACGCGCCCGTCACCATGCCGAACCACAGCCAGGTGCGGTAAACATGCATCATCAGCAGAAAGCAGGACGTGGTAATGATCGTGGCATACAACAGGATTGAAGCGATGCTGCCGTTATCACTGCCAACCAGCAGCGGCACTGCATAGGCGCCCAGCATGCCTAATATGGCGAGCACTGGACCGTGCAGCAGTGCTAGCCACATGGTTGCCAGCGCTACCAGCGTCAGAAGCAGGAAAGCCGCAGAGGCTGGGAACAGATCATACAGGTGGAGCCCGGCAAGCAATGCAGCAAACAGGAAGGCCGAAGCGCCGCCGGCCAGTGCCGCCAAGGACTCAAATGGTCGATTATGTTTGCGTCGCAGAAACTCGGCAACACCGTGCAGTACCAGACCTGTCAGCAGGCCGAGGCCGACGCGCACGCGCGGGCCTAGCAGGCCGGCGTCCATGGAGTAACGCACCAGGAAAACACCAGCAATTGCCAGACTTAATCCGCCAATCCAGACCATCCAGTCATGAATGCTGAATGGTTTCCGCTGACCGGTTGTCTCTGTTTCAGCCGACGCGATGAGTGTTGGGTCTATTACGGCGCTGGCTGCTGGCACAGTCGCTATCCAGGGATCTGGCTCAGGTTCCACTTCGTCAGCCGCTTGGGCGTCAACGACATCAACAGGTATCACTGCATTGGTGTGTTCTTCAAGCTGCGCCACTTTGCGCTTAAGCGACTCCAGTTCTCGCTGTATGTTGCCTAGTTTACTAATGACGGCAAATGCCAAAATAATAAATATCAGTATGAGTCCTGTCATGTGTAACCCGCCTGTATTGTCAGTCCATTGAATCAGGCTGTTTATCCCAGTAAAGGGTGGGGGGAGTCAAGCGTGGTTCGACGTTGAGTATCATGCTTACCATCCACACCGTGCATGGACGGCGAAGACATACCCGTTTATTCTTCGTAACTTCCATGACCTCAGGACGCGTGTATGTCGCTGGTACTGATTCTGCTAATAATCGTGCTGTTTATTGTGGTTGCCACAGCACACTTCAAACTCAACCCCTTTCTCACACTGCTGTGCGCTGCATTTATAGCAGCCTTCGCGTACGGTCTGCCGCTGCGCGATATCGAGTCCACCATTCGCGGCGGGTTCGGCAATATCATGGGCAACATCGGTCTGGTGATTGTGCTGGGTACCTTGATTGGTGTCATTCTGGAACGCACGGGCGCGGCCATCACCATGGCCCGCTCCATCATCGGCCTGCTCGGCGAACGCTTTCCGCTGCTGACAATGTCGCTGGTGGGCTACATGGTGGCGATTCCGGTGTTCTGCGACTCCGGGTTTGTCATTCTGAACAGCCTCAAGCGCTCGTTGGCGCGTTCACTCAAGACAGCACCTGTCGCCATGAGTGTGGCATTGTCGACCGGTTTGTTCGCAACACATACGCTGGTGCCGCCCACTCCGGGGCCGATTGCAGCGGCGGGGAATCTGGGTATGGGCAGCAATCTTGGGCTGGTGATGGTGGCTGGTTTGGCATTTGCGCTGCTGGCGGCACTCAGTGGTCTTGTGTGGGCGCGGCGCTGCAGTACGCTGCACAGCGACGAACTGGCAGACGAGCATTTGGCTGCTGAAATCCCTGACGCACTGACGTCTTTTGACCTGCCATCGCCCTTGCTGGCTTTTATGCCTATCCTGCTACCGATTCTGCTGATCTGCCTGGGCTCAGTGGCCAATTTTCCAACTGAGATTATGGGCCGCGGGGCGTTGTATGAGGTGCTGAATTTTCTGGGTAAACCCATGATTGCCTTGATGGTGGGCTTGGGGTGCGCCCTGCTGTTGCTGAAAAAAGGCAAGCGGCTGCAGAGCCTGGGTGACTGCACCGAGTCGGGCCTGAAGATTGCGGCCCCCATCCTATTGGTGACAGGCGCTGGTGGCGCATTTGGTGCCGTACTCGCTGCGACTCCCTTGGGGGACTATCTGGGCAGCAGCTTGTCTGCATTGGGTCTCGGAGTGTTGGTGCCTTTTCTGGTGGCGGCGGCACTCAAGAGTGCTCAAGGGTCTTCCACCGTTGCCATGGTGGCAGGTTCGGCGCTGATTGCGCCATTGCTGCCCCAACTGGGGTTGGAGTCGGACGTCGGCCGGGTGCTGTGCGTGATGGCCATAGGTGCGGGCGCCATGACGGTTTCCCACGTCAACGACAGCTATTTCTGGGTGGTGTCGCAGTTCAGTCGCATGGACGTGGCCACTGCCGTGCGCGCGCATACCATGGCGACCTTGGTTATGGGGCTGGTCACGATCACTGCTGTGTGGATGACGTCCCTGTTGCTACTTTAAGAAAGGCTGTTAATGTTCATTCAAGAATCAACATAACCGGAGCACAACAATGAAAACATCTCTCCGCACATTAGCGCTGCTGACTACACTGATGTTGTCATCGGCCCCTGCCATTTTTGCCGCCGAATCCGATGTGGCGCGTATTGACCACTACGTGCGCGTTGTATCCACCGCGCCTTCGATGGCGGGCGAGATTGCCAACATCTATGTGCGCGAAAAAACATTGCCCGCCACCGCCTTGCGTAGCGCCGGTCTCGCCGGACAAGTGGTGCTGTTTATCCACGGTGCGGGCACACCTGCCGAGGTCGCCTTCGATGTGCCGGTAGCGGGATACAGTTGGATGAACTATCTCGCCGAGGCTGGGTTCGATACGTTTGCCATGGATACCACGGGTTATGGCCGCTCCACTCGCCCGCATGTCATGAATGATCCTTGTAATCTTTCTGAGCAGGCCCAGCAGGACTTCATCCCGAACATGCTGCATGCGACCTGTACGCCAAGTTATGGCTTTGGTGCTACCACCATCGAGTCTGACTGGGACGATATCAATGCGGTGGTCGATTATCTGCGCGAATTGCGCGATGTTGAGACGGTGCATCTGGTGGCCTGGTCTCTCGGGGGGCCACGCGCCGCGGGTTATGCAGCCCGACATCCTGAGAAAGTCGGGCGAGTGGTGTTGCTGGCGCCTGCTTACAATCGCAATCGCTCTGCTGACGCACCTGCCTCTGTGCCGGTGCCTGGCCCGGCATTTACCAAACAGTCGGAACGCGATTTCTTTAATGGCTGGAATCGCCAGTCCAGTTGCACCAGGCAATACGATCCCCAGGTAGCCGCTACGATCTGGCAGGACATGCTGGCCTCCGACCCCGTAGGCGCGACATGGGGGACGGGCGTGCGCCGTGCACCCAGCACAGCCGTGTGGGGATGGACCCGCGAGGTGGTGGGCAACACGCGCGCTCCGATGCTGCTGGTAGCAGGTATTCTCGACGTGCAGGTGCCAGCCGCACGTGTTACCGAGATGTTTGAAGATCTGGGTGCCAGCGAGAAGGTGCTGCTGGATCTCGGCTGCGCCTCACACAATGCCATGTGGGAGATTAACGCCCCGCTGCTGTTTGACGCGTCGTTACAATGGCTGCGCGATGGCAGCGTGGATGGCCAGACCACAGGTGTTGTGCGTAAGGGTTACTATGAATAGCGGCGGGATTTGATGCGCTGCGCTGCGCTGCTTGCACATCTATTCAAGTCTGCGTAGTCTTACAAAACTGAACTTTAAACTTGGATTTGTAAGATGATCCCTCGCAATGCCGCTGACACCTTGAATCGTCTGGCCAAAGGCTTTCCGGTTATTGCGCTGACTGGACCGCGTCAGTCGGGCAAAACAACGCTCGCTAAAGCCATGTTCAGTCTGCACAAACCTTATGTAACGCTGGAGAACCCCGACGAACGCGAGTTTGCGGAGCAAGATCCTTTGCGGTTTCTGCAACGATTTCCGGGTGGTGCCATTCTTGATGAGGTGCAGCGCTGCCCTGGTCTATTGTCCTGGCTACAGGGAATCGTTGATGAGCGTGGTCAAATGGGGGATTTTATCCTGACCGGTTCGGCGCAATTCGAGTTTGTATCCAGTTTGACCCAAACCTTGGCGGGTCGAATTGGCCGTGTTGAACTGTTGCCGTTGAGCGCCAGCGAACTTGCTGCTGCACAGTTGCTACCCGACCTGGACACGTTGCTTTGGCAAGGTGGATATCCCGCACTTTATGACCGGGAGCTGGATGCGAACGACTGGTTTGCGAACTATGTTAATACCTACGTTGAGCGAGACGTGCGCCAACTGCTTGCCGTTCGCGATTTATCGCAGTTTCAACGCTTTTTGCGCATGTGCGCAGCTCGTTCCGGCCAACTGCTCAATCTGACAGCACTGGGTGCCGATTGCGGCATTTCAGCAGTGACTGCACGTGAATGGTTGAGCGTATTGGAAGCAAGCTATCTGGTTGTGCAACTACAGCCCTTCCATCGCAATTTTGGTAAGCGTCTTGTCAAAACGCCCAAGTTATACTTTTTGGACACTGGCCTGATGGCGTGGCTCCTTGGTATCAACAGTGCCGCCGCACTCGCTTTCCACGCACAACGTGGTCATCTGTTTGAGAGCTTTGTAGTTAGCGAGTTTATCAAGCAGCGCTTCAACGCTGGGCGACCCGCGCAACTGTATTTCTGGCGCGACAATGTGGGTCACGAAATGGATTTGCTGTATGAAACCCCTCAAGGCTTGCAAACCGTTGAAATCAAGTCCGGCACTACTTTTGCCGCAGACTGGCTGCAAGGTCCCGAAAAATGGTTGTCTTTTGCCGGTCAGGACGCTTTGCCTCCTTTGTTGGTGTTTGGTGGCACTGGCGTCTACCAGCGCGGCAACTGCCAAGTGACGGGGTGGCGTGAGATGGTAGACTCCCATCGTTGATTCGATGTCAATCCATGATGGTCAGATCTTGCTGCCGTTTACGTTTGGTTACAAATCACGCATAAAACTAATACAAAGTTGCCGTTGCGATTCGGTAAACTGCCAGCTTCAGACTCTGTAACGCGTCGTGTGCAAAATTGGCCCTGTTCTCACTCAAGCAATCAAGCCCGCCAACCCGGCTGTTATGGCTCGGGATGCTGCTGTGCGTTTGCATCATGCAGCCAGCTTCCGCTCAGGAAGACGACGGAGAACAGGCAAGCAGATGGACCATCGGTGCTGCGCTTGGTCATGGTAAACGCGAAAACCCATTTGTCGCCTCTGATGATATGGCACTAAATGCCATCATTGATCTGGCATGGTACGGCGAGCGCTGGTTTTTCGACAACGGCGATATAGGTTTCATGTTCGAGGAAACCGCCCGTTTCTCCGCCAATGCCTTGATCACATTCAACAACGAACGCAACTACTTCAGTTACCTCAGCAACGGCAGCTCCGGGCTTGATATCTTCAATCTCAGGCAACTTGCTGAAGATAAAGGCCTGGCATTTCCCGGTATCGCGGGCGGGGAAACCCCCGACCTTGGCTTGCTAAACAGTGAGCAATTGGAAGAGCTCGTGTTCAAAGACCTGGACACCTCACTTCCGAAACGCAAATTCGCCATAAATTCCGGCATAGAGATGCTCTATATCAGCGCGTGGGGAGACCTGCAGGCACAAATTCTTACGGACGTCAGCGGCACCCACCACGGGCAATCAGCGTGGTTTGCCTATTCTTACCCATGGATAACCGAGACCAGTGAATTCAGTCTCACGCTTGGCGCGGAATGGAAGAGCCGCGATCTTGTTGACTATTACTATGGCGTCAGTCGGTCAGAAGTCATCGATGGTCGCCCCGCTTACGCAGGAAAAGCAGGCATAAATGGTGTGATTCGCGTTTCTGCCAGCCGGGTGTTGTCTGAACACTGGCGGCTGGTCGGCATTCTGGAACGCGAGTCACTCAGTAGTGCCATCCGTAACAGTCCAATCATTGAGCGAGGAAGTGTGAATACGGCGTTTCTTGGTCTTTATTATCAATTTAAATAATCCTGCATAAAAATGGTGAGCAACTTCACACGCAGTGGGACGCAATCTGACACGGCCATCATGTCTGTGGGCAGTGCCATTCCAATGTGTTTGTTAGCCGCTTTAGTGTTCTGGACGGCAGCACCCGCCTCACTGCAGGCCGCCGCCGATGACGAAATTAATACCTTGCGTGTGCAGCCGCGACTGTGCGTGATGCCCGCCGACCAGCAAACATGTTCGATGCAATTAGTGGTGACATGGCGCGTTGCAAAAAATCGTAATGTCTGCCTACAGTTGCCAGGCGAGGCGCAATTTCTGCAATGCTGGCAGGCCCAACAATCAGGCGAGTTTTCCATGACATTGGCGCGAGCGGAGAACGTCAATCTGCATCTGCTGGATGCGCAAACGCTTGAGGTGTTGGGCGACGTAGAGATACCTGTCATCAAGCGCGATCTGCGCGACACGCGCCGTCGCAGACGCCACGCCTGGAGTATTTTCTAGTGAATCATTTTCAACCCTTAGCAGAAGACTCGACCCAAACGGGCGGCAGGGCCGTGCGACTTTTATTGATTGAAGACGACGCACGCTTGGCAAGCCTGGTGCGCGACTATTTGGCGCAGGAATTTTTTGAGGTCACCGTACAGCATCAGGGCGACGTCGCCGTTGCCAACTTTGATGCAAGTTTGGTGGATATCATTATTCTCGACTTGATGTTGCCGGGCATGAATGGATTACAGGTTTGCACGCATTTGCGCAAAACATTTGCTGGCCCCATTTTGATGCTTACGGCAAAAAGCAGCGATATTGATCATGTCATGGGTCTTGAGCTGGGTGCTGATGACTTTGTCACCAAACCAATTGAACCTCCGGTTTTGCTGGCGCGCTTGCGCGCGTTGTTACGTCGCACGCATGCGATGCAGCGCGCGACAGACAGTGACGTACTTTCGTTTGGTGCGCTGCAAGTGGATCTGCGTTCTCATCAGGTACTGCTTGCTGGACAGGAAATCGATCTCACAACTCAAGAGTTTGAGTTGCTCAGTTTTCTCGCGCGCAACGCAGGCACTGTTTTAAGCCGCGACGCCATCTACAGCAATATCCGAGGCATCGATTACGATGGTCTGGATCGCACGGTTGATGTGCGTGTTTCGCGTCTGCGCAAAAAATTGAACGATGATCCGGAGCAGCCTTACAGAATTCGCACCATCTGGGGCAAGGGCTACTTGTTTGTTGTGAATGCCTGGGATTAAGAGGCTATGAACCGCCGACTTTCATCCATATTGTTTCTGCGCTCTTATATTTTTATTGCCGCAGGTATTCTGATCATCGCGCTGGTGCTGGACAGCCTGCTGGTGTGGCTGTTGCCAACGGATGATCCGAACAACGCAGACCGATATGCAGCAGACTTTGCGATGATTGAACTGCTGCTCACAGAAAGCGGCACCGAACCCGATGCAATCGCAGCTCGCTTCACCTTGCTGTCAACGCAACTGGAGCAGGCTCTGGCGATGCCCGTCTTGCTTTACGAACCAGCGGAAATGGGCGACCAACACGCTTTGTTTGAAACGCTGGGCAGTGGCGAGATTGCGTCTTTTCGTGATGGCCAGTCCCGCGAAATCTTGTACAAAGTTATCGATGCCACCGGCCAGGTCCTGGCACTAGGGCCTTTGCCTGATGAAAGTAGTTCGCTCGCCTTTGTTGAGACCGCTGTCATCATCAGCTATTACACACTGGTCGCGTTGTTATTGTTTTTATGGATCAGGCCGTTTTACCGGGACCTGAGCTCTCTCCGACATGCCGCAAGCCAATTCGGGCGCGACGACTTCCACACGCGCGTCTCGGTTGCTGAAAACTCCAGCATTTGGCCTGTGGCACAATCCTTTAACAGGATGGCAGAACGTATTCAGTATCTGGTAACAGCCCATCGCGATCTCACCAATGCCGTGGCCCATGAGCTGCGCACCCCGCTTGCGCGCTTTAAATTTGCGATGGAAATGATTCCAAAAATCCAGGATCAGGCGCGTTTGCAGCAACATCTCAATGCCATGAAAACGGACGTTCAAGAGTTGGAGGGTCTGATTGACGAGATGTTGACCTATGCCAAACTCAGCGAGGACAAGCTGCAGCTTCAGTTACAGACAATCAATCTTCACGCCTGGCTTGAGCGCCAGTTGATTCAATATGCGGACTCAGCCATTCCTGTGCGTCTGCAGTGGCAACCGCTGGATGGTGAGCCAGAGGTGCGCTTCAACTCAGATTTGATGGCGCGTGCCCTGCATAACATCCTGCGTAACTGCTTGCGCTACGCTGAAACCGAAGTCGTGGTGATCTGCTCGATTGAAAAGGACAAGGTAAGTATTTGCATCAGTGACGATGGCCCCGGTATTGCTGATGAGTTCCACGAGAGTATTTTTGAACCCTTTGCCAGGCTCGACACCAGCCGCGATCGTCAGTCCGGCGGTTATGGTCTGGGGCTCGCCATCGCACGCCGCATTCTGCAGCGTCACAAAGGCAGCATCCACGTTGAAAACCGGCGCATTAACAACAGGCCAGCCCAAGGCGCCAGCTTTGTGCTTTTGTGGCCGTACAATTAGTCACATTTTTCATACAACTATCAAACAGCTATCACACACAGCCGGGTTCACAATAAACCCAATTTCCAGCAATAAGGCTGGAAAGCTAAATGTCAACGCAGTGACTGTGAGGTAAGCAGTATGAATTTAATCAGTATGAAATGGTCTGCAACATCAATGTTTATGCTTTGCCTGCTTGTCGGCGTGCTGCACACCGCCAATGCCGTGGCGGATTCTGCGGTATACAACGGCAACGAACTGACGATTAGCGATGCGATAGTCATGGATGGCGATAAGCTTAGCTACTACAGGCAAGTACGTTTAAGCGTTTTGCCAAACGGCGACTTCCGGGTCATCGAGGCCGTTGAAAAGCAGCTCGCCCATGTAAACGAGTTGTCCGTCGCAGTTATGGCAACGGAACCTGTTGAAGTTGAGCTCGGCATCGTTGGCTACAAATCCAATCCCTGTGTTGAACTCAACACCACTGTCGCGCGCAGAGGCAATACTTTTCTAGTTGCTGTGGGAGAGACGCCACTACAAACACTGGTGGCGTGTATACAGGTGATTGAACCCTTCGAGCTTATTCTGCCGCTCGACGTGAAAGGCTTGCCAGCGGGCGATTATCTGGTGGTGGTCAACGGTGACGAGATCGATTTCACCATTGATTGATCCGGGCTGAGGAATCTGTCTGGATGCAGGAGCAAGTGTACTAAGGATAGTTTTCAAGGAAGGTAGTGCTGCCGTAAGGGGCGTATGCAGATATTGCAGACGCTCCTTACTTTTTTGGATTGGTTGATGCTTCGCAGGCTACTGGGTTGCACCCACCTGATTTAGCACTTTCCAATCCGCAGCACCAAAAAACATTTCATCCCAGCTCTGCAGCCCCCACGGTACTGAACGATCCGGATCAGGGTTATTTTTGTTTCTGGTGGAATTATCAAACGCTCCGTCGGCGGTGATGATAGTGCCTGCCGGTATGAACTTGGGTTGACTGAAGGTGTAGGCCAGCTGCCAATTGTAATTGTAGTTGGCGATATTGATCAGCTCCTCGCGCTGACCATCCGGGTAGGTGGCAGTGAAACGCATGCGCTTGCCGCGGAAATGCATATGTGGCGTCAGACTGAACAGTTCGGCATCCTGATCGATAGTGATAAACGCACTCATCTCAAAGTCCGGATCATGCGGCGGAATGTGTGTCCAGGTGGGCGTAAACACGCAGGCACACGCGCCCGACATGCGTTGTTTTGGCACCACATCTTCCGGATAGAACCAGACACCAATCTCGCTCTCATCAACGGTAGCCCGTCCGGTGGTGGTGTAATGCATTTGCATGGCGATGGTGGTGCCCGCCTTTAACAGCCCGCCGGTATCTGCGGGTTCCATGCGCGGATCCTGACCGGGAATATAGGGCGCAATATCAGGCCTGTCAGGATCATCGCCACCCAGCAGTGAGCCGCCACGTTGGGCGCCGGGCGGGATAATGCTGTGCAGGGTATGATGCAAGACGGTGCGGTCGCCTGGAATGTATTGACTGGCGCGTACCCAACGGTCTGATGCAATGGTGATAGGGACCACCACATTGTAGTAATCAAGCACGCCGGTGGCCGGAATCTCCTGCGGCGGAATTTTGATAACGTAGTCAGGCTCCCCAAAGGCCCAACGGGAGTCTGGCCATTCCAGCGCAAGCAAGGGATCAGGCCCCGCGGCATTCATAGGCGCGCCGGCTGCAATCCAGTGCAACAGCTGCTGCGCCTGATGATCTGGCAATACCATGCTGTTGCTGAAGTCGCCGACATGAGGGTCAATCTGCCCAGGCGGCATACGTTTGGTCATCACTACTTCGCGGATCATAGGAGACCAGCCTTGCACCATGGTATGGCTGTCCATGGCAAAGGGTGCAATACCGCCCTCGCGGTGACATTTGGCGCAGTGTTCCGCGATGATGGGCGCGATATCTCTGTCGTAGGACGGCACTTCCGCCTGATGGGCGCTTCTGGCTGCATAAACGACCGGGTCACCCGCAGCGCTGACCTGCGTAACGCCTGGAGAGTTGCCTGCGCTGATAGCACGCATGGCGCTTTCAAGTTCGCCGCCAATTGGCCCACGGAATATCACATGAAAACTGCGTGGGTCATACAGCAGGACCTCGCCGGTCACCGTGATATTCAGCGCTTCGGCAATTAATTGTGCGTCGTCCATTAACACGGGGATGTCGGATCCGAATGCTGACATGCGTTCACGCACCTCGTCGCGATCTTTTAATCCCATGGGGTTAATCATGAAGAATTCAACATTTTCACCGGAGAGTCGCTGCTTCAGGCGTTGGTACTCGGGCACCGCTTGCGGGTCTGTACTGCTGCCATTGCTTTGCACCAACAACGCAATCACAGACACGTCGTCATACCAGCTCATGGAGTGGAAGTAGCCATTATGATCAAGTAGTGAGAAATCGCCGACACGTTCTGACGCCAATAGCGCGGGGCTGAAGAATGCAGAGGTCGTCACAAAAATACTGGATATAACTAAAGCAACAAGCAGGCGCAGGAAGTTCATTTTTATTTTCTCCGTGACGCGTTGAATTTACTCGCCGGTTATCGTTACATACTTGCTGGCCAAAAAACAGGCAGCGATCACAACAACAAACGTTTCCGAGGCGCAGCCTGGAAGGGAGTTAGCAGTGGATTTTGATGACGTTATCCGGGGGCGGCGCAGTATCCGCGGCTATCTCAAGAAGCCCGTGCCGCAGGCATTGATCCGCGAGATTCTTGAATTGGCCATGCGTGCGCCTACGTCGCTGAACACGCAGCCCTGGAATTTTTATGTGGTCGCCGGTGAGGTGCTCGATCGCATCCGCGCCGGTAACGTTGAGCGCAACCTTGCCGGGGTGCCTGACAGCCGGGAATTCCGCTTGGGCCCAGGCTACGAAGGTGTGCACCGTGAGCGGCAGATCGAGATTGCCAAGCAATTGTTTGGTGCCATGGGTATCGCCCGCGAAGACAAAGAAAAGCGACATGACTGGGTGCTGCGCGGCTTTCGCCAGTTTGATGCCCCCGTCTCCATTGTCATCACCTATGACAAGTCCATTCAGGGAAGTGACATTGCGCCGTTCGACTGTGGCGGGGTGGTCAACTGTCTCGTCAACTCAGCCTGGTCACGCGGTCTGGGCTGCGTGATCAACAGCCAGGGCATCATGCAAAGCCCGGTGGTGCGCGAACAGGCCGGAATCCCCGATGATCAAGTGATTCAGACCTGTGTGGCTATGGGTTGGCCGGATGAGACCTTTCCGGCCAATGCCGTGATCTCAAAACGCAAGTCAGTGGACGAGGCCGCGGTGTTTGTGGGTTTTGAGGACTGATCCGGTGGTGGATAGTCAGATTCTTCCTTGAAACTCGGTGTTACTAATACCATAATGTTAATAGTTGGCAAAATATGGGGTTTAGTAATACAGAGATGTTACTTATAACGTTAGAAAAGACACAAGCGAAGCTGGCCGACAATGTTCGCCAGCGCCGACTGGCGATGGAGCTTACTCAAGAGGGGTTATCTGAGCGCTCGGGTGTGCCACTGCCTACCTTGCGCAAGTTTGAGCAAAAAGGGCAGATTGGTCTTGAGTCATTCCTGAAGCTGCTGATGGTGCTGGGTGGAATAGAGGGCGTGCTCAAGGCAACACAGCCGCAGCCCTCAGAGTTTACATCCCTTGACGACGTATTAAGCGCCAACGCCACACCTCAACGCAAACGGGGCCGTCGCACGTGAAGAAACCGCTCCCAGTGATAGAAATGAAAGTTGGGCTGAATTTCGGCGCTGGCGTGCAGTCGGTTGGCCGCTTGGCACTGCGTGAACGTAAAATTTATTTTGAGTATGACGGCGCCTTCTTAAAAAGTGGTCCGGAGATTTCACCCGTTCACTTGCCTCTAAGGTCAGGGCTTTTCACGTTTGAACACACACTGTTTGAAGGGTTGGCGGGTGTGTTTAATGACAGTCTGCCAGATGGCTGGGGACGACTGCTGTTTGACCGTTTTGCGCGCTCGCAAGGCATTGTGCCCACGGATATCACTCCGTTGGAGAGGCTGGCGCATGTGGGACATCAGGGCATGGGTGCGCTTGTATATGAGCCTGACCACAATACCCGAGAAGCCATCGATGCTGTCATTAGCCTGGACAGATTGGCGGAGCAGGCGCAGGAAGTACTGAACGGGGCAGCGGATGAGGTGTTGCGTGAGCTGCTGGCGTTAAACGGCTCCTCAGCGGGCGCACGGCCAAAAGCACTGATCGGTCTGGATGCAACCCGCAGTACTATTGTTCATGGTGTACATGATTTAGCAGCAGGCTATGCACCCTGGATCGTGAAGTTTCCAAACACGCAAGATGGTGCAGATGCAGGTGCTATTGAATATGTGTATGCCTTGATGGCAAAAGATGCTGGCATCAATATCCCTGATGTACATCTTTTCCCCGCTGAGCAAGGTGCGGGATATTTTGCCATTAAACGTTTTGATGGAGACGGTCAGAAACGCGTGCACATGCATACTGCCTGTGGCCTGCTGCATTCGGACTTTCGTACCCCGTCGCTTGACTATGAAGACTTGATTGCGCTGACCAGTCAGCTCACGCGAGACATACGTGAAGTGGAGAAAATGTACCGCCTTGCAGTGTTTAATGTGCTGGCTTACAACCGGGATGACCATTCGAAAAACTTCAGCTTCCTGATGGGTCCGGATGGGCAATGGCACCTATCGCCCGCCTATGATCTGACCTTTTCATCAGGGCCAAGAGGTGAGCAAAGCACGATGGTCATGGGCGAAGGCCGCCGTCCCGGTATTGAGCAGTTAATACAATTGGGCGAAGCAGCAAAAATTACCAAGGTGCGGATCCGCGAAATCAATGAGCAGACCCGCGCCGCACTCTCTCAGTGGCCCACGCTTGCCAGGCTACATGGTGTCAGTGCAGCAAATACGACACTGATTGCGGGGTTGATTGTCTAGTTTTCCGGGTCCAGTGGCAGGTCAGGTTGCTGCGGAAACTGGTTCTGCTTGGCAAAAAATTCGTAGATGCTCTGCTGAGAACGAATGTTCCGCTTGTTGCCCCGGTTGACATAGGAATTGCTTTGCGTGGCATCAATAGTGCGCGCCTTCACGTTGTCCCGCCATTGAATATCCAGCGTCGACAGCACCGTTTGTTTGATTCTGGTATCCAGAATGGGCACGCCGACTTCCACGCGTTGGTCAATATTGCGGGTCATCCAATCGGCCGATGAAATATACACATCCGTATTGCCGCCATTCAAAAACACATAAACGCGGGCATGTTCCAGAAAGCGGTCAAGAATGCTGATCACTTTGATATTCTGGCTCTTACCCGGAATCCCTGGCACCAGCGAACACATTCCGCGAATAATCATCCTGATTTTCACGCCGGCCTGACTGGCCTTGTACAGCAACTGCACAATCTCTTCGTCCACCAGATTGTTCACCTTCAGCATGATCTCAGCCTTGCGACCACTGACGGCAAAGTCGATTTCCCGTTGGATCAGCTTCTTCAGTTTTGGCCGGCTCCAGGTCGGTGACACAATCAGATGCTTGAATACAAACGGGCGATAGGAGTACTGGATAAATTCAAATACCTGTTCAATTTCGGCGGTGATCTCCGGATGACAGGTAAACAGACTCATATCGGTATAAATACGGGCGGTTTTTTCGTTAAAGTTGCCACTGCCGATATGGCCATAGCGCACGGGTTCGCCTTTTTCCATGCGGGTGATCAGGCAAATCTTGGAATGGATTTTCAGCGTGGTCTGACCAAAAATCACCTCGATACCGGCATCGGTCATTTTTCTTGCCCAATTGATGTTGTTTTCCTCATCAAACCGGGCCTTCAGCTCGACCACCACCGTGACATTTTTACCATTACGCACAGCATCCAACAGCGCATGAATTACCCGTGACTGGCGTGCCACCCGATACATGGTGATCCTGATATGGGTGACCTTGGGGTCGAACGACGCCTGCCGCACCCACTCAGTAAAGTAACCAAAGCTGTGATAGGGGTAATACAGCAGAATGTCGCTGTTACGAATGGCATCAAAGGTCGTTGGATGCTGCTCAAAATCCGGGCTCGGTAACGGCGGCAATGGGGGGAATTCCATGCTGTGGCGGCCCAGATTAGGAAAACCAATAAAGTCTTTAAAGTTGCGGTAGCGGGTGCCGGCGATCAGTGCATCTATTGAACTGGTGCCCAGCTGCTTGGTCAGCACCTTTAACATCTGCTCCGGCATGGCCGCGTCATACACCAGACGGGTTGGCTCTGACTTCAGCCGTTGTTGTATACCCTTGGACATCTTGTCGATCAGGCTTTGGTCCAGCGTGTCACTGATGTTGTATTCGGCATCGCGGGTCAATTTCAGTGAAAAAGCGCAAATACTGTCGAACTCAAAAAAGCCTTTAAACAGGTCGGCCACACAGTGGGTGATGATGTCGTCCAACAACAGAATTTGACGACGGTAGTGGCCGTTTTTCTTGCGGGTATTCAAGCTCAGCGGTAACTCGACAAAGCGCGACACTTCGTTGGTCGGCACCTGCACAATTGCGTACTCGGGTTTGTGGACTCCGGCCATTTCCACCATCAGGTAGGTGGTATTGTCGTCAAGAATTTTGGCCAGCGAGGCATCGGTGTGCGACAGGATAATCGGCGAAATGTGCTTTTTGACTTCACTATTAAAAAAGTTTCGTACCCAGCTTGATTGCAGCTCGGCCAATTTGCTGTCATCGATCAGCTCGATATTGTGCTTACGCAGTTCCAGCTGAATATCCAGATAGATTTTTTGGAACTGCTTGCCCATCATCAGGACTTGCTGCTGAATCTGCGCAAGCAGTTGCTCAGCATCTTCATGCTCATCGGTCTGGTACTTTTTCAGCAGGATGCGACGCTTCACATCGGCTACCCGCACCCTGAAAAACTCATCCAGGTTATTTGAGTAGATGCCCAGAAAGCGCAAGCGCTCAATGGGTGGGTTGCGGGTGTCAGCAGCTTCCTGCAACACCCTGCCATTAAACGCCAGCCAGCTCAGCTCCCGCGGAAACACCGGATACTCGTTTGATACTGCGTGTGTGATGAGCAATTCCATATTTTTTCTCCTGCCTGCTACCTGCAACCAAATCTATGTCAGTTTTATTACAGGGCGAAGACAGGATATTCCTTGTCGTAACTTTTTAATCTCTCGCGCCAGCTGGGGCAGATTGACCCGGGCGATGGCAGCTGATTACTGCCCGGAATAAACATCCACCTCAATGCGAATCTCATTTGGTAATGCCACCGTATCAGACCACCAACCCGTCCCCACTTCAAAGTCCAGACGATTGACCGTCACCTCGCTGGTCAAGTGGAAACGTGGCCGCCCCTCGTGCATCTCCATGTCAACGGTAAAAGGAAAGCTTATCGGGTGCGTCTTGTCGCGGATTGTTAACTGACCATCGGCCACGAAGGAGTTGACCGATTGCAGGCTGCACTGACTGGCCTGAAAAGTGGCCGTTGGGAACTCTGCCGCATTGAACATGTCGACATCAAGCAGGTATTCCTTCACCTCTGACGTATCAACGTAGATGTCAGCGATCGGGATGGTGACATTGATGTTGCAGGCGGCAGGGTTAGCGGTGTCGATGTCGAACGTGGCGTCGACGTTGCGGAATTCGCCCTGGCCTGGCACATCTTCATAGGCGTAGTGAAATATCACCCTGGACTCACTGGGTGAGAGTGTCCAGACAGCGGCTTGCGCTGAGACGCCAATCAGTGCGGTGAGTGATAACAGTCCTGTGAGAGAAAATCGTGTTCGCATGGTAGGATGACTCCAGATTTAAATTTGAGTATGGTTTAGCCATTTCAATGATGACCGGCATTTTAGTGTTTTTACCCCAATAGTACGAGTCACTTGTTGTAGACATTGCAAAGGAGAGGAAAAATGAAAGCTCGTAATCTGTTTATGCTTGCCAGCACCGGTTTGTTGCTGGCTGTAACCGCCGCCAACGCGCAGGAGCGTACTTACACCGCAGCCCAGCATGACTACCGGGTAGTCCCCGTTGCTGAAGGGCTGGTTCAGCCATGGTCGATGGCCTGGCTGCCGAATGGCGACATGCTGGTGACGGAAAAGCCAGGTCGTCTGCGCATTGTTCGCAATGGTACCCTGCTGCCCGAGCCTGTATCGGGTGTACCCGAGGTATTCTACCAAGGCCAGGGCGGCCTGTTTGAGGTGCTGCCGCATCCGGATTTCGCAAGTAATCAGACCATTTACCTGAGTTTTGCCAAGCCTGTTGGGGACAATTCAACCACAGCCATCATTCGCGCACGTCTGGAAAATGGCAATCTCAGCGACGTTACTGAAATTTTTGCAGCCGATGCCAGCGGCCGCAGCCACTACGGCGGCAAGCTGGCTTTTGATCAAGACGGTTATCTGTACCTGACGCTCGGCGACCGCCAGGCTCCCTCGACTGGCGATCTGGCTGCCCATCCCGCGCAGGATCTCAGCAACCACGCAGGTGTCATCGTGCGCCTGAATGAAGACGGCACGGTGCCCAGCGACAATCCCTTTGTCGGTGAGCAGGGTGCGCTGCCAGAGATCTGGAGCTTTGGACACCGCAGCCCGCAGGGTCTGGCGATTCATCCGCAAACCGGTGATCTGTGGATGACCGAGCATGGCCCACAGGGTGGTGATGAACTCAACCTGGTCAAACCAGGCGCCAATTACGGCTGGCCCGTTGTCGGTTACGGCGTCAACTATGGCACGAGCTCGCCCATTCATGATCGTCAGACAATGACAGGTATGGAGTCACCCACCCGCTTCTGGGTTCCCTCTATTGCAGCATCCGGCCTCATGATCTATGAGGGTGATAAGTTTCCGCAGTGGCAGGGCGACATTTTTGTAGGTGGATTGGCTGGCCAGCTGGTCTCCAGACTGGAAATGAGCGAAGACTTCCGCAGCGTTGTGCGCGAAGAAGAGCTGATTTACGGAATGGGCCGTGTCCGTGACGTCCGTGAAGGACCCGATGGTTACATCTATGTTGCCATTGAGGACCGCCAGGGTGCAGAGACTGCCGTTGTCAGGATGGAACCGCTGTAATCCTGCTTTCGAAGACCCGCTAAAGACGACGTTCCGCTTAAGACGTTTCTGGCCAGGTTGATCATTCATTTGATTCAGCCTGGCCAGTCACTGGGAGCAACCATGACCGCAGGCCTGATGCAGACACCGCCGCTGCAGATCATCGACATCCTGAAGTTCGCGGCGAGTGCGCATGCACGGCGCGAGATCGTTACGCGCCTCGTGGACGAACCCATGTGGCGATACACCTATGCCGACGCGCTGAAGCGGGCGGGACAGGCTGCCAGTGCACTAAAGCGACTGGGCGTCGCGCATGGCGATCGGGTATCCAGTCTCGCCTGGAACACGCACCGGCATTTTGAACTGTTTTACGCCGTACCGGGGCTTGGTGCGGTGCTGCACACAGCCAACCCGCGGCTGTACGACGACCAAATCATCTACACCATCAATCACGCCGAAAGCTCGGTATTGCTGTTCGATCGCAACTTCCTCGCCGTGGTCGAGCGCATCGCACCCTACCTGAAAACCATCAAGACCTATGTGATGCTCACTGACGAGGCGCGGCTCACACCCGGCACAGTTGGCGCGCTGGGGTATGAGAGCCTGCTCGACAAGGAGAGCACGGATTTTACCTGGCCGGTGGTTGAGGAAAATCTGGGCGCGTTTCTTTGTTATACCTCGGGCACCACGGGCGATCCGAAAGGTGTGCTTTATTCGCATCGCGCGGTGGTACTGCATGCGATGGCCTCAGGACTGGCGAGCGCGTTCGGGTTTGATGCCTTCGATGTGGTGATGCCCTGCTCTTCGCTGTATCACGCAACGGCGTGGGGCCTGCCGTTTGCCGCACCGATCAATGGCTGCAAGTTGGTGTTCCCCTGTGACAAGATGGACGGCGCCAGCCTGCAGGAACTCATCACCAGCGAGGGCGTGACGTTCTCGGGTGGCGTGCCAACCATCTGGACCATGTATCTCGCGCATCTCGAAAAGACTGGCGAAACGCCAGGCAGTTTGCAGCGGGTGGTCATTGGCGGGTCGGCGGTACCGCGCGCGATGGCGGAGGGTTTCAAGAAAAAGTACGGTGTTCGCGTACTACAGATCTGGGGCATGACCGAGACCTGCCCGCTGGGTGTGATTGCGACGCCAACACCCGAGCTGGCCGAGGCCGGCGAAGAGGCGATGGACGAAGCCATCTGGACGCGTCAAGGGCGGATGCAGTTCGGCATCGAGCTCAAGATTGTGGACGAAGATGGCCGCGACCTGCCGTGGGATGGCAAGAACTCTGGCGCGCTGCTGGTGCGAGGGCCGTGGACCATCCGCCGCTATTTCCGCAAGGACATAGACGCAACCAACGAAGAAGGTTGGTTCGACACCGGCGACATCGCCACGATCGACGCGGCCGGCTTCATGCGCATCACCGACCGCAAAAAGGATGTGATCAAGTCGGGCGGAGAATGGATTTCATCCATCGACCTGGAGAACTTCGCGGTTGGCTGCCCTGGCGTAAAAATCGCCGCGGTGATTGGTGTGCCGCATCCCAAATGGGAGGAGCGGCCTGTGCTGGTGATCGAATGCCATGACGGTGTCGAGCTCACCGAGGAAGCAGTGCAGACCTTTCTGGAGCCGAACATCGTGAAGTGGTGGAAGCCGGACAAGGTGATCTTCGCCAGCGTGCCGCTGACGGCAACGGGCAAGATCGACAAGAAGGTTCTGCGCGGGCGGTACTCTGATGTGCTGGGCGACGTGCTGGGCGGCTAGAAGTTATGCAGCCGGATAAAGCCTTGGCAGCCAGCGATCTACAGCGTCAGCAGGGAAGCCCAAGCGAACGGGTGCAAGTTTGTTATCAGAAACCAGATAGCCTTTTTCTAAAAGTGTTGTCAGCACATCACGGGCAGCGCGTTCTTTATAGCCAGTAATTGCCGCTGCCTGGCCACGTTTGAACTCGCCAGCTACCCATGCCTCACGAAGTAGCTCAAAGCTGCCTTTGGGTAGCCGCTTCAGGGCAACTTCTTCCTGAATGTGGATGCTCATGCGGGTGATAAAGGTGGTGCTGTCCAACAGGTCACTCATAAACACCACCTGATCAACGGCGGTTTGCAGGAAAAAGCGGCAGAAACTGACAAGCTCGGCATGGCTAAGGTTGCCACGACCGTCCAAGTCTCCCTTGCGTGGAGCGTCTGCTGCCATCAGGCGTGCTTTGTACTCTTCAACATGGCGGGCAAGGCCGCGTGATACTGACCACAGGCTGCTGCCGATGCCAGTTTCCAATAGCCAGGCATGAGAAAAAAGCCTCACCACACGGCCATTGCCGTCCAGAAATGGGTGAATCCACACAAGGCGGTGATGGGATGCTGCAATAGCAATGACCTGCTGCACTTGTGAGAGGTGGGCGGGGTCATAGGCCTCTTCAAAGCGCTTCATGAAGCGGTCAAGATTTTCAGCACGTGGCGGGATATGCTGACCCACAGCAACTTCGCGCAGCCTGAACTCGCCGGGTCTCACTTTTATACGCTCGCCTGTGTCTGGGTTTTCAACCCATAACAATTCATCGGGTAGTCGTGAGCAAAATTCATTATGCGCCCAACGCATAAATTCGCTAGACGGCTTGATGGCAGGCGCATCGCCTGAATCTATCAGCCGCTGTACTTCAATGTGTGCCTTGGCCTCAAATTGCAGATTGCGCTTTGTGGGGTCTTTTGAAAAGTCGCCGGCCAGCGCTTTGTCAATGTCGCGGGGGTGCGTGTCATGCCCTTCAATCAGGTTGCTGTAATAACAGTTCATTGAGCGGACAAGATTGCCGATTGATTCTCGTACAGCGGGTGGCATGGTGCCTGCCAAGGCGCTACTCTTTTTTGCAAGCTCCATGGCAAGGTCTTCCAACTCCTTGTTGCCGATGGCTGGCAACATGGGTTCCATAAGTCCGCTAGATTCTGCTGTCATGCGTGCCTTTTTGCCGATTAAAATACCGATTTATGTTATAAACAAATATATAAATAACAGCTGTTTAAGATTAATACAAGGAGATATAAGTATAAAAAATGCCGATTAAATTGCCGATTGATAAAGACGTATCCAGGCGCTGAAGATTGTATCGCTCATTTTGCTGACGATTTTGCTGGTGTGCGCTTTTTGCGGGACTTGAACCGGTGTTTGTTGAATTGCGTTCAAAACTGACCCAGTGGGCCTCCGGATGTGGGTCAGTTGAGCGTGCAAATGAACACCTTAATGCTTTTGGTACTGAAACACCTCCTCAAGCGGCAGATTGAAAACCGTGGCGATACGAAATGCCACTTCCAGAGAGGGTGAATATTTCCCCAGTTCTATTGCGTTCACAGTCTGGCGGGTGACGCCTATCCTTTGTGCCAGCGTCAACTGCGACATGTCGTCGTTGGCCGCGCGCAGTTCGCGGATGCGGTTGGTAATGGGCAGTTCAGGCATGTTTAACCCCTCCGATACTGAATAAGCAACATCGTTGCGCGCACAATCTCCGAGACAATAATGGCCAACAGATACGCCATACCCCATCCCCAATTTGCGCCATGTGCATGAATATTGAAGAACGTCACCAGAACGACCAGCGCAATCAGTGTGATATAGGCGGCGCGAGCGGAGCGGAATGCAAATAACTGCTCGCGTTCATCCAGTGGAATATTGGCGTCTTCTGGTGACATTCGGCGAGCGATGAATACCAGTAATAGTTCCAGCACAACAAAAGTGACCAGCGCAGCCAGCGCCAGATGCATCAGGGAATAAAAGTCAGGATCGGGTTGATGGTAGGTACGCGCCATCACGAAGTAGTAGGGCAAGAACACAACAAGCAGCGCCAAAATAGTTGCCCAGGCTTTTTTTTCTCTAAACGACATGACGTGCTCCATTAACGATTGTTAGTTACAAATGATGGTGTCAAAAATATTTGACATAGGCTAATCTCGGTAGCGTGATGTGTCAATAATTTTTTACACCTGTTTTTTGTCTGATTGGGCGGATTTCAAGCACGTGGGGCTAAAGTCAGAAATGCTCACCCGATGGTCTGGAATTGGTTTTTTTAAATAATAAAAACTAAATATTTTGTATTTAAATCAGTTGGATGGGCGTATTATATGGATATATATACAGTTATTTAAGGCCTTCTATTTCAGGCCTTTCCAAGGAGGAATTGTCCCATGCCACAGCTGCCGTCCCTCACACTTATCCCCGAAGACAACATCGCGCTCAGCGACGAAATTACCCGTCTCGCCGGACACATCAACGCCGCTCAACACCGCTTTCTGACCCTGCTCGCTGCGCTCATCGAGCGCGACGCCTGGGCGGGCAACGGCATCAAATCGCCCGCCCATTGGCTCAATTATCACTGCGGCATGCTGGTGCTGCGTGGTCGGATGACGCCCGAAGACGGCGCCGTGTTCATGAAAGCCGTGGAAGCGATGGTCGCCGCGCAGAATCCGCCAATCAACCAGGATGACGACTCTGCAAATCTTCCGGGAAAAACGTTTCCGCAGAAACGTGTTGATGCGCTGTTGGCCCTGGCCGAGCAGGCGATGAACACGATAGAAGAAGGCTTACAGCCGTTGTTGTCAACCGATAAATATCAAGTGGTAATCCACATCGAAGGTGGCAATCAACGTGGCCATGAGCATAGCCAAGAACAACACTGCTCAATCGAAAGCGGCGCACATCACCTGCCGCTGTCGCCAGCCACCGCAAGGCGCCTGTGCTGCGACGCCTCATTGGTCCCGGTGCTGGAAGATGCCAGCGGCAATGTGCTGAATATCGGCCGCAAGACCCGCGCCATTCCGCCCTCAATCCGACGTGCGCTGCAGATTCGCGATCACGGCTGCCGCTTTCCAGGCTGCTGTGAGTCTCGCTTCGTGGACGCGCACCATGTGCAGCATTGGTGCGATGGCGGCGAGACCAGGCTCGACAATCTTGTGCTGCTGTGCAGACAGCACCACCGGCTCTTGCACCAGGAGGGTTACGAGATTGTGAAGCGCGGTGAGCAGCAGTTTGAGTTTTTGACCCCTGCCGGTGACGCCATGCCAACAGCGATGGCTCCGCAATTTGCAACGGCCGCTGAGGATTTTGCAACTGAAACACTGGCGATTGAAAGAGAGCACGAGGGCTTTGGCCTGGCAATTGAGTCCCGCACGGCGGTGACACGCTGGCAGAGGGAGAGAATGGATTATGATCTGGCGGTGGGGGCGATGATGCGGGGGCCGATGTTGGGGTTTAGCGCGGGGCGGTGACACTGACGGCAAACAAACTACTCGTAAACGTCCTTGCGAAGGGAAGCTAGGACAACCAGCCTCAATAATTAGTTCTTCCCTGGCATTGACGCCGCAGATGCCTCAAATACAATGGCGCCAGTTCTATTTCGAGGTGCCCCATGAGTAGTAGCCAAGCCAAAGCCATGCCTTCATTACAGCAGCGCGTCACCGCCTTTGTCGAGAACGCCCGCGTTCAGCAACTGTTGCTGGCGCTTATTCTGATCAATGCCGTCACGCTTGGGTTGGAAACTGTGCCGGCAGTGATGGCGGCGGCAGGTGGCGCTGTTCTGTTTTTGGATAGAGCGATTTTGATGGTGTTTGTGTTGGAAATTGCTTTACGCCTTTTTGCTCACCGTCTGGCATTCTTCAAAGATGCCTGGAGCGTATTCGATTTTATTGTGGTCAGTATCGCGTTGTTGCCGGCCAGCGGTCCATTCTCGGTCTTGCGTGCGCTAAGGGTGCTGCGCGTGTTGCGGGTACTCAGCTTTGTACCGTCAATGCGCAAAATAGTGGGCGCCTTGGTCAAGTCTCTGAATGGTATGTTGTCAATTGCGATGGTGCTGGCGCTGTTGTATTACGTTGCTGCCGTCATGGCAACCAAGTTATTCGGCGAAGATTTTCCGGAGTGGTTTGGCAGCCTTGGGTTGTCACTGTATACCCTGTTTCAGATTATGACACTGGAAAGCTGGTCTATGGGTATTGCCCGTCCAGTGATGGCTGAATTCCCCTATGCCTGGGCCTTCTTTGTACCCTTTATTCTGATTGCCACCTTCACCATGTTAAACCTGTTTATTGCGGTGATTGTTAATGCTGTGCAAAGCATGCACGACGAAGAGCACCAGCAGGAGCGTGACACTGAGCAGGCAACTCAGCGGGAGCTGTTAGAGATGATGAGACGCCTTCAGCATGAGGTGCAGGCGCTCAGAGGTGAGCTTAATTTGAAAAAGGTTTGAGCCTGCTTGTCGCACGGCGCGCGTACAAAGGATTAAGTCAGAGCGAACTTGCGCAATTCATGCGACACCACCCCTCTCACCTCAGCGCAAGTCGTACCAAACTCCGCGGCCACTGCCGCGCTGATTCAGCGTGCCGCGCTCGACCAGCGAGCGGAAATGCTGCTTGAGTGTGTTGCGGCTCGCGCCGGTCAACTTGATAGCGTCACCGATGGTGATACGGCCGTGTTCACGTACGAACTCGACAACCTGCAATTGCAGTTCAGGCATGGCCGCCAGCACAATCTTCTCTCGCTCGATCTTCTTCTCCAGTCGGCGAACCTGCTGTGCTAATGAACGCAGGAAGTAAGTCAACCAAGGTTGCCAGTCCGGTGTTTGAGTGCGGATCGTGCCTTGTGTCTGTCGCAACGCCACGTAGTAGGCTTCCCTGCTCTGTTCGACAACGCTTTCCAACGAACTGTAAGGCACATACGCATAGCCTGCCTTCAGCACCAGTAACGTGGTGAGTACGCGGGAAAGACGGCCGTTGCCGTCCTGGAAGGGATGAATTTCCAGAAACACAACCACACATAACGCAATCACAAGCAGAGGATGCAGGCGCGATGTCTCTCGTTCCTCATTTACCCAATCCATGAGCTCCGCCATGAGACGAGGAGTGTCAAACGGCGAGGCAGTTTGAAAAACGATGCCAATCTGCGCGCCAGTTTCGTCGAAAGCAGCGACGCTGTTGGCGTTAGTCTTGTAGTGACCGCGATGCCAGGCATCCTTTTCGCTGTGGCGAAGGAGCACCTGATGCAGTTGCTTCAGATGATTCTCAGTAAACGGGATGTCCTGCCATGAGGCAAAGACCAGATCCATCAATTCCGCATAGCCAGCGACCTCCTGCTCATCGCGGGTGGCGAAGGATTTGATCTCGAGGTTATACAGCAGTTGCTCCACCTCTCTGTCCGTCAGCTTGCTGCCCTCGATGCGGGTTGAGGAGCCGATGCTCTCGATGGTCGCGACTCGGCGCAAGGACGACAGACGGTCAGGTGCAAGCGTGCCCAAGGCACGCCAGGCGCCCTTGAACTCGTCGATTCCGGAGATCAGATTAAGAATCTCCGGGGTGATCTGCAGGGAGTGAGTTTTGATCATGCGCCAATACTACGCCCATTTACACCCAATTTCGACATGATTGACTGGTGGGGATTGATCAAAACAGTGCAAAATCGACATCAGGCTCTCTCTTGGTTCGCGCAGCCCTCCCCCAAAAAAGTGTCCGGTTTTACTAGACCACGACAACAGCTGGTGGACTGTTGGAATCCGATATCCAATGATGCGTTATATTTTGTTGCCATGGTGAGCGCCCACCATGATATTGGACAGAACTCCCATTTAGGGGTAACGTAAAGCGCCCAAGTAATAACAACAATGACATGATTTTAGGGAGTTAGGACAATGAAAAGAAGATTCCTCTTTACCTTGGCAATCGCGGCAAATATGTCGCTGCTTGCCCTGCCGGCCGCTGTGCTGGCCCAGCCCAATATTGAACCGGCTGAGCCGTTCAAGGTCGGCACCTTTGTTGTCGGCAATGAGCAGTTTGCCGGCCTCGTGATGCGCGATGATTCCCTGATTGTGGATCTGGCTGAAGCCAATAAAGCGCTGGAGCTGATGCCGGAGTACCCCGACGTTAATATGCCCGATGATGTGCTCGGCCTGATCGAAGGCTATGAATACGGGCTGAAATACCGTGTTTACGAAATCGTCAACGAACTGGTCGCATCAGGTCAGTTAAGCGGCAGTAACCGACCCGACTACATCCATGCGGTGGCGGATGTTGATATCCGTGCGCCTATCCAGTATCCCAGCAAAATCATGAACGCAGCGGTCAATTTCTACACACACGCCTGTGAAGGCTGTACGGCGGAAGAACTGGCTGAGCGCACCCGCCAGCGTCAGGAAAATCGCGGCGTGCCTTACTTGTTCCTGAAGCCAACCCGGGGCGCAGTCATCGGTGATGGCGACGACGTGATCATGCCCTTTGGTCGCGACGAGATTGAATATGAAGTAGAAATGGCCATCGTGTTTGGTCGCACCGGTAAGTATGTTTCTTCGGCCCGCGCCTATGATCACGTCTTCGGTTACATGGTGGCGATGGATATCTCCGACCGCGGTGGCCGTCCACCGGGGGGCTTCAGCTCAGGTCAGGACTGGTTCGTTGGCAAAGGCCACGACACCTTTGCTCCGCACGGCCCGTGGATTGTGCCTAAGGAGTTTTATGGTGACCCCATGGATCGTCTGCATCAGATCACGGTAGTGGATGGCGTCACGGTGCAGGAAGCCAAGGCCGGCGACATGATCCACAATATCCCGGAACTAATCGAGTACGCCTCTTCGCTGATCACTCTGTTCCCCGGCGATGTGCTGCAAAGCGGCACCTCTGGCGGTACCGGTTCTGGACGTGTTGAACGTGCCACCGGGTCAGGTTACCTTGTTGATGGCGAGACCATCAGTGCGACCATCGAAGGTATCGGCACGCTGACCCACCGGGTGGTACGTGAGCAAGGAGTGCCGGCCGATCTGTCCGGTTCGCAGTTGCCGCCAACCAGCACATACCGTAATCGCTGATCTGGCCTGATGGCACCACTGATAACAAAAAAGCCCTGTCTCATGGAGTCGGGGCTTTTTTTTTTGTGTTTGTGAGGATGGGGCGAGTCACTGAGGACTAATAATGCATATTCGTAATTTGTGTTTCCTGTTTTTGTTTGTCTCGGTGCCGACCTTCTCTGCGCCGCCATTTTCCGGAACCGTTTTCGTAAACGTAAATATTATTACATCTGCCGATCCATCAAGCTTCGTTAAGGTCGAAGCGGCTGGAAAAGGGCGGCGCGAGATGTACGATCGTCGCGCAAACAATGGCCAAGGCGCGTGGGTCTGGCTGGACGCCATACTTTTCAACGCGTTTTATACTGACGGGAACACCATAGAAATCCAGGTAAATCCTGAGTTCAACGCAACAGAGGCCGCTGACAAAGCCCGGTTCTATGGACATGCCATTGGCCAACTGCCGTCGTTGCTTCGAATCGATGTCAAGACCGTGTGGCTCCACAAGGGAGACAAAGCCTTCGGTGGCGGCAACAACAACCTGCTCATCCATACAGATGCTGCGGGCTATCATGGTGTTTGGCTGGAAGAAACCCTGTTCCATGAAGCCTGTCACACGTCACTGGATTCACGCCTGGCAAACGCTTCAGCGTGGCTGAGCGCGCAGTTTCGTGATAATGAATTTATCTCAACGTATGCCAGAGATTACCCTCTGAGAGAAGATGTATCGGAAAGCTGCCTGCCATACTTCGCTACGAAATTTCGCGCGGATCGAATGCCAGAAAACTATCTGACAACGATCAGGTCTACTATCCCCAATCGCATTGCAATTATGGACACGCTAGGCATGGCTGCCATCGTGGAGTCTGATCGTCCTTCTTCGTTCTTGTTTGCAACCGGGGTGTTGCATATTCCAGCGGTCAAGGTTGGTGATGAGTATTATGAAGTGACCATGAAGCTGGTGGATCTTGCCTCGGGACGCTTTACATTGGAGACGGCGAAGTTTGCTGTTAAGCCCAGCTATGCGCTCAAGACAGAGTTTTCTGACAATATTCTGGATATACCATTGGTGCTCGTTGATGGAATACGCTACGCCGTTCGTTTCAGTTTGACAAAGAGTGATCCTATGGAGTTCACGCTGATCTCGGCCAGCGAACTGAAATAGCAGGTGTTAGCTTGCATTCAAATCTGACCCATTGGGGGTGCATTTAATTTTGATCCATCAGGTGCGTAGAAATCGGTTGTAGTCTACGGCCGGTGCTGGCGGCAAGCTCGGCCAATCAAGCTTCAATCTCTTCAGGTAGTCTGATGGCAAGCATGAGTAACCTTCGGCGCTATACACGTATGACGTGTATAGCGTAGCGGTATGAGCTTCCGATGTGAACTGACTTGTCGAACGGTCAGGCCTCAAGCCGTCCTGATTTCATCAATCAGATCAGGGTGACGATCCAGTAACTTAAGCAGTTTGATCAAGGCCAGCGGCGGTTTGGTCTTTCCATTCTCATAGCGCGAAAAGGCATTGATGCCACCTCCAAAAATTTCAGCGGCCTGCCGCTGGTCAAGGTTGAGTTTTTTGCGCACCGTGACGATAAAAGCCGGATCAACAATCGCCGCATTGACCTGTCTGGAAAAGGCGCTCATGTCACGCATCACCCGATTGGATTCACTTGCATCAAGGATGGATTCTGAGCAAGCCGGGCAGAAATCGCCCGTCACTGCAGCGATGACGGTAGTCTCGCCTTTATAGGTATATGGCAAGTCACGTGTGTCGTGGATCAGTTCTGCTGTACCACAAACCGGGCACCTCATCGTCATAGCTCCTTGAAGGACACAATCAGGAAGCACCACCGTTAACTTATGGTGGGGAGTATGTTTCTCCATGGATTGAATTTAACCTTGTTGGTTATGTTTGGCAAGTTGGTTAATGGAGTGACACGGACATCAGGCGATCAACCTTGTTTTTGAAAGATCAATGTCAGCGCTCATTACAAATGGGGTCCTACCCCGATTACACGCACAGTTGCAAAGCAGCTGACACCCCCCTTGTCAAAATCCAACCCATCCCCCACACCAAAGCAGTCGGAATATAGGGGTAAGTAGTAGATTTTTAGAGCGACAATAATTAACTTGTCAGTACCCTGAAATGGCCCATCGCGATTTTCTGACTTGGTTGTTTATTCAAAGCCAATGATCCTCACTGGGCCGATCTTAGGCACACACAGTCCAGGAGACTTCCCATTTTCTCAAAATACACTCAAGCGCTGGTCTTCCAGCTTGGCCACCAACAGCTATTGACCGGCTATCGATTCGCTGTCCATGTCCTGACAGTGTTCGTACTGTCTGCCAGCCCGATGACGCTCTTTGCCCAGCAGGCAGAATCGGATGACACGTCCTTCGAACTCGACGTGATGACATTTAATATCCGAACTTCGGATGGACAAGACGGCGATAATATTTGGCCAATGCGCAAAGAACTTGTGGTCGAGACCATTCGAGCCATCGACCCTGAGGTCCTCGGTCTGCAGGAGGCTCTCACGGAGCAGATTGACTTTCTCCAGTCGGAAATGCCCGAGTACCGATGGTTCGGCGTCGACCGTGGTCTGAACGGAGGCGTCGGGCTGAGCGAAGCGACTCCGATCTTCTACAAGCACGAGGTACTGGTTCCAATAGAATCTGGCACGTTCTGGCTCGGCGACGATCCGAATCCGCCGACTCAACGTGGTCGGGTCGCCCGCATAGTCACCTGGGCTCGCTTCTACCATTTAGAGACTCTCCGACAATTCTACGTCTACAACACGCATTTCACGATACGTGGCGGCTCTCGTCAGATCCAGTCCGCAGAGCAGATCAATGCGCACATCGCGCAACATCCTCCTGAGAGCGTGGTAGTGGTCATGGGTGACTTTAACGCCATCGCAGAAACAAGCGAGACGTGGCATGCCGCGACGAGCGATGGTCTCAGGGATGCCTGGATAGTCGCAGAACAGCAGGAGGGACCGCCTCTGACGTCAAACGGTTTTGGCCCACCGCCGGAGGGGCGTGAGGGCCGTATCGACTGGATTCTGGTCGGCGGACCCGTTACCGTGGAGCGTGCCGTCACGGTGCTACACAGCGTGGACGGGCGGTGGCCGTCGGACCATTATCCCGTTGCGGCGGAGCTAGTTGTAAGGTCTCGGTAGGCTAACGACAAATGGGGTCAGAGTAAAATTTGGGGTACTGACTGTTGAATTGCATCCAATACTGAGCCAGGGGGGGCTATTCAACATTCTTGATGCAAAGCTCCCAAAGCAGTCATGGGTAAAAATCAGCCAGATTCGTACACTGTCCGGTGAGAGCATGGGGAAGAAGATCGGCAGTGTCGGCCCCGATGAACTTGCGCAAGTCATAGAAGGTTTGAATGAGATTATCGGCGGTAAATTGTGAACCTTCAGACCGAGGCCAGCTGACCCACTCTTGAGAGAAGAACCCGCCAGCATAGTTGGTGGCGATTCAGATATTAGTTATGGCTGAAAATTCTCACTTAGTAACACTATAGTGTTATTTGTTGGCCGGTCCCCGCTTGAGCGTACACATCGAAAAGAAACATATTTATTGCTCACAGATAAAGAAGAAACTAATATATTTCATATAAGTGAAAAGCAATAGATAGGATTCTTTTATGAATGGATTGTTGGAGCAGATAAAAAAGCGGCGTAAACAGCTTGGGCTAAAGCAAGCTGACATGATGCTGCGTGCAGGTATCTCTCGCCAGCAGTATCAGCACATGGAATCCAAAGGCAATCCTCGTTTGGATACGCTGGCGCTTGTTGCCAAGGGGCTGAATAGCGAACTGCTTCTTATCCCTAAAGACAAGGTGCTGGCCGTCAAAGCGGCTTTGGAGGGCACAAGCAGTGCCGCCGCCCCAAAAGCCTCACAAAAAAGTCTCTCAGATGACCCATGGCAAGACATGCTGGAGGATGATGCATGAGTGGGCAAGGGAGTGCAGAACAAGTTGGCGTATTAAAGCTGACCCTGCATGGGCAACTGGTTGGATATCTGGCAGGTTTCCAAGGCGGAAGAAACATTATCACCTTCGCCGATCGTTTTAAGGGCGACGCTGCACGTTTTACATTCAGTCTGGTCACGCATCCTGCATTTCCAAGAGCTGAGAAATTGCTGTCTGAGCCCTGGATCACAAACCAAGGCCTACACCCTGTATTGTCAAATCTGCTGCCTGAGGGCTCGTTAAGAGAACTAATAGCACAAGGCCTGAAAGTACACCCCGAGAACGAGTTTCAGATTTTTTCCTATCTTGCCCAAGATCTGCCCGGCGCTTTGATTGCGACCCCCATGGAGGCAGAGGATGTACCCGATGTGGTGCTGACTGCCAATGGCAGGCTTGGACAAGCGGTCAAAGTAATAACAAACCATCAGGCACACACGTTCTCACTCGCTGGCGTGCAGATGAAATTCTCCATGAAAGAGCGTGATGGTCGCTACAGCCTTGCACAGGACAACGGCGAGCTGGGTGACTGGATTATTAAAACGCCTTCAACGCAGCATGTAGACGTGCCACTTAACGAATTTACAGCGATGACCTTGGCCGCTATGGCGGGTGTAGATATTCCAGAAATCAAATTGGTCGAGCGGGATAGGCTGGACAATTTGCCGCCAATAAAACTGCCTGATGAAAACTTGGCCTTTGCCATCAAACGCTTTGACCGCAACAATAACACGCGCGTCCATATGGAAGACTTTGCCCAAGTGCTGGTGAAGTACCCGCACGAAAAGTACAACTCGGCCAGCTATGATCAGATTGGCCGCATCCTGTACCAGTATTCTGGTGATGGACTTGCAGACGCCCAGCAGTTTGCAAGGCGGTTACTGGTGAATATCCTGCTCGCCAATGGTGACGCCCACCTCAAGAACTGGAGTTTGCTCTATCAGGACAAAATTACGCCACGCCTTTCACCCGCATACGATATCGTCACAACAAGTGTGTACATGCGGGACGAGCGGGAATATGCCCTGAACCTTGGCAAAACCAAGGAGTGGTACAAGGTAGATCTGTCTCATTTTGAGGCATGGGCAAAAAAAGCGGATATACCATGGCGGGCGATAAAGCCGCACTTGGCCGATGTGATGGACAAGGCAAGAACCCACTGGCGACTGGCACTGAACGACTTGCCAATGAATGACGATCACAAAAACCAGTTAAGGCAACACTGGCAAGCCTTACGGGTTGATTTCCAGATATAAGTGTTGAATTGCATCCAATACTGACCCAGGATCAATTTACGCTGCAATTCAACAAGCAGTCCGTTGATTCGTATTCTCGCAGTTTTCCACCCAAAAGACGTTTCCGCGGAAACGTGTTTTCCAAAATTGTGAACATTTATACCGCGGCCAGCTGACATTTTTTGTGCAAAGTCTCAGGTGCGATATCGGCACCATTCGGCCAGGCAATCGTGCCACCTTCGATGCGTGCCTTGCGGAAGAAAGTCAGATCCCGCAGGGGCGCAAAGACCGGCCCGCGATTCAAATACTCGGAGAAATCCACCCGACCTGATACGCCGTCGTCAAAAGAGATCAGGAAGGTGTGCCCGAACAGATACTCAATGCAGGTGACTTCGTTAAGGTTCCACATATACCGTCTCACTCTCGTTCTGCGCCAATTCCCAGTCTGCGTGCCATCCTTGGCAAACGATACTCTGACAACCAGCAGTATAGTCGGGATAACTGGAGTCCGCCTGTGTGATAAAGGGCGAGCCGCATGAGGTTCGATATCTTTAGCCTCTGGCGGTTTTGTTTACGAACTCATAAAAAATTGATTTAAAGGCAGGCGTAACTTCACTGGCATGGTCTATAGTAATACCGTACTTCTGAAATTGAACTGGGAAATTGCGATGACTGCTTCCATACAGCATATTGAGACACAAGTACTTTCTCTCCCCAGAGAGGCGAGAACCCGGCTGGCGATACACCTTTTAGAGAGTATCGAAGAAAGACCTAACATGGATCCGCAACAAGTTGAGCTGGCTTGGCTTGCCGAAGCAAACAGGCGGTTTCAGGCGTATCAGGCGGGCGAAGAACAAGCAATTCCAGCTGATCAAGTATTTGCCGACCTGCGGGCAGATGATCGTTGAAACCAGTCCGCTTCCTCCAGTCTGCCAGAGAGGATCTGAAGCGGGAAAAAAGTTATTACCGCAAGATCAGTCCTGAGTTGGCGCATCGTTTCCAGAATGCTGTAGAGTTTGCAGTTAATTCAGTAGCCCATCAGCCGTTTGCAATGCAGGCTATAGACAATCACATACGTCGCTGGCCGCTTGAAACATTTCCACACGGAATCCTTTACCGCGTAGAAATTGAGTTCATTCTTATCCTCGCAGTTTTCCACCCAAAGCAGTCGCCATCCAGATGGCAGGATTCGTCTCGCATGTAGGTATTGAAATTCAGGCCGGTATGGGCTCGGTGGAGAGCCCTGTTGAGGTAAAGACCCAAGTCCAGTGGCCAGCAAATTCAAAGGCTTATGGCAAGTGCCTTTGCTTGGAGCACCGGACATTAGATCCGTACAAAGCCCGGCTATGCAGCCCTCTTGCGCCCTGCCTCTGTCAGAGCGTACAGGCGGGTCTTGCCGGGCACCCGCTGCACGAGGCCCTCTTGCTGCAGCACCGCCATCAGGAACCCGGCAGTGTTCACGCTCTTGCCTTTGAACAATGCCCGGAACAGGATGGAGGTAATCTGCGTGTGTCCATTGCAGACACCATAGATGGCAGGCCAGCTGACCCACTCTTGAGAGAAGAACCCGCCAGCATTGTTGGCCGTGATCCTGTAGTGGGTCTCCCCGGCTTCATCACTGCCGATCTCATAACCGAGGACTCCAGTGCCCGTGAGACTTGTGGTTTCTGCTGACTTGGTGACTTTGATGTTGAGCTCTTGGGGTTGTTCCTTCGGTGGCTTGCTGGCGGGGGACTTGGCGGGGGCTTTCTTTGCGGGGACTACTTTTGCGGGCTTGGCTTTGGTGCTCATAGGGATACTCCATCTGGCTAATTGAAAAGGACTTTCGGACGGGGGACACTTGCCGGGATTGCTGATTCGGGCTACTGTCCGGGGAGTTGAATCAGAGGTATGAATCTGATTCATATAAGATGGTGAAAAAGCCGCAAAGCTGAGGGTGGGTGCGGTGTTGTGGAATTCGTGCTTGCGCAGTAATTGAATGTTAGGGTCTAAACATGACATGTGAGCCACATTGGACAGCCTTTATCAGTGCGCTACTGGTCCCCACAGTGGCAATGCTTGGATTACTTATTGCGTATCGCCAATGGAAAACAGCGCAGAATAAGCTCAAACTGGAGCTTTTTGAGAAGCGCTTGGCCATCTACAGTGCGGCTACCACTTTTATTAGTAGTGTGATGACTAGCGGTAAGGCAACCGATGATCAGCTTCACAACTTGATCGTGGGGACCAAAGAGGCTAAGTGGCTACTTTCGCCTGCTATAGCCAAATACCTTGATGAGGAGCTCTACGCAAAAGGCGTAGACCTGCAATGCCTTTCCGCTGAGCTTGAAGGTTTTCCTGTGAGCGAAGAACGAAAAACTAATGTTCATCAGCAGAGAGACATTAAGCTTTGGCTCAATGCCCAATACGAAATTCTGGATGAAAAGTTTGCAAAGTATTTGGCACTCAGCCACTGACCCTAATAAGGCCAATCACAGCGACAGCTTTTTCGTCGCTGCTTCGCCTCCACTACAAAGCCGCACGTTTGGGCGGCGTTATACATCAACAGAGATATAGCCATGATCATCAACGCACAAAACAAAGAACAAGTTAAAGGATACTGCCGGCACTCATGGGCGGCTCAAGGAAAACTGACCAAAGAAATTTCTGACCAAATCTGTGCAGAGGACGATTCTACCCTGCGGAGAATTCTGGAAGATCAAAAGGCTCGTATAGTTCAGGCTGCAGAGACAATCGAGGACATAGCAGACAGGGAAATAACGCTCAGTCAGGCTGAGAGTATCCAAGAGGTAATTGATAATCTTGAAAAACTCCTTAAGTGCTAGTGCAGAAAAAGGTATAAGAAACTGTTCCTGAGCGACCAATGTGCATGGTGTCTGCTTGCACAAACACCGCACCAACACACCTTTGCGCCAGATCAGGCGTGTTATGTGACCCGCATGGAGCAGCAATGTATCTAGAAGACTACTTAGAAGTGAGACGACCGCTTACCTACTGGCGAGAGCTTCTCCATGAGTGGTTATTCCTTGTGAATCGGGTATATCGAATTTCCAACCAGAAAGCAGCTGTTTACGCTGAAAAGGAAAGGGCAAATACTGGACTGCTCGCAGCAGCTGCTACTCGTAATGGTTGGGTAGCACTTGAAGAGTGCCGCTCCCAGAAAATTGACAAGTACGTGGAAGACGCGGAGTACGGAGGCCGTTGTGATTTGATGATATGGAGGGATCGCAGACACCATATTATAGAAGCGAAGCACGTAAGGTTCCCCATTGGGGCGCGCTCAATATCAAGAATTGACCGGGTGCATCTACGCGCGCTTGCGGACTCCGCTAGATCTACATCGTCCGGATATAAATCTGAAAAGATGATAGCCGTTACTTATATTGTCCCGGTTATCAAACCTAGTCAGTATTCGGCTATGACCGAGGAGGAGATATCCATAAGACTTCGTGAGGTGGTTGCTGAGGTAAAGAGTCAGCATGGCCCAACGTTCATATCGTATGCATTCCCCGGGCCAGTGGTTCTGCAAGGGAGTGCTAACCTTGGGCTAGGAGTAATAATAATTGGCAAAGTCACGTAACAATCCGCTTCACGGTGACAAAAACTTGTCGTCATGCCTTTTGCATCCAAAAAAGGCACGCCAAAATACAACGGCGCCAGATCAGGAGCGTTATGTGGCTATCGTGATCTTTGTGAGTGTTGGTGGCTTATGAGCAACGGAGACTTGGTAATTCCGGAATTCTCACTATACGGCGAGGGCACATTGGCGTTTGATGCCTCGATACAGCCAACTTTGAATCTGCGCAGCTGGAGTGATGTCTCAAACGAAGACAGAACTACTGCCCTACAACAGATTATTAATAGTGGATGGATGACAAGCCAGCGGGAAGTTCTGGGCGCCATAGCTTATCTCAATCATACGTACCTCCGACTTTGCCCGGGAAGATACCTTCACAAGAGTCCGAAGACAGATGACCGCCACAGTTCTTCTGACTTTGAGAGAAGACAAGCGGCAACAAAGGATTTCTATCGAATCTTCTTGGAAGAAGCCGAGCCGCTTGTTCTAAGAATGTTGAGCAAGTTCGCACAACTACTTATCGACCCATATGACTTGGAGCGAGCAAAGAAGGCAATCGATTCGGATGATCGCAAAAAGTTCGTTAAAGATGCGTTCGAAAAATTCGATCGCTTCGCGAATTGCTTGAACCACATTCTTGAGCAGTTCGCCGTCAATCAGTTGATAACTCGCAATGGGTTTATACCTCGACAAGATGAAACGATTGAGAGGGAGTTGTCTATACCAACGCTCAAGGCGCTATCAGATCCGAAATGGAGGCCGGTGAACGAGATACTTTCCCCAATGTTCGAGGATTTTAGGGAAAGTAGATTCCCTGAAGCAATAACGAAGGCTCACAGCGCTGTTCATTGCTTTCTACAAATTCTCGTAGGAGAACCGGGAAGCAACGCGAAAGGCGAGATTGGGAAGCTCATTAAATTTGGCAAGAGCGCAGGTCTAATACCGACAAACCGATTCACTGATCCGTTATTGTTAAACATTCAGAGCTTCATCACCTCTGAAAGAGCTGCTAATAGCACTGCTAAGCCTTCGTTAAGTCAGGCTTCGAGCTCCGACGCGTTGCTGATGATGAATATGACGCTCTTGTTCTTGCAGCATTGCCTCCACGGGAGCAAGGAAGTGAAACTACCACATAACAAACCGATGCAGAGCGTCTAAAGAATTTTGGCGTTGGGTTCCACCCCGATTGCACGGCCACCTAAGAAATGAGTTTCTTTAAGAACCTGAAAAGTGTCTAGAGAACCGGTGGTGATTCAAGACTGATTTATACCAGCCGAGTCGCAGATGAAAATAATTACCTGGAACTGCAACGGTGCATTACGGAAAAAGCTCCCGGAAGTCGATGCGCTCAATGCTGACGTTCTGGTGATACAAGAGTGCGAAGATCCGCAGTTCTTTGGTGAGCAGTATCTAGATTGGGCCGGAGAGTATCTTTGGCTTGGCAGCAACAAGAATAGGGGGATCGGCATATTCCCGAAGAACGGTAATCGAGTCGCGCAACTAAACTGGCTTGGCACATATACACTCAAAGGCCTGAGCAGCAGCCATGCGAGTACGACTTGGTCCACATCGGATTTGCGTATGTTTTTGCCATTTACTGTCAATGACCATTTGACCGTTTTGGCAGTCTGGACCAAGGGCAGCGATAATGAGGTTTTTGGTTATGTTGGCCAGCTCTGGAAATACTTGCAGATTCATCGCGAGGAGTTATCCAGGCCATCAACAATGATACTTGGTGATCTGAATAGTAATGCAATCTGGGACAAGGCAGATCGTTGGTGGAGTCATTCGGGTGTAGTGGCAGAACTTGCTGAGATTGGGCTGCAAAGCCTTTATCATCGGGTGACGAATGAGACGCAAGGTTCAGAGTCAATTCCGACGTTTTACCTGCAGCGGAATCTGAGCAAGCCATACCATATTGATTATGCTTTTTTATCGGCTGACTTGATGGAAGGCAGTAATATTGAAGTCGGGAGATCATCAGACTGGTTGTCAGTAAGTGATCATATGCCGCTGATTCTGGACATTTCACAATGAGTAATACGATAGAAATACCAAGGTTCAATGAAACATTTATGCCGATTCTGGAAGTGCTGCGCGATGGCAAAGTCCTTAGCGCTGCGGATCTGTTTGATGAGGTAGAAAAGAAGTATTACTCGTCGCTCACTCAGGAACAGAGAGAACAAACCACAAAAAGTGGGGACCGCCTCATTCGCAATCGCATAGCGTGGGGTAAGTCATATTTAAAGAAAGGAGGGTATGTGCATTTCCCCTCTCGCGGATATGTTCAGATCACTGACAAAGGCAAGCAAGCAAACAGCGGCCAGGTGTCGCTCCAAAACATCAGTGAGAACGCTATTTCGTTTTATCAGCCTGAAGCTGACAAGCAGCAATCCCAAGTCACCGGTAGTGAGGCCACGCCACAAGATTTGATTGACGTCGGCATAGGCAGAATTGAGCGCGAGATAAAGGATGAGTTGCTGAGCAGGCTCAAAGATGTTGATCCATACTCCTTTGAGCGAATCATTCTTGTTCTGCTAAACAAGATGGGCTACGGCGACTTCATTGAAACGTCCAAGTCTGGCGATGGCGGAATTGATGGCATCATCAATCAGGATCAACTTGGTTTGGATAAAATTTACATCCAGGCGAAGAGGTACCGGGATAACAAGGTCAGAGAGCCAGAGATCAGAAATTTTATCGGCGCAATGAGTGGTGATACGCAGCGGGGCATATTCGTCACCACATCAACTTTTGATCAGAAGGCAAAAGATAAGGTGAAGGCTGCGCACCACAAGATCATACTTCTCGATGGATCAGCGCTCGTGGATCTGATGTTCAAGTTCAATGTTGGGGTTCAAGTGAAGCAGCAATACGAAGTGAAGCAGCTTGATAATGACTTTTTTGAGGCTGAGCAGATCTAGGTATCGGGGTGTTGCACTTTTTAAATTATAAAAATCAGAAAATTGCCAGACTTGGTATCGAGAATAATTGATGGCTAGATTTGGATTCCTGCGTGAAACGGAAGCTCTCGCAAAGAAAGCCGGGATAGACAAAGATACCGGTCTACATAGAACTGGGTTAGAGGTATACCTAAAAATATTATTTCCATACATAGACGATTGGATTCACGACAAGGCGCTGGGTGAAGTCAATGGCGTCAATTACAGAAGCCGACCGGATTATCGTAGCGAAGAACTAAGATTAATAATCGAGTTTGATGGGCTGCAGCATTACACAAGGCCAGATATCATTGAAAAAGACTATAGGCTTACCGAGTTATACACAAGTTTTGGTTATAAGGTTGTCAGAATCCCATACTTTATACAGCTCACAAATTCTGCAGTTAAGACGTTGTTTGATGTTGAAGTCGCAGAAAAACTGTTCGATGGGAATTACCCTTCATTAGGCGTGAAAGGACTAAATACACCTGCATATTTATGTCCTGCAGGGGTAAGGCGAATGGCTCAAGAGTTTAAAAAATTCCCGGACCAATACAAAAAGAATGTTGATTTTATGAGAAGCCAAAACGATCCATATAAAAGCGGTATCGAATTTTTGGAGAAAGAATGCGGTGAAGTTTAGTCTGGGCAAAAGCATCAGCTGTTGAGTGGGAATGAGTTAGCTAGGGTTTTCATCCGTTTTACAACCGTCCGTGTAATCGGGGTAGAACCCGTTTATCAACGGTAAACTCGCGATTGAGCAAGTTCGGGGCGATTGTTGCCACTTCACCCTGATGATACTGCTGACGCCGTTTGTAGCCGCGATCTGCCGCTATTTCAGCAAGTTGCATCAGCCGTATTTTTACCACACTGCTCACCAATGGCACGAAGGTCGTCGTAAATTTTTCGGTAACCATAAACTCCGCCACTTTCCAGCCAAAACTGTTTGATGAAAGCGCTGAAATAGTGTAAGCGATCATTTAACCACAGGTCACTGTAGTTTCAGTCGATCAATCCGCCAAGGCAATAACTTCTCAACATCAGCCGCGCAGTTTGCTTTGGGCAGTTCAGTAAATAAGTGCCGCAGGTACTGATACGGTTCCAGTCCG
>JAUYSM010000076.1 GCA_030696315.1 Pseudohongiella sp. | reverse complement strand
CATTCTGCGCTTCAGCGAACTGGGCGTGATTCCGTCCATGCAAGGTATGCATGCCACCAGTGATAAAAACATGGCACAGGATCGTATTGGCGAAGTGCGTATTCTGGGGGCCTATGCCTGGCGCAAACTGCTGGATACCGGCGTCATTATTGCTAACGGATCAGATTTCCCGGTCGAGCCAGCCAACCCCTTCTTTGGTCTGCACGCCTCTATCACCCGTCAGGATCATAACAATGAGCCACCAGGCGGCTGGTTTCCCGAAGAGCGCATGACACATAAGGAAGCGCTGTTGAGTTTTACACTCGATGCAGCCTTCGCGGCGCATCAGGAAAACGAACTGGGCACACTTGAACCGGGCAAAAAAGCCGACTTTATTCTGGTTGATCAGGATATTTTTGCCGTGGAGCCCACGGAAATATGGAAAACAGGTGTGTCCAAAACCTGGGTGGGCGGTCGCTTGGTTGCAGAGGCGCAGGCACAATGAGCAAACTGCTGAGCGCCCCCGATCAAAGCCGCCGTCAATTTCTGAGCCGCACCCTCAAGGGCAGCAGCGCACTGATGCTGGGCGCCGCGGCATTATCGTCGCGATTGGCGATTGCTCAGCAATCTGCGTCAGCTCAATTCAATCAGACTATGTCAGGAGAAGATTACTGGCAGATGGTGCGTGAGCAATTTTCCTTTCCTGAAACCACCGTGCCGATGAACGCTGCCAACCTGTGCCCTTCGTTCAGATCGGTGGCAGAACAGGTGGCATTTCTGACCGCAGACATTGATCAGGATTGCTCCTTTAACAATCGTGGCAAATTCTCGGATCTGCTTGAGAACACCCGCACACTGGTCGCCGCCCAGCTGAACGTCAGTGCCGATGAAATTGCACTGGTGCGTAACACCAGTGAGGCCAACAACATCGTCAATAACGGCCTCGATTTGTCTGCAGGTGATGACGTGATCATCTGGGATGAAAATCACCCGACCAATCACGTGGCCTGGCAGGTGCGCGCGGCGCGTTACGGATTTAATGTCATCAAGGTTGCCACACCCGCCAATCTGCAAAGTCCGGAGCAGTTGCTGCAGGCGTTTGTGTCGCAGTTTACCGGGCGCACCCGAGTGCTCGCCGTGACGCATGTCTCCAATGTCAGTGGTATCAAGTTGCCCATTGCTGAACTGGTACAGGCTGCCAAAGCCCGTGGTATTTATGTGCATGTGGATGGCGCGCAGACCTGGGGCGCGATGGCACTGGACTTGAAAGCATTGGGTATGGATTCATTTACCGCCAGCGCGCATAAGTGGTACATGGGGCCTAAAGAAGTAGGCCTGTTGTATATCAAGGCCGATCAGCACGCACGTGTTTGGCCGGGTGTTGTTGCCTCTGGCTGGGGTAATGGTCCCGAGACACGCCTGAGCGGCGCCCGCAAGTTTGAGTCGCTTGGGCAGCGTGATGATGCGGCGTTGGCAGCGCTTAGTGTTGCGGCGCGCATCCATGACAGCATCGGCTCGGCCCGCATTGAACAACGCATCGTGCAACTGTCCCAGCATCTTATGGGCGGCGTTCAGTCTTTGGGTTTACCGCTGGTGACACCTATGGCTACCGCATTAAGTTTTGGTGTGGTTGTTGTGCAGACGGAAGCCGGGCAGGGTGGACCTTTGTCCAATCGTCTGTATGAGGAGTTCGGCATTGCAGGCGCGGGCACCGGCGGATTGAGGTTGTGTCCTGGAATCTACAATACGCTGACCCATGTTGATCGTGCGTTGGCCGGCATCAAACAGTTGATGGTGTGACAAAGACGTGAGGACAGACTGAATGTTGCTGGAAGCGGTGTGGATTGGTTTTGCGTTCAGTATTGGATTATTGGTGCGCACAATTGGGCTGCCGCCCTTGGTGGGGTATCTGGCGGCGGGGTTTGCAATCTCTACCTATTCCACTGATCTGGGCATGCCGACTGAGGCTGGCGAAGTGCTTGACCATGTCGCACATCTGGGTGTGTTGCTGCTGCTGTTTACCGTAGGCTTAAAGCTGAATCTGCGCAATCTGATCAAACGCGAAGTGATTGGCGGCGGTCTGCTGCACTTTGTGATTTCTGTGATTCTGATGGCACCGGCCTTGTTTCTGGTGTTTAGTCTGGATCTGTACACGGCTGTAATGTTGTCTGTCGCACTGGCATTTTCCAGCACAGTACTGGCCGCCAAAGTCCTTGAAAACAAAAGAGAGCTGCGCGCCTTTCATGGACGCGTGGCCATTGGCATTCTGATTGTGCAGGATTTGATTGCCCTGGTGGTGATGAGTGTTGCCGCCGGACGCTCCCCGTCCATCTGGGCTTTGCTGGTGTTTGGTCTGCCATTCCTGCGGCCCGTGTTGTACAAACTGCTGGACGCCAGTGGCCATGATGAATTGCAGTTGCTGTTTGGATTGCTGCTGGCATTGGTGGTGGGCGGTTATGGATTTGAACTGGTCGGCTTGAGTTCTGAGTTAGGGGCGCTGGTGCTGGGTGCTTTGCTAGCCGATCATCGGCGCTCGGGCGAGCTGTCCAAAACGCTATGGGGGATCAAAGAGTTTTTTCTGGTGGGGTTTTTCCTGCAGATAGGTATCGGCGGGCTGCCTGATTCACAGGCTTGGGTGTTTGCGTTGGCGATGGTGGCAATGCTGCCACTCAAAGCCATTATCTTTTTCCTGTTGCTGGTGGCGTTCCGATTACGTGCCCGCAGCGCCTTTTTGTCCAGTCTCAGTCTGGCCAATTACAGTGAGTTCGGATTGATTGTTGCCAGTATTGTTTTGCCGGAGTGGCTGGTTCCCTTGGCCTTGACGGCGGCCTTGTCGTTTCTGATCAGCGCACCACTTAACCGTTTTGCCCATCCCCTGTATGAGCGGCTGGCGAGTCGGCTGATTCCGTTTGAGCGCAATATCCGCCACCCGGATGAGCAACCCTTGTCACTCGGCGACGCGGAGGTGCTGATTATGGGTTTGGGTCGCACCGGCACAGCCGCCTATGAGCACCTGAAAGATAAGTGTCGCCTGGTGGCACTGGACTCGGATCCTGCGCGTGTTGAAATGCATAAGCATCTGGGCCATAACGTGTTTTTTGCGGACGCCGAAGATCAGGTGTTCTGGCAGAATCTGGATCTGGCCTGCGTGAACGCGGTGATTCTGACCATCAATGATATGGAAGCCAAAGTGATCGCTGCGCAGAAATTGCGCAAAAGCGGGTTTGCCGGATTGATTGTGTCGCACAGTATGCACAGTGATGAGGCTGAAAAAATCATTAAAGCGGGCGCCGATCAAACCTATCTGACCATGTCTGAGGCGGGCGTTGGCCTGGCAGAACACGTATTTCAGGCGGATTTTGGCAGAGATCGTCGGAATAACGAAAAACCGGTTCTGGGTGGTTGATAACAATTGGCTGGCAGGGTTCAAGCGGACTTGAGTGCCGCTTCCAGTAAGCCATCGCGGCGCAGCACACTGTGCTTGACCGTAAATCCCTTCATCATGGACGTCACGCGCGCCTGCGGGCGGGCATAAAACGGCAGCGATCCATAGTGGGCGGGCTTGACAGAGATCTGATCGGCTGCCTTGACACCATACTCACGATTTAACACGTCCGCTTCCGGTTTGAGCAGAATGTAGGCATGCGCCAGTGTTTGTGGCCCGGTGTAAGGGGCCAGCGCATCCGCAAAGGCTTTAAGCGCCTGATCATCCAGATAGTTCAGAAAGTCCCAGAACAAACAAAGATCTAACTGGGTGCCCGGCGCAAATTGCATGGCCGACTGAAAACGTTCCAGCCAGGCCTGGTAAAGTGCCGCCTCTTGTTCTGCCTGATCTGCCAACTGGCCAAAGGGGGTTTTTGATTTCACCACGGGTGGTGCACGTAAGGAATCATGCAGCGCGTTGAAGTGCAGGCGGCATTTTCGATTGCCAAAAAACGCGATGGTTTCGTGCACACCAAAACCAATATCAAACACCATCAAGTGTGATTTTGCGGCCAACTGCTCAAGCACATCGGGCATCAGACGTGTCTGTAACGTCTGTCTGCCCTGGGCGTCAAGCTGTTCAGCGGTGTTCAACATCAGGCAGGCTTATCCGCAGCGGGTTTGAAACCGGTGCTGCCGCTGTTGGCATGTGCTGGATCAATATCGATGGTGCCTTTGAAGCGCGCACCTTCTTCCAGCGTCATTTTGGGGGTCACAATCGTGCCTTTGATGTTGCTGGTGCTGGACACCACCACTTTTTCTTTGCCAGCGATATCGCCATGCACTTCACCATCAATTCGAATGGTACGCGCTGTGATGTTTGCATGTACTTTGCCGGTTTTTCCGATGGTCAGTTCATGTGCTGACAAACTGACGGAGCCTTCTACATGTCCTTCAATCAGCAGGTTTTCGTCGCCGCTGATTTCGCCTTTGATGCGAATGGTGGCGCCCAGCACAGCTGATTTTCCGGTGGCAGCGGCAGGTGTCCTGTACGCGGCCGACGCATTATCCATCGCAGGCGCAGAAGGTGCAGGGGGATCAATTTTTTCCGGTTGTCGGTCCTTGTTTCTGTCAAACATGATATTCACCGCTATTGTTTTAAATACTGTGGATGGGGCAGTTGTGTTATTCCAGTGCTCTGGTGTCACGGGCCAGCACCCGAATGTAACAAGCCCGAATGTAACAATAAAGATCAGACATGACAACGGGTTAAAACGTGATTTTCAGGATGAATATTCGAACCATGTAGCCTTAACAAACACGATAAATGGTAAATACTGTTAAGGAAGTCACAAAGCTGTCGATTAGATAAGATGGTAGTAAAAAGACGGATGACAAAACAGATTCTTGTGAACTACGATGAGCACACGCCTTAAAACACAATAATGGCGAGGGGATGTATGCGCCGTTCAAGGGCGATAAAAATACTTATTATTCTCGCCATGCTGGTGGCGCTGGGTCCGCCATTGGCCGCCACCTACATAGCGCAACAACAAGGGCTTGAAACGGAGTTGAGTCGGGCCCTGGGTTACGCACGTGTGGTGGTCAACCGCTCTGATCGGGCGGTTGAACAAATGCGCATTGCCAATGAAATACTGTTTCAGGAATATTCCGAGAATCCCGGTGATCCTTGCTCTGACTCCATGCTGCTGATGATGCAAGAACTCGGTATCTCAATGGAGTTCATGAAAGTGGCCGGCGCTGTCCAGGGGGATCGATTAATCTGTTCGACTTTGGGGCAGCATGGCGAGGGACTGGATCTGGGACCTGCCGATCTGGTGACACCCAATGGCACGGCGCTGCGTTATCAATCCCCTTTGCCAACCAATGTTGAAGTGCCTTATGTCTCACTTGAGCGCCTTGGGTTTATTGCCATGGCGCATCGTACGCAGGCCGTCGATCTGGTGGTGGATCTGGACGGCGTTCTGTTTGGGACATTTGATGCCACGACCAATGAAATCCGTACGTCCAATCAGCCCATCAACGAGAGCTGGGTTGTCTCGACACAAGATTTGACTGAAGCCGCATTTGTGGACGGTGACTACATCGTTGCGGTGGTGCGTTCCGACAATGTCCGTTTTACTGGCGCAGTCGCCGCTATTCCAATTCGATATCTTAATGAGCGGGTGCGTGAATTTTTAGTGCTGCTGTTACCACTCTCAATTATTGCGGGCATTGTCTTTTCAGTCGCGGTCATTTATCTGGCCAGACAGCAGTCATCGTTGGCCACTCAAATTCGAATGGGACTCAAACGGGATGAGTTTTATCTTGTTTACCAGCCCGTGGTAGAC
>JAUYSM010000070.1 GCA_030696315.1 Pseudohongiella sp. | reverse complement strand
ATGGTCATATGCATGGATAATGTAGTGAGCGAGCCCCGGGTGGTTTGGGTATTGCATAAACAGAGGCTCAAGAATCTCGGCCGCTTTTAACTGCTGGGAAAAGGTCTTGTCAGTGGGACTAGCGGTTTGATTTACGGCAAGCGCATAAAATATGCTGGCTTCCATGTCATCTGGATATGCAGCAACCAGCGCGGCCATGGCGTGTTCATAAGCGACCGTGCGGGCACCCTGGGTGCTGCCCTGTGTGTCTGAAAACAACTCAGCAACAGCATTGATGTACATTTTTTCGCGGTTGTCAGGTGAGCCGGTACTGAGGGCTGATGCGATGGTTGCCTGGCCGCGTGCAAGTTGAGCGGCATTGCGTTGACCGGCAAAAGGGTTGCCCCAGTGGCTGAGCGCTATTCCCCAATGCGCGATTGCACAATTGGCATCTTCTGCGAGTACCGCATTAAAAGCATTGATCGCTTCGGCAAACCAGAACGAGTGCACCAAGGCTACGCCGTGGTTGAAGTTCTCAGACGTGGCAGGTGAACAACTGGTGGGAAATGACACATTCTCGCTGCCGATTTGATCAGCAGAGGGTGTTCCATGAGACGCATGATCACCATGTTGTGCGTGCGCAGCGCTTGCCACAACCGCCATTGACAACGCGCTACACAGTACTTTTTGTTGGAAGTTCATATTGTTCTCCTGGGTTTTAGGCAGGGGACGGAGTGATCAAATTTTGATCGATCTTTTGATCATTCTGTCCCCATGATTTAATTTGCACATCCACCGTGACAGACAGTTCATTTAATGCCGCAGCACGGGCGCGACCTTCCGCATTAGTGCGGTAAAGATGCGGGGTCATGGCAAGTAGTCTGGCGATCTGCTCCTGACTTGTGATGTCAATTGTATACCTTAACGAGCGCTGCTCAAGCAGGGTAAAGCCCGGGGGTGTATCCGGGGTTTGGCTTGCGATCTTGATGCTTGGGTAGATAACTTCCCGCAGTTCAAGCAGGTGATCCGCGCCGGCATCCACCTTGATCAATACGCCGTTTTGTTTGAGAACGCGAGCAAATTCCGCATAGACGGGAAAACCAAACAGACACAGAACGACATCCTGAGTGGCCGGTAACAGCGGTAAATTGGCATTGCTGCCAACGATCCACTCGCTGGTTTTGTCTTGGCGGGCCGCGGCCATGACGGCCCATTTTGAGATGTCGAGGCCGGTCAGATGCAAGCGTGATCCGTTACTGGCTAATGCATTTTTCTTCAACTCACGCAGGTAATAACCTTCACCGCAACCGGCATCCAGTATGCTCACGGCGTTGTCGGCTGGCGTGCAGGCGCTGACAAGGTCGCTCACAGCATCTGCAATGGGTTGGTAAAAACCTGCGCTGAGAAATTCGTGGCGGGCAAGTACCATTTCCTTGCTGTCGCCCGGGTCTTTGGAGCGTTTGTTTTGCACAGGCAATAGATTGATATACCCCTGCCGGGCGATATCAAAGCTATGTCCTGTCGGGCAGTGCCAACATCCTGCGTGACGTGTCAAAGGCAAGCCGTCCATCGGGCAGGCCAGTAGGCTTGGGCTGGTTAGTTCTGGCATTGAATTACCATGACACGCGCGACTCTGTAAAAATATGTTTGGTGACTTTTTGCTTGTAAGGTGTGTCGAGTGTGCCCAGTGCAATGGCGATGCGATCGGGTGTTTCAGCCTGATTAGCCCAGGTCAGGCTGGAGCCGCATGTTGAGCAGAATCCACGGAAAACGCCTGGCGTCGACTCGTAAAGACGAAGCATTTCCTGACCGCGGCGCCATTCAAGCTGCCTGACAGATACATTCCCGTAACTGCCGCAGGCTGCACCGTGTTGTTTTTGACACATCGTGCAATGGCAGTGACTGGTGGATTTAAACTCCCCGTCCACTTGATAACAAATGGCTCCACATAAACAGCTGCCTTGGTAGGGCATACCTTACTTCCTCTGTCGTCATTGAGTTCTTACAATAATGCTACGCTGCCTGGCAGTGAGGTACATGTATCTCGACATAAAGGGTCAAAATCATGCTGACAATGGAACGTTTCCTCAAACACCGCAGGCGTTACGAATTTATTGCCGTTTTTTTGTTTCTTCTCTTGGTTGGTCTGGTAAATGCTACCACGATCATCATTGAGAGAATCAGGGAAGATCAGGTCACTCGCTGGATATCCGCATTTGGGCTGGAACTGACCGGGACATTGGTGATTTTGCCACTGATTCCGCTGGTGGCCTGGTTCATTCAACGATTGAATGTGAGCTGGGCAAATGCGCGCTGGAGAGTGTTATGGCACATCCCTGCGTGGATAGTTTTCAGTTTGCTGCATGTGTCGTTGTTTGTGATGGCAAGAAAATTATTATGGTCTCTCGCCGGAGAGACGTATCGGTTTGGCAACGTGTGGTGGGGGTTGCTGTATGAGATGCGCAAGGGGTTGATCATTTATCTTGCGATAGTACTCACCCTGCACGCTTATTGGTTTATTGTTGATCGCTTGCAGGGCCAGGCGGACCTCGTGGAATCCTCGCCGGATTCGCCGCCTCAGTATCCTCACCAGTTTTTGGTCAAAATGCTGAACAGGCAGTTTCTGGTCAGAGCCGATGCCATCGATTGGGTTCAATC
>JAUYSM010000069.1 GCA_030696315.1 Pseudohongiella sp. | reverse complement strand
TTCTCCGGCGCGTTATTTGTTGGCGGTGCAATAGGGGTTGAGCTTTACACAGAACCCTACCTCCACAATGATGAACTCAACACGCTTGCCTATAATCTGTGGACGCCAGTTGAAGAGGGCCTGGAAATGTACGGCGTGATTTTGTATTTGCATGCATTGCTGCAGTACATGGCTGCCGGCGGCCGCATAACAGACAGCGGATCTACCGATAGCAGAATCGAGGTTACTATGGATGTAGGGACGCGCTGAGTTAGCTGTTCGCACTTCTCCACTTCCTGCTCAGCAGGACGTAACGCATAGCTGAAGCGGGTGAACGCAGTTTGTCAGTCATGTCCAGGCAGCTGACCTGAACCGAGCGACACTGACCTTGCCAAACCGAGAGTGGATACCACCAGAATATAATGCTGCGTGAGCGACGGGAGCGGGTGGCCGTGCCGGACCAATCAGGCCGCGCCTATCCTTTGAGGGGGTGCCCGATCCAGCGGAAGCACAGTTCGAATCCGGAGCGGCGCAGCCGCGACGTTGAGTTGCGCACCGCCGGGCGCCCCCTGAAAGGATGCGGCCGGTCCGGTGCGGCGCCCCGCTCCCGTTGCGACCACACTTGTTAGATACAGCTGGTGTTACAAAATACCTTTCAGCCTTTCAGCCTTTCAGCAAAAAAGCCTACCGACGTGGCCGCGGCTTCCCACCACCACTGCGCCCCTGCCCCGGACGCGATGACCCACCACTACGTGCAGGTTTCGACTCATCCTTAAAATGTGTAGCCCGACTGAAGGGAGGCGGCTCTGCCAGCAAAGACGCATCCGGATACACACAAGGCAACTTCTGCCCCAACGTCTTCTCAATATTCGGCAGCAAGAAAGAATCTTCCTCACACGCAAAACTGATCGACGTACCTACCGAACCCGCACGCCCCGTACGACCAATTCTATGTACATAATCATCCGCCTCTTCCGGCAGACTGTAATTGATCACATGTGTCACATCATCAATGTGCAAACCACGGCCAGCAACATCCGTCGCAACCAACACCTTGATAGTGCCATCACGGAATTCTTCCAGCGTACGAACACGTTTATTTTGGGCAACCTCACCCGACAACAAACCACAGCTCACACCGTGCCGATAGAGATTGTCAGCCAGCTTGCGCACCTGATCACGACGATTGTTAAACACAATCACACGATCCGCGCCTTCGGCAGCAATGAGGTTGTACAGCAGTTTGTATTTATCTTCCGTTGTGACCAGATACACCAACTGCTCAACATTGTCGGTGGCCACACGCTCCGGCTGAATCTCGATCATGATCGGATCCATGGCCCAACGCGAAGTCAGTTCAATAATCTCAGGCGTGAACGTCGCACTGAACAGCAAGGTCTGACGACAATCCTTATGCGGAGTACGCGACACAATGGTGCGCACTTGCGGAATAAACCCCATATCCAGCATGCGGTCTGCTTCGTCAATTACCAGCAACTCAACCAGGCCAAGATACAGATGGTCCTGCTGTAAGAAGTCGATCAAACGACCCGGCGTTGCCACCACAATATCAACAGGACGCTTGTCCACCTGGCGTAACTGTTTCTGGTAGTCCTCACCACCGACCAAAGTCACTACATGAAGGTCAGTATTTTTGGTGAGATTGGCGGCATCACTGGCAATCTGCTGCACCAGTTCGCGGGTCGGGGCCAGCACAATAGCGCGCGGCTCACCAATAAATCGTGTGTCCTGTATCGGGTTTTTTAACAGATCATTAATGATGGTAATCAGGAACGCAGCAGTTTTGCCGGTACCTGTTTGCGCTTTGCCGGTGACATCATAACCACGCAAAGTGTAGCGAAGGCTTTGAGCCTGAATAGGTGTGCAATATTCATAACCAAGTTCAGAAATGGCTTTTTCCAGTGCAGGCTCCAGATTGAAGGTGCTGAACTGCACTTTGGTGGGAACAACGGTCAGTGCCACAGGCGCTGGCGGCGCCAGCATTGTCTCACCTTGCGTATCATCATCAGCCGGCTCGGCAATGGCATCAGATTCAGCCACTGAAACTGGCTCAGTTGTTTCAGTAATCGCTTCTTGCTCAATTGTCTCAACATGTTCAAGCGCTGGTGCAACAAGCTCAATCTCAGCCGCAAAATGTTCTGGCTCTGGTTCTGGTGCTTGTTCCGGCTCAACAGGCTCAATCTCCGGGACAGCATCGGGTGCTGGCTCTGCAAGCGCTACTGTCAGGTGTTCTGGTTCCTGCTCGGAGACCAATACTGGTTCGGTATCAGTGACAGCCTCTGGCTCTGGCTCTGGTTCTGGCAATGGTGGTACTTCAGCGTTAGCGCTGGCAGGTTCGGTAAGCACCGTGTCGACTGGGAGTTCCACTGGTGCCAGTGGTAAATTTGTATCGGGAATGGAAACCGGTTGAAGCTCTAACGTTGCCTGCTGATCATTTTCGTCCGTTTTATGCATCTAGCGTTGCCTTTTTACTGAATCGACTGAAGAGTAGCGCCCGCATCATAGCGCTTGAGTATCCGGCGCATCAAGCTCGGAGGGCCGATGGCGCTCTCCGCAGATTGGGCACGCGGGATCACGTGGCAGGCGCAGCTCACGCCACACACTGCTGAACGCGTCAAACAATAACAATCTTCCACACAGATCTTGTCCAAGACCGGTCAGCACTTTGATTGCTTCCAAAGCCTGCATGCTGCCAATAATACCGACCACCGGCGCAAGCACACCATTACGAGCACAACTCATCTGTTCATCATCGCCTGCCCGGTAAAGGCATTGGTAACAGGGGCTTTCTGATCTGCGGCTATCAAACACGGCCACTTGTCCTTCCAATCGAATGGCGGCACCTGACACCAAAGGCACACCGGCTGTCACACATGCCTGATTAATCATAAATCGGGTATTGAAGTTATCACAGGCATCTATTACCAGGTCGACGCCCGTGGCCAGCAATTGCGTTAAGGCAGCTTCATCCAGACGCTGTTTGACAGCGGTCACCCGCGTATCCTGATTCAGCGCCTTGATGGTAGTTGCCGCAGACTGCACTTTACTGACACCTACGCTGTGTTCAGCATGCACAATCTGGCGCTGCAAGTTACTCAAATCCACATCATCATCATCAACCAGTATTAAATGACCAACACCCGCGGCCGCCAGATACATCGACACCGGGCTACCCAGACCGCCCAACCCGACAATAATCACGGTTGCTGACAGCAGGCGTTGCTGACCTTCCACATCAAACGCCGGCAACATGATCTGTCGGCTGTAACGCAACAGCTGTTGGTCATTCATGGTCGGAATCCTCTACTTTTTGCCCCATGGTCACTCTGTCCTGCCCACCATGATCAACAATTGTCCGGATTTTTGTGAATCCTGACTGCTGAAGCAGTGATCGCACCGCAGGGCCTTGATTATAACCATGTTCAAACAGCACCCAGCCACTGGGTTTTAAGCGCACGAATGCCAGGGCGCTCAGTGTGCGCAGATCGCTCAGGCCATTTTCGGCCGCGCGCAAGGCCGACATAGGCTCAAAGCGCAAATCGCCAGACAATAAATGCGGATCAGCAGCATCGATATAAGGAGGGTTGCTTACCACCATGTCTAAAACCAGCTCTGAGGGCAAGGCATCACACCAGTTACCTTCGTAAAACTCGATATGCGACACTTGATTGATACGGGCGTTTTTCCGTGCAAGCATCAAGGCAGCTGGGCTACTATCCACCGCAAACACTCTCCAGTTGGGCCGTTCACTGGCTATGGCCAGCGCAATTGCGCCACTGCCAGTCCCCAGATCAGCAACGTTCAACTGCGCTTGATTGTCAGCCAGTGCCAAGGCTTGTTCGACCAGTAACTCGGTATCGGCGCGTGGAATCAATACGTCCGGCGTCACATGCAGATCAAGTGTCCAGAAACCACGGGTGCCTGTGATATAAGCCACTGGCTCGCCGGTTTGGCGGCGCATAATTGCCTGCTTGAATTCCTCAGATTGCTGAACCGTAAGCGTCTGTTCGGCATGTGTCAGCAAGCGTGTTCGTGTGCATTGCACGACATGCATCAACAACCATTCGGCATCAACACGCGGAGTATCGAGGTCATGCAACTCATTAGCAGCCCAGTCGATTGCCTGTTCCAACGTCATCGACATGGGGTTATGCCGCCAGTTCGGCAAGCTGATCGGCCTGATATTCCTGAATCAGCGGTTGCACCACGGCATCAAGATCGCCTTGCATGACTTCATCCAGTTTATAGATGGTGAGATTGATGCGGTGATCGGTGACCCGCCCTTGCGGGTAATTGTAGGTACGTATCCGTTCTGAACGATCACCGGAACCGACCAGCAAGCGTCGCGCATCTGACTGCTGTTTATCTGCGGCTGCCTGCTGCATATCGTTCAGGCGCGCATGTAGCAGCGACATGGCTCGCGCCCGGTTTTTATGCTGGGAACGCTCTTCCTGACACTCGACCACCAGACCACTGGGGATATGCACAATACGGATGGCCGAGTCAGTTTTGTTGATGTGTTGTCCACCCGCACCGCTGGCCCTGAAGGTATCCACACGCAAATCTGCTTTATTGATTTCAATCTCGGCCAGTTCGTCGGAGGCTGGCAAGATGGCGACCGTACATGCTGAAGTATGAATACGCCCCTGGGTTTCTGTATCCGGCACCCGTTGCACACGGTGCGCGCCAGATTCGAACTTGAGCTGGCCAAACACCTGGCGACCTTCGACGCGGGTAATGATTTCCTTGTAACCGCCATGCTCACCGGGGCGCTCACTCAGCACTTCAATGCGCCAGCCCTGCCGCTCGGCATACCGGGAATACATACGAAACAGGTCGCCGGCAAAAATAGCCGCTTCATCACCACCGGTGCCAGCACGGATCTCCAAAAACACGTTCATGCTGTCTTTTTCGTCTTTGGGCAACAGCAGTTTTTGCAGCGATACTTCCAGCGTTTCCAACTGTTCGCGCAGCGACTTGGTTTCTTCCTCGGCCATCTCGCGCATCTCAGGATCGCTGTCACGCAACATCTCTTGCGCCAAGGCCAGATCCTGAGTGGCAGTCTCGAAGCGCTTGAACTCCAACACAATGGGTTCAAGATCCGAAAATTCACGGGACAGATTACGAAACTTCTCTTGATCCGAGAGCGTTTCTGCGTCGCTGAGCAACGCTTCCAACTCCTCGCAACGATCTGCCAGCAATTCAAGTTTCTGATGAATCGACGCTTTCATTCACTGTTTCCTGCGGGTTTATCGCCTGCCAGAGCAGGTTTGCCGTCCGATTGATTCTCGGTTAATTCAAATAATTCCTGAGTCAGACGTACAAGTTCATCCCGACCCTCCGCACTGGCTTTTTTCATCTGTACACTAGGCGCATGAATCAGCTTATTGGTGATTCCGCGCGCCAATGCCTCCAGCACTTTGTCAGCAGGTAAGCCGCGCTCCAGTGATTTAACTGCTTTTTCCAGCTCAGCATGCCTGATGGCATCAGCCTTTTCACGAAATGCACGCAAGGTCGCAACCGCATTCAGTGCACGTAGTTGTTTGAGATATTCCTCTACACCACGTTCGATAATGGCGCCCGCCTGCTGCGCTGCCTGCTCACGACTCTTTACGTTATCGTCGATAACATCACGGATATCGTCAACGCTGTATAAATAGGCATCGCTGATTTCGCCCACTTCGGGTTCGATATCCCGCGGTACTGCCAGATCTACCAGCAGCATAGGTTTGTGGCGGCGTTTTTTGATGGCACGCTCAACCGCACCTTTGCCCAACAAGGGCAACTGACTGTTGGTGGACGACACCACAATATCGGCGTGAATCAACTCATCAGGAATATCCGATAACAACACACCGCGCGCACCAAACTTCTCTCCCAACGTCACCGCGTTTTGCAAGGTCCGATTAGCCACGACAATACTTTTGACACCTTTGTCGGTCAGATGACGCGCGACCAGCTCAATGGTATGCCCTGCCCCTATCAACAAGGCATGCAAAGAGCCCAGATTAGAGAATATCTGTTCGGCCAGCGTGACTGCTGCATACGCCACTGACACCGGGTTCTCGCCGATGGCTGTGTCGGTGCGCACTTCTTTCGCAATCGAAAATGCCTCTTGAAAGGCTCGACCCAATTGCGCCTTCGCGACGCCAAGCTCTTTGGCCACCGCATAGGCAGACTTGATCTGCCCCAGAATCTGCGGTTCACCCAACACCATGGAGTCCAGCCCGCAGGCCACACGCATCAGATGCCTGATGACATCCTCATGCCAGTGAAAATAACTACAGCCATTGAGTTCGGCTTCGCTGATGCCGTGGTACTGGCTCAGCCAGCTCAGCAGTTTCCGTTCAGCCGATTCAAGCGTCAGCAGATCAGCACGGATGTCCGTGTCGCCCTGATCATTTTCCACATCGTCTGTGCTGCTCCCGGTCAAATCAACATCAACATACAGCTCAGTACGATTACAGGTCGACACAATCACGGCCTCACGCACATGCTCCAGCTCAACAACCCTGTGCATGGCATCCGCCATTTTTTCCGGCGGAAATGCTACCTGCTCGCGCAGTGCAACATTTGCCGTATTGTGATTGATGCCGAGCAGAACCAGCGCCATGAACCAGCCTTGAAACGTAGCTTGAAGTGTCGACTTCCCGGGAAGCCTTGATTAAAAAGTGCGCTATCTTACTAAAATCTGCGAGCGCTTGCCCGCACTTATATCTCACTGCCCTTTTCCGTGCACTTATTATGCATGGCCAACGGTCTCTGATGTAGTCTTGCTACGGGACAGTTGTTACAATCCGGCCGTGCCTGAGGCACCCTGAACGGGACACTATGAAAACTCTTCACCTTCGCCTGCTTATATTGTTATCACCCGTCATGGTGGCGTGTTCCACGCTGACTGCACCCGCCCCGGATGCAACACAGGAACAAACCAACATGCCCGAGTCCGCTGCCACCGCCGGGGCCGAACTCGCTATTTCCGTCCCGGAACAAGCCATTGAATATGGCAATTTCACGCAAGAACAGCTTGAAATGGCGCTGCTCAGCGAACTGGGTGGTATGCGTGGTTACCTGCCACAAGCAGCAGAAGGCTACTACGAACTAGCGCTTGAGACCGGTGATATCAATATTATTCGCCGCGCCTCTGAGTTTGTGTCGGCCATCGGCAACACCGAAGCACTCAACCAACTGGCGCAAATGTGGAGCAGCAAAGACCCCCTGGCGCTGGAACCCCATTTGTTGTTGGGCTACCAGTTGATGGAAGAAGGGCTTTACGGTCAGGCGTTGCCCCATCTGGATGCTGTGATGGAACTCGGTGGACAGGTCGACTTCACCGCCATGTCAGCGCGCACCTACACCCTTGAAAACCGCCAGCGTGAGGTGATCATCAGTCAACTGCAGGACATGGTGACCCGCCATCCGGAAGAACCGACGCTGTATTTTGCTATTGCGCAGATGTTTGACCAGAGCAGCATGAGTGAACAGGCAAGCGAGTGGCTGCAGATTGGACGCGAAAAATTTGGCGATAGTCCCCGTACATTTTTGATTGAAGCGCAACTGCTTCAAAACATGGGACGCGCCGAACAAGCGGAAAGTGTGCTGATCAGCGCAGTCCAGCAATATCCCGATCATCGATTGTTGCGCTACAGCCTGGCGCAACTGCTGGTGCAAAACAATAAATTGGCTGATGCTGCGCTGGAATTTGAATACATCATGCAGCGTGAGCCGCGTGACTTTGAGACCCTGTACTCACTGGTGCTGATCAACCTGGAGCTTGAGGAGTACACTAAAGCTGAGCCTCGTCTGCGAGAATTGATTGGTGCCGGGCACCGACTGAATGAAGCCAACTATTATCTGGCTATTATTCTGGAAGACCGCAACGCAATAGACGAAGCGATCAACCGCTATCAACAGATCAATCGTCAGTCCAATGCCTATCTGACCTCACAGCGGCAGATCCTGCGCTTACTGGTCCAGCTTGAACGTTTTCAGGAAGCAAAAAACTGGTCTCAGCAACTGGCAGACAGCGACTCGCGGCTGGCGCCAGTGATGCCAACACTCGAAGCTGAAGCCTTGATGAACGCCGATCACAACGAGCGGGCACGTGAGGTTCTGGATCAGGCACTGGACAATTTCCCGGACAATATTGACCTGTTGTTTGCACGCGCATTGCTGGCGGAACGCTTTGACGATATGACATTGGTGGAACAGGATCTGCGCCGCATTATTGATCTGGATCCTCAGAATGCCCGGGCACTGAATCATCTCGGTTATGCCATGACCTTACGTACTGATCGTTACCAGGAGGCCATGGATCTGATCAACCGGGCATTGACCGTAACGCCGGATGACCCCGCAGTGATCGACAGTCTGGGCTGGGTGCAATACAAACTGGGCATGCTGGACGAATCGATCAGCAACTTGCGCAGAGCATTCGAATTGTTTCCAGATCATGAAGTCGCAGCCCACCTTGGTGAGGTACTGTGGGTTAATGGTCAGCAGGAAGAAGCGCTACAGGTGTGGGAATCGTCACTGGAGTCATTCCCGGACAGTGAATTTATTACCGAAGCCATGCAGCGTCTGATGCCTGCGAACGGGGATACGCCACGTTCTGAACAGAGACTGAGTTCGTGACGTATATGCGCCTGCCGATGGCCCGGGCAATTACCGCGGCTGCACTGACGGCCACCCTGCTTTCATGTACCGGCACCACACGGATGGATGCACCTGTTGTTTCCGAATGGGACGCTCGCAAAGCGGTTCTGGAATCACTTTCTCAATGGGAATTCACCGGCAGCATCAACGTACGCGATGCCAATGAAGCACATTCCTCTCGCATCCGCTGGCGGCAGGTTAACGAACTTTACCGCATCAATCTGTGGGGAACCTTTAACATTGGTGCCACCGAGATCAATGGTCGCCCTGGAGAGGTTCGAATTGAACAGGAAGGTGAAGACCCCATCATTACCGAAACACCGGAACAGTTACTGTATGACCGTATTGGATACGAGCTTCCAGTAACAGAATTGAATTTCTGGATAAAAGGCATCCCTGCGCCTGGCCCGAGCCAGGATTTGAGTTTTGCGGATAATCTCCAACTGCTGAGTTTTGTTCAGGATGGATGGCGGGTAGATTACCTGGGCTATACCAATTTTGGTCAGGAGACCTTGCCAACGCGAATACGTGTTCAAAAACCACCCTTGCGTCTTGATCTGATTCGTCTGAACTGGACATTGCCTGCCATTGAGTGAACCATGTCGACCAGCGTCCTGACCTTGCCTGCCCCAGCCAAATTAAATTTGTTTCTGCACATCACTGGCAGACGGCCCGATGGTTATCACCTGTTACAAACCGTTTTTCAATTGCTTGATTATGGTGACGACTTGCGGTTTTCGCTACGCGACGACAGCCAGATTATTTTGAACTGCGACTCCCTCGAACTGGCGACCGACGACAATCTGGTGCTGCGCGCAGCGCATTTGTTACGCGCACATACAGGCGCCACTCAAGGCGTAGACATTGATCTGCAAAAACGCATCCCAACCGGTGCAGGATTGGGCGGAGGCAGTTCCGATGCTGCAACAACGCTGGTTGCTCTGAATGAATTGTGGCAGTGCAAACTTGACCGGCAAGCACTGGCAGAACTGGGCCTGCGCCTGGGCGCGGATGTGCCGGTATTTGTAAAAGGGCAATCTGCCTGGGCAGAAGGTGTTGGTGAATTGTTGCAGCCCGTCAGTCTTCCTGCTCTTTATTACCTGGTTTTGAGTCCGGCCTGTCATGTTTCCACTGCCACGATTTTTTCACATCAGGAGTTGACACGCGACACAAGGGCCATCAAAATGGCCGCCTTTCTGGCAGGGCAGTCCCAAAACGACTGTGAAATGCTGGTTCGAAGACTGTATCCGGAAGTAAATGCTGCGCTTGAATGGCTCGGCAAATTTGCTCCGGCACGAATGACAGGAACAGGATCAAGTATTTTTGCAGGGTTTAGCGACGAAGCATCAGCCAGAGAAGTTTTGCTGAAGTTGCCAGCCGATCAACACGGTCCCTTGCACAACATCAGGGGTTTTGTTGCGAAAGGTGTTAACAACTCTGCGCTGAGCAGTTTTGGATAAAGGCAAAGCAGTAAAATTGCAGTAAAGCAGTATGTTCTAAGCGCTGTGATCCGAACTTGAAGCAATCTCAGGTATCCAAGTCCAGACACAATAGCTTAGAATAGCGACGATTTTTGGGGTGTCGCCAAGTTGGTAAGGCATCAGATTTTGATTCTGACATGCGTTGGTTCGAGTCCAGCCACCCCAGCCAAATTCTCGGATTCCCGGGCACAGCTGTTTAAGCAACGCAGCATTCATTCAGTCAATGCCAGTGACCTAAACGAATGACCCGGGCGGAAAAAACCATCAAACGACCACAGAATAAATTGACACCAGGCAAACGCGGGAGTTTTCCGGCGGATAGGTCTGAAGGTAATCTCCCCATGGCTAATAATCTGATGGTTTTCACCGGCAACGCTAACCCCGTGCTGGCTGAAAAAATTGCCCGTTATATCGGAATACCCTTGGGCGATGCCCAAATTGGCAAATTCAGTGATGGCGAAATCGCTGTCGAGATCAGAGAAAACGTGCGCGGCAAGGACGTATTTATTATTCAGTCCACCTGTGCGCCGACCAATGACAGCCTGATGGAATTGCTGCTGACGGCAGATGCCATGCACCGCGCCTCGGCCAACCGTATCACTGCGGTGATCCCCTACTTTGGATATGCCCGTCAGGACCGTCGTGTACGCTCCTCACGCGTGGCGATCAGTGCAAAAGTTGTCGCGGATATGATCTCTGCTGTTGGTGTTAACCGCGTATTGACCGTTGACTTGCACGCAGAGCAGATCCAAGGCTTTTTCAGCATCCCCGTGGATAACGTCTACGGCTCACCGGTGCTGACTGAAGATATCGAAAGACAAAACTACGAAAACCTGACCGTGGTATCTCCTGATATTGGTGGTGTGGTGCGGGCTCGTGCAGTCGCCAAGCAATTGAATGTAGATCTGGCGATTATCGACAAACGTCGCCCGCAAGCCAACGAAGCACAAGTCATGCATATCATCGGCGAAGTCAGAGGCCGCACCTGCCTGATCGTAGACGACATGGTTGATACGGCCGGTACCTTGTGCAAAGCAGCAGCTGCGCTCAAAGAACATGGCGCAACCAAAGTGGTGGCTTACTGTACACACCCGGTGTTGTCAGGCAATGCCGCTGAAAACATCGCGAACTCTGTACTGGATTCTCTGGTGGTTACCGATACCATTCCACTGAGCGATGCCATTAAAAGATGTTCGAAAGTTCGACAATTAAGTATGGCTCGACTGCTGGCTGAGTCTATTCGCCGCGTCAGCAATGAAGAATCAATCAGTGCCATGTTCGAAGGTTCTGGCGTCTGATTTTTACCAGAGATAAACAGAGGTCTGTTTATCTTTTTTACCACACGTTTAACGGATCGGTCGCAAGTCTGTTAAACGTTCTGAAACCGGAGAGACATTATGTCCAATGAGTTTGAACTGAATGCAATCGCCAGAAACGACCTGGGGAAAGGTGCGAGCCGCCGCCTGCGTCGTCTGGCTGACCTCGTACCTGCCATCATTTATGGCGGTGCGGTAACCCCGGAATCGATTTCGATTCCACATAAAGACATCCTGAAAGCGACAATGAACGAAGCGTTCTTTTCGCACATCATCACTCTGGTGGTTGATGGCAAGAAACAACAGGTTGTTATCAAGGCGCTGCAGCGTCACCCAGCCAAGCCACGCATTATGCACGCTGACTTTTTCCGTGTTGACACCACTCACACTATCCACGTGAAAGTGCCGGTCCACCTGATCAATGAAGACAAGTGCAAAGGCGTTAAAATCGGTGGCGGCAGTATCTTGAAGACCATGTCTGAACTGGAAATTGTATGTCTGCCACAAGACCTGCCTGAGTACCTTGAAATTGATATGAGCGATGTCGGCGTGGGCGAATCCGTGCATATTTCTCAGATCAAGTTCCCGAAAGGTGTTTCAAGTGTTGATCTGGCACACGGCCACGACTCTGACCACGCGGTAGTTGCAGTACAGGCGCCACGTGGCGGTGCAACTGAAGGCGCAGTCTGATACTGACCGGGCATGAGCAATCACAAGCTCAAGCTGATTGTGGGTCTGGGAAATCCAGGCCCACAATATCGTTACAACCGACACAACGTCGGTGTTTGGTTTTTGGACGCAATCTGTCGCCAGTATGGCGGTGAGTTGCGTGCAGAACCCCGATTTCATGGCCACTGCGGTCGCGTCTTGATTGAAGGGCAGGATATTCGCCTGCTGTTTCCCACCACGTTTATGAACCGTAGCGGACAATCCGTTGCGGCGCTCTGTCACTATTACGACATTGAGCCCGAGCAGATGCTGGTTGCCTACGACGAAATCGATTTTCCGGTGGGCACAACAAAATTAAAAGCCGGTGGCGGCCATGGCGGTCATAATGGCATGCGCGACATCATTAGCGCATTAGGCGGTGCCAACAACTTCTACCGCTTACGGATTGGCGTTGGACATCCTGGCGACAAAAACAAAGTTGCCAATTATGTGCTGAGCGATCCGGGCAAGGACGACAGCATTTCAATAGAACACGATATCGGGCAGGCGATGAAAGTGCTGCCTCTGATGGTCAACGGTCAATGGAGTCAGGCGATGTTGCAGTTACACAGCAACACAGCACCCGATAAACCAGCCGCTGACAAAAAACAGTCTTAAACAGGAATTTCAGTCATGGGTTTTAAATGCGGTATTGTTGGTCTGCCCAACGTAGGTAAGTCCACGCTGTTCAATGCATTGACCAAGGCCGGTATCGCAGCGGAAAACTTTCCGTTCTGCACCATTGAGCCAAATTCCGGCATTGTGCCCATGCCTGATCCACGCCTGAACGCGCTGGCAGATATCGTCAAACCCGAGCGCGTTGTGCCCACCACCATGGAATTCGTCGACATCGCCGGTCTGGTGGCGGGCGCCTCAAAAGGTGAAGGGCTGGGCAACAAGTTTCTGGCGAATATACGCGAGACCGACGCTATCGCCCACGTGGTACGATGCTTTGAAGATGGCAACGTCATCCACGTTGCCAACAGCATCGATCCCAAGCGAGACATCGAGATCATCGACCTCGAACTGATCATGGCCGACCTTGAGAGCTGTGAGAAACAATTGCAGCGTGTGGCCCGCACCGCCAAGGGCGGCGACAAGGAATCCGTGGCGCAGAAAGAGCTGCTGGAAAAACTTATCCCGCACCTCAACGAAGGCAAAGCGGCGCGCACCCTGCTGAAAGATCTGAGTGATGATGACAAGCGTCTGGCAAAGACCTTCCATCTGCTGACCACCAAACCGGTGATGTACATCGCCAACGTGGCTGAAGACGGCTTCGAGAACAACCCGCTGCTCGACGTGGTGCAAGCCATCGCCGATGCAGAAGGCGCGATCGTTGTGCCGGTTTGCAACAAGATTGAAGCCGAAATCGCCGAACTGGATGATCCGGAAGAAATGCAGATGTTCCTGGAGAGCATGGGCATGACAGAACCCGGTCTGAACCGCGTGATTCGCGCGGGTTACTCGCTACTCAACCTGCAAACCTACTTTACCGCCGGTGTAAAGGAAGTGCGGGCATGGACTGTCAAGGTTGGCGCTACCGCCCCGCAATCGGCCGCCGCGATCCATACTGACTTTGAAAAAGGCTTTATCCGCGCCGAAGTCATCGCCTACGACGACTACATCCAGTACAAGGGCGAAGCAGGCACCAAGGAAGCCGGAAAATGGCGTCTGGAAGGCAAGGAATACATCGTCAAGGATGGTGATGTGATGCACTTCAGGTTTAATGTGTAAGAACCCGAAAACCGCGATAGCAGACTCTCAAATCTTGACAAGTTCCGCGCAGTTAGACAGAATGCGCGCCTTGCGATGGCTACGTAGCTCAGTTGGTTAGAGCACAGCACTCATAATGCTGGGGTCAGTGGTTCAAATCCACTCGTAGCTACCACCTCTTTTTAATCTGCCCTTTTTATTCTGGATCATGCCAACACTATGACCGAGGGTACAGATAGCACCAAGCATTCTCAGCCAGCCAAAAAATCCGGCAACGGCTTCCTCGGTAACCTCGCGTTTAACATCATCATTCCGGTTGTCATCATGACCCGCTTCAGTGGGGAAGACAGCCTTGGACCGGCGTGGAGCATTGTGCTGGCCTTGTGCTTCCCGATTGGCTATGGCCTTTGGGATCTCAAAGGCAGCGGCAAAGTCAACCCGTTTTCGGTACTGGGCATTGTCAGTGTCATGCTGACTGGCGGCATCAGCCTGCTGGAACTCGATCCGCAATACATCGCCATCAAAGAAGCAGCGATCCCCGGCATTATTGGCCTGGCGGTCCTCGGAAGCCAATACACTCGCTTTCCGCTGGTCAGGACATTAATCCTTAACGGACAAATGATTCGGGTGGATGATCTGTATGCAGCACTGGCAGCGCATGGCAACACTGCCGCCTTTAGCCGGCGCATGGCACAGGCCTCGTACATCGTGGCAGCTTCCTTTTTTATGTCTTCCACGCTTAATTACATTCTGGCGCGGGTCATTCTGGTCAGTTCTCCAGGGACGCCAGAATACACAGCTGAACTTGGACGCATGACTGCGCTCAGTTACCCGGTGATCGCTATCCCCAGCATGATTGTGCTGATGATCGCCATCTGGTTCGTGTTTTCCAGCATCAAACGTCTCACCGGAAAAAGTCTGGAATCCTTCCTCGTCGACCAAGGCTAATTGCCTGCCCTTGATCTGTATCAAAACGAATGGTCATTAACCTGCCTACACTCGGGCTCTGAGTATTCAGGCAGTTTTGTCCAATCAGCAGATAAAGGAGCAATTCAAATGAAAAAATTCAGCACTGTGCTGTTGGCGGTCGGGTTTTGTGCGGCACTGCCGGTATCCGCGCAAACCATGATTGAAGGGGTATATCTGTCGTCATCCGGCGAAAATGGCCGCGGCGGCTGCACCATGGAAATCAAAAGCCTGGGCAAATCTCCAAAATATGGCGATGAGCTATATGCACTGATCTCCAGCGGCGAAGGTGCCTGTGAGTGGACTGCGGTTGGTTTGGCAAAGAACTTTGGCATCAGCGCTGGCATGGTCAGCAGCGGTGGCATGAGCGGTTTTGTCAGTGCCAAGTTCCCGTTTGGCCCAGGTGGTGGACGTGTAGAAATTGCTTCGTTTGAAAACGATGGCACGGCAAGAAATACCTTGATGTTTACCCGTGCGGATGCCAAGTAGCCGCTAATGATGCTTGTTCAGCGTGGGAATGCGACCAGATGGTCCATTTCCACCCTGATGCCTATCTGGGTATTTTTGCCATGAGCATGGTGACTGGGCACCAGACTCAGCACACGCGCACCACTTTCCAGTTCCAGCGTATACAAAAACTGTGAGCCTCTGAAGGCCTTATCGATCACTTTGGCGGTGGCCGGGCTATCATCGTCGTGGATCACATCGTCCGGTCGAATTAAAACGGATACACCCTCTCCTGGTTCGAACCCCAAGGCTCGATCGGTATGTAGCAAACCCAGTTCAGTCTGGACATGCAAGTCATCAACCACGGTGCCCGGTAAAAACACTCCCTCGCCAACAAAGTCAGCCACGTAAGCATTGGCAGGCTCATGATACAGTTCAAATGCCGGGCTCCACTGTTGCAGCGTGCCCGCACTCATCACACCAATTTCATCTGCCATGGCAAATGCTTCATATTGATTGTGGCTCACCAGAATGGTGGTAATGCCATCACTCTTGAGCACCAGGCGGATTTCGCGTGCTATTTGCTCACGCAACTCCACGTCCAGACTGGCGAAGGGTTCATCCAGCAGCAAAATGCGGGGTTTGGGCGCCATTGCCCGCGCAATCGCCACGCGTTGCTGCTGGCCACCGGATAAACGATGCGGCCAGGCATCAAGCAGTTCGGTGATACGTAACATGGCCGCCAATTCATCCACGCGCTGGCGGCGTGCAGCGCCTTTAAGTGTCCGCAATCCAAACGCAATGTTGTCACGCACATTCATATGCGGAAACAGTGCATAGTCCTGAAACACCATGCCAACATGGCGTTTCTCAACAGGCAAATGTAATCCAGCGCCACTGACACTTTCCCCGGCAATCAAAATTTCGCCGCCGCTCACCGGTTCAAACCCGGCAATGGCTCTTAACAAAGTAGTTTTGCCGCATCCACTGGGGCCTAACAAACACCCGATATCACCTGATCTGAGTGTCAGACTGATCTGACGCACAATCGGCGTTTTCTCCAAGTCCACGGAGACGTGTCTTAATTCAAGTGCGTTTGTCATGACCGGGTCGTGAAGCTGAAATTGAAAGGCTGATGATGATAACAGGAATAATGCCGGCCAGAACGATCATCAATGCCGAAGCCGCAGCTTCAGTCAGGCGCTCCTGATTGGCCAGTTCATAGGTACGAATCGCAAGCGTATTAAAATTGAATGGGCGCAGAATCAAGGTAGCGGGCAGTTCTTTCAACACATCAACAAACACCAGCAAGGCCGCGGTCAGCAAGCTGCCTTTTAACATAGGGATATGAATGCGCCTGAGAATCTGGAACGGACCCAGCCCCATGGAGCGGCCTGCGTCATCCATACTTGGTTTGATTTTCCCCAATCCGGCATCCATCGTATTCATCGCCACCGGCAGAAAACGCACAATGTAAGCAAATACCACCGCTATCAGCGTACCGCTCATCAACAGGCCTGTGCTGATGCCAAACTGCGCGCGCATCCAGGCGTCCAAGGAGTTATCAAACCACGCAAACGGAATCAATACACCCACAGCGATCACCGTTCCCGGTACGGCATACCCCAAACCCAGAATCCGGGTGGCCGTCCGCATCGGCATACCGGGCTGCAGTCGTTTTGCGTAACTGATGAACATGCCCAAGATCAAAGCGATCAGAGCAGCGGTAAACGCCAGTCGCAAGCTGTTGATAATGAGTTGACTGAAGGCGCTGAAATCAACCAGTGCACGGGTGTCCCATGCCCACCATGCCAATTGTAAAAACGGGATTATGAACCCAAACAGCACCGGCACCAGGCAATAGACCAGCGCGCCAGCCATCTTCCAGCCCGTCAATTTAAGTTGAGGTAACTGTGAATATCGGGTGCTGGTGTGATGATAACGGGCACGATTACGCGACCACTGTTCGGCAATCACCAGCACCAGAATAAACAACATCAAGACCGCAGAGAGCTGTGCAGCAGCGGTCGCACTCCCCATGCCAAACCAGGTGCGAAAAATGCCGGCGGTAAAACTGGAGATGCCAAAATACTGCACGGTGCCATAGTCAGCCAGGGTCTCCATCAACACCAAGGCCAAACCCGCCATAATAGCGGGGCGCGCCAAGGGCACTGCCACCCGGCTGAATGCCTGCCAGGGATTGGCTCCCAAGGTGCGGGAAACCTCGAGCACACATACCGATTGCTCCAGAAAAGCCATGCGCGACAGCAGATAAATATAGGGATACAAAACCAGCGACAGCATGGTTATTGCGCCGCCGGTGGAACGAATCTGAGGAAACCAGTAGTCACCAAAGCGCAAGTCAAAGGTGTCGCGAATAAATCCCTGAACCGGGCCAGCAACATCCAGCATGCCCGTGTAGGTATAGGCAATAATATAGGCCGGCATGGCCAAAGGCAGTACCAGCGCCCATTCCAGCCAGCGACTGCCTGGAAAACGCGTCATAGTGACCAGCCAAGCCGGTGCGACGCCCAGTAACAGCACCAGTACACCAACGCCCAACATTAATTGCAGCGATTGAACGATGTAAGACCAGAGCAGCGTGTCAACAAGATGCTGCCAGACACCATCACTGCTATCAAAAATCGACGAAAAAATCGTTAAAACCGGCACACTTAGCAGCACACACAAAACAAAAATGGCGAGCAGTGAGCCGTGTTTGCCCATGCGCGCCACTAATGTTTGTGCGTTATGCTGCTTTGAGGATTGTGCCTTGTCAGTCAAACCCGTGCCTTCAACGCCAGCCGGCTCTATCCATCACACGCACAGCTTCGGCATTATGGATACCGAGTTGCTCCAAGGGCAGTGAGTCAGCTTTAAACTCACCCCAGGACTGCAGCGTTGCACTTACCGGCACACCTGCACGTACCGGAAACTCGTTATTGGCTTCCGCATACCAGGTCTGCGACTCATCACTCACCAGAAACTCCAGCAATTGAATTGCTTCTGAGCGGTTAGGTGCATGCGCACTCAGGCCAGCTCCACTGATATTGATGTGCGCGCCACGATCTTGCTGATTGGGCCAGAACACAGCAACTTTAGATGCTTGCTCGCGTTGTTCTGCGCTGGTGGCATTGATCATACCGGCAAGGTAATAGGTGTTCACAATGGCCAGTTCGCATTGACCGATCGCGACTGCAGCAATCTGATCACGATCGCCGCCCTGCGGCTGACGTGCAAAATTGGCGACCAGGCCCTTGGCCCATGCTTCAGTTTCTTCAACACCATGATGACTGATCATGGCCGCAGTCATCGACTGGTTATAGATATTGGAAGAAGATCGTATGCAAATTTTGCCTTTCCACTTGGGATCAGCCAGATCTTCATAAGTAGACAATTGAGCGGGGTTCACGCGTTCTTTGTCGTAAACCACAACGCGAGAGCGCAGTGACACACCAAACCACTCGCCCTCCGAGTCGCGGTATTGCGCCGGAATCTGGCTTTCGAGCACATCGGAATCAACAGCTTGCAGCAAACCCATCTCTTTGGCGCGCAGCAGCCGGCCAACATCTACCGTCAACAGCAGGTCAGCTGGCGAGTTTGCACCCTCCAGCTCAAGACGGGTGGTTAACTCATCAGCGCCCGCGGTAATCAGATTAACTTTAATGCCGGTGTGCGCGGTAAAACGATCAAGAACAGGTTTGATCAGATTTTCTTCACGGCCGGAGTACACGTTGACTTCAGCCGCCTGCGCCGTGCAACCTGCGGATAAACCGGCTGCAAGGGCAGACACGGCAAACATAGACAAGAACAACTTTCTCATACCTGACTCCCGGACCTGGAAATGACTCAGAACGGGCGAATGATAATAACTCTCATTTATGTTTGCAATCTGTTTTTGACTTGACGTATTGCGTCAGATCAACTTATTGGCTTGCTGCATCTGCTTCTGCCCGCCGCTCACCCGCCAGAATGCCCGGCAATCCATAATTGCCCTCATGGCAGGCATATTCATAAATGCGCGAGTCACTCGCATTCAGACTCATTTCGCCGCGCCAGGTCTGGGTGTAAAACACCGGATCATTCACTTCAAACGCGTAGAAAATCTGACCATCAGACCATCGGGTAAACCGCTCAATAATTTTCCCTTGATCTGACAAAGGTATCTGGCCACCTCCGGCCTGCTGCGGATGCAGGCTGACAGTTTCTACAACCAGGGTGTCGCCTTCCCACCATCCAATGGAATCACCCAGCCATTGCTGTAACTCGCGCGGGCGGTGTTTACCTCCGATGGGGATAATACGGGCGTCCTGATTCATCTCG
>JAUYSM010000067.1 GCA_030696315.1 Pseudohongiella sp. | reverse complement strand
GCCCGCAAGTCCTGGTCGCTGCCAAGCGCATGGCCTTTCCAGCCTTTGGCTAGTTCGCGTCTTTGCTCGGCCTCTTCAAGAATCTGTTTGGCAGCTGCATGATCATGGTGCGGCCACTGCGATAGTTCAGCGTCACGCAACAGGCCAGGTGCAACGTCCATCGCCATCAGCACCGCTTCAATCAGAATCGTACCGGCGCCACACATCGGATCGTATATCACTGGCTCTTCTTGTTTCATGATCGTTGGCCAACCCGCGCGCATCAACAGCGCGGCAGCCAGCGTTTCTTTCATGGGCGCTTCACCTTGCTCCAGACGATACCCTCGTCGGTGCAGGCTTTCTGTCATCAGTTCAATGCCCAGAATGAGGCGATTACGTTTTATGACGGCGTGAATGCGCAAATCAGGGCTGTCTTTGGAGACATCAGGGCGAGCCATGCCTTGTGCTCTGAACTGATCAACAATGGCGTCTTTGATGCGCTGGGCAATAAACTGGGTGTGCCGCAGCTCATCGGTGGTGCCAGCCGCGCTGATCGCAAAACTGCTCTGACTGTCCATGTGGTCAAGCCAGTTGATGCTGTTGGCGACCTCATAAAGTGAGTCAGCGTCACTGACTGCGCGCTCCTGCAGAATCAAAATAATACGATTGGCAACCCGCAGATGCATCAATGCGCGGTAAGCAACCAGTAAAGTGCCCTGAAAATAGACGCCGGCAACGGTTTGTCTGAGCTCTTCTGCACCGCAAAGACGCAGCTCGTCTTCGAGCAAGGCTTCAAGGCTTTTAGCGCAGCTGGCAAAAAAGTGCAGGGATTGTTGGGTGTCGGACATAAATGAGCAGGTTTCCTGATTCAGGCTAGGCGTTTAAACAGGCGTGCATGATAATACGAATCCCGACTGAATGCCTGTCGGGAATTTTTGAATACCTCAGTCTTCACACCTCAAGAGAAGTTCTATGCTCAGTTATCGACACGCGTATCATGCCGGCAATCATGCGGATGTCCTGAAACATCTGGTATTGCTTGCGCTTTTGCAGCAGCTGAGACAAAAGGAAAAGCCTTTTGTGGTGATTGACTCTCACGCGGGCAACGGCTTTTACACACTGGATAGTCCGCAAGCACGCAAAACCCGGGAGGCTGAAAGTGGTGCATTACCACTGTGGCAGCAGCATCACAAACAGGCATTCAGCCAGGCGTTGTTGCGTGACTACATGAGTCTGATTGCTGAATTTAATCCAGAGGCTGATGCAAAAACGCTGGCGGTTTATCCTGGGTCACCGGCTATTGTGCAATCTCAGTTGCGCGAGCAAGACCGTTTGGCCGTTATGGAGCTGCACACCACTGAAATAGACGCGCTGCGCAGTAACTTTCATTTTGACAACCGCATAGCGATTCACCATCGTGACGGATTTGAAGGTGCGGTGGCCTTGACGCCGCCCACGCCCAAGCGGGGATTGTTGTTGATTGATCCGGCGTATGAAGATAAAACGGATTACCAGCGCGTAGCTAAAACCGTCAAGGAAGTGCATCGTCGCTGGGCGACCGGCATGATAGCCGTCTGGTATCCCATGTTGGGTCGCACCCGTGATCACAGTCCCGCTCTCATACAGCAGTTAAAATCTCTGCCTGATGTGCGGGTGATGGAATTGACGGTCGGAAACCAGACGGAAGAGTTTGGTATGCACGGCTCAGGCATGATCCTGGTGAATACGCCATGGCAATTTGGCAAACTGATCGATGCCGCCATGAATGAAGCGGCGTCGTGCTTAAAGGCCAGCTATCGCGTGAATTTTGGTTAACAACGCTAGAGTGAGAGTAATAATGAATCTGAGGGTATTGGCGCTGACAGGTAGTTTGCTGGTGATGACTTTTGCGAGCGCCCAGCCGCCGTTGGATAACACGATGTATTCCGGTGCGCATCTGAAAATTGGAGAAATTGTGTCTGGGGAGTTGCTGACGACTCACCCTCAGATGAGTGATGGCTCGCATGCGGATTGTTTTCATCTGGACACCGAGCCGGGCAAAAAGTACTCAGTCACGCTGCGCTCAAGCGTTTTTGACAGCTACCTGATGCTTGGCACCGGGGCGTGTTCTGATGTCATGTTGTCGCTGGAAAATGATGATTTTGAGGAGACGTCATTGGACTCCCGGATCATTTTTACTGCTGAACACGCCTTGTACTCAATTTTTGTGAACAGCTATGACGCCGGTTTTACTGGTGAATTTTCACTGCAGGCGGAAGAGTTGCCACTGTGAGTCGGGGTTAACAAAGCCACCGACTCATGCATCATGGCGGTGGCTTTAACGTGTCCGGAAAACCTTAGCGGCTGGTGCCAAGCCAGCGCACTTCGTAAAGATCATCGCGCTGGTCACGGGCGTTGGTTACCGAGCCTTCGTGCCGCACCTGAACCAGTTTGTCGAGATCAAGATCGGCCACCAGCGCCATCTCGGTGTTGGGCGTGCTTTCTGCAATGACTGCATCGTGCGGAAACGCAAAGTCTGATGGCGAATAAACTGCAGATTGTGCGTACTGAATATCCACGTTATGCACTTGCGGCAAATTGCCGACGCTGCCAGCGATGCAGACGTAACACTCGTTTTCAATGGCTCTGGCCTGTGCACAACGTTGCACACGCAAGAAGCCGTTTTTGGTATCGGTCCAGAACGGCACAAACAGAATGTCCATGCCTTGTTTGGCCAGCAGTCGCGACAACTCCGGAAACTCAACGTCGTAACAAATCAGAATGCCGATACGCCCGGCATCGGTATCAAAGACTTGCAGCCGATGGCCGCCGTCGATGACCCAATCGCGTCGCTCGTGCGGGGTGATGTGCAATTTGGCTTGTGAGTCCACGGTGCCATCACGGCGACACAGATAGGCTTTGTTGTAGAGATTGTCACCTTCCATCACCGGAATGCTGCCAGCGATGATATTGATGTTGTAGGTGATGGCGAGCTCGGACAACGCTTCGATCGATCGTGTAGCAAACGTCGACAAAAAGCGAATAGCTTCAAACTGATTGCTTTGATCACCCAGACCCATCAATGGCGCATTAAAAAACTCCGGGAACAAAACGAAGTCAGACTCATAGTCAGCCATGGTGTCCACGAAGTACTCAACCTGCGACAACCATTCCTCAAATGATTCGGTCAGTCGCATCTGCCATTGCATGACCCCTACTCGTACTACAGTCTTGCGCCGCTGACTGAGGTCGCGGGTTTCTGGTTCATACAGAATGTTGTTCCATTCCAGCAGCGTTGCATATCCCTGGGATTTTTCATCCTGCGGGTTGTAGTCCTTGAGCAAGCGTTTTACTTCAAAATCATTGGCCAGCTGGAAGCTTAGAATCGGGTCGTGAACCTCTTTATGGTCAACAGCCTCAATGTAGGCGCGCGGAGAATAGTCTTCTGCGTGCAAATGATAGTTGGTGATACGACCACCTGCGAGAATCGCCCGCAGATTGAGGTCTCGGCACAAGTCTTTGCGCGCATCATACAGGCGTCGACCCAGACGTAAGTCCCGGTACTCAGGATCAACAAACAGATCCATGCCATACAGCGCATCGCCTTCGGCATTGTGTTTGATTTGCTCGCGGCGGCCAATCAGGTCATCGTACGTGTGCTGTCGGCTGAAACGGTCGTAGTCGCAGCGTATTGTCAGCGCTGCTGCGACCAGATTGCCGAAATCCTCAATCACAATCTGACCTTCCGGAAAGTCGTTGATCAGCCGCTGAATCGACCCTTCAGGCCACGCGCCACCAATGTCCGGATACACCGCCTCCATCAGTTTCGCCAGTTGCGGGTAATCGGCGGTAGTCAGGTTTCTGAGTTTCAGGTGAACATCTGAGGGTGTATCCGGGCTCATCTGGGGTGTCCTTGGGGAAATGAGCCATACACGGTATCAAATAAGGCCTTTGGCAGCTACCGTGCGTTAGATGGAATGCCCACAATTATGGACTTGCTGGGGACTCTGGAGTATGCTCTGAGGCCCTTTCCAAATTGATGAAAGTTCAGTATGCCGTCAATTAAGACCGTTACTACAGGGGGCGACGGTTTTTCCTGGTGGGCAGCGAACGGGAAGGTTCTGCAGATCCAGGAATGCTATTAAAAAGAAAACCACAAAGCCTGAAGCTGTTTTCCGGCTTGATGAGGAGAGTGCAAGTGAAGATAAAAAGTAAACGTTTGGCTGGCAGATTTGCCAGCAAACCCGCACTGATGGCGATCAGCCTGGTGTTGGGTATGCCTGCGCTGGTCTCTGCGCAGCAGACAGGAGAGAGTATTGATTGGGTGACTCTGGGTTCAGACTTTGCACACACTCGATTTATCCCTGCCTCGCAGATCACTCCTGAAAATTTTGAGTCCCTTGAGACTGCATGGGTTTGGGATGGCGCAAGCTTCCAGGCGACCAGCGGTCGTTCTACTCCCAGCTACGTTAACGGCAAACTCTACACCGTTGCCGGCGACCGTCGTCACGTGGTAGCTATCGATCCGGTGACAGGCGAAACCATCTGGTCTTACCGCGAACCGCATACTTTCCGTCATGAATATTCCATGCGTAAAGACTACGGTAAAGGCGTTGGTTTTGCTGAAGTTGATGGCCGTCCGGTCATTTACATCATCAGCCCAGGCTTTTTCCTGACCGCCCTGGACGCTGATACTGGCGCACCACTGGAAGGGTTTGGTCACGAGATTGGTGTGCCAGGCTTCCCGAAAACCGGTGTAGTTGACCTGCAAAAGATTCTTGCAGATACCAACGGTTACGAGTTCGACCCTTACTACGGTATTCCACTGGAAACCGGCTACATCACGTCATCTTCGCCACCCATTGTTGTTAATGGCACGGTGGTGATTGGTAACTCTGCAGAGCAGGGCTACAACCAGACGCGTATCGAAAACATTCCCGGCGACATCATTGGTGTTGATGCCAAGACCGGTGCGCACACGTGGACGTTCAACATTATTCCTGACAAAGGCGAATTTGGCTGGGATACCTGGCAGGATGGCAGTGGCAACCAGATCGAAGATCCTCGTGCATACACGGGTGAGAACTCATCTTGGGCGCCAATGGCTGCTGACCCAGAGCTGAACATGGTGTACATCAACACCAACAGCGCCACTATCGACTTCTACCGCGGACACCTGACGGGCGATAACCTGTACGGTTCAAGCGTTGTTGCTCTGGATGCAACTACAGGCGAGCGTAAGTGGCACTTCCAGTTGGTTCATAAAGACATCTGGAACTACGACACACCAACTGCCCCGGTCTTGCTGGACATTCAGCAGAATGGTCGCACTGTTCCAGTGCTGGCTCAGGTGAGCAAACAGGCATTTACCTATGTGTTCAATCGTGAAACCGGTGAGCCAATCTGGCCAATCGAAGAACGAGCTGTTCCTCAGTCAAAAATGCCAGGTGAAATATTGGCGGCTACTCAGCCGTTCCCAACCAAACCTGCGCCTTATGACATGCAGGGTCTGACACACGATGATCTCATCGACTACACGCCGGAACTGCGTCAGCAGGCGATTGAAGCCATTGCTGATTTTGAAATTGGCCCATTGTTCCATCCGCCGCTTCACCGCGACAACGACCTCGGCAAACAAGCTGCGCTGTGGTGTCCAGGTGATGTGGGTGGTGTAAACATCGACGGTCCAGCGGCTGCAGATCCGACCACAGGCACACTGTTTGTTGTGTCCCGTAAAGGCTGCACCAACCGAATCATGGCGCCTGCACAAGAGCGTGATGCTTCACTGGAATTGCCCACAGGTACAACTTTCGCCCAATACGCACCACTGCGCTCCGCACTGGTTCGTGGCCCACAAGGCCTGCCGCTGTTCAAGCCGCCCTATAGCCGTTTGACTGCAATCGACCTGAACACCGGTGACCACAAGTGGTGGATCCCCATTGGTGAAACACCAGATCGTATCAAGAACCATCCTGCCCTCGCGGGTATCGATGTAGGCAATACCGGTACAGGTACTGTTGCTCCAATGACTGTGACCTCTACCATGCTGATGTATTCCAGCAACTCTAGTGATGGCACTGCTGCGTTGTTTGCAGTTGACAAGGAAACTGGACGTCAACTGGGTAAAGTCGCAACGCCTGACGTCAGCCGTTACGGCATGATGAACTTCCAGCATGAAGGCAAACAGTACGTTGTACTGCAGACCGGCAGCACGCTGACCGCTCTGGCTCTGCCGGATTGATGATGAGCTGTGCGATGACTGTCTTGTCATCTGCGTGAATACCAGAAACCCGCTGTAGCGAAAGCTCAGCGGGTTTTTTGTTTTTATGTCCTGAAAAAACATCAACCGTTTGTACCGTTATGGAGAATGCCTGATGAAAAAACAGAACGATCCAGAAGACACTCGACTGCCCATCAAAATTGATACCACATCCAATGGTGAATATGAGCCAATGGCGTTGTCTGTGCGCAATATCCAGGGTAACGAGTTGGCGCATCAAAAAGCGACCGACAACGCGCGGTTTTGTGGTCTGGATCGTAGACGCTTCCTGGTGTCCAGTTGTGGTGTGGCCAGCACCTTGCTGGCCATTAATCAGGTGAACGCCTCGGCGGGGAAACTGGGGGGGTTCTACCAGATTAACGACGATGCAGCGTTTGATTTGCAGCTTGCCGCCGAATCAGTGGAAGGTAAGGAGTTCATATTTGACGTACAGGGACATTTTGTAAATCCGAATGGCGCCTGGCTGCGACTTGTGCCTGAAGGGGCGCGGCCTTATTCCACGATGGAAAAAGCCAGCTGTGCATTATCCACCGGCGCGCAAGACCGAAGTTACCTGAATTGTTTGAGCGCGGATGAATTCATCAAAGATGTGTTTCTGGACAGTGATACGGACATCATGGTGCTGAGTTTTGTGCCATCCACACGCGAAACAGAACCGGTCACCATCGAAGATGCGCACGAGACCCGCAATATTGTCGCGCAACTTGATGGCAGCAAACGTCTCATGATTCATGGTCGTGTCAATCCCAATCAGGCGGGTGATCTGGAGGCCATGGACGAGCTGGCGGCGCGTTGGGATATCTGTGCGTTTAAAACCTATACCCAGTTTGGACCCGGTGGAGCAGGTTTCTTGCTACACGAGGATCCGGGGTTGGCCATGATTGAGCGCGCAAGATCCCTGGGTGTGCGTAACATCTGTATTCACAAAGGGTTACCCTTTGGACCACGTTCAATAGAGCATAGTCGTTGCGACGATGTGGGCATCGTGGCGAGACAATACCCGGATATGAATTTTTTGATTTATCACTCTGGTTACGATAACTCTGTCACCGAGCAAGCATTTGCACCCGGGCAAAACCGCATGGGCATTGATAGCCTGATTCAGTCGCTGTTGGACAATGACATTTCGACCAACAGCAATGTCTATGCGGAGTTGGGCAGTACCTGGCGATTATTGATGCGTGATCCCGACAATGCGGCACATGCACTGGGTAAACTTTTCAAGTATGTAGGTGAAGATAACGTACTGTGGGGCACAGATTCGATCTGGTATGGTTCCCCGCAGGACCAGATTCAGGCGTTCAGGACCTTTCAAATATCCGAGAGATTTCAAGAGCAGTTTGGTTACACCGCCATCACCCCCGAGCTCAGACGCAAGGTCTTTGGCTTGAATGCCGCCAGACCCTATAACATCTCTGCTGAGGAAATTGCGCAACATCTTGCGTCTGATGCAGTTAGCCAACGCAAGCTTGCTTACCAGGAAAACCCTCAGCCTCACTTTCGCACCTATGGCCCCAAAAATCGTCGGGAGTTTCTGAATTTTTTGAAGTTGGGAGGTTAATCGAGCGAGCTGACCTGATTGTTGAGCGCAATTTAGTGCTTTTATCCTTAAATGATATGTTGTAGCATACTTGTGTTTTCAACATCATGTAGTCAGGGATACTCCTATGAAATTCAAAAAAGCACCGCTTGGCCTCGCGATTACAATCATCGCCGGAAGTGGTTCTCTGTTATTCAGCAGCGGCTCGTTTGCACAAACCGGCAGCACAACGCAGTCACCCGTACCCGTTACAGAGATCAGAGTGACAGCGCTGGGTATTGATGAAAGCGCTGATTTGATTGTTGCCCCCTTTGATGTGCTCGGAAGAGACGAACTCCTTAATCGTGCAGGAACGTTGGGCGATTTGCTTAACGGCCTCACCGGTGTGCATGCTGACAGCTTTGGTGGCGGTGCATCACGCCCGGTGATTCGTGGTCAGGGCGCCCCACGCACCAAGATTCTCTCCGATGGCAATTCAATACTGGACGCTTCGGACGTGTCACCTGATCATGCGGTGACCGTTGATCCACTGCTGGCACAGCGCATTGAAGTGCTGCGCGGCCCAGCAACCCTGTTGTACGGTGGCGGCGCCATTGGTGGTGTCGTCAACGTCGTGGATGACAAAATCCCGACGTCCATGCCTGAAAAAGGGTACGAAGGGTTTGCGGCGTTGCGTGGCAATACCGTGGCCGATGAAAAAGCTGGCGCGATCAGTCTGACTGGCCGCGCAACAGACAATATTGCTTTGCATTTTGAAACTTCACTACGTGATACCGACGATTATCAGGCCGCGGAGTGGGATGAACCTCGCGTTGACGGCACTTTCTCTGAGAACAAAAACTCCAGCCTGGGTGCCTCCTGGATAGGTGAAAAAGGTTTTATTGGTCTGGCCTATTCTTACCGTGCTGATGAATACGGTATTCCCGGCCATAGCGAAGAGTATCTGGAATGCCATCCACACGGCATAGAACTGCACTGCGGCAGCCACGACGAAGAGGACGATCATGACCATGACCACGATCATGACCATGAAGAACACGCAGTCCCCTTTGTTGATCTGACCAGCAAACGCGTTGATTTGCGTGGTGAGATTGAAGACCCCTTTGCTGGCATCAATAAGGTGCGATTCCGTGCCAGCACAACAAACTATGAGCACACCGAGTTTGAAGAAGATGAAGTGGGTGCGACTTTTGGCAACAAAGGCTACGAAGCGCGCCTTGAAGTTGACCACGCTGCGGTGATGGGCTGGCAGGGGCTGTTTGGCATACAGGTCTCTGACAGCACCTTCAAAAACGGCGGTGAACACGTGTTTATGCCAACGGTGGATTCAAAAGCCACAGGCATATTTATAGTTGAACACTATCAGTTAAATGATGACTGGCACTTTGAGGCTGGTGCACGTTATGACCGTCAGAAACACCAGCCGGTCAATGATGCTCGAAATCGCCCCGCGTTTAGCGACTCCGCGTTCTCATACTCCACTGCTGCCATCTGGAATGTCAGCGCCGACACCATTTTGTCTGTGACGTATGCACACGCACAACGTTTGCCGCATGCCCAGGAGCTTTACTCCAGAGGTGTTCACGTGGCCAGCAATACTTACGAGTGTGGATTGATTGCCCACCCGTTAACCTGTGGTGGTGTGGCCAACAATCAAGATATTCAGAAAGAAACTGCAGACAATTTTGAACTGGGCCTGCGTAAAGTAGAGGGCGCGTTCACCTACAGCTTTAGCCTGTTCCGCAACAAAGTAGATGACTATATTTACGCGCGCACACTCGATCAGTATGAAGATTTCCGACTGATCAAGTACACCCAGCGCGATGCCGAGTTCACTGGTTATGAGGTAGAACTGGGGTATAGCTTCAATGATGTGCTGTCTGCATCGCTGTTCAGCGACTACGTGCGTGTAGGGTTGTCGTCGGATGACCGTTTGCCACGCATTCCCCCTCGTCGTACGGGTGGTCGTATTAATGCAGAGATTGCAAACGGTTACAGCGCCGAACTTGAATTCTACCGTGCTGCCAAACCGAGTCGTGTTGCCAATTTTGAGACGATTCAGCCTGCATACGACATGCTTAACCTGAGCGCAAACTATGCCTTTGGGGATGCGGGCCGTTATCAGTTATTCCTGCGCGGTTCCAACCTGCTCGACGAAGATGTCAGAAACCATTCTTCCTTCCTCGCCGACGTGGTTCCAATGCCAGGACGTAATCTGAGCGCCGGATTCAAACTGGGCTTTTGATCAACTCAGCTCCTGTGCAAGTGGATAGGTTTATGTAGTGTGTGCATTCTTTAAGGCCGGTCAGGATGTCCGGCCTTTTTTTATTGATAATGATTATCGTTAAGATAGAATTTAAGCAATATCGTTCTGAGGTGGATCCTTTTAAGCTGACATCATCAGCAATAGACCAGGAACAGATATCATGAAAAAAACCGCCAGTTTTGCAGTGCTGCACGTCGCAACCGCGTTTACGGTCACTTGGGCGATGACTGGCAGTATCGCGGTGGGCGGCGCCGTCGCATTGGTAGAACCTGCTGTTAATACAGTGGTTTATTTCTTTCATGAAAAAGTCTGGCAGCATAAGCAGGCAATCATCGCGCAACCGTCAGAATTGATGGGAGCATAAATGGCGGGATCGCTGACTAAATAATTCATTGAGCGTGCTTGGGATCTATAGTAGGATCAAATTCCGTTTTTTTTCAGGAGATCCAAGTACCCTCCATGGGCACATTAATTATTATTGCCGTCTTGTCGATTAGCGTCTCATTTATATGTTCATTGCTCGAGGCATCCCTTCTGACACTGACGCCAAGTCATATCGTGAAGTATAGGTACAGCAAACCTGATCTTTACCAGCAACTGCGTAAACTTAAAGACCGAATTGATCAGCCTCTGGCTGCGATACTGACACTCAATACAGTCGCTCACACTTTTGGAGCTGCCGGTGTTGGCGCTCAGGTCGGCGTTGTATTCGGTGATGGCTACCTTGGTGTAGTCTCCGCCATCATGACCTTCCTGATTCTTGTGCTTTCCGAAATCATTCCTAAAACCCTGGGTGCCCGATACTGGCAATCCTTGGTGCCAATACTACCTGCAACCCTGAATGGCCTCATTTTTATCCTCAAGCCATTTATCATGTTGTCGGACAAAATTACTGAGTGGATGGGGGTTGGCACGGCTGACATCGACCTGCGCTCTGAAATCAAGGCGTTAACCAATCTTGGCCGCGATACAGATCAACTGGATGAAGACGAGCGTCGGGTAATTGCCAACATCCTTGATTTGCACGAAGTGAAAGTTAAAGACATCATGACGCCACGTACTGTTTGTGAGTACCTGACCAGTGGCGTGACCGTAGGTGAAATTCTGGAAGAGCTGCGTGACACTGCATTCTCCCGTTATCCCGTGCTGGATGAAAACGAACACCCGCAGGGCATCGTGTTCAGGGCAGAGATGCTCGATGCAGAACCTGACACCTTGATTGATGAACTGATCAAGCCGGTAAAAATTGTCACCGATGACGTCAGTGCGGAATCTGTCATGACCGCGTTCCTGGCCGAACATCAGCACATGAGTCTGGTGTATGACCAGTACGGCACATGGCTGGGACTGGCGACTATGGAAGACGTGCTGGAGACCATCCTTGGTCAGCCCATCATGGATGAAACCGACGATATTCCTAACATGCGCCGTTTTGCCCGCAAACGTTGGGAGAACCGGATGAAGCATCAGGGCACAACGCGTGGCCAGCAAGCAACGGCAGACAGTCCGGTAACCCGATAACACCCAGCTGCTGCTTTCCTCTATAATCCGCGATTCTATCCAATCGCGGCAGCACTGATCATGCACTCTCCGACTACACCTGCGACACTCACCCTGAAACCTGTCAGCCACATTCAGGGTGAAGTCACGCTTCCTGGCTCTAAAAGCCTGTCCAACCGAATCCTGTTGCTGGCAGCGCTGGCAAAGGGTGAAACCCGTATCAGCAATCTGTTGGACAGTGACGATGTGCGCTTTATGCTGCAGGCACTGCGGGCGTTGGGTGTGTCTTACGAGCTAAGTCCTGATAAAACCCATTGTATCGTGCAAGGCAATGCCGGCCCTTTAACCCATGACGGTGTGTTGTCGCTGTTTCTGGGCAACGCCGGCACCGCCATGCGGCCGCTAACAGCCGCGCTCGCTGCGGGCCATGGTGGGTTTGAGCTGACCGGTGAGCCCAGGATGTCTGAGCGCCCGATTGCCGATCTGGTGGATTCCTTAACAGCCTGCGGTGCCAACATTGAATACACCGGGCCACAAGGGTTCCCGCCGCTGCGTATTCACGCCGCTGGCCTGAACGGCGGCAAGGTCAGTATTCGCGGCAATATTTCCAGTCAGTTTCTGACCGCCATGCTGATGGCTGCGCCTTTATGCAAGCAAGATCTGGACATCACTGTGGAAGGCGAACTGGTTTCCAAACCCTATATTCATATCACGCTGGATGTCATGAAGCGTTTTGGTGTGCATGTTGATAACCATGATTACCAGCGCTTTGTTGTGCGCGCCGGTCAACAGTATGTAGCGCCCGGCGACATCATGGTCGAAGGCGACGCATCATCAGCCTCGTACTTTCTTGCTGCAGCGGCTATTGCAGGCGGAACCGTGCGTGTTCACGGCACTGGTGCAGCCAGCGTGCAGGGCGATGCACGGTTTGCTGAAGTGCTGGAACAAATGGGCGCCAAGGTCAGTTGGGGTGATACCTGGATTGAAGTCAGCAAAGGTGAATTGAATGGCGTTGATGTCGACTTGAATCACATCCCCGATGCGGCCATGACAATTGCCACCACGGCATTGTTTGCCAAAGGCCCCACCGCCATCCGCAACATCTATAACTGGCGCGTGAAAGAAACTGACCGCTTGTCGGCTATGGCAACAGAGTTGCGTAAAGTCGGTGCACAGGTGGAAGAGGGTAATGACTATATTGTGATTCATCCGCCAACCAAGATTCTGCCGGCAGCCATTGATACCTACAACGATCACCGCATGGCCATGTGTTTTTCGCTGGCTGCCTTTGGTGAGAGTGTTATTGTGATCAACGATCCGGGCTGTACCAGCAAAACCTTCCCGAATTATTTTGAGCTGTTTTGTGCAATGACCCGCTAGATTCCAAACCTTTAACGATCGACTGCCGGCATGCGCAATGTTATGACAACAATAAAAAGGCTGGTGCTGTGGGTGTATGGGTTCCTGGTGCGGCACCCGGGTTTGATGGCGGTGTTTGGTTTTGTGTCCGGCGTAGCCAGTTACGTGCTGGTGGAAGGGCGCGAGACGTTTGCCCAGGTGCTGGCTGTACTCATGCTGGTGAGTTGGCTGCTGCTTGTCATGGAACCGTGGATTCGGGCGCTGTTCCTGAAACTGTTCGGCGTCAAAATGCCTAGGATTGTGATGCGCCTTGGTACCCAAATGGTCCACCAGGAAAGTCTGTTTTTTGCCTTACCGTTTTTTTTCGCGGCCACCACATGGAATCACTCTCAGGCGATTTTTACAGCCGCCCTTGCGATCTCAGCCGTCATTTCAGTGATTGATCCTATTTATCACGGTCAATTGGCCCGACGCCGTGTTCTATACCTGGTATTTCATGTGATGACGTTGTTTGCGGTGCTGTTGATTGTGTTGCCGCTGTTGTTGCTGATCAATACACAACAAAGCCTGCAATTGGCGATGATTGCCGCACTGCTGTTCAGCCTGCCGAGTCTCTGGGATGCGGTTCCGGAAAGGCGTCTGATAAGAATGTCTGTGCGAATGCTGGTGCTGGTCGCGATGGGGGCGGTGATATGGCAAGCCCGCATTCTTATTCCACCGGCCGCGCTGGAGCTGAATGGCATTACGCTGTCCCAACAGATCGATCGCGAACAACGCAATCCGGGTGAAAGTCTCGACATCATCAGCGAGCAAGCCTTACGTGCGGATGGGCTGTATGCCTGGACATCCGTCAAAGCGCCACGAGGCTTGCGTGAAAATATTCATCACGTCTGGCTGTACGAGGGGGAGGTCGTAGATCGTATTACACTGGATATCGAAGGTGGTGGTGAGAACGGTTACCGGGCTTGGACCCACAAATTGAATTTTCCGGACACTGTGCAGGGCAATTGGCAGATCAGAGTGGTTACCGACTCGGGTCAGCTGATCGGACTGACCCGGTTTGAAGTGGTAGCGGGCCCAACTGAGCCCGACAGCATTGAGTCAGGATTGCCCAGCCCCGTGCCCCTCGCGGGACTGAGCAACAACCGCACAAATTAAAGCGGTTTCGTCACGATCGGCAGCACAATCGCCGAAGGGCGTGTGCTGTCAAAATAAATGGTGTTTCGTGCAGTATTGGCGGGTGTTGTGACATCGTCCAACGCCGCACCGTTATTGGGATTCACCGCAAAACGCGGGTAGTTGCTGGAGGTGACGTGTACGCCGATGCGATGACCTTTCTCAAAGGTTTGTGCAGTGCTCCACATATTGATGACCAGCTTCTCCACGGCGCCCGGTGTCATCAGTTTGACATCCTCAGCGTTCTGGCCATCACGAAAACGTGCGCGTATCGGGTAATCCAGAATCAGCGCTTCATAACCATCCGGATAAATATCGACCAACTTGACCACAAAATCTGTGTCCAAGGCGTCGGTTGACACATACAGCTCCATATCGACATGACCGGCAACTACGGTGTCGTTTTCCAGCACCGGCGTTGCAAAACGCAGATAGTCCAGCCGCTCGCCGATGTCGCGCTGATCGCGCGGGCCTACGTCAGCGCCCAGATTCTGACCACCCATGGTGGGCACAGGATTGGCAGGATCAAAGGTATAGGTTTTGGATGCATCCGCTATGGCAGGCACTGTTGTGGCCAGACTCATATCCGCTTGCAGATAAAAACGGGTTTCATCGGACTCTGGCGGCCAGCTGCGCATATAAATGACGCGGTTGAGTGGCGACACTGCGCCCTTGCGTGCGGAGGCCATCATATAAATGCTGACGGGTGGTTCTTCCATGATGCTGTTGTTGATGTCTTTCAGCCAATAATCCCACCAGCGCATCTGTTGTTCGAAGTCGCCATTGATCAGGCCGCCACCAGGATATTCCAGATCACCTTGCAGCGTGCCGTGCCCGAACGCACCCATAAACAGTTTTTGTTTGCCGCGTGCGGCCGGGTGGCCTTCATTCTGCAAATACACAAAGTTAAACAGCGACCCTTCTGCATAAATGTCATGCCAGCCGCCCACGTTGTACACAGGAATCTGCACATTCTGACGATGGAACAGGAAGTCGGTGGCACGCCACTGCTCGTCGAGCACGGCGCGGGCGCGATAGGCGTTGATCATGTCTTCACTCACGCCTTGTCCGCGTAACCAACCGCCGGAATGACTTTCTTTAAACACGCCACCCACAAATCGTGAACGGTAAAACAGACTGTCCGGTGCCACCGTGACATACGCGGCGGTCAAATGCGGTGGAGCAGACGCCGCAGCGAGATTCGAGGTAATACCGGGCGCGGAGGTGCCAAATATGCCGATTTTGCCATTGCTGAATGCTTGCGCTGCAATCCATTCCACCGTGTCGTAACCGTCTTCGATATCAGTTTCAAACGGGCGGTTTTCACCCTCAGAGTCATAACGACCACGCACATCCTGAGAAACCAGCGCGTAGCCGCGCTCGTTGTACAGGGCAACGCTGTTATCAACACCGTCCTTATCATATGGGGTACGCGTCAGCACTACCGGAAACGGGCCATCGCCCTCAGGCAAATAAATGTTGGTGGCCAGATTCACGCCATCACGCATTGGCACCATCACAATCTGTTTATTGACTGGCACCGTTTGCGCCCAGGCGCTGTTCCCTATGGATACCAGGCACAACAACCCAAACAGCATCAACGCCAAGTATGATGGCGCGGTTTTAATTCTGGTGTACAGTGCAGATGTCATGTCAGACCTCTTTCATTGTTATTAACGGTGTCGATCAAGTTCTGATAGTAGAGATCATAAAACACAGCATGTCAAAGCCACATTCTTCACAGCAACTTATTCAACAATTCATCCTGCAGTTCATCAGAGACGAGCAATTGCCTGCCGATTTTGAGACAGTCGCCACTGACTATTTTTTGCCACTGGCAGACTTTATCACCCGATGCTATCAGCACCGGCAGCAGACACTGGTGCTTGGGATAAATGGTGCGCAGGGCACCGGCAAATCCACCTTGTCCGAACTGCTAAAACGGCTGTTGCAAGCCAGACACTTACAATGTGTCGTGTTCTCGATTGATGACCTTTACCTGACCCGGGCCGAGCGCGCTTCCCTTGCCCGCAACGTTCACCCCTTGCTGCAAACGCGTGGCGTGCCCGGTACTCATGACCTGGCCATGGGCATCAAATTGCTGGCGGCACTCAAGGCGGCTGACTCAGACTCATGCATCGCCATTCCGCGCTTTGACAAGGCCACAGATGATCGCTGCCCTGAACCGCATTGGCCCATTCACTCAGGGCCAGTGGATGTCATCATTATCGAAGGCTGGTGTGTGGGTGCGCCGACGGCCGTGTTATCCGGTGACCCGATCAACACGCTTGAGCAAGAGCATGATGCCGATGGACGCTGGCGCGCCTTTATCGAAACCCAACTGACGGAATATCAACAGTTGTTCGCTCACATAGACAAATTGCTCATGTTAAAAGCGCCGTCCATGGAAAGTGTGATTGAGTGGCGCACGCTGCAAGAACAGAAGCTGCGGGCCAGAACGCAGGCTGACGCCCCTGACGCGGCTAGCGCCATGATGAACAAGGTGCAATTACACCGGTTCATCATGCACTACGAACGCCTGACACGCATGATGCTCGACACATTGCCGCAGCGGGCAGATGTGGTATTTGATCTGGATAATGACCATCGCATCGTGAATGCCCGCTACCGGGTGCACGATGACTTTGGCCATGTCTGATCACTCATGTTTGCCGTGCCGCCAGCGCCAGATGAGGGCCGCGCCCAGCTCAACAACGATCAGTACCACCAACACCTGAACAGCCAGTGTTGAGGCATTGGCATCGGGTGCGAAATCCTCAGCGACATAACCCACACCAATGAATAGGCAGTTCCACAGCAAAATGCCCGCAAAGGTCGCCAACGCAAACACCTTGGCTTGTGCATGAAACAATCCGGCGATGATGGGTGATATCAGCCGGATGGTCGGAATCAGTTGCATGACAAACGCCAGCGTGCGTTGATTGGCGCGAAAGGAAACCACCGTGCGATCCACCCGCGCCTGCGACAAACCCACCATGCGCCCGACCCAGTACAAAAAGCGATAACTGCGCTCTTCGCTGAGTGAGACAGCCAATGCGTAAAACACCAGGCAGCCGGTGACACTGCCGGTCACCGTGCCGCCGATAGCAGCCAGCACGGACCATTCTCCATTGCCCGCTGCGATGCCGATCGCGACTAACACGCCGTACGATGGTAAAAGCGGAATAAAGCGCTCCGCAAGGCCGAGCGCCAACAGGCCGAATATGCCGTAGTCGGCGATCCATTCAATGATATTGCCAAGCGGGTCCATGACGGGAGTTCTCTGTACTGTCCGGGTTGCAGTTGCGAATGGGACAGGATGCTACCGGAAGGCAACAGTGCCATCCAGTGCCGTTAGTTTGCTTTTGGATTTCAGGCAAAAAAAAGCCCCGCGGAGCGGGGCTTTTTTTTTGAAGCATTCAGCGTTTAGATGCGGATGCAAACGGTGTACAAGTTGTTTTCGTCGTAAGTTGCCTCTGCAGCAGCCAATGGCAGTGCAGTCAGGTTGGCCCGGAAGCTACCGCTGTTTGGCAGCCCATCATCCAACTGACCATCCAAAGCAATGGCAGCTGAGCCCGGCACGTTGTTCATGCAGAGTTTGTTGGTGCCGGCCGGCATCCCCTGGATCAGACCAGAGTTAACTCCAATCAGACCGCCGAAGGGGTTTTGTGGCAGTGCTGGAGCACCAATAGTTGCAGGGTTACCTGGAATAAATCCAGCTGCTTTCAGGTGTTGCCAAAAACCTAGCAATTCAAGTGTTGGAGCGAACGTCAAGTTGATAGCACCATCTAGTGTGCCATTCTGGTTGCCGAATGCAGTGATGTTCGCCCAAGCACCACCTCGGCCAGTCAGTGCTACCAATGAAGGGCCGTCATCACCAGGGAAGCGAGAATATCGATCCATATACGAATACGCTGCCGCAGGTACACCTTTAATGTCATTAACTGCCGCTCGGACGCGAGAGTTTTCGATCAATTGCTGCCCTTGCAGTACACCACCCAACAGCAATCCAACAATTACCAAAACGATTGCAATTTCAATCAGTGTAAAACCACTCTGGCGTTTTGCCATTCCGGACATATTGTTCATTTTGCTTCTCCACTTTAAATTAGATTTGTCTGAATGCTTTTAATAACATCAAGGACGACTTAACTATATGTAACTCTATAAAAAGCCACAAGATGTAGGTTTTTTTTACAGATTAAATAAATATCGGCCGCAAATTGATATTGCTAGTGCAAAAAAACCCGCCGAAGCGGGTTTTTCCTAAACGACAAGTGCAAAACCGCTTTTTTTAAATTCGTACGCACACAGTATAAAGGTTGTTTTCGTCGTACGTTGCCTCTGCCGCGGCCAGTGGAACAGCTGTCAGGTTTGCACGAAAGTTGCCGCTGTTGGGCAGGCCATCATCCAGGTCACCGTCTAGGGCAATTGCAGCAGAGCCTGGAACGTTGTTCATACATAGTTTATTGGTGCCGGCTGGCATACCTTGGATCAAGCTTGAGTTCACGCCGATCAATCCACCAAAGGGGTTTTGGGGTAGAGCTGGAGCGCCGATAGTAGCTGGGTTACCAGGGATAAATCCTGCAGCCCTGAGGTGCTGCCAAAAACCCAGCAATTCCACCGTTGGTACAAAGGTGGCGGCAATCAGGCCATCCAAGGTGCCGTTTTGGTTACCAAACGCGGTGATATTAGCCCATGCACCACCCCGACCAGTCAGTGCAACCAACGTTGGGCCGTCATCACCAGGGAAGCGAGAATATCGATCCATATAAGAGTAGGCGGCAGCTGGGATTCCTTTGATGTCATTTACCGCTGCGCGAACCCTTGAATTTTCAATGAGTTGCTGGCCCTGCAATACACCGCCGAGCAGCAGTCCTACGATTACCAATACTATTGCAATTTCAATCAAAGTAAACCCGCGCTGGCCTTTTGGCATGCCGGAATTATTTTTCATGTTTATACGCCTCATTAAGTTAAATTTTTATTTCAACTAAGTACACCACAAACCACATTAATATAAAGTTGGGCGTAATTTACTACAAGGTGTAGGTTTTTTTTACATATTGACAAGCTGCGTAGCTCAAGTTTTTTTCAATCGGTTGGCAAAAAAAAGCCCCGCTTTGCGGGGCCTGATTTAATCGAACTCAGAACCGTTTAGATTCGAGTACAAACTGTGTAAAGCGAGTTCTCGTCATACGTCAATTCTGCAGCAGCCAGCGGCGCGTTAGTCAAGTTGGCCCTGAAGCTGCCAGTATTAGGAAGTCCATCATCTAACTGGCCGTCCATTGCGATGGCTGATGCACCTGGTACGTTGTTCATGCAGAGCTTGTTAGTGCCAGCAGGCATGCCCTGTATCAAACTTGAGTTCACGCCAATCAGTCCACCAAAGGGGTTTTGTGGCAATGCTGGTGCACCTATGGTTGCTGGGTTGCCGGGAATAAAGCCAGCTGCCTTCAGATGCTGCCAGAATCCAAGAATTTCAACGGTTGGTACGAATGTGGTGCCTATCGCTCCATCCAACGTTCCATTCTGGTTACCGAATGCTGTAATGTTAGCCCATGCGCCACCTCGTGCTTGTAGTGTAGCCAACAAGGGGCCGTCATCACCAGGGAAGCGCGAGTATCGATCCATATAGGAATAAGCAGCAGCGGGCACGCCTTTGATATCATTAATTGCCGCGCGGACACGGGAGTTCTCGATCAGTTGCTGACCCTGGAGTACACCGCCGAGCAGAAGCCCGACAATGACCAACACGATCGCGATTTCGATCAGGGTAAAACCATTCTGGCGTTTTGCTACGCCTGACATATTTTTCATGTTGATTCGCCTCAGTTAGGTAATTTTTGCCTGAGTGTTTGTGAGAACATCAAAGACAGCGTCAATATAATGACGTTTTTATTGAGTAACAAGATGTAGGTTTTTTTTACACCTTGGCAGGTAGTTCAATTTTAAAGACAAGTGGCCCGTCAGCGGGTGCCTCGATATTGATTGCCCCTCCCCATTGTGTTGCCAACTGACGTGATTGAAATAATCCTATGCCTCGACCTTTTCCATGTTCACTCCAGAACGGTTCAAATAATCGTTCTGGTTTTAAGCAAGGTTGGCCATTGCTATCGTACAAACGGATCAATACATAGCGAGGTTCATCACCAAACTCAAGAGTTTCTGCATTTACCCGTGTTGGCTTACGATCTTTGAGAAGGTGAATCTGCCAACTAACCCGCAATTGAGGCATCTGAATGGAATTCCCAGATTGAATCTGTTGCACATAATTGCCTAATAGGTTATCCAGAATACTTTGAAAGGAGTCGGGTGCAATTAGAACAAAACAATCAGGCCCATCTAGTTGTGCCGGCAAGCCATGCAAATCAAGCGCATTTCCAATGAACGCTTTAAGGTCTATTGCGGCAGATTTATTGCGCGTGCCAAGTTGTACTTCACTACTTTGTACCAAGCGCTTCAAAATGCGATCGGCCCTCTCCTGCAGTGCGGGCAAGCTGCGTTTTAACATATCAAGCAGTCTGGTCTCTTGACCTGGGACGGGTGTCATTAACTGGTCTGCAGCCAGGCTCGTCAGTTGCAACATGTTTTTAATATCGTGTTGCAAGAAAACGCTCATACGGGCGGTTTGCTCAAAGGTCGAGCGCACAGACCCCAGTTTGATCCAGAGATCCATCTGTAACAGTAAGAAAAATTTTTCTGCCAGTGTACGGCTGAAGTAACTGCGTTCCCAACCATGCTTGGGTGTGTAAAGTTCCACGTGCAGGCGAATATCGCCGACATCAAAATCTTTGCTCAGGAAGACAGATGAGCGAGTACCTTGCGTCTCCCTGATATCTGTGCCGAACCATACAAGGTGCCATGACAACCCCGTAAATCCGCCATCGGACAAAGCCGGCCAACTGGCTCGCAGAAAATCTGGCAAATCAAATTCCAGTGACTCATTTAATCGAATCAGTTCGCTGGCGCGCTGTGTTTGCCGTTGTGCCTGATGCAGCAACCACGCAGTTACGATGAGAATTGTGCCGCCGCTCAGAATCAGGTACGGATACAATAGTGCAATCATAATGCTCAAGAATCCTGCCGGTTGATGCCAAACTTCTTTAGAAAGTAATAGATGCTTTCGCGTTTGAGTCCAAGACGTGCAGCACTTTGATAGACATTAAAACCAGTTTCTTTAAGAACCTGACGCACGAGACGTTCTTCTGCATCTTCGCGAACAGCTTTTAAACCATCAGAAACACGGGCATTTATTTGTAGGCGAGTCAGGCCCTCTGCAGACATCTGCAATTCCTGACGCTGGAATAACAGAGCGCGTTTGACGGCCCGAAGAATATCGTCAAATTGAGCGGGTTTTGCTAAAAAATCAAAGGCACCTTCACGGATTGCTGCCAGTGCAGAACTCTCTTCATCCTGTCCGGTCAGCACAATCACCTTGGCGGTACCATTGTCTGCCAGAATGGCGTTAATCAATGCTATCCCCTCTGCCGTCGTGTGTTCTGCCGGGGGAAGGCCAAGATCAATTAACATCACGCCCACATCGGGATTGCTCGCAAGTCGAGTCATTGCTGTTTTGCGGCAATCCGCCTCGATCACCCGTAAGCCTTGCATTTCCAGCGAATCTCGCAGGATTGATCGAAGCGCCTCATCATCCTCCACTAGAAGCAGAGGGGGTGGAGATTCCTGTGCGGTGTTGGATAAGGGCATGCTCATGTCATCGCTCAAGGTAATTGGCCCGCTGTCACCAGTCGGCTGAACAATATGTGAGGGGATATCCAGCTTATGATGTCATCGAAGTTGGTATCGTTGTATTCGCGCGAGACGAAGGTGTTGGTGTTGGTGATTCTGTAAGTACCTATCGTAGTATTGCCCGCATTTGATACCTCATCCGCGCCGGCAAAGGCATTCCAGTTGGCACCCATTGAGATTATGACCGCAGGGACTGTGTTGGCCAGTTCGCGGGCGGGCAATGGGGTGCAGGCCACTGCGTTACAGACGCGCAGCAGGGTCGGGCCGGCGACCAGGTTTGCCGGGGTTGCAAATAGATCCTGCATGCCAAGCACTGACGTGAATGCCCGATTTCCCCCAGAGAGCAAGGTTGAGACGGAGTAACGCAATGGATTTGACCATGGGTCGAGTAGCAGTCCATCTGCATTTACTCGACCTTGTAGCCCCATTGTTGCTGCCGGGACAAATCCATGCGCTACTGTACAAATTCCACCGCCCGCTGGCGCTTCTAGTCCGCCGCTGGTATTGGTCGCCGGACACGGCAATCGTCCATTTGACTGCGCAAAACCATACAGAGCTTCTTCAACACGGTTGATTAACGCTTGTGCGTCAGCTCTCCTGTTATTTTCAGTGCTTTGGCCGATGGCAGTTATGAGTCCCCCAAGCACCAGCCCGAGAATCAGCATTACCACAGCTGTTTCGATTAACGTAAATCCATTTATTCGAAGCAATTTAGAGTTTTTGACAGTTTTCATGGGGAAACCTCGCAACTGAATTGGTCGCGTGTAATGTCGGGCGAGCCAAATGTGACCGTGTATTCTATTTCGCAACCAACAAAATTAAGTGTGAAGCTGTTTGTGTTTACAAAGGCGTAGTTAGTGACTGTATTCCAGCTGTTGGCTGTAAACCATGTTGGAAGTGGAGGGGCTGCAGCAGCAAGCGCCGCCTGAAACGCAGGCTCATCTGCTGGGTAAGTATTACCATTGGCTGGATGATAAAGATCCAGCACTCTGCGAATCTCCCGCACCACTCGCGCCGTCACCAACGTCATCACTTCATGTCGATAGATCGGCAGCACGCGGTCATTAAAGGCGGTGGGATTTGCCGGTAGACTACTGATGAAACTGCTTCCTCCAACGTTTGTGGATTCAAGATAGTTACTTGCTGTGTTGTTGTGCCGTGTTTGTCCGGCAAGTGCGTCGCCAGGTGCCACAATAATTGCAACAATATCGTCAATTCCATCCAATGTTAGTGTGCCATTGGTATTGCTATTTAAAGTGACCATTGAGTTTTGTCGGTAAGCGGGGCTGACCGCAAACCAGAAACGTTGGCCATTCTCTAGACCTTCGTCACTTATGTAGAAAGGACCTCCGGTATTGGTATCAATTCGCCTTGGCAGTCTGCTAATCGCGACGCAAGGTAAGTTTGGTAAACCATCCGCATCGTTATCACTATCGGGACAAGGAAACCGCCCTGGAGTGCCGCCAGTCATAAGTTCGCCGTTGTTCATGGCAAAAGCCAATAGAGTCTGTTTAGCCAGAACCATTTCTTGCCGTGCATTATTCGCCACTGCCAGACCAAAATTTGCATTATTCACTGCTCTCAACAAAACAGCGGCCGACGTTGTGAACAAAATCAGAAAAAAAATCAGCAGTGCCGCGCCAGTTTGACGCTGAGCATAGTGGATGCCGATCATTGCGTCAGCTCCTGTATCATGTTCAGTGTGGCGGAAATTTTGGAGATATTCTCGAGCAGGCCTTCGATAGCATCACCACCTGGCAACATGTTTAAAGGCGCATCGCCACTTTGAGCAACAGTATTGGTGTTGTCATTGCTGGTAGCAGCGTTTGCACCAGCGGTAGTTGTGATCTCAGGTGCGGGTGGCGGAAAAATTAAGTCCTCTAGCTCCGCCGGCAATAAGTAAGGCTCGTAAACTGTCTCGGTGGCAAAATGCAGCACCTGACCGGGGCGTACCACATACAGCTTATCCCGATAGTTTATCCACACAACAATCAGGTCGCCGAGTCGTGCCAGCTTGATATTTGATGGCAGTTGGTGCTGATCAACTTGCTCATTGTTGATCCACAAACTATAGGTGCCATCCGCTCTGCGCACGGTACCACCAAGTTGCAGGAACAAATCGTTTGGTGCCTCCAAAACAATTGAAAGCTCATCCTCTGCCGGTAATTCCAATTCCTCGCCGGGCTTAACTTCCTGCAGCCAGATGCGCCGAATTTCGTCCAACTCCATGCGCTCACGCGGTGTGCTGAATAAGCGCCCAAGTTCATCGGCATGTTGTGCCTCACTCGCTTCCGATATCATCCCGGAGAGAAGCATCAGTAAAAGCAGGCATTTTCTGCGAAGGCTACCCATGTCAGACACCTTCCTGAGCACTGCTATCCGGCGGTGACAGATCAAAGCTGTACCAGTTTATGCGACATCGCGCGGACAGATTCTCCCTGAGTTGAGTCAGTCCCTCCGTTGAGCTCGAGTCAAGGTCAACAACACACTCTGTTGGTTGGAATAATCCAGGCAAACTCAGTAGTCGGTCGAAAAGTCTAAGCAGGTCACCTTCATGCAACAACGATAGCTCCAAGCTTATCGGTGTCTGATGCATCGTGAGCGGATCGCCTGGCAATGGATCTTCTGGGGGGTAGGGTACGATGTGGCTGATTTGCTCTCCCATCGACAAGCCCAACGCATAAAGCTGAAACATTTCACGGATACTGGTCATGCGTTCAAGAAAGACCAGACGATCCTGCTCTGACACGATGCCATCCGCTGCAATCTGAATATACCGATCGATATAGCGAATAATTGTTTCTTCTTCCTGGGCGATTTGAGTAACAGAGTTGCTGACCTGATCAAAATACACCCGGGCCGAGTTCAGGCTCTCATTGGCTGAACGTTGCAGACCGCTTGCCGTTACATAGATAGCAATCGACAGACCCGAGAGTACAACAAAACTGATCAAAGAATTTCTCAGCAGCATCAGGTCGCTGTTGGAAAGAGGCAATGGCAATTTCATGGTTGCGTCTCCGCAACTACCGGCTCTTCGGGAGACAGCGCCAATGAGAAACTGGCTGCCACCGCATTGCCATTAAGTTGGATCACCAGCGCTGCGTCTGGTTCCAGGTTAATCGGCATTGTAATTGGGTTAACTTTAATATCCGGCAGACTTTCAAGAGAGTCAATAAATCCTTGCACTTGATCCCGTGCAGTCCTGACACTGCTGGTAGCTTCGACGTTACCTTCTATAATGGCCGTAAGCTTTGTTCGTTTGTCCAATACTGCCCGCATGTATGAAGTTCGTAGCACCTCATCACTGGCACCGAATGCTGCTTCTGGTTGCGCATCATCAATAACTGATTCGAGTCGCCATTCCATTGACGTCAAGCGGATATTGGGTGACGAGCTCAAAGCGCGGCTGACTTGAACCATCAGTTCTCCAGGGCTATTGATCTGCTCATTGACCGTATCATAGGTGCTCACAACCAATGCCATGGTGTTGGATGGAGTTGGTGTTTCAGGGAAGCGTTGACGCAGATTTTCGTACTCTCGCAATATGGGAACAGTACGGGCATTGATAACGTCGGTTTGCTCACTCTTTGCCAGGGCGTCCGACAAATGTGGCAAAGCTAAAACTGTGCCGCTTACAAACGCCAGAATGCCAGCAATAATCAACGCAGTCCGCGCTTGATTGATAAAAAAGTAACGACGGCTTTTAAATGGCCCATAAATATTGGGAATGTGCGATTTGCGTAGACTTTGACCAAGTGTGAGTAGCAGTGCGCCAGGAGATTCAATGTCAGACGAAAGGCTGGTCATCAATTCAGCTGCCATACGCGTATCTCTGAACTGATATGTCATGTGGTTAATCAGATCGTCTGAGTCCATGCCTTGGCAATCCTGTGGCATAAACACAACTGTATTGATATCGAGTTCGTAGGGCAGAAGCTTGATTCGCTCCAGGTATTTACGGGTTTGTACAGCCTGATCCTGTACGAGTTGGACGATCCCTGTGTGTTGAGACTGACTCCGAGGCGAAAGACGACTGAACAGTACCTTGCCTTTTTGCAAATAGGTTTGCCTGACTCCGGTCTGAGGTTCTACGTTAACCAGCAGCAAATGAGCATGATTTTGCAAACCTTGTTGTTTGGCAAAGGTCTCCATCAAATATGCCGCTGAACTGATCGACTTGATGGCTATCTGTTGATCCAGAATCAAATTCAGCCAGGGGTCAACAAGATCTGTCCGACTGAGTGCACTGAACAGCGCCTTATCATCCTTACGGCCGTCCTTTTCGCGGCCGATAATACGTGCAATCCGATAAGGGGTGGTGCGAAACAAAAATGCCAGTTTACGATCGAGCAAGGCCACCCGGTCTGACCCGGTGACATGCACAACATTTTCGTGCCGGAAGTCTTCTTCAATGCAGTCGACGACAACAATAAAAGGCGCGCTTCGGTTTTCTATCAATTGATCCTGAAAACGATCAATAGCAGACGTGGTCTGGTTATAACTGCCTATTTCGATCAGACCACTTTTATTCCAGCCATACAACAGCACGCCATCATTATGGATAATCAGCAGCTTCTGTTTGATGTCTGTACTCATGCTGGTTTTCCGCAGCCTTGCCGTTAGCTGATTTACATCTGAACGTTGGAAATGGTGTTGTAGATGGGCCCAAGTACGGACAGCATAACCCACCCCAATAACAATCCGAGAATAGCGGTCATGACCGGCCCGATGAGCGCCTGCACTTTGTCAATTGAATCTTTGATGTCGCGGTCATAAAAGTAACTGACATTGAGCAGCGCATAATCCAGCTTGCCGGTGGTTTCGCCCACTTGCAGCATGCGTATCACCAGCGGTGGAAAGAGACCAGTATTGGCAAAACTCTGCGCTATGGGGTCGCCTTGCTGAATGTCATTGCGCGCATAACCCAGCGCTTGTTTGATCACTCTGTTATCAATAACACCTTCGGCGATTTCAAGACAACGCAATATCGGGATGCCGGCGGCGTACATCATCGCAAAAAAATTCGCGAAGCGGGATAACAGTATTTTTTGAATCACCGGGCCAATCTTCCAAACTTTTATCTTGAAAAAGTCAGCCTTCATGGCTGCCTTTTCGTTATGTTTGATCAGTAATTTGATGGCAAAAAACGTGGCGGGCGGCGCGATAATAATCATGTACCAATATTCCACCATGAAATCAGAGGTGGCAATCAATGCACGGGTGTGAATAGGCAGTTCTTCACCCATGCTTTCAATAAAATCAACCAGTTGAGGTACAAGGTAAATCATCAGGAACGCAGTCACACCCAATACGACTGTGCCTACAATCAGTGGCGATGTCAGCAGCTTCTTGGTGGTTTTTTCCAGTTCGTCCTGCCACTTGATGGTTTGTGACAAGGAGTCAAATACTTTGGGCAGTTCACCAGTTGCTTCGCCTGCTCTAATCAGATTTACAAACAAGGTATCGAAGATGGTGGGGTGTTCCGCCAGCGCATCAGACAGCGCTTTACCGCCTTCGATCTCATCCACCAGATTGGCGACGATTTCGCGAAAACGTGGATGCTCGAGGCTGTCACGCAGATCTTTTAGGCCTTCCAGCAGGGGAACACCGGCTTTGGTCAGTTGCTCCATGTGGAAACAAAAGTTGATCAGATCAGCCTTTTCCACCTTTTTCTGACCTATGGCCGCACGGCGTTCCTCTGTTTCGTCAGCACGAATAAGGTCCAGCCCCATGCGGACCAGGCGTTGTTCAAGATCAACTTCATTGGTGGCATCAAGGTTGCCGTTACGGATCTTGCCATCGCGGGTCATTGCTTTGTATCTGAACAGTGCCATCGTCAGTTACCCCATTACCCTGTCTGTGAGATCCACAACTCGCGAAATTTCTTCAAGGCTGGTTGTGCCATCTAACACTCGACGACACGCATCGTCAGCCAAAGGGCGGAAACCAGATTTTTTGGCTGTATTGATCATTTCTCGCATACTCGCGCGTCGAGAGATCAAATCATCCATGTCGCTGTTTATTTTCAGGATTTCGATGACAGAGTTACGACCCTTGTAACCTTTATAATCACACTTCAAACAGCCACCTGCAGTATAAATAAATACAGGTTCTGGTGCTGTCACGCCCAACAATTTGCGCTCAAGTTCACCGGCTTCGCCTTTAACTTTACAGTGTGGGCATAATTTGCGCACCAGTCTCTGCGCTACCACACCAATCAGGTTGCCGGCTATGACGTCAGGTAATATCCCAATATCCAGCAGACGCGGCATGGAGCCGATCGCAGAGTTGGTGTGCAGGGTCGAGAACACCTGGTGGCCGGTCATAGCTGCACGAAATGCCATTTCTGCAGTGATGTGATCGCGGATTTCACCAACCAGAATGATGTCAGGGTCTTGACGCATCATAGAGCGAATACCTTCACCAAATCCCATTTTGACGGATTCGTTGACCGAAGATTGCCGGATCATGGACATCGGGTATTCCACCGGATCTTCCATGGTCATGATGTTCACGCCCTCGGTGTTAATCTGGTTCAGGATGGAATAAAGCGTGGTCGTTTTACCGCTACCGGTTGGACCTGTGACCAGAATAATGCCTTCAGGTCTGGCAAGCATCAAGCGGAGCAATGCCAGGTTATCTTCAGTCAGGCCTAGTTTCTCCATGGCCACAATACCTTTGCGGCGGTCCAGGATACGTAGAACTATGTTTTCACCCCAGGTGGTCGGTTGTGCCGCGACACGGAAGTCGATCTGACGGCCCACCAGTGACATGGAGATGCGACCGTCCTGCGGGGCCCGCGATTCTGCGATGTTCATGTTGCTCATGACTTTCAGTCGCACAACCATGGCGGGCCAATAGCTTTTGTGCAGGCTTCGTACCTGGCGTAACACACCGTCGATACGGTATCGAATGCGCAGAAACGCTTCTTCTGGTTCAAAGTGGATGTCTGATGCTTCACGTTGCACAGCGTCTGCCAACAATGCGTTAACCAGTCGCACCATAGGATGACTATACATGTCATCGTTGCCTTGCAAGCTCTCAAAGTCGACTTCGCCTGTCTCAATTTCTCGCAAGATGCCGTCGATAGAAAGCTCAAAACCATAGAACTGTTCTATAACCCGAACAATCTCTGCCTCGGTACCCAACACCGGAGTGATGCGCAAATCACCGCCGTTCAGAGCAAGAATCTGGTCCAGGGCAACGATATTAAACGTGTCTGCCATCGCCAACGTGAGATGGCGTTGATCTTTGTCGTACGACAAGGGCAATACGGTATAGCGCCTGGCAATATCCTGTGGCACTACCCTGATGGAGGTTGCGTCAAGCACCGCATGACTGAGATCGACGCTTTTCTGGCCGGTGTTTTCGCTAAGCGCATCCCGGACCAGTGCATCAGTAACAAATCCCAGATCAATTAATACCGCGCCTAGCGGTTTATTGGTGGTTTTTAATTCCTGCAGCGCGATGCGTAGTTGGTCCTCGGTAATGGCACCGCGATTAAGGAGTACCTCACCAAGACGTTTTTTGGGCGCATTGTCGCTCATCGACGACTCCGCTCCAGCGCGCGCAAGCGCTGGTCAAGCACATTCATATCAAACCCGGGGACATGCTGCTCGGTCAGCGCCAGCGCTTCACGATAAAAATTAAGGGCTGCTTCGGGCTGGTTTATGCGCTCAAGACTGATGGCCAGATTAAATGCGTAGTCTGGGCTTACGGGACCTTCGGCTTGCGTGCGTGCCGTTAAAAGGGCATCGTAATAAGCTTGTTGCGCATCATGCCAACGCTGTTGACTTGCATACAAGTTGCCTAATGAATAGCTCACTGCAGCAATTTCAGGGTGATCAGTCTTTAGGGCTTTAAGCTCGGTTTCCCTTTGAATTGGGTCTGAAGCTGTTGTGGTCTCCAGCAACCCTGCACGCGCCAAAGGATCGCGAGGATTCAGATTCAGCAGGCGATTGTAGGTCTGTCGGGCGGTTACCTGATCACCTTGTTGCATGGCGCTCGCGGCAACACCCAGCAGGGCATCGCGATTGTCCGGGTCTCGTGACAGAGATTGTTGATACATGATTCGGGCTGCAGCGTAATCGCCCTGTTGATAAGCGGACCATGCGCTGAGCATTTGCATGTCAGGGTTGCGCATAGGTTCACTGCGACTGATACGAATAGGTGCCTGCGCACCACCAGTTACCGAACCTGATGCACTTTGCCCCGCATCCAAAGGCAGTTCAATCAAACCTGTTTCCGGGTCGATAACGGGCGTTGCTGCTACTGCGATGGCAAGTGCAGGCGCGGGAACGTTTTCAGTTGTTGCAGGTGCAACAGCTACAGGCGCGACAATAGCGGGCTCAGTAACCTCAACGGCAGTGTCAGCAACGGTTTCAGTTGCCGCGACCGTTGGCGTTGGCAATACAGACGCGTTGCCATCTGCTGTTGCTGCAACAGCAGATGTCTCCACGGCCGTCAGGTCTAGCGCTGTCTCGGAAGAAACGGGTGGCTCGACCGACGATGTCGCAAGCGAAATGTCCGGAGTAAGCAAAGGTGGCTCCGCTGCAAGTTCTGTAACAGGGGGCGCGCCAGTATCAGGGACAGGTATGTTTTCTGTCATTGGTGGAATGACATACTGATTGCCTGACCCAGTCATCAGAGAGAGAGCCAGCCAGCTACCTATGACAATCACGACGACACCTGCCGCGATAGATCCGAGGAGAAAAAGCCGCTTTTGTGGAGCTTGCGCTGTCTTGGTTTTTGATGCAAACAGTGCGCGAACAGATTTTTTTGCAGCGACGGCATTTTTAAATTTTTCTGTTTTGACAGTTTCTTTGGCCGATAAGGGACTTGCTTTAATTGGCGTTGGCGCGACCTCAGTTACCTTTTCTATGCTTGGCACGGGCGATTGTGTCAACTCGAGAGCGAGCGCTGGTTTTTGTTCATGCGCTGAATCAGGTTTATGATGCTCAGATTCAGGTGTGGCGGAAGATGCTGTACTCTTTTGTGGAGCAGTAGCATGTACTGCCATTTCCAGCAAAAAATCAGTCACCGCAGGTTCTGGCGCCAAAGGTGGCGCGTCTGCCAATTTCAGGGATGCAAAAATGTCATCACCGAAGGGCAATGCCGATGGTACTTCAGTAAGTGTTAATGCTGACGTCGATGAGCTTGATGCTTGAGCTGATGGGAGCTCCGGGACCAAAACGGCAAGCGTGTCGGTTGTGGGGGGAGTCTCTTCTTGCAAAGGCTCATCAGGCGGCAGCGCCTCAATTTCTGCTTTTTCAGTAGCAGGCTCTGCAAAATCAAGCGAAAAACCCAAAGGAATATCGAGTGCACTGCCGTTTGAAGGGCCTTTTAATTCAGCTGCTGTATCTGTTGGTTCGAATATATCGTCGGTAGGTGCTGAGGTTCCGAGAAGGGCTGCGGCTGAGGGCTCTTCTGCCAACAAATAATTCATTACATCATCAGATGATGTAATTTCCGTTGGTGTTGGTTGTGATGGAGGAGTACTTTCGACAGGCGTAGCTGGAGTTGCCTCTTCCTCAGCGCGAGGCTGCGGCTCAGGTTTTGCTGGCTCTGATCCTTGTGCAGCACGGCGTTTGGCCTCTTCGGCCTTGCGCAATGCCTCCATCAATAAACTCATCGGTGCTGCCCTGCGTTATTTATCTTGGACGCCTGGCTGTTTGCTGAACAGGCTGATTGCTGAAAAAATCACTCACGCCGGTGCCACCGACCGGCAGGAATTCACGAAACTGCTGCAGATCTCCATCGATCGACGGTTGTCTTACCACCACTGGGCGAATAAAAACAATCAACTCTGTTTTTGTGGCGGTATCGTTGCGGTAACTGAACAGATTTCTGATGCCCGGCAAACGAGAAGCGATGGGTAGGCCGGACGTGTTGTTATCCAAGGTGTCCTGCATCAGACCGCCAAGTACTGCAACCTGTCCGCTGTACACTTTCAAAATTGATTCGATTTCCCGAATCTGGATTTCCGGGATGGCATTGATTACGCCAGTTTCGGCTAATACAGGGTTTGGGTCGTTCACAAACCGCACAATACGGGAGATGGTTGGGCGCACATTGAGCGTCACTTGATCGCTGTCGCTGATCTGTGGCGTAACACTCATAACAAATCCAACCGGAACTGTATGCACCTCAGATGTGTATGTCGCAGGAGTTGCTGCAGAGTTAGCGGTCGCTGCAATACCGGGCTCAACTTCAATCGTAAAATATACCCGGTTATCAACGACACGAAGCATGGCGGCCTGATTATTCAACGCCATGATTTTTGGGCTGGACAGCACGCGTAGATCACCAAACTCTGACAGCATCCGAATAGTGGCGGCAATCGCATCAGGCCCACTGGTGCGATCTATGGTCATGACAGATGCGGGCTCGTCTGTCAGATTGATGCCGGTGACACTTTGAAGAAAGTCAATTTGACCGCTGTTGCGGCTGATGGTGGCCCAATCCACGCCCGACTGGTAATTGTCGCTCAAAGACACCTCAACAACAGTAGCTTCGATCATGACCTGTGCAAGTGATCTGCTCCTTACATTGTCAATAAATGCCGCTATATCATCATGTTGCCTGCTGGTAGCATTGACAATAATCAGGCCTGACTCGGCATTGGCTACCACAGCGGACGCGGTTGTTCCGCCTGCGCCTCCAGTTGCACCGCCTGCGCCACCTGCAGCTGCGCCGCCACCAGACGTCTCCCCGAGTAGTCCGCGGATGTTGTCAACTAAGGTCACCCAAAAGTTGTTACTTGAACTCTGAGACAGTGTTGCCGTCGAGTTATTGGCACTGCCAGCTCCACCACCGCCTGCTGCTCCCGCTACTGTACCAATTGAATTCGACACGTTCAGGCCGGTTGCAGCATCACGCGTCACATTGACATAATCAACCCGATAGGTGCGCTGAAACGGTGTGTCAGGCTCAACAATCAACGTGTTATCCGACTCAATTCGCCATCTGAAATCAACCTGACGGCCGATGCGCTCAATGATCTGTGGCAGAGTCTGATCAACAGCATTAATGCTGACTTCGCCTGACACGTTGGGGTGCACATCGATATTGATGCCTGCATCGCGCGCCATGGCAAACAATAACTGCCGCACAGGCACGTCCTGAACAACAACGGTGAACAACTCAGGTGCAGCCTGTGCTTGCGGTTGTGGCAGCAAAGGCATGGGCCGCACGATATCTGGAATATCATCGGTAGCGATGACCTGTGGTGCCTGTATATGTCGGTTGTCATCGCTACGGTCGGGCAACGAGGTACTGCATGACGCTAATGGCAGTAGAACAAATGCAGCAATTAGTTTTAGGCGGATGCCTGAAGGTAAACCGATCATAGGTCAGCTCCTCACAGTCAAACACTGAAGTCGCGCCACATTCTGAATGAATGGCTGGTTTGACTGAAGTGCTAACGGTAGACGGTTAATATCGGCTCTTGCGTCATCGACGCTGGGATAGGCGCCAAAAACGATGCGCCAAAGTGGGCGTTCCAGACCCTGTGTCAAACACACATAAGTGTTTTCAAGCAGTCCAGACCTATCCAGTAGGGCCAAAGTTCTTTCGACATAGGGCGTCTCGTCGGTATTGATAGACAATACCTGCACGGTATATACCCCTGCATCATCTGCTTCCCGGAGTCGCAAATATGAATTGATTCGCGACATCACGATATTGGGGACTACGCCTGCATCGAAGGGCTCAGCGCCGCTTGCATTGACTACGACAGGATCAGGTGTTCGGATTGCTGGGACGGGGTCGGGCTCCTCTTCCTCAACAACGTCGACTTCGTTCAAAACTGGTTCTGAGGGAGGCAACTCGGCAGCAGCTACCATCGGTGCGGGTGTGATAATTGCAGTTTCGGTAGCCACGACTGGCGCTGGCGTTGGCGTTGGCGCTGGCGCAGGCTCGGCTGGAGCAGCTGCCGGTGCAGCAACGAGTACTGGTTCAGACGCTAGTTCAGATACCGGTTCGGACGCTGGTTCAGATACTGATTCAAGGACCGGTTCTGGCTCGGGTGCAGGCTCAGCTTCAGGTTCTGGTTGAGTACTGCTAATAATCGGAGCGGTAGGCGTTGTGTCCAGCAATGCCTGGTTAGCAGTTGCAGTAACAGGACTGGAGGGTGCAATCGCTGAAAGCGGGCTGCTTTGCGCGCTGCGCGCCACGATCAGTTGCCATACCAATATTCCGATAATCACCAGCATGGCTGCAAAACCCAGCATCCACGGAGAAAATCGTCTGGTCGGTGTGTAGTCGCTGTCCTGAATTGCGGCTTTCACGTGCTGTACGTGGACTGTTGGCTCCAATTGGTTACCAAGGGAACGGGGCCGCGTCGCGGTGGCTGACTCGGAATATGCTGCCAGCATAGCTTTGTCGGCCAGAATATTAATGCGCCGAGTCAGGCCGCCTGATGCCTTTGCAATCAGGTTTTCAGCGGCTTTACTGAAAATTTGAGGAGCAGGGCAGCCCGCAGCTTGCAGGCGATGGCGCAAATAATCACTGACCTCGTCAGGCGTCAGCGGATTGAGGTAAAAACTATGGGTGATACGTTCTTTTAGCTGACGTATGTTTTTTTCCTGCAGATTTTTATCCAGTTCGGGCTGTCCGAACAAAATAATCTGCATCAGCTTATGCTGATGGGTCTCCAGGTTACTGAATAACCGGATCTCTTCCAGTGTCTCCAGCGGCATACTTTGCGCTTCTTCGATGATGACCAGCACGGAGCGGTTGGCCGCGTGCTGCTCCAGCAGGTGTGATTGCAGCTTTTGCATCAGCACCAGTCTTGGCGTGTCCTGAGTGACATCAATTTTTAGTTCAAACGCCACGGCATACAGAATGTCATGTGGTGTCAGTTTAGGGTTTGCGAGATAGACAACTTCCACAGAATCAGGCAGTCGCTGCTCCAGCATGCGGCACAACATGGTCTTGCCGCTGCCGACTTCACCCACCACTTTGAGAATACCTTCCCCAGTTTGAATCGCATACAACAACGCTTCAAGGACCACGCCGCGACCGTTTGCGCCGCCTGTAAAAAACAGCGAAGGGTCAGGGGTGATCCTGAACGGTGGGCGTTCAAGAGAGTAGTATTCCAAGTACACCAAAAAACTCCTTTAAAATAGTGACTTAGTGCTTATACTTTAAGTCGCACGTTACTATAAGCCGGTTGTTGGTAAACCGGCAAGCAAAAATAGGTGCCTATTTGGGCATAAATGGGGAATAAATACTGTAAAGAAGTGTAAATCAGGGACTTAGTGTGATCGTGGTCGCTATTTCCCGCTTATTTACGAGCGTGGTCTTGATTAAGACCGCCCTGAAGCTCAACACACCATTGTTACGGGTGATATCCGAAATTTCGGTCGTGTCTGGGTCCGTAATCTCACCTGACAACAACGAGCGGGCAATGGCACTTAGGTTGCTGTCTACCAGTTCAGTCACCGAGTAGGTGGCTTGACGGGTGAAGTTCAGTTGGCCATTGACGACCCCTAGTGTCGAAAGTGTCACTTTTGTGGTGCCAACAATACTGATGTTGTATTGCGCAATCTGTGCTGGTGGCGGGCCTACTTCGGCCAGCCATTGGCTGGTCACCGCTGGTAAGGTGCCTAAAGAAAAATCAATGGTGCCGAAGGGGCCGCCGCGCGCAAACACCTGATCATTCACCACGCTCAGCACGATTGTGCTGCTTGCATCTGTGCCTGGGTAGGTTTTCCAGACCGCACCGCCGGCGGTCAAGGTAGTGTTGCTTGCCTGTGTTGGGAACAAGTCCGGGCTGCGGCGTTCCGCCAGTTCAAACAGGTTGTTGATGGATTGCACAGTGCTCGCAGTCAACGGTGCAGTAGCGCAATAGGTACTGGCGTTCACACGCGTACCTGTCAACGTTCCCAAGCTGTTGCCAGCGGTATTGCTCAATTGCACAACCAGACCGTTGCTGAGATCGGCCATGTTGACGCGGGCGATCTGCCCGGCCGTGGTATTTGTCCAGGTTGCGATATCGGGACTGGTGTAGTCACTTCGTGGGTTGTTGCTGGCGGTATTGTTCAGGCATAACTCACCATTAGCGCCGATCACCACGCGCATGCGGCTATTGTTTGCAAACGGTGCAAATGGGTTGGCGCCGCTGACCAGCAGGTCGTAAGTGCCGACCAGCGTACTCGGAATCGCTGCCGCGCGATCGGCACCGCCAACTAATGTGCGCAATTCAGCAAGTATGCCGTCCACAGGGCCAACTTCAACGTCAGCCAAACCAAATTCGCCGCCGCGTGCCAGTACTGCACCGTTCAGCACCGTTAACACCAGCCCGCTCTGCGCATAACTGCGACGCACCGCTGGCCCGGTAGTTTGCGAGCTGCCGGTTCCAGCCGCCAGCTGCGCGGGGTATTGGCGTTCAGCCAGCATAAACAATTCATTAATGGTCTGTAGTTGCGTGGCGCTCAGCGCCGTTGAGGAGCAGAACGTCTCGGCACTGACACGCTCGCCTGTCAGGTTGCCGAGGCTACTGCCTGCGGCATTACGCAAGCTGATATTAACGCCGTTAACGATGTCGGACGTGTCAAAATCAGCAAACAGGTTGGCGGTGGTAAATGTCCAGTTTGCAATGTGCGGGGTGCTGTAATCGCTGCGCGGGTTACTGCTGATCAGGCTGTTCAGGCACAGGTCACCGTTTGCTCCAATCACAACGCGCACCCTGCTATTGGTCGCAAAAGGAGCCAGAGGATTGGCGCCACTCACCACCATGTCGTATGTGCCGGTAAAGATAGCCGGCAGGGTGGCGGGTTTATTGTCGCCGCCCACCAGTGCCCGCAACTCTGTCAATTGTGCATCCAGGTTGCCAACCGCGATATCGACGGCTCCGAACTCAGCCCCGCGCGCAAATACCTGGTTGTTCAGAACGGTTAGTACCAGCCCGTTGCTGGCATATCGGCGGCTTACCGCTGGGCCAGCAGTTTGCGTTGCGTTGTTGCCTGCAGGCAGCAAGTCCGGGTACTGACGTTCAGCCAGCATAAACAATTCGTTGATGGATTGCAGCGAGCTGGCTGATGGGGACTGAGTTGAGCAATAGGTATCCGTGCTGATGCGTACACCCGTCAATGTTCCTTGAGAGATCCCCGAGGTGTTTTGCAGACTCACCACCAGGCCTTCGCTGGTATCGATGATGTTAATGTCAGCAATCAGTTGCGCTGTGCTGTTGGTCCAGCGTGCCAACTGAGGGCTGGTATATTCGCTGCGCGGATTGTTGCTGATGACGTTGTTGATGCACAAGGATCCATCGGCGCCGAGCACTACTCGCGCCTGGCTGTTGTTGGCGAAAGGTGCGACTGGGTTGGCGCCGCTGACCAGCATGTCATAGGTGCCGACTAACGCGGCAGGAATGACGGCTGCACGGTTATCCCCGCCCACATCAGTTCGCAGGTTTTGCAGCAAGGTGTCCAGATTGCCAAAAAACACATCCAGGGCGCCAAACTCGCCGCCACGAACAAATACCTTGTTGTAGAAAACGGTGAGTGTGAGCCCATTAAGTTCATACAGTTTGCGCACGGCCGGGCCTGTGCTGAGCGTGGTGTTGTTGCCCGCAGGGAACAGGTCGGTGTACTTACGCTCTGCGAGCAAGAAAAACTCATTGATGTTCAGCACATCTGCCGCAGTGATGGGTGTCGTGGAGCAATCGGTTTCCGCGCTGATGCGCGCGCCGGTCAGTGTTCCGAACGAGGTGCCGGCGCTGTTGGCCAGACGCAGGCTGATGTCGCCGTTGGTGTCGACAAGCGCGTTGGTATCCAGATCAGCCACAAAATTGGCGCTGGTATACGTCCAGCGGGCGAGCTGCGGGCTGGTGTATGCGCTGCGCGGATTGCCAGAAATCTGGTTGTTGATGCACAACTCGCCGTTAGGGCGGAACACAACGCGTACCCGGCTGTTATTGGCAAAAGGAGCCAAGGGGCTGGCGCCAGTGACCAACATTTCGTAACTGCCGTGTAAGTTTGAAGGAATCACTGCTGCTCGGGTGTCTCCGCCCACCGTGGCGCGTAATTCGCTCAACAGCGTAAACAAATTACCAAACAGCGTGTCAGTGCTGGCGAAGTTGCCGCCACGTACAAAAACCTGCTCGTTAACAATCGTCATCACAACGCTATTGGTCTCATAGCGACGCGTGAGGGCTGGGCCGCTGATCAGTTGTGTAAAGGTGCCGCCTGGCAGTACATCAGGATACCTGCGCTCGGCCAGCAGGAAAAATTCATCAATGGATTGCAGTGCCGAACCCGAAATTGGTGTGGTCGAACAGAAAGTGTTTGAGCTGACCCGCGTGCCACTGAGCGCACCAAGGCTGGTCCCCACACTGTTGCGCAACGCGACGTTAAGACCGCTACTGGTATCAGTGAAATCGATTGTTGCAGTCATGTCGGTGGAGGCGTGAGTCCAACTGGCGATGTGTGTCGCGGTATACTCACTGCGTGGGTTGCTGCTGACAAAATTGTTAACACACAGGTCACCGTTTGCGCCAATCACCAAGCGCACCCGCGTGCTGCTGGCAAACGGAGAAATCGGTGTTGCACCGCTGACCAGCATGTCATATGTGCCGACCAGCGCGGAGGGGATCACGGCTGGTTTGGTCGCCTGTCCAACGTCCGCCCGAAGTTCTGGCAACAGGCTGGTCAAGTTACCGAGTAATACGTCATTGGCGCCAAAACTGCCGCCGCGCGCAAATACCTCGCCGGCCACAATACTGACGGTAACGTCTGTATCGCTGTAAAGCCGCGTGATCGCGCTGCCGGCGGTGCGGTTGATCTTGTTGCCTGCAACAGGCAGCAGGTCAGGAAATTTTCGTTCCGCCAGAATAAAAAATTCATCGGCCGCGGTGATTTGTGCGGCTGTTGGTGCTGTACCCGGGCACACAGCGCGGGTACTGACACGGCTGCCATCCAGGGTGCCGAAACTGTCGCCTATTGATGAGGTCAAGTGCACCGTCAAAGGCCCAAGGGCGGATGGCGCGACCATAAACGCGTTGAGTCCAATCTGCATGTTGGTCCAGCTGACGTCCGACAAGGCCGAGCGGGGCACCGTGGGGGAAGTCAGTGATACGTTGTCGACACACAAAGTGCCGTCAGTCGCAATCACCATCCTGATGCGGGTGCCATTGGGAGCGTTTGAAAGTGGGCTGGCGCCGGAGACCACCATATCGTAAGTGCCCACCAGAAAGCTGGCAGGGGTGAAAGGGCTCGTCGCGGCGGTGGTAGCAGAGATGACCTGTTCGAGTTCTCCGGTTGATGCGCCATCAAAACTGACGTTACCAAATCCTTCGTAAACGATGCCGGATCTGACCGCAATAAAGCGGTTGGTTTCCGGATAATAGCGGAACGTGTACTCGGCGGTGCGCTGTGTTTGCACAATCGGGCTGGCAGGGTAGTTTTCCGGGAACAACTGCTCTTTCAGGCTGAATAGATGCTCAATGCGCGGTGCGCGTAAGGTATCCGGATGGAGTGGATCCAGATCATCGCAGAAAGCATCCAATGAAACACGCTCGCCAGAAAACTCGCCGTAGCGGATGCCAGATTGGCTGAACACTTGCAACAGACCGATGGTTGGATCCAGTTCTTCATCAACGTTTTCAACCGTAATTCTTTGCCTGTAATTGCGGCCCTGCACTGTGTCAAACCACACAACAAAGTCCGTATTGTTGTTAATAAACAATGGATTTGAAATGGTTTTGCCATTGCTCAAGCACAACTGGCCGCTGGAGCCGATAACGTACCGAAGTTCGGTACCATCCGGGATCGGTGAAAACGGCTGAGTGTCACTCATGCTGGTCAGATAGGTGCCAGTAAAAAAGCTTGGTACCGTAGCGGGTCTGACCAGATTGTTAATGTTGGCGGGATTCGACAGGTTCGCGAAACTTCCAACATTGACGAATTCTGTCCCGTACCCGCCGCCTTTGGCATAGACCTGCCCCGCAGTAACCGCCAAGGTTATGCCGGTGCTGTCATAGTAACGGAACGAGGAGCCGGCTGAGCTTTGAGTGAAGGTAAAGGGGCCGCTTGGGAACTGAGTACCCAGGTTGCTCTCGGCATCATCAAAAAAATCTTCAATTTGCTGCGTGGTTGGATCGCTGCTCGCACCACAGGTGCCGGTGCCCGTCGAAAAGTCTTGCGGTACAGCAAGACTGAATCGGCCAATAGGCGCTCCCGATGCACTGCGATAATCAATCTCTTGGAATTCGAAAACCTGATCGTTGTTACTGTCAACCACGCGTAGGTTGATTTGCAGATCGGCAAACGCATTGGTCCACAGCACTGCAGTTGAGACCGAGCTTGCTACGCCGTTGGTCAAATTCAGGTCGGGCGTGCAAAGTCGTCCGTTAGAGGCGACGATAAAAGTGACTTTGTCGTTGGTAGCCAGCCCCCGGTTATCTGTCGCGACGTCGTTTGCGTCAATAAATGTCAGGCTATAAGTGCCCTGAATACCGGAGAGCAGATCCGTCGTTGATTGGCTGTGAACTTGGCCAAAGGGTAACAAGCCGCCAGCTGCGATCATTGCCAATAGCATTCGCCGGGGTAGCCCGGAACGAAGCGTGAGGCCGTGAGTCGAGCGAGTTGTCTTGTTATCCATTTTTATTCCGGAATTGCCCGTGTGGCGCTGATGTTATTAACCTTGCCAATACTAACACGCTGATCAAGGTTGGACATCTATGCTGCTACTCCCTGGACTCGGCGCATACATCGACACAAATTCTTCCCGCTTTCTACCGATAGGCCATGGAATCTCTGGTAATTCTGTAATCCTGAGATTGAGCGCACCTAAGCCGTTGGCCTTGTAAATCTTATGTATTTTTTCAATCTCGCCGAGATCAAGAGTCTTAGATACCGCGACTTGAAGCTCTAAGGACAGGTCAGGGTGCTGCAGTGTGCGAAATTGTCTGATGCTTGAAATGAACCCCAGATCATCACCCAAAAACGGCATGGCGGAGCTGCCGCCGGGCAACTGGACCCGGTTTCTGATACGGCCATGAAGTTTTGCGATGACAGGCAGGGTCACGCCGCAGCCACACGCAGGGCCCCATTCGGCCAAGTCGCCCAATTCATAACGAATTAAAGGCATGGCAAAACTGTGCAAACTGGTAACCAGCACGCGGCCGACGGTACCTGGAGGGCAGGGTTGATTGTTGTCGTCCAGTATCTCGATCAACACTGTACCGCTCAGCGCATGCAGATGGTGGTGTGTCGGGCATTCAAACGCCAACCAACCGGCTTCCTCGCAGGAGTAACGGTCGGCAATAGGCGCGCCGAAGGCAGCGAGGCACAGGGCTCGGTGCTTGGGTTGAACGCGCTCTGTCTGTGACATGATTTGTACGAGGGGTAAGTGATCTCCGCGACTTAAAGAGCGTTCAGCAAGTTCTGCCGCAATGGATGCGTTGCATTTGAGGTAGGCGGGCTTTTCTCGCAACAGCCAATCAAGGTGACTGTCAGCATTTCCTAGCATATAACCTCGCGTCACACTTGGGCCACGATAGCCCAGTACATCAAATGCCCCGCCCCAGGACGTGTGCGACGTTTCTTCCAATTGCATGGTAATGACGGCAATTTTTTGCCGGCCGTCCCTGTGATGCCAGTACGATTCTATCCAGGAATTTGCAAGATAAAACAGGGAATAGACCACCATATCCTTCTCGACCGTGACGGGCGAACCGGTTGAGCCAGAGCTGGTGGCCGTGCGGACGCGAGAGCGCGCCATTTCTGGTGGCTGCGCGCGCAGTGCTTCAAATTGCTGTTGAATGTCGGCGCGTGTTAATGGTTCAAGCCCTTGCAATACCTTGTAAACCGAGGTTTGATCGGTAAATCCAGCCTTGTTGAGGCGAGTGCGCCAGAAAGAAGAATAACGATGGGCATGGCGCATTAAAGCCTTGAGTGCGCCAGCTTGATAGGTGCGTAATTTTTCAGCACTGGCATGCTCAAGACCCTGGAGTGCTTCAATTTGTGATTGAAGAGCATTCGCCTGATCTGAAAGCGGCATGTTCTGTGCATAATGTGTTTTCATCATGGTCATTATCATACGGTTGTTTTGCCGCCAAAGGGAATAAACGAGGAAAGTAACACGTGTTAAAGCATCAAATTCAGCGGGGAGTCGAGCTGCTGAATAACGGACAAGCGGTTGACGCTGTCGCCTTGTTCAGTCAACTGCTCTCAGGGGCGCCGGACAACGTGGAATGCTGGGATTACCTTGCAACCGCGCTGTATATGGGCGATAGACATGTCGATGCCGAGAACGCTTTTCGCCGATGTGTTGAGCTGGGCGCCAGGTATCCCGAAACTTTGTCAAATGCGGCACGTAACGCCGCGCGATTGCAGAACCCTGAGCGCCAGCTGGAATACGCGCGCCATTTGACCGCCTTGCACGGCAACCCCCGCTTTGAAGGATTGCGTCAATCTGCTGACGCGCTCACTAAAATCGGGCGACATGTTGACGCATTGGCCGCCAGCCAACAGTTGCTCCGCGAGATTCCTGATGACTTTGATGCCCAAGTGTCCATTGTTCGTAAGCTGCTGAATACCGGCATGTCGGAGGCTGCATTGGAGCGATGTCAGGCTCTGCTGCAGCAACAGCCTGATCACATACCATTGCAGTTGTCACGCATCGAGGCCAGTTTTGTCACCGGCGACATGGCGGCAGGTTTTCGTTATGCCGAGCAATTGTTGCAAAACGATCCTGACAACCTGAGCGCAATGTCAGCACTAGGGTTTCACTATCAATTTTCGCCTGACGTCTCAGTTGCCAGGCGGCGTGCACACGCGCAGCGCTTTGGTCAGTTATTGTCGGCAATCAGCCCCTTGCCGGCAGCGGTGGTTGATACAACGCAAGGTCGCGATTTACGCATTGGTTTATTGACAGGTGATTTGCGTAATCATCCGGTCGGATTCTTTATGCAGGCTTTGATCAAAGCGCTAGAGCACAGTTCATTGCAGTTTTATGTGTTTGATCCTGTGCAAAAACACGATGCGCTGACAGCGGAAATTCGTCCCTTTATCAAACAATGGCATGACGTAGGTGGCCTCACCGACGCTGAAATTGCCCTTGCTATTCGCAACAATCAGATCGATATCCTGTTGGATCTGCAAGGGTACATGACTGCAAACCGACTGGCTGTTTATGCGTATCGCCCTGCGCCTTTGCAGATTTCGTGGATGGGTTTTCAAGGGACTACCGGCGCACCTGGAATTGACTATGTGTTGGTGGATCACCACTGTGTGCCACCTGGCGCTGAGCAAGAGTTTGTTGAACAGGTCTGGCGACTACCGGAAAACACCCTCTGTTTTACGCCACCGCAGGTAACTCTTGAGGTGACACCACCACCAGCCGTGCCAAACGGGTATGTGACATTTGGCAGTCTGAACAATCCGGATAAGCTGAATGACAATGTGCTTGCGCTGTGGGCGCGGGTGCTGAATGCAGTGCCCAACTCCCGCTTGTTATTGCGCGGGACCAAGTTTCATTCACGTGTATACACTAAAGCGTTTATGCAAAGGGCGATGGCAGCAGGTCTGGATGCTTCAAGAATGACCATTGAGGGGCCTGCGGCGCGGGATGTTTTTCTAAAAACGTACCAACGTATTGATATCGCACTGGATCCCTTTCCGTGTAGCGGCGCGACAACAACGGCAGAAGCGCTGTGGGCAGGAGTCCCCGTGCTCAGTTTGAAGGGAGATCGCATGGTGTGGCGTATGGCAATCAGTATGTTGACGGCCTGTGGACTCGAGGACTGGCTGGCAGATGATGCCGATCATTTTGTGGCTTTGGCGCAAACAAAAGCCTTGGATCTGCAGAGTCTGGTCGCATTGCGGCAGAGGCAGCGTGATCAGGTGTTGGCATCGCCATTGTTTGATGCGAAATATTTTGCAGAGCAGTTTGAAAATACGCTGCGCGCGATGTGGGGCAATAAATTTGTTTAGCGGTTTACTAAGGCTCGAATTACAAATTGGCACAAATATTTGTGCATGCGTGCCTAAATTTATACATAAGCATGTCGATACTATTTGCGGACTTGGCGATAGAGCATCATCTTCCGGGTTAAGAAGCATTCACCATTTGTCGGAAAAACTGTTATGTCATCTCCTGTTTTAACTGTTGAGCATATCGTCCATAAAGTCATCCTGCTTGCTACCGGTACCCCGGGCTCTGAAGAAGTCCGCGACTATCTCATTGGTTTGTATGACGCCAACGGTCGCTGGGACGAAGTCGCGTTTGTTGTAGATGACTACATGAACAACCTGCTGGCGCAGACAGAGACTGGTATTCCAGGCCTGATCAAAGCGCTGGCGCTTAACGGTTTTGGTGTGCAAATCAGCCTGGCTGACGCGGAAACCCTGGTCAGTGAATTCAGAGCGGCGGGTGTGGATTCCTGGTCGGGGTTGTTTGCTTACCTGCACGAAACTGTTGACGGTGATCTGGCGGCCGTATGGAATAATCGCGCGGAAAGCGGCAGCGTGTTCAGCGATATGTTGGGCACATTAGGTAAATCTGAGGATTACAACGGCAAACAGGCCCTGGCTGCTGCACGTGAATGGGTCAGTGGTATTGGCGTCAATGAGGAAGCACAGTTGGCAGCAAACGAGGCTGCCAGCACACTTATTTCCAGGTTTATTGATGGCAAAGTAAAGGGCACCGCCATTGACGGATATGTGTCCGGCGCAACCATTTTTATCGATGTTAACAACAACGGTGAGCACGATATTGGTGAGCCGATCACGACCACCGACAGCAAGGGTGACTTTGTATTTAATGAGGACGTGCTGCCTGAAGGTATTTTGATCGGAAAAGGTGGTATCGATCTTGCGACGGGGCAGGCTTTTCAAGGGCAAATGACCGCGCCTGGCGGCGCAGCGGTGATCAGTCCGCTGACAACGCTTGTGCAACAAATGATGTCCAATCAACCGGGCAAGTCTCAAGCGGCCGTGGAAGATGACATCTTCCGCGCCCTGGATATCCCGCGAGTCGACTTGTCATCATTTGACCCCATTCAGGCGGGCTTGGATACAAACTCAACACGTGATACTCAGATCATTGCAGCCAAGGTGCAGTCAGTAACATCCCAATTGGTAAATGTTATCTCCGTATCCAATGCAGTAACTGTCAAACTTGCCCCGGGCAATACTAATGGCAACCAAGGTGCAGTGTCTGCGTTAGCCACTGCCATTCAGCAGGCTGCCTCCTCAGGTACCAGCATGAATCTGGGCAATCCGGAAACGGTTGCGAGTGTGGTAAAAACGACCGCGCAAAATGCGGGTGTGGTCAACGAAGAGAGTTCTGCCGAGTTATTGGACTCAGTTGAGCGTTGGTCTGACCAAGCGGGCAAGTCGCTGGAAGGTATTAACACCAAGACTCAGCAGGCAGTTGAGGAGCTTTCAAATAACGATCAAAGTAACATTACCGACGCGCTATCCGATGTATTCAAACTTCAGACATTGACTCAGACCGAAGTTGTGCAGTCCATCGACGTCGCGAATGCGGGTGATCTTCAGGAGGTTGTTGATCGTTTTAACGGAGCCAGTCTCGATTCAGAAGTTGAAAATATTCAGGCGGGTAATCTGAACGAGGAGACACCCACTAACGAAGGTAATGTCACCCGTCCTAATACTCCGCCAGCAGCACCGCAACTCTCATTGGCGATAGATTCCGGTGTGTCTGACAATGATCAGGTGACAAATACAGTCACGATCAATGTCAGCAACCTGGCGGCGAATGCCAGCTGGGAATTCAGTGTGGATGGCGGTAGAAACTGGAATCCCGGTAGTGGCGACAGTTTTAGCATCGTCGAGCCCGGCAGTAACACGGTGCTGGTGCGTCAGAGCCTGCCGGGAACCAGCCCATCCAGTGCGGCGGCCTTGAGTTTTACGCTGGACAATAGTGCACCGTCCGCCCCCGCGCTGTCATTGGCAGTCAGCCCAAACGGCAGTACGGTCAACAGTGGTGTTGTTAATGTTAACGGTATTGAGTCAGATGCACGGTGGGAGTTCAGTCTTGACGGTAATACCTGGTCTGCCGGAGAAGGCAGCAGCGTCACGATTACCAACAACGGTCTGAATACCCTACAAGTACGCCAGACAGATCTGGCAGGAAACATCTCCGATATCACAACGCTGAGTTTTACCCTTGACTCCGTCGGACCCTCCGCACCGACTGTGAGCCTGGCGAACAATACCGGCGTTGCGACAGACAGCATTACCAGCGACGGTACCGTCACAATTGGCGGGATTGAATCAGGTGCCAGCTGGCAGTTCAGTCTGGATGGTAATGTCTGGTCGGAAGGCAGTGGCAACAGTGTCACCCTGACCGGTGATGGCAGCAAGTCTTTGCAGGTACGGCAGACGGATGCGGCTGGCAATGTGTCCGCATCCGGTGCTTTGAACTTTACTCTGGATAGCTCTGCGCCGATTGCGCCTGCACTGGCAATGGCAGAAAACACAAACAACCCGTCAGATACTGTGACGAGCAATCGGACAATTAATGTCTCTGGACTTGAGTCGGGTGCCAGTTGGCAATTCAGTCTTGGTGGTGATGTCTGGTTAGACGGCAGCGGTAGCAATTTTGCAGTGACTGAAGATGGCACTTACATCGTTCAGGTGCGCCAGACCGATGTGGCGGGCAATCTGTCGGAAGCAAGTTCACTGAATTTTACGCTCGATACGGTAAAACCTTTTTCACCCGTCATCGCTTTAGCAGATGACACCAATATTGTGTCTGACAGCATTACTCGTATCAGTACTGTCAATGTGTCTGGTCTGGAGTCGAATGCGTCCTGGGAATACAGCCTCGATGGAAGCAATTGGGCAGATGGCATAGGCAGCAGTTTTGCAGTTGTTGGCGATGGAAATAAATCGATTCAGGTGCGGCAGACCGATGTGGCCGGAAATGTGTCTGATCCGGTTTCTTTAAATTTTGTTTTTGATACGGTTGCACCTTCAGCGCCCTCATTGGCTCTGGCGTCTGATACCAACAATGCGTCTGACAGTATCACCAGTAACGGCACCATTAATGTGACAGGTTTTGAGTCCGATGCGACTTGGCAATACAGTCTGGATGGCAGCAACTGGTCTAATGGCAGTGGCAGCAGCGTCTCTGTGGAAGGTGATGGCAGTAAAGTGCTTCAAGTCCGTCAGATGGACGTGGCAGGTAATGTCTCTACGGCCGGTTCACTGAGTTTCACGCTGGATACCGCAGCGCCTTCAGCGCCGTCATTGTCTTTGGCGGCTGATACCAATAACGGCTCCGATTCAATCACCAGCAACGGCACCATCAATGTGGCTGGCCTTGAGTCTGATGCGACCTGGCAGTACAGCCTGGACGGCAGCAGCTGGTCTAATGGCAGTGGCAGTAGAGTGTCTGTGGAAGGTGATGGCGCTAAAACCATTCAAGTACGGCAGATGGATGTGGCAGGTAATGTCTCTACGGCCGGTTCACTGAGTTTCACGCTGGATACCGCAGCGCCTTCTGCCCCGTCTTTGTCATTGAGATCAGACACCAATCTGGGCTCTGATTCAATTACCAGTAACGGCACCATCAATGTGGCTGGCCTTGAGTCTGATGCCTCTTGGCAATACAGCGTGGATGGAAGCACTTGGTCTAACGGCAGTGGCAGCAGCGTC
>JAUYSM010000063.1 GCA_030696315.1 Pseudohongiella sp. | reverse complement strand
GCCGTATCCAGCGTAAAGCTCAGTGAACCTGAAGCAGACACATTGCCTGCCAAGTCCATCTGACGTACTTGAACGGTTTTGGCGCCGTCACCTTCGACAGACACGCTGCTGCCACTGCCATTGGACCAAGTGCTGCCATCCAGGCTGTATTGCCAAGTGGCATCAGACTCGAGGCCCGCGATATTGATAGTGCCATTGCTGGTGATGCTATCAGAGCCAAGGTTGGTGTCTGAGGCTAATGACAATGACGGCGCTGAAGGCGCTGCCGTATCCAGTGTGAATGACAAACCACTGGTATTGGAGACGTTTCCTGCCAAGTCCAATTGACGAACATGAATCGCAACAACCCCATCGCCTTCTACGGATACACTGCTGTCAACGCCATCTGTCCAAACACTGCCACCATCAAATTTATATTGCCAGACTGCGTCGGACTCGAGGCCGGCCACATTGATGGTGCCGTCGCTTGTGATGCTGTCAGAGCCGTTATTGGTGTCAGAAGCCAGAGTTAAAGACGGCGCGCTTGGAGCTGCTGTATCCAGTGTAAAGCTCAGTGAACCGGCAACAGAGACATTGCCTGCCACATCCATCTGACGTACTTGCAGGTCGTAACTGCCATCGTCCGTGACGGTGATGGTACTGCCACTGCCATCAGTCCAAGTACTGCCATCGATACTGTATTCCCATGTCGCACCAGACTCAAAGTTACCCACATTGACTTTGCCATCACGGGTAATACCGTCTGATAGTACGTTGGTGTCAGTGACCAAACTCACCGTCAATGCTTCCGGTGCCTGCGTGTCCAACATAAAACTCAGCGAACTGTTGCTTGACACATTTCCAGCCAAATCGGTCTGGCGCACCTGTACTGTGTAATCGCCATTGTCCTGGAATTTGACACTGCTGCCACTACCAGCGGTCCAGGTACTGCCATTCAGACTGTATTGCCAGGACGCGGCGGACTCCAGGCCCGCAATATTCAGGATGCCGTCGTTGGTGATGCCGTCCGATCCATGATTTGAATCCTTTGCCAATGAAGGCATCAGAGCATCGGGCGCGGTGGTATCCAGGTTGATAGTCACTGCTTTGGATTTCGAACCAATATTGCCCGCCAAATCCATTTGACGAATGATTACGCTATTCAAGCCTTCTTGGGTAAGGGCAAAGTTGCCAGAGTTGGTCGCCGAACTGTTAATTGTTCCGTCCTGCCAGGTTGACCCACCATCAATGCTGAACTGAAGGGTTCCGCCAGCTTCCATGCCACTACTAATCACCATCAGACCATTATTGGTTATCTTGTCAGTGCTGGAAGTGCCCGTATCATTCACAAGTCTATGCGCCTGTTGAAAAAATGCAGGGCTTGATTTATCTAATGTGAAGTTCAGGCTCGCCGTCTCAGAGGTATTGCCGGCGAGATCTGTTTGACGTACCAGCAAGTCGTATTTGGAACTCGAACTGAAACTGATGCTTGACCCAGAGCCGGACGTCCAAGTGGAACCTGCATTGATGCTGTACTGCCAGGTCGCATTTTCTTCGATGCCGGTGACGCCAATCAGACCGTCATTTGTAATGCGATCTGAACTCGATGAACCGGTATCATTCAGCACGATGGTCGGTATCGCAACGGTAGTGTCCAGCTCGAAACTGAGCGACTGAGCTTCCGACACGTTGCCGGCCAGATCCGTCTGCCGAACGTAAACCACGTTTTTGCCTTCAGCTTCTACAGAGAAGCTGCTACCGCTGCCGTCTACCCAATCGCTCCCGTCAATGCTGCGCTGCCAGAGTGCACCTGACTCCAGACCAGAGACATTGACAATGCCGCTGCTGGTGATGTTGTCGGAGCCGTTGTTAGTGTCATTAGCCAACGACACCGTCGGAGCATCAGGCGCCTTGGTATCCAGCATAAAACTCAGTGAACTGTTGGAAGACATGTTACCGGCCAGATCGATCTGACGTACCAGCACCGTGTAGTCATTATCTTGCTGCAGAGTAACGCTGCTGCCCGAGCCCGCAGTCCACACACTACCGTCCAC
>JAUYSM010000042.1 GCA_030696315.1 Pseudohongiella sp. | reverse complement strand
CTACACCATCAACACCCACGCCCAGATAAGCCAAGGCATCTTCAAAAGTTGGAATCATGCCAATGACACCAATAGAACCAGTAATGGTCGCTGGCGATGCCCAGATTTCATCCGCAGTGGCTGCAATCCAGTATCCACCTGAGGCAGCTGTGCCGCCCATCGATACAACAACGGGCTTGCCAGACTGCTGCAACTGAACCAGAGCAGCCCGAATTTCTTCCGAGGCAATGGCTGAACCGCCGGGAGAGTCAATCCTGAGCACAACTGATCGGATCGCGTCGTTTTGCTGAGCCTGACGAATCAATTCAACCGTGGAATCTGCACCAATGATGCCTGGTGCCTGCTCGCCGGGCATAATGGTGCCTTGGGCAACGATTACGCCCACCTGATCAGCCAGTGCCTGTTCAGTGACTGTTGTGGCGTACAAATAATCCTCAAAGTGAATTTGCCGAAAGCTGCCATTGTCGACACCAACGGTCGCGGCCACTTGCCGTCGGAAGCTATCCGCGCCAGCGATGTTGTCAATCAAACCCGCTTCAAATGCCACACGTGCCATGTCGCCATTCGCGGTAACCAGCCGTTGTGCAAACTGGTCAGCGTACATTTGAAACACCTCTGCCGGCATGTCTCTATTGACGGCAACACGGTCGAGATACCGGCCCCACAGTGCATCAACCAGCGCCTGGCTATCAGCCCTTGACTCGGGCGACATGTCCATACGGGTATAAGGTTCAGAGGCTGACTTGAACTCGCCTACCCGGAAAATGTGCACGGTGACGTTCAAGCGATCCAGCAACTCACGGAAAAACAACTGGCTGCCGCCATAACCATTGAGCAGGACGCTGCCCATGGGGTGTAACATGATGCTGTCGGCATAGGATGCCAACGCGTATTGTTGCTGGTTAAAGGATTCACCCCACGCATAAACCGGTTTGCCTGACTCTCTGAAACGTTCCAGTGCATTGCCAAGCGACTCCATCTGGGCGGGACTGATACTCTGCAAATCGCGGGTATCTATCACCAGCGCCTTGATGCGGTCATCCGTGGCTGCACGATCTAATGACAACAGCATGTTGTGCAGTAATGTCCCGCGCATCACGCCGCTGCCAAAAACCAGATCCGTCGCAGTTGCGATCGGCACTTCCTCGCTGATCACACCTGCCGGTGCGAGCACCAAGGCAGACTCTGCCGGCACCTGGGGCGCATCGGGTTCGGCAAAAATCAGAAACAACACCACTATCACAAGCAGCAAAAACAGCAGGCGCCCCACAAAAAGCCCCAATGTGTCGATGATTCGGCCTAACAGGGAAAATAACGCTCTCATTGCTGATTTGCTCTCATAGGGGGGACGTTCAACATCGATATATCCGATCGATTGCCCGGGATAATTGCATCATTCATCGAAGTTGTTTCATTTATTCTGTTCACATGCATTTTAAACAGCAGGGAATTCGCCCTTGCTGGCACACACATCCATTGAATTCACAGGAGACCAATGACGTGACAAAACTACTCGTGCTTTACCACTCCATGTACGGCCACATCGAAACCATGGCGGCGGCAGTAGCCGCAGGCGCTGCCAGTGTACCGGGCGTGCAGGTTACCATCAAACGCGTCCCGGAGACCATGCCAGCAGAGGTATTCAAAAATGCTGGCGGCAAGTCTGATCAGAGTGCTGAGATCGCCACGCCTGGGGAACTCGGTGATTACGATGCCATCATTTTTGGCGTGCCTACGCGCTTTGGCAATATGTCTGCTCAGATGCGAAGTTTTCTGGATCAAACCGGTGGTCTGTGGGCCAAGGGCGCGTTGGCTGGCAAAGTAGCCAGTGTGTTTGCATCTACCGGTACGGGTGGCGGTCAGGAAATGACCATTACCTCGACGTGGACTACGCTGGCGCATCATGGCATGACCATTGTTCCGCTTGGGTACACAACGCCTGAGATGTTTGATATCTCGACTGTCAGTGGTGGCACACCTTATGGCGCCACCACAATCGCGGGTGGTGACGGGTCACGGCAGCCTGATCAGCGTGAGTTGGCCATTGCCCGGCATCAGGGTAAGCGGGTTGCCGAGATTGCGTTGAAATTGTCAGCGTGATCTTTGACGCCACAAATGCATGCTGAGCTCTAGCAGAGAGCGCGGCGGCACACCTGCGTGCAGGAAGACCGGCCGCATCCTCTGCGGGGACGCCCGGCGTTGCGGAACTCGCCCTCGCGCGCTTCGCGGGCTCGGAGCTCAGACAGTCCTCACGCTTTTTCGGGCGCCCCCGCAGAGGATAAGCGCGGCCTGATTGGTCTCCCTGCACGCAGGTGTGCCGCCGCTTGAGTCAGCTGATGGGTCGGAGCAATCTGAATAGGGTCCGGAGTTAAATACGCTCGGCCAGCAATTTCCTGAGTGACAGATAGTCGGCATGGAACTTACGTATCCCATCTGACAATTTGTCGCTGGCCATCGCGTCCTCGTTCAGTTGCCAACGGAAACTCGCTTCCGGCAGGCTGACACGGCCATCGCCGGAAGGCTGCGCTGGATCAAGCTGACGGACCAGAGGCGACTGATCTTGCTCAAGCTGCTCCAGCAGGGCCGGCGCAATTGTCAGCCGATCACATCCAGCCAATGCTTCAATTTCACCAAGGTTGCGGAAGCTGGCCCCCATCACCACGGTTTGATAACCATGCGTTTTGTAATAACGATAAATTCGCTGCACCGATAACACCCCTGGATCATCAGCGGCAGTGTATTCCTTGCCCGTGCTGGCTTTGTACCAGTCCAGAATTCGCCCCACAAAAGGCGAAATCAGAAACACGCCTGCTTCAGCACTCGCCACGGCCTGATTAAAACCGAACAACAACGTCAGGTTGCATTTGATGCCCTCGCGCTCGAGCTTACGAGCAGCCTGTATGCCCTCCCAGGTCGCAGCAATCTTGACCAGAATACGCGTGGTATCCACACCCGCCTGCGAGTAAAGCTCTAACAGACGATAGGCTTTGCGCACCGTCCCCTCAGTATCAAACGACAGACAGGCATCTGCTTCAGTAGACACATAACCTGGCACAATCTGTGTAATGCGCTCTCCAAAATTGACCGCCAGTTTATCGAGAGCGGCATCAAGTTTTGCGTCGTTGCTGGCACCATTGCGTTGCCCGAAACTGATCGCGTCGTCTACCAGCGCAGCATACTGCGGCTGGCGCGCGGCATTCAGGATCAGCGAAGGATTGGTGGTGGCATCTTGCGGTGTAAACCGGCTGATGGCATCCACGTCACCGGTATCAGCCACCACCGTTGTCATTTGTTTGAGCGCTTGCAGCTTGTTCATGTTTTATCCTGGAAAAAAACCCGTTGCGATTGAATATGGTGCAATCAAGGGCTTTACGTCAATGGTGGCCAGGATGTACCGTTGGCTTCAGCCATACATGTGGACTTACTTATGATCAAAAAATCCGTTTTTGTAGCCTTGCTGATATTAACTAGTGGTTCATTGATGAACAGTAAACAAACCCTTGCGCAAACCACCAGCTCCCCCGTGGTTGCCAACAGAATTGACCTGGTGCGTCCCGACGCACCGGAACTGGCCAAACCTGGCCTCTACAACATTGGGGTGCGCACGCTGCAGCTGGTCGATCGAGGCCGACCCGATGTACTTAATGTGCGTGCAGGACAGGATACCCCTGTTTATGATCGTCCGTTGACAGTGGAAGTCTGGTATCCGGCGCAACTCGCTGACGGCCAGCAAGCAGGTGGCAGTTACCAGGTCCTGACGCGTAATACATCACTTACTGCAACCTTGCACGGACGTGCAGTTCGCGATGCGGCAGCATTGACTTCTGAAGGGGCGTTCCCATTGGTTGTGCTGTCGCATGGTTATCCCGGCAATAGAATGCTGATGAGCCACCTGGGTGAAAACCTCGCCAGCAAAGGCTACGTGGTTGTATCCATCGATCATACAGACAGCACCTATGACGACCAGAAGATAATAACCAGCACACTCTATAATCGTGCACCCGACCAACGCTTTGTAATTTCTGCCATGGCTGCGATAAGTGCTGAAAGTGGGCACGCACTGCAGGGTGTTATTGATGCCAACAATACTGGTCTGATTGGCTACTCGATGGGCGGTTACGGCGCCGTGAATAATTTTGGTGCCGGCTACAGCGAGACCGGGGTGAGCTTTCTGGGCTCGCCTCCCAACCGACTGTTGCAGGATTTTGCTGCATCAAACGAGGATTTCCGCGACACACTGGATCCGCGCATCAAAGCCGGAGTTCCTATCGCACCGTGGGGCATGAATAACGGTTTCTGGGATGCGCAGGGCCTTGCCGGGCTAACCGTACCCACGTTGTTTGTGGCTGGCGACGCCGACACAACATCCGGATACGAAAACGGCATCAAAGCGATTTTTGATCAATCGGTGAACAGCGATCGCTATATGCTGGTATTTAAAAATGCCGGTCACAGCGCCGCTGCCCCAATTCCCTTGCCCATTGAGTTTTATGACCGCGAAGACCAGACCGGCGCAGGTCACTACACTGATGGCGTATGGGACACTTTACTGATGAATAACATTCTGCAGCACTTCGTGACTGCCTTTCTGGATCTGCACTTAAAAGGCATTAGCGAACGTCGGGAATATCTGGATATTCTGGAAGATGGAGCCGAGGCTGTGTACTCCCTCAATCATGAAGGCATGCCCAATCCACAACACACCTATTGGAAAGGATTTGCCCAAAGCAGAGCAGTTGGTCTGAAGATGCTCAGGGGCCAGCCCTGAGCTGATTTTTGTCAAGCATCAGCCCTGAATGCGAGCCATCAGCCTGCGCAAACTGCTGCGCAGGCCGGTGTTGAGTTTTCCGCCGGTGTATCTGCCTTTAGCCACATGCCGTATTCGAAAAACACCGTTGACATCCAGTGCTACGCCTTGCGAGCGCAATAGCCAGCGAAAGGCGCGATCCTCATACGCCTTGCACCAGGTATTTGACGGCCGCTGATAGTACGGCAGACTTTCGCAATACCCCACCGCTCTGGCAACATCGCCGTGCGTTATCTGCAGGGGGCCGGTCGCACGGTCGCGCGGGAATACCGAGAACAAGTGTTCATCGACATCCAACACGGAAAGATTGTCCATATCTGGCTGCAGAATCGGGGCATCGTAGGGCAACAAACCCGTGCAATACTCACGCGCAGGGAACACCAGCACGTCGCGTCGGCCTTGCAGCGCGTCAGCCAACCCGTCCAGGCAACCCTTGCGGAACAATACATCACAATCAGTAAACCATACCCAATCAGCTTTGCTGTGGCGGGCAGCCAGATTACGCCCGATGGCGCGGCGAAACAGCGCCTGACGTGGCAGGCACTGCCAGTTCCACACCACATTGGGCACTTGCAAGGCAGCAAAATGCTCTAGTAGCGCCAGCGTTTTTGCATCTTCTTCACCAAAATAAACCGTCATGGTGACCGTGCAGTTTTGCGGGGGAGAGAGCACCAGCGAACTCAGCTGGTACACCAGCATATGGGCGTATTGCCAGCAGTGGCTGACAATCTCAAGCTGAAGGTGACCGGTGCGCGCCACCCTCTGTTCAATTGCTGGTAACACCGGCAAGAACCAGCGTGCAGGCAGCAGGCCACTGGCAGCCAGTCGCAGAAAACGCCCTTGCAAACCATCGCTCCAGCGCGGTTCAGGTACTTGATATTGATCCACTTCAGTCTGCTTCGTGTAAAAAAGCGCTATCTTATCGGAAAAAGGCGAGGTAATCTCCGATGTGTCGAGTATCCGTACTAAACATCCCAAAGACTGGATAAAAACGTAACAAGCGACGTGATGAGAACAACACAATATCGCCATAAAAATTCTCATGTGCTGTATAACCAGACGGTTTTCAGCAATTTCCCGGACGAATTATTTTCTCAGCCGGGTTCTATTGCGCAAAACACGTGCACTGATCCGTCGTTAAGTAGTGGGGCATCAACATCCGATGTCCGCACGGACGCTCAAGGCCGTGGTACCGTGGTTTTTTTTGAGCACGAGCAAACACCCCTGATTCTCAAGCGCTACCATCGTGGCGGGCTGCTGGGAAAATTCGTAAAAAACACATATATCTTCAACGGCTTGAATCGCACCCGTATGTGGCGTGAATTCGAGTTGCTCGCCACCATGCGCGAGCTTGGGCTGCCGGTCCCGAAACCTGTAGCGGTACGCTGCGAGCGCAGTTCGCTGTTTTGTTATCAAGGGCAGATGATTGCTGAACGTATCGCCAATTCGCAAACGCTTGCCGAGATTTTATGTCGGGAGAATCTGCCGGAAAAGACTTGGGAAGCGATCGGCATGGTAATCAGACGTTTCCATAGAAACGCCATAGAACACGCAGATCTGAACGCCTGTAATATTCTGCTCAATAACCAAGGTCAGATTTTTTTGATTGATTTCGACAAAAGCACACAGCACAAAGGTGGTGACGACAGCTGGTGTCAAAGCAATCTCAGCCGCCTGCGCCGATCATTAAACAAATGGAAGAGACGTGAGACTGGCTTTCATTTTGATGTCAGACACTGGAGTGCGCTTGAAAAGGGTTATCAAGGCGCACGTGATGTGCCGGTGACCGCCTCCGCGGCTGCAGATGCGGCCCGATAACAGCGGCTGGAAGGCTGCTGTCTTTGCCAGTAAAAGGTTTTTCAGTGAAACTGCATGACACCATCATTTAACGGTGCATGCCGCAACATTTTGCGATCACTCGCATAATTCTGGGTATTCAACCATGGCGCCCGATCACCTTGTTTCGGGAAGCGATGCATCATGCGCTGCATGTAACCTGCTGAAAAATCATCTATAAAAGGCCTGGGTGGCATATCCATATCACTCAACCGCAGCTCGGGTGTGCATACCTTGCTGTTCTGGCGATCCATTTCATTGATCAAACGACAAAAGAATTCAGCAATCAAATCAGCTCGCAAAGTCCATGACGCATTGATGTAACCAAAGGTGAACACCATGTTGGGCACACCGGAAAACATCAGACCTTTGTATGACCAGGTCTCGGCAAAATCCAACACCTTGCCGTTTTTACTGAACTGCGCACCGCCCAAGACCTGCAGGGTCAAACCTGTTGCCGTCACAATAATATCGGCCTCGACTATCTGACCATTGAGCAGCTCAACACCCTGCTCAGTAAAACCCTTGATGTGCTCAGTGACCATCGTGGTTTTACCGGATTTGATGGACTTGAATAAATCCGCATTGGGCACCAGACACAAACGTTGATCCCAAGGGTTGTAGCGTGGAGTGAAGTGTTTCTCAACATCGTAGTCGTCACCCAACTCCTTGCGCACCAGGCTAAGCAGCTGCTGCTTGAGCTTTTCAGGCTGTTTGCGCGAACGTCGGTACACATATTGGCTGAGCGCCACATTTTTCCAGCGGGTAACGGCGTAAGCCCATGACTCGGGCAGGAACTTACGCAAGGTGTTTGCAATGGCATCCCGATCCGGACGCGACACCACGTACGTTGGCGAGCGCTGTATCACGGTCACACTGGCTGCCGCATCCGCCATGGAAGGAGCCAAGGTCATCGCTGTGGCACCAGAGCCAATGATAGCAACCTTCTTACCACGATAATCCAGATGCTCAGGCCAGTGCTGGGGATGCACAACCTGCCCCTTGAACTGTTCTCTGCCTGCAAACTCCGGTGTATAAGCATCACCATAATTGTAGTACCCGGAACACATCAGCAGCATGCGACAGCCCAGGCGCTGCTCGCCTTGTGCCGTTTGCACTGTTAGAGTCCAACAGCCCTTTTCATCAGACCAGTCAGCGGCCAGCAATGTATGCTCGTAACGAATATGAGGGGTGATGCCATGTTCGCGCGCGGTCTCGTTAACGTAAGACAATATTGATGGACCATCGGCAATGGCTTTGGCAGCCGTCCATGGTTTGAAGTTATAGCCCAGGGTGTGCATGTCACTGTCAGATCGAATGCCCGGATAACGAAACAGATCCCAGGTGCCTCCCATAGCTGCGCGCGCTTCGAGGATCAGATAAGACTTGCCTGGACAGTGCTTTTGCAAGTGAACAGCGGCACCGATACCGGATAGCCCCGCTCCGATAATGATCACATCCGTGGTGTGGTTTTGCGCTGATATCATCATTTCCCCGTTCTAGATTGAGTAGCGATTAAAGGATTGTGCGCGAGTATACAAAAATTAATGCCAACTCCAACAAAACCTGAACTCATTCACAAAAAAATTGATGTTTGTCACGTGGTGGTCTTGCGTTCCGCTGCTGCACAGACTGTAACAATTCACACTTGCAGGCGTGATCGATCAGGCATAATCTGCGGCTCAGGGAATGAAGCCAATCAGGTACTCAGTCCCCGGCTAAACAAAAAAACCAGGAGCCACAATAATGAAAATAAAACAACATGCCGGCACTGGCATGTCAGTCAGCACGCGCAGACTGGCAGCTTTGCTGGCGATCGGTATCGGCCTGAGCACTCAAGGCCATGCGCAACAGGAAACTGTTGAATGGGTCACGCTGGGTGGTGATCACGCGCATACTCGCTACACTCCCGCCACACAAATTAATGCCGACAACTTTACACAGCTGAAAACTGCCTGGGTCTGGGATGGCGCAAGCTTTAATGCCAGCAGCGGTCGATCAACCCCCAGCTACGTAAACGGCAAACTCTATACCGTTGCCGGCGACCGCCGTCACGTGATTGCCATTGACCCGGAAACCGGTGAGACCATCTGGTCATACCGCGAACCGCACACCTTCCGTTATGAATACTCCATGCGTAAAGACTATGGTAAAGGCGTAGCGTATGGCGAAGTGGACGGTAAAGGCGTGATTTATATCATCAGCCCGGCATTTTTCCTGACCGCGCTGGATGCAGAAACCGGCGCCCCTCTCGAGGGATTTGGCGGTCCCGTTGGCCTGGATGGTTTCCCCGAAACCGGCGTAGTCGACATGCAGCGAATTATCGCTGAGTACATGGGTTACGACTTTGACCCGTACTACGGTATTCCGTTGGAAGAAGGTTACATCACCGCATCATCACCACCCATTTTCGTAAATGGCACGGTTGTGGTTGGTAACTCTGCCGAGCAGGGATACAACCAGACCCGTATTGAAAATATCCCGGGCGACATCCTGGCATTCGACGGCAAAACCGGCGAGTTCAAATGGAAGTTCAACGTGATCCCGGAAGCCGGCGAGTTCGGCATCGAAACCTGGGAAGGCATCCCCAATCCTCGTGAGTTGACCGGTGAAGTATCACCGTGGGCGCCGCTGTCTGCCGATATTGAAAACAATATTGTGTATGCAGTTACTAACCCGCCAACCATTGACTACTATGGTGGACACACCCCGGGTGACAATCTGTTTGGCACCAGCATCATTGCGATGAATGCCAGTACCGGTGAGCGCGTCTGGCACTACCAGCTGGTACGCCACGACGTCTGGAACTATGACACCCCGACAGCACCCGTGCTGCTGGATGTGACCATCAATGGGCAGAAAGTACCTGCGGTTGCGCAGGCGACAAAGCAGGCGTTTGTGTATGCATTTAACCGTCTGACCGGTGAACCACTGTGGCCTTTTGAAGACAGACCGGTACCGCCGTCACGTATCCCTGGTGAAAAACTGGCGGCGACGCAGCCTTTCCCGACCAAACCTGCACCGTTTGACATGCAGGGTCTGACCCATGACAACCTGATCGACTTCACTCCTGAGCTGCGCGCTCAAGCGATCGAAGCGATTGCTGACTATGAAATCGGGCCCTTGTTTAATCCACCGCTTCACCGTGATAACGACATCGGCAAAGTGGCTGCATTGTGGTGTCCTGGTGATGGTGGCGGCGCTAACATTCCCGGCCCGGCAGTGGCAGATCCAGTGAAAGGTATCCTGTATGTGACATCGCGTTCTGCGTGCTCGTCACGTATGGTGACGCCGTCTCAGGAGCGGGACTCGATGATCGAGATGCCTACGGGCACCACGTTCTCGGCATATGCATCTCTGCGTGCGATGCCTGTGCGTGGACCTCAAGGTCTGCCATTGTTCAAGCCGCCCTATAGCCGAATCACGGCAATTGATATGAACACGGGCGAGCACCTTTGGATGATTCCGGTGGGCGATACACCTGATCGTATCCGTAATCATCCTGCGTTGGCTGGCATTGATATTGGTCAGACTGGCAATGGTTCGTTAGCGCCAATGACAGTGACTGCCAATATGTTGTTGTATGCGGGCACGGGCAGTGATGAGACGCCTTATCTGTTTGCGGTGGATAAGATGACTGGTCGTGAGATTGGTCGTGTGCAGGTGCCGGCGGACAGTGGATTTGGTATGTCCAGTTATGTGCATAAAGGTAAGCAGTATGTGATGCTGCAGACCGGTGGTACATTGACAGCGGTGGCATTGCCGGATTGATCTTTTGGATAAAAAAAAGCGGGCATTCCGAAAGCGGGGTGCCCGTTTTTTTTTGAGGCATTTCAAATTGCGGGGAGACCACAAGGGAAGCGGGGTATAGGTATAGCGGGATATAGCGGGGTGACCGCAAGGGACACGTGGAGCAGCTCCGGACTAGCCACATCATTTGAAGGGGCCTCCGGCGGTGCGCAACTTGTATGTTCTTCCCTGACAGGTCATAAAGGGCTTGTCGGGGTGGAGGGACTAGCGCAACTTCTGGCGATTCGTACTGCACAGACTCGTTGAGAACTCGTCCCACCCCTCACTAAAGGTGCCAATA